>CABVDJ010000023.1 GCA_902497025.1 uncultured Collinsella sp. | reverse complement strand
ACTACTCAGCCTTATTACGACGGTGGAAGAAGGCACCGATCGCGGCGATGATGGCTCCAAGGCCACCGATGGTCGCGACGGTTGCCGCCGTTTGGTCGCCAGTATTGGGGATCGCCGAACCGTTCTTTTTGCCGCTCTGGGCCTTGTCGCCTGCGGGCTTGCCCGCCTGGCCGCCGCCGTTCGAGCCGTTGCCGGAACCCTGGTTGCCCGAGCCGCCCTGGTTGCCGGAGTCGGCATCCTTAAGGCCCTCGATGGCCAGCTTGAGCTGGTCATAGGCCGCCTGGAGCTGGGCGTCGGAAGCATTCTCATCACCCAAGACATCCTCGGCGTAGGTAATGGCATCCGTCAGGGCCTTGACAGACTCGGCCGTCTTTCCCTTGGTGTCAGTCTCCTTCGCCTGCTTGACCAAGGCCTTGAGCTGCTTCTTGGTCGGGTTCTCGACCGGGGTCACCGGAGTCTTCTCAAGCGCGTCGCGAGCACTCTCGAGTGCCTTGAGTGCCTGGTCGACCTCGTCCTGCGTGGCGTTCTCGTCGCTCAGGATGGCGCGGGCGCTCGCCAAGGCATTCTGGAACGCGGTCCAGGAAGCCTCGGTGTAGTCGCTGGCCTTAAGGTCGCCGGCTGCAACCTCGGCATCAACCTTTTCAATCGCGGCAGCGAGGTCGTCCTTCGCCACCGGATTGGGAACGGCCGTACCGTAGAACTTGAGCTCCGCCATGCTGCAGTAGGCGTCAACGCTGCCACCGCCGGCGTGGAGCACCTTGACGGTCACGTAGCGACCGCGCGCGGC
Organism: uncultured Collinsella sp.; assembly: GCA_902497025.1. Classification (GTDB taxonomy): domain Bacteria; phylum Actinomycetota; class Coriobacteriia; order Coriobacteriales; family Coriobacteriaceae; genus Collinsella. The sequence goes on along the minus strand of CABVDJ010000023.1, from coordinate 35,072 downwards.
ACCAAAGCTCATCTGCTTCCAGTCGCCACGGTCGGTGAGCACGCGGCCGTCGTTGTCGAAGGTAAACGTACCCATCGACGTGGCGGTGCCCATCTCATAACCGTCGGCAGTGTCGGAGACCAGCACCTCGGCCTCAAAGATATCGCCGTTCATGCCGCCGTCCTGGCGCGGCAGGAACGTGACGTCGGTGAGATCGTAGTCGCGGCCCAGGTCGACGGTCAGGTGCTGGGGCATACCGGTCTTATTAGCATAGTCGCTGTGCCAGAGCGTCTGCTCATCGCCGTCAAGAGCGTTGACGGCGTTGCTGCCCTCATAGTCGGCCTCGCTCGAGAAGCCGGTCACCTTGACGTTCTCGCGGTTCTCGGGCGTGTTGATGAGGCTCTTCTCATCGACGGGGCGCATCTTGAGGCCGTCGATTGCCTGCTCGATCTTGGCCGTGGCGTCTGCGACATCCTTCTTGCTATAGCTGCCCTGGCCGCCATCGAGGAGCTTCTGAGCCGCCTCGACCGCAGCGGTGAGGGCTGCATAGGAATCCTTGGTGTAGACGGACTCGCTGTAGCCCGCGGCCTTGGAAAGCGCTGCCATGAGCGCAGAGGTGTCGACACCAGCCTTGACCTCGACCCCATAGGATGCGGTCCTGGAGGGATCGAGCACCGACGCCACCGTGATCGTTGCCTTGCCGGCCTTGTTGGCGCGCAGGTAGTAGCTCACGCTATCGCCGGCCTGGACAGCGGAGACGCTCACCACAGAAGGATCGGAGCTCTCGACCGTCACATAGGGGTAGCCGGCGCTCTCGGGCGTGGCCTTGGCGTCGACGAGCGTCACATCGCCCTCGAAGAACTCGGTCTGGTTCTTGCCCAGTTCGACACCCTCGATGGCCTCGACACCCTGTGTGTAGTTGAAGTTGATCTCGCGCAGCGTGAGCATCTGGTCACCCGATGCCTCAAGCGGCGTGATCTCGACCTTGGTCGCCTTCTTGCCCTTGTTCTCGGCAGAGAGGCCAAAGGCGTAGCGAGCCTGATAGGAATCAAAGCTTCCGCCCGAGAACTCCTGGGTCGAGCCGTCCTCGAACGTCACGACGGACTTAATCTTCTGCACGGTGCCGTTGCCACCGTTGCGGTTAACGACCTCGACGCTATCGAGTTTCGACGGCGTCTTGAAGGCGAACGTCATCGTGGCGGGCAGCTTGACGTAGGTCGGCATCTTGCCGTCGATCCAGTTGGGCCCATAGTTCCACAGGAACTCGAAGTCGTTGCCGCCCTCATTGTTGTCGAACAGTCCGTCATAGCTCTTCTGCTGGATGAGCTTCTCGACGTTGGTGCCGTCGTCGGTGGGAAGCTCGTCGTTGGTCATCGTGATGTCAAAGGCGTCGCGGCCGTACTCGGACTTGGTGGGCTGCGGGACACTGGGCATCGTCACGGTGCCATCACTCACGAACTCGAGCGCGTCGCACGCCGGGCCGACGAGCCAAGACGTCGAGGGCAGCTCGACCTTGCCGGCCGTCTTAGCCTTGAGTTTGAAGCTCGCGACCACACCAGTACTGTTGAAGAGCTTGGCGTCGCCGCGGTTGGCGAAGGCCAGGTTGATGGTCTGGTGGCCATCCGTGAACTGCACTTTCTCGCGCGAGAGGTTCTCCATGCCCGCCGTCGACGCATCCTGCGCGATGCTCTCGGAGACATACTCAAACTGGTCGCTGTTGAAGTTGACGAGCGCACCGAGCGCGTTGATGTTCTCGGCGTCGGTGGCGTAGACGTCGACCGTGATCTCGTCGCCGGCCTCGACCTCCATCTTGCTCGGGATCACCGCGAGGGTGCCAGCAGCCTTGCCCTTTTGCTTGGTGCCGCCGTCGAGCGCCGCCATGGTGAAGGAGTAGTCGTACACGTCGTAGACGCCGTTGCCGTTGAGGTCGGCGAAGTGGGCGCGGATCTGGGAGTCGAACGTCGAGGTGTCGGGCTCGCGGTTCTCAAGACCCAGGTAATTCTTCATGTTGGAGTAGTCGCCGTCGGAGACCGTGGCCTTGTTGAGGTTGGAGCCCACAGCGAAGCCGTCCGTGCCGTCGGTCTTGTAGATGGCGATCTCGGAGGCGGAGAAGAAGTTGCCCACGGACGCGAGCGGCGTCATACGCACGTAGCGCGCGGCCACGGCGCCGTCGAACGCCACCGTCTTGCATGCGGCGGAGCGATCCCAGTCGACCTCCTGCGTCGTCCAATGCACGCCGTCGAGGCTCGTCTCGATGCGCATCTTGGTCACAGTGCCGTTACCGGCATCATCGCGCGGATAGTACTCGAGCTTGTCGAGCTTGTAAGCGCGACCGTAGTCAACGGTAAGCGCCTTGCCCAGATCGTTGCCACCGGAGTGGAAACCGCCGTCGCCCGACTGGAACTCATGGTCGAAGGCGAGTTCGGCCTTATGGCTACCGTAGAGCGAGCCCTCCCAAGTGATTTCCTCGGCCTCAGGCACGTTCCGCCACGGGTCGAGCGCAGAGTTCGCCTCAAGCACGTCGCTCCATGCGGAGTAGCCATCGGCGTTGCGCGAACGAATCTGGTAGGTATGCTTGCTGTTGTAGGCAAGATCGGTATGCGTGAATTCTGCCGCATCGCCCACGGCGAACACAGTGCCGTCGACCTTAAGGTCGTAGGAGGTAGCACCATCGACCTTCCCCCAAGTGAGCTTAATGCTCGTGGGGGTCGTGGCGTCCTCGGGGGCAGCAAAGTTCGCGGGTGCGGAGAGGTTCTCGTTGAAGCGGTCGGCCGCGAGCGTGGCATCGGCGTTCACGAAATCGCCCAGTTCGAGCGTCTGCGCTGCCGTGGCGACATCGGTCTTCGCGAACTTGACGTAGACCTTGGGATTCGTGGTGATCTTGGTGTTGTTGAAGCTCTCGCCCTGCTCGGCCTCGGTGCTGCCTGCGTCGCTACCGTAGTGGTTGAGGTTGGGGGTCTCGTTGTAGAAGTAGACCGCCTGGCCGGCCTCGGGGGTCGCGGCGTCAAAGGCCTCCTGCGAGTCGACCTCAACCACGTTGAGCGCGGATCCGCCGTTCTTGGCGGAGACGCTCGTGGGCTTGGCGGAGACGTTGGCCACAAAGGTCGTGGTGCGGTTGGAGTCGTAGCCGCTGTAGCCGCCCCGCGATGTCTCGGCGGTAAAGGTCGCCGTGCCGCCCACCACGCTCGACTTATAGACGGTGCTCACATGCTCACCGTAGGAAATATTGTCGATTGTGCCGTAGGAATCGTCCTCGGTCGTGTTGTTCTCGATGGAGGAGCCGTCATCCTCGTACTGCGTAAAGCTGCCCTCACCCTCGGTGGCGAAGAACTCGACGATACGCTGGCTGCGATTGGTGCCCTTGGTGTTGGTCTCGGTCACGGCCTCGGGGTTGTTGTTCTCGGCGTACATCGGCACGATGGCGTTTGCCTTAACAAAGAGTGGCAGCTTCCAAAGCGGAGCCTCGTAGTTGTTGAGGACCTGACCGCCGCGGTACTGCTTGCCCGAGAAGTAGTCAATCCAGATGGTGGGATTCTCGTCGGTACCGTAGTTGGGCAGGTAGATACCGTTGCGGACATCGTTGCCGTTCTCATCTGCCTGGGTATCCTGATACACCGGTGCCACCAGGAAGTTCTCACCGAACATGTACTGGTACTGCGTCGAGGTGCTTGCGGCGTACTCGGAGTTGTCGGAAAGCAGCATGGCGCGGATCATGGGAAGGCCGGTATCGCCGTTGCCCGTGTCGATGTTGGCCGCCGAGGCCGCGCTCGTGTAGATATAGGGCATGAGTTGTGCTTTGAGCTTGAGATAGAAGCGCGAGATGCCCGTATAGGGATCGCCGTGCGTCATGGGCGACTTGCGGTAGGTGCCCCAACCGTCCATGTCAAGCATAGAGGGCGTGAATGTCTTCCACTGGTAGTCGCGAGCGGAGATGATGGGATCGCCACCAAAGATGCCGTCCATATCGGAGCCGATGTTGGGGTTGCCCGAGAGGCTCTGGCCGATATACGTGGGGATATGGAAGCGAATGTACTCCCAGTTACCGCCGTACTGGTCGCCGGTCCAGATGCCGCCAAAGCGCTGCGTGCCGGCCCAGCCGTCAAGCGTGATGATGTTGGGGCGCTTGTTGGCGCCGGTGGTCACGGTGTCATAGGCCGTCTTGATGCCGTTGAGGCCAAAGGAGTAGCCGGAGCCGACCCAAGCGACGTCGGTCTTGAGCGTGGTGATGCCACCAGTCTTGACCTCAGAATCGAAATCGCGCAGCAGATGCCACGGGGTCTCGGAGTTGCTATCGGGCTCGAGGTTCGACTGGGTCCAGAGACCGGTGCTCACGCCCTTGGAGTTGGCATACTCGGTGAACTTCTTAAGATTGTCGACGTTGGCGCGCACGGCGTTGAGGCGCTCGGCAGAACTCGTTCCGTCGGAGTTGACGCCGCCGGTCTTGTAGTAACCGTTCTGGCCGTAGCCAGCACCGTAACCGTCGTTCGGCAGGAACCAGCCGAGCGGCATGTCGTTGTCCTCGTAGTCATCGATAACCTGCCGGGCGGAGAACTGGCGGTCGAAATCGGTCGCCTTCATGTTCTCGGTATCAACCGTAGGGCCCTCACCGTTGAGCGTCTCGGCCGCAAGCGTGCCGTCGAGCTTGTAGCCCGTCGACATGCCGGACTCGTATTTAACGTCGCCCTTCTCACTCGAGGACTTGCTGCCCTTGGTCTCCCACTTCTTCTGACCCGAGGTCGTTGACCAGCCATCACGGTTATAGGCATTAAGATGACCCAGGTAGAAACCGTACTCGGGCAGCAGCACCGGATTGCCGGTCACCTTGTAGTAGTCCTGCAGCATCTCGGTTGCCACGTTCGAGGCGCCCTCGTTGGTCGCCACGAAGTAATAGGCATCAAACTCATTCTCGTTGTGCAAAGTCGTGACCGTCGATGAGTCCGTGGAACCGAAGTCGTAGGAACCCTCTGCAAACGTGTTTCGGAGCACGCCGTAGCCGTCGCTCGTCCAATAGAACGGGTTGGGCGAGGCAACGCCGCCATCGGTCCAGTTGTTAGTGTTGGAGATGGCGATGGTCTGGTTGGTGTGCAGGAAGCGGCCGTTCTGGGTGCCGCCGCCAAAGAAGTTCTCGGACTTCTCCTTGGCGAGCGTCTGGACGGTACCCTTCTTATCAAGGTCGAGGGGCGCGGACTCAGAAACCACGCCACGGTCGCCTGACTTGATACTCATCTTGCCAGTCGCCTTGTCCAGGATCACGGTCGCCTTTCCGCCGGTGATCTCGATAGCGTCGCCCTTGTCGGCAACCGTCGCACTCGGCTTGCTGTAGGCGTCCGAAGTATCGGGCTGAGCCTGGATCTTAGCCGTGTGGGACTTACTGCGCGGCGTGGCGTACTCGGAAAACTCACCCTTGGGGTCGACGTTATAGCGGAAAATACCGTCCTCGAGGAACGTAATACGGCCCTTGATGCCGTCAGCGAAATCGATGTCGACGACGTTCGAGGCAGACTGAGACACGGTAGCTGAGTCGACGCCCTTGAGTGGCGTGGCAATCGCCTGCTGGGGATTGGCAAACACGAGCGTCGCTGCAGTGGCAACGAGGACCGCGCTTCCCTTCACCCACCGTTTCGTAAAAATGGAATTCCTACGCACCTGGACTCCTTCCCTCCGACATGCGGAATCATCGCGGACGCACGCCCTGCAGCATGGGCGAACGCATCAAACGGGGGGTGTTCGGTACATTCCGCGCAGTGGTCCCACCCGTTACCAAGGGGTCAACTGGTAGTAACCAGATATCCACCTATTAGGTTGAATCAGCATACGGGAGCAGTTGCGCAACCAAGTTCGGAATTCTCCCAGTGGTATTAAAATGATCGTCAATGGCAAGGTGGGCTTAATAAGCCATACCAATTGGTTCTTCAGTCAAATATCAATTAAGCAAAAATGTACTGTTTATCTGGTATCACACAGACCGTACCTTTCTCTCGGGAACTGGGCTTCGCGAAGTTTCCCGAGAGAAAGGCTCAGCCGCCACCCTGCGACCTACCGGATATTGCCATGACGTACGTTGACTGATTTGGTTTGGAAAAAAGGTTGATGGAGAGTGATGGGCAGTTAGTTCAGATGCGTATAATTTGGCCGTGGCCTTGGGCACAAAATTGCCGCTTGGAAGCCGACGCGAACCCATTATTGGGCCGTTCCCGGCTTGGCTGAGCATCTTTATCGATTCAGATTGCCAAAAATAGGCCGAATGAGTCCAAATCAGCCTTCTCCTACTCTCTAATAAATACGAATTTGAACTAACTGTCCAGAGGCGTCCTCGACTAACAGCAAAAAGGCCTCCATACAAAGTATGGGCCCTGCCGTTCGAACGAACGGCAGGGCCCATTCTCATTTTCGATTTAGCCTTAGTCATCGCACAAAGCTCCTTCGGCAGCACATGGTGCAGCCAAGTCACCGTAGGCCGGGGCGGGAGGCGGACCTTTCTCTCGGAAAACTTCGCGAAGCCCAGTTTCCGAGAGAAAGTGTCCGGCTGCCGCCCCGGCCGGCCAGGTCAACTACACCGTGTGCTGCGGCAGGTCCTGCAGGGCGATGACGTCCATGCCCATGTCGTTGGCGCTGCCGTGACCCTGCTGGTCCTCGCGCACCGCCTCGATGGCGCTCACGTAGGTGTTGGCGGCAGACATCGCCGTCACGCAGGTCACGCCGCGACGCACGGCCTCGGTACGTAGCAGGTAGCCATCGCCACGCGAGCCCGGACCGTACGGCGTGTTGATGATTACCGCAATCTTGCCATCGGTGATGAGGTCGCCGATGTTGGGACGCTCGCCGTCGTGCGGGCCGCTGATCTTCTCCACGACTTCGCACGTCACGTTGCCGCCGCGCAGCACGCGCGCCGTACCCTCGGTGGAGCAGATGTCAAAGCCCAGGTAGCGCAGGATACGCGCGACCGAAAGGATATGACGCTTGTCGCGGTCGCATACGCTGATGAACACCTTGCCGCAGCTCGGATCGGGCAGCTTGTAGTCGATCGCCAGCTGCGTCTTGGCGTATGCCTCGGGATAGCTCTTGGCGATACCCATGACCTCGCCCGTCGACTTCATCTCGGGCCCCAGGATAACGTCGGCACCGGGGAAACGACCCCAGGGCATAACGGCTTCCTTCATGCAGAACCAATCGAGCTGACGCTCGTCGCTCGGCAGGCCCAGGCTCGCGATGGAATCGCCTGCCATGATACGCGCCGCGCACTTGGCCAGCGGCACGCCGGTGGCCTTGGAGATAAACGGCACGGTGCGGCTCGCGCGCGGGTTGGCCTCGATCACGTAGACGGTCTCGCCCTTGATGGCGTACTGCACGTTGACCAGGCCGCGGACTCCCAGCGCCATCGCGATGCGGCGCGTGGTCTCGCGAAGCTTCGCCTGCAGGCTCTCGCTAAAGCTGAACGGCGGGATGCAGGTCGCAGAGTCGCCGGAGTGAATACCGGCCTCCTCGATATGCTCCAGAATGCCGCCGATGTAGACCTCTTCGCCATCGCACAGGGCGTCGACGTCGGACTCGATCGCACCCTCCAAGAAGCGGTCCAGGTACACCGGGTAGTCGGGGCTAATGCGCGCAGCCTCGGCCATGTAATCGCGCAGATGCTCGGCATCATAGGCGATCATCATGCCGCGGCCGCCCAGCACGTAGCTCGGACGCACCAGCAACGGGTAGCCGATGTGCGCGGCCACGGCCTCGGCCTCCTCAAACGAGGTGGCCTGGCCCGCCGGCGGGTACATAATGCCCAGCTTGTCGAGCAGGGCGGCAAAGCGCTCGCGGTCCTCGGCAAAGTCGATGGCATCGGGCTTGGTGCCCATGATGTTGACGCCACTCTCCTCGAGCATGCGCGCCAGCTTAAGCGGGGTCTGGCCGCCGAGCGTCACCACGACGCCGTCGGGACGCTCAACATCGATGACGTCCATAACGTCCTCGTAGGTGAGCGGCTCAAAGTACAGGCGGTCGGAGGTATCGTAGTCGGTCGAGACGGTCTCGGGGTTGCAGTTGACCATGATGGTCTCGAAGCCGCGGGCCGCCAGCGCGTAGCTCGCGTGCACGCAGCAGTAATCGAACTCGATACCCTGGCCAATGCGGTTGGGGCCGGCGCCCAGAATCATCGCCTTGGGCTTGTCCGCCGGCGTGGTCTCGTCGGGAGCCACGCACTTCTTGGCATCCGGGCTCGTGCGGTAGATGTTCTCGTACGTCTTGTAGTGGTACTCCGTGGCGCTCGAGAACTCCGCAGCGCAGGTATCGACCGTCTTCATGCTGGGAACCACGCCCAGACCCTTGCGATAGGCGCGCACAAAGCGCTCGTCCGAGCCGGTCAGCGCGGCGATCTCGGCGTCGCTCGTGCCGTACTGCTTGAGCAAGCGCATCGCGTCGGCGTCGATATCCTCCACACGCAGGCCGCGGATGCTCTCCTGGACCTGCACCATGTCATTGATGCGGTTGAGGTACCACGGATCGATGCCACAGGTGGCATGGATGCGAGCGATGTCCCAGCCACGGCGTAGGGCCTCGACCACAAAGAAGATGCGGTGCTCGGTCGGCGTGGCCACGGCTTGAGCGAGATCATCGTCGCTCAGCTTATCGGCACCCTCCTTGCCACCGGCGCAGATACCCTGGTGACCGTCCTCCAGCGAGCGCATGGCTTTGCCGAAGGCCTCCTCAAAGGTGCGGCCAATCGCCATGATCTCGCCCACGGCCTTCATGCGCGTGGTGAGCGTGGGGTCGGTACCCTTGAACTTCTCGAAGGCAAAGCGCGGCACCTTGACCACGCAGTAGTCAATCGTGGGCTCAAAGCAGGCGGGCGTGGCCTTGGTGATGTCGTTGACGATCTCGTCGAGCGTATAACCCACAGCCAGGCGCGCGGCGGCCTTAGCGATGGGGAAACCCGTGGCCTTGGAGGCCAGCGCGGACGAACGGCTCACGCGCGGGTTCATCTCGATGACGATCAAGCGACCGGTGTTGGGGTTCACGGCAAACTGCACGTTGGAGCCACCGGTCTCGACGCCGATCTTCTCCAGAATGGCGAGCGAGGCTACGCGCATGCGCTGATACTCAAGGTCGGAGAGCGTCTGCGCCGGCGCCACGGTGATGGAGTCACCGGTGTGCACGCCCATGGGGTCGAGATTCTCGATGGAGCACACGATGATGCCGTTACCGGCGTGGTCACGCATGACCTCCATCTCATACTCTTTCCAGCCCTCGATGGACTCCTCAACCAGCACCTCGTGGGCAGGCGAGAGCTCCAGGCCCTGGCTCACGATGGAGACGAGCTCCTCGTGGGTGTGAGCGATGCCGCCGCCGGCGCCGCCGAGGGTAAAGCTCGGGCGCAGTACGCAGGGATAGCCCACGCGCTCGGCGATAGCCTCGGCGTCGGTCACGCTGTAGGCATAGCCCGAGCGCGCGACCTCCAGGCCAATCTCGGCCATGGCCTCGTTAAAGAGCTTGCGGTCCTCGCCGCGCTCGATAGCGGCCAGGTCGCAGCCGATCATCTCGACGCCATACTTGTCGAGCGTGCCGTCTTTCGCCAGCTCGACGGCGGCGTTCAGACCGGTCTGGCCGCCCAGCGTGGGCAGCAGCGCGTCCGGGCGCTCTTTCTTGATTACGCGCTCGATAAACTCGGCGGTGATGGGCTCGACATAGGTTCGGTCGGCAAGACCCGGGTCGGTCATGATGGTCGCCGGGTTGGAGTTGACCAGGATGACCTCAAAGCCATCCTCCTTGAGCACCTTGCAGGCCTGGGCGCCGGAGTAGTCGAACTCACAGGCCTGGCCAATAACGATGGGACCCGAACCAATGACGAGGATGCGCTTGATGTCAGTACGTTTCGGCATGTTAGTTCTCCTCGGTCTCGGTCGCGGCGGTCTCGGCGAAATTCCAGCCAGCCAGGCGGTCCTTCGCGGTGTCGATGTCCAGGTAGTTCTCCTCGCCGTCCATGAGTCGCGTAAAGGCGGTAAAGAGATAGTGGGCATCGGTGGGGCCAGGCGAGGCCTCGGGGTGATACTGGACCGAGAAGCACGGGGCGTCGAGCAGCTGGATGCCCTCGGCGGTGCCGTCGTTGAGGTTCACATGTGTCAGGCGAATGCGGCCGAAGCGCTCGTTCATCACGACCGGCGCGATGCCGCGGCGCACCCAGACGCGCAGATCTCCATCGGCCGCATGCTCGGTCTCGCCGCCGGAAAGCTCGGGGACAAGCTTGCCCAAGCTGGGGAACAGCAGGCCAAAGCCATGGTTTTGCGCGGTGATCTCCACGCGACGGCTTACCAGGTTCATGACCGGCTGGTTGCCACCGCGGTGACCGAACTTAAGCTTTTCCATCTGGGCGCCGCAGGCCAGACTGATCATCTGATGACCCAGGCAAATGCCAAAGACCGGCACCTTGCCGATCAGCTGCTGCACCTGCTCGTAGGTCTCCACCACGGCATCGGGGTCGCCGGGGCCGTTGGATAAAAAGACGCCATCGGGATTCATGTCGAGCACCTGCTGGGCGGGCGTATCCCACGGCACGACGGTAAGGTCGCAGCCAGCGCGGACCAGACCCTCCAGAATGCCGCGCTTCACACCGCAGTCGTAGGCGACCACCTTGTGACGGGCAGGAGCGGCAGCCGCAAGTGCAAAGTCATGCGTGGCAGGCAGGTCGACGGCGGCAAACTCGTGAGGCGCGGGGCAACTCACGGTCTTGACCAGATTCTCGCCTACCAGCGTGGGCGCTGCGGCCAGACGCTCGGCAAGCTCGTCGATGTCGAAGATCTCGGTCGAGATAATGCCCATCTTGGAACCATTGTCGCGCAGGTGGCGTACCAGAGCGCGGGTGTCGACGCCCTCGATAGCGACGATGCCGTGGGCGCGCAAATACTCCGGCACGCTGACGGCCGAGCGCCAGTTAGAAGGCGTGGCGCACATGTCGCGAACGATCATGCCGCGCATAGCCGGAGCGCTCGCAGGGCGCACGGCGTCGCCGGGTAAGGCCGACTGGACATCGGTCTCGTCGATACCGTAGTTGCCGATCTGCGGATAGGTCATGGTTACGATTTGGCCGGCATAACTCGGGTCGGTCATGACCTCAAAGTAGCCCTCGAGCGAGGTGTTGAAGCAGACTTCGCCGGTCGCGGTGCCCTCGGCACCGCATGCACGTCCATAAAAAATGGTCCCATCCTCAAGATACAGGATGCAGGGACCGCAGGTGCCCTTGCTGGTTTTGGCCAGCATACGCTGGCAAAGCTCGCTGGGCGCGAAGGTGCGGGCGGCAGCGCCCGCGGTATGGTTGTTCGCCATAATTCTCCTTCCCGGTCTCACAGGACCGGCTTAAAGGTGTGTAGTTAGGCCTCGCGGTATTGTAACCGCAAGTATGCCTCATGGCGTTAATTTCATCGAAATGTTTACGAAATGATAATTATGACTTTCTATGCATAATGATTTTTCTGGGACGGGGATTAAAAAATCATCCCGCGAGGCTTGTGGCTCACGCGGGATGATGACGTCTTATTATTTCTTGTCCTGCTCCAGCAGTTCGGACGGTGTGCGATCGGGCTTGCCGCCGCGGAAAATCTCGCGGCCATGCAGACGATGCTCCAGGTCACGTTCGGCCTTTTCCTCGTCAATCTTGGTCTGGCTCACCACCGGGTCCTCGATCAACGACGACACCGAGTTCACCTGCTTCTGAATGCGCTCGGCGATGGTGTCATCCATACTCACGATGCGCATCTTCCAGTCGATATTCGTGGCGTTGGATGAGCTCTTGGTCCACACGAACGTCAGGATGGCGCTCTGGTGGCCGTGGGCGGGAAACATGCCAAAGAAGGAATCGTGCTGAATGTTGCTATCCTCGTCGATATAGGCGTGAACGTTATACACCACGCGGTCGATCTTATCGTTGAGCAGCGCGTTGGTCGCAAGCGCCGCGGCCTGGATCTGCCCGTTGGACAGCAGCTCGAGCTCGTTGGCAGACGATGTGTCCAACACCGTCACCTCGACCGTGCCCGTACGCTCATCGGCTTCATCGACGGTAAAGTCGAGCGGGAACTGCGTAAAGCCGTTGCCCCACTCAAGGCCGCCCTTCAGCGCCGTCGAAACGGTATCGACCGAAACGCTCTCGGACAGGTTGGCGGTGTTCAGGCGACGCATCACGCCGTAGCCGATCTGCATGCCCACGATCAGCACCAAAATACCGATGACCACGGCCATCGCGGTCTTCGTAATGGTATGGCTCACCTGCGAGCCCGAAGGATCGTCCTCGGACAGCGGGTCGATATGTTTTGCTTGGCTCGCGCGGTCCTCGCTGCGCAGCTGCGCTAGCGCCGCTTTGTCACCGCGCTTGGCCGCAGCCTCCTTCTCACGCATGCGCTCGGTTCGCTTTTTGGCAAGCGTGGGATCCAAGACACCGGATGCATCGATTTCGGAGAATAACTCCGTCACTTCTTCCGGAGTCAAAGGGTTCTTGTCAGCCATAAACTTCCTGTCATATCAATCAGTCGAGCTCGTGCGCACGCGCACCTTCGAACTGCATTCGATAGTAACGGGCATAGGTGCCGCCACGGGCGAGAAGCTCCTCGTGCGTGCCACGTTCCACAACGCGACCATGCTCAACGGTCGCAATCTCGTCAGCATGCTTAATGGTCGAAAGACGGTGGGCGATGATAATCGTGGTGCGGCCGCGTGCCAGCTCTTCGAGTGACTCCTGCACTGCCTCCTCGCTCTCGTTATCCAAAGCACTCGTCGCCTCGTCCAAAATCAGGATCTTGGGATTCTTGAGAAACACGCGCGCGATGGCAACGCGCTGCTTCTGTCCGCCCGAAAGACGGCTGCCGCGCTCGCCCACGACCGTGTCATAGCCCTGTGGAAGCGACTCGATAAAGGCATCGATGTTGGCACGACGGGCGGCCTCGGCGATCTCTTCTGCCGTAGCGCCCGGCTTGCCGTAGGCGATGTTCTCGCCAATCGTACCGTCAAACAGATAGACATCCTGCTGCACCAGGCCGATGGCACGACGCAGGCTCTGCTGCGTCACATCACGCACGTCCTGGCCGTCGATGCTAATGGATCCGGCAGCCACGTCATAAAAGCGCGGCAACAGCGAACAGGTCGTGGACTTGCCACCGCCCGAAGGGCCAACCAAAGCGATGGTCTGCCCGGGCTTGATGGACAGATTCATATGGTCGATAACGGGACGCTCGGCGGCATCGCCCTCGCCCAGCTCAACATCCTCGTAGTTAAAGCACACGTCGTGATACTCCACGGCGCCGGCGATCACCTGCAGATCCGTAGCGCCCGGCTTGTCCTGGATATCCGGCGCGGTCGAGAGCACCTCGTCCATACGCTTAAAGCCGGCGATAGCCTTCTGATACGTTTCGGCTGAATTGACGAGTGTCTCGAGCGGCGTGCAGAACAGCGAAATATAGAGTGCAAAGGTCGCCATATCGACCGCCTGCAGCTGTCCCTGGGCGACCAGCCAGCCGCCCAGCAGCACCACGATCACATAGAGCACACCCGAGAGCAGGCCATACGTCGCGGTATAGACGCCCATGGCGTGATACATGTTCTCCTTGGACGAAAGATAGCGATTGTTGGAGGCGCGGAACTTGAAGCGTTCGGTCTCCTCATTGGCAAAACTCTTGACCACGCGCATGCCCGCCAGCGAATCCTGCAGCTGCGCATTGATGCCGCTGATTTTTTTGCGGTTGTCGCTAAAGACCTCGCGCATGCGCATGTTCTGCCAAAACATGATGACCGCAAACGCCGCCGTCACCACGGCCATGGCGAGCGCCAGCACCGGGGCGATGGTAAAGAGGATCACAAACGAGCCGATGATCTCGATGCCGCAGATGATGATCCACTCGGGCACGTGGTGCGCCGCCTCGCAGATATCGAACAGATCGTTGACCACGCGGCTCATCATGTCGCCCGAGCTGTTGCGGTCGAAGTACGCAAAGCTAAAGCGCTCATACTGGTCAAACAGGTCCTCGCGCATCTTGGACTCCATGCGCGCGCCCATCACGTGACCCCAATAGCTCACAAAGTAGCGGCAGGCGCAGCGGACGGCATACATCAGCACCAAGCCCACCGCGATCATGCCGAGCGCCTGCATAATGGCAGCCTGACCCTGAGTAAACAGCCCACCGGTCAAATTGCGCAGAATAATGGGGAACGCCAGGTCAATGGCGGCAAGCACCAGAGCACAAACAGTATCAGCAACAAAAAGCCCCATCTGGGGCTTGTAATACGACAAGAATCTTCTAAACATGCAGTCCTCGGAGATAAAACAATAACGTAAGACCCTGGGGCAAAATAATCAGTAGTGTTTGCCCCAGGGTCGCCCTCGCTTTTAAAGCTCAGTTCCGCCCAGCCTGTGCGCGATGCTGTCACAAGCCAAGGCGCCTACGACGGTCTTGGCGTCTTCGATCTTGCCGTCGAGCACGGCGTCGATCAGCTCGTGCAGCGGCACCAGGTCCACGTTGACAAACTCGTCATCATCGGGGTTGGGCGCATCAAACTCGAGCTTGGTGGCCAAGTAGATATGAATGATCTCATCGCAAAAACCGCAGGACGTGACAATCGACGTCAAAAAGCGAATGCGACCGGCCCTAAAGCCCGTCTCCTCGTGCAGCTCGCGCTTAGCGCAATCGAGCGGATCTTCGCCTGGATCGAGCTTGCCGGCGGGAATCTCGACCGTCACGCGGTCGATGGCGGTGCGGTACTGACGCACCAGCACGATCTTGCCGCTCTCGGTCAGCGCCACAACGGCCGCCGCACCTGGATGGCGAACGATATCGCGGGCGCTGCGGCGACCGTTGGGCAGCTCAACCTCAAGACGGTGGACGTCGAGGATCTTGCCCTTCCAGGCGCACTCCTCCGAAAGAATCTTCTCGTGCAGCTCGGCATCGTGCGGGTCGTCGTCGCCCAGCACCAGCGCCGGCTCGTCAGCGACCTCACCACCAGGCTCGCCCTCGGCGTGCCCATACATGCGGCTGTCCTCTTCGACGATCTGCGCATCCACGAGCTCTTCGTTCTTCTCGTCCATCCGTCTCATTCCTCTCGGATTTTAGGCATCCCAGGCGTCGCGGCCGCGCAGCGCACGCAGGCCAATGTCGTGGCGCAGGGTCTTGCCCTCAAAATCGATCTTCTCGCAAGCCTCGTAGGCAAGGTTGCGAGCGTTCTCAAACGTATCGCCCAGCGCGGTCACGGCAAGCACGCGGCCGCCGTTGGTCACGAGCTGGCCGTCCACCACGGCAGTGCCCGCGTGGTACACGGTCACGTTCTCCATGGCCTCGGCATCCTCAATACCGGTGATGACCTTGCCCTTCTCGTAGCTGCCGGGGTAGCCCGCGCTCGTCAGGACAACGGCCACGGCCCACTCGTCACGCCAGTCGAGTTCAATCTGATCGAGCTCGCAGTTGGCACAAGCCAACATGACCTCGACCAGGTCGTTCTTAAGGCGCGGCAGCACGACCTGCGTCTCGGGGTCGCCAAAGCGGGCATTGAACTCCAGCACCTTGGGGCCGGCAGGCGTGAGCATAAAGCCGCCGTACAGGCAGCCGCGGTAGTCGATACCCTCGGCAGCGAGCTCGGCCACGGTCTGCTCCATGACCTTCACCATGGTGGTGTGCTCCTCGTCAGTCACGATGGGCACCGGGCTGTAGACGCCCATGCCGCCGGTGTTGGGGCCCCTGTCGCCCTCGAGCGCGCGCTTGTGGTCCTGCGAAGTAGCCATGGGGCGCACGGTCTTGCCGTCGGTAAAGGCCAGCAGCGAGCACTCGGGGCCGGTCAGCATCTCCTCGATAACCACGGTGTTGCCGGCATCGCCAAAGGTGCCGCCAAAGCACTCGCGCACGGCCTCCTCGGCCTGCTCAAGTTCGGTCGCCACGATAACGCCCTTGCCCGCGGCAAGGCCGTCGGCCTTGACGACCAGCGGGGCGCCCTGCTCGCGCACGTAGGCGAGAGCCGAAGCCTCGTCGGTAAACGAACCATAGGCTGCCGTCGGAATGCCCGCACGCTCCATGAGCTGCTTGGAGAACAGCTTGGAGCCCTCCATCTGGGCGCCCTCGGCACCCGGGCCAAAGCAGGGAATACCCGCCGCGCGCACGGCGTCGGCCACGCCCGCCACGAGCGGAGCCTCGGGGCCAATTACCACGAGTCCGCATCCGTGGCTCTGCGCAAACGCCGCCACGGCCGCAGGATCGCAGTCGTCGAGAACAACGTTCTCGCCACAGCTCGCGGTGCCGCCGTTGCCCGGCGCAATGTAGAGCTTGCCGGCGCGCGGTGATGCCGCGAGCTTAGCTGCCAAAGCATGCTCACGGCCGCCGCTGCCCAACAACAGGATGTCGATGGTTTGAGTGTCCGCCTTCAAGGGTGCCTCCTCTATGGATGAACGGCCCGCTCCACGCGAGCCCTTTGCAAGCAAATATACCCCTCGGCCGCCCGCTTGGGCTGCAAAGGGGTATATCGCAATAACCAAATAGTCCCGATTACTTCCAGAATCGGTTGATGATCTGCTCGCGACCAGCGCCAACGCCAATGAACGTCACGCGGGTGTGTGCCAGATCCTCGATAAATGCCACATAGTCCTGAGCCTCCTGCGGCAGCTCGTCAAAGCTGCGGCAACCGGTGATATCGCACTTCCAGCCGGGGAGCTCCTCGTAGATGGGCTTGGCATGCTCAAAGCGCACCTGATGCTCGGGCACGCTGGTGTAGCGCTCGCCATCGACGTCGTAGGCCACGCACACCTTGATGGTGTCGAAGGCCGAAAGCACGTCGAGCTTGGTCACGGCGATGTCGGTGAGGCCGTTGACGCGCGAGGCATAGTTGGCGATAGGGCCGTCAAACCAGCCGCAACGACGACGGCGACCGGTGGTCACGCCGTACTCGTAGCCTTCCTCGGTCAGCGTGTGACCGGCCTCGGACTCATAGGAAAGCTCGGTGGGCATGGGGCCCGAACCGACGCGGGTGATATAGGCCTTCATGACGCCCAGCACGCGGTCAACATTCTTCATACCGACGCCGGAGCCGGTGATGGCGCCGCCGGCGGTGCAGTTGGAAGACGTCACGTACGGATAGGTGCCGTGGTCGATGTCGAGCAGCGTCGCCTGGGCGCCCTCAAACAGCAGGTCCTTGCCCTCGTCGATCATGTTGTTGAGCAGCAGACTCGTCTCGGTGATGTAGGGACGCAGGCGCTCGGCCATCGGCAGGTACTCGTCGCAAATCTGGTCCACGGTATAGGTGGGCAGGTTGTAGATGAGCTCGAGCTCGGGGTTCACGCGGGCGAGAGCGGTCTCCAGCTTGTCGCGGAACAGTGCCTCGTCCAGCATGTCCTGCATGCGCAGGCCAATGCGGGCCATCTTGTCCTGATAGCACGGACCGATACCACGCTTGGTGGTACCGATGTTCTTCTTGCCGAGCTTCTGCTCAAAGGCGCCATCCAGATCGATGTGGTACGGCATGATGACATGCGCGTTGCCGCTAATCTTGAGGTTCTTGGTGGTGATGCCGTCGGCCTCAAACATGTCGATCTCCTCAAGGACAACCTTGGGGTTGACGACGCAGCCGTTACCGATCACCGACACGTGGTCGGAATACATGATGCCGGAGGGCACCTGGTGCAGGCCGTACTTCTTGCCGTTGACGACGATGGTGTGACCGGCGTTGTTGCCGCCCGAGTAGCGCACGACGGCATCGAAGTCGCCGGCGACCAGGTCACAAATCTTACCCTTGCCCTCATCGCCCCACTGGGCACCGACCAAAACGGTTGACGGCATGTTTACTCCTTACATTCATGGACTGTCTACGCGCCACGCCGGCACGCAGAAGCACAAAACATTCCCAGTATACCCGTGCAACGGGCGCCTGTCCTACTCCTCGGCATGTGCCCCATCAAGCTCATAGAACTTGGTGGATGCCGGCAGGAACATCAGGTCGACGTCGCCGATCGGGCCCGAACGGTTCTTGGCCACGACGATACGCGTAACGCCCTCGTCGGGTCGATCGTCGCGCGAGGCTTCGGCCTCGTCGGCGGAGCGGTCCAAGAACATAACAATATCGGCGTCCTGCTCGATGGAGCCCGATTCACGAAGGTCGGAAAGCTGCGGGCGCTTGCCGGTACGGGATTCGACCTGACGCGAGAGCTGCGACAGCGCGATGAGCGGGATCTTGAGCTCCTTGGCCATGATCTTAAGACCACGCGACATCTCCGAGACCTCGACGGTACGACTCTCGGAGCGACGTCCCGGCGGAGGACTCACCAGCTGCAGGTAGTCCAGGATGATGATTGCCTTCTCCTTGTTATGGAGCATACGGCGGCTCTTGGCGCGAATCTCGGTTACTGTGGTGCCGGGCGTATCGTCAATCAGAATATCGAGCTTGGACAAGGTCTGCGTGGCCTCGTTGATATTGGCCCACTGCTCGGGGCTAATGCGGCCCATGCGGAAGTCACTGATCGAGATCATGGCGTAGGCGCAAATCAGACGCTGGGCAATTTCCTTGCCCGACATCTCCAGCGAGAAGAAGCCGACAGTATAACCAGCAGCGGCAGCGTTGAGCGCCAGGTTTAGGGCGAACGACGTCTTACCTACAGCAGGACGGGCGCCGATGATGATGAGCTGGCCCTCGCGGAAACCCATGAGCATGCGGTCGAGTGACGGAAAGCCGGTGGGCACGCCCGCCGCCTGACCACCGGCCTGGCACACTTCCTCGGCCTCGTTATAGGCCTCGACCATAAACTCGGTCAGCGTCTTGTAGCTCGACTTGACCTCGCGCGCCGTAACCTTGAGCAGCTTGCTCTCGGCCAGCTCGACAACCTCTTTGGTGTCGGTGGGGGCGTTATATGCCAGCGCGTTGATCTCGTTGGTGGCGCCGATCAGCTCGCGCAGCATCGAGTCGCGTCGAACGATGGCGGCATGGTGCTGCCAGTTGACGAGCGACAGGGTCTGACCCATCAACTCCAAAATGTACGCTTCGCCGCCCACGGCATCGAGCTTGTTGATGCTTCGCAGGTAATCGATCAGCGAGATGGAGTCGATGGGAATGCGGCTGTTGTACATATCGACCATCGCAGTATAGATGGTCTTATGAATGGGCCGGTAGAAGTCATCGGGCTGCAGCTCGACCTGGGCCTCTTCGACCACCTCGGGCGATAGCAGCATAGCGGCCAGTACATTGGCCTCTGCATCTTGGTTTTGGGGAAGACCCAACTTTGAGCCGCGGTCCTCGACCGTCAGCCCGGTCTCCCTATCGTCATATGCCATGAGCATCCTCATTCATATCGCTTGCGAGCATCCATAGTATCAGCCACGGTCCCAAAACGCGCCGCGCGCCGCCAATCATCACCGAACCAAACGGACGAACGGTCCTGTATATAGGACTTCGACGCAACGTTCACCATGACACTCACTCAGCGCAAAAAACAAAAAGGCGCCCTGGTTTCCCAGAGCGCCCTTCTTAGAACAAGATTGTTGCGTTGCAGCAAATGCTACTCGGCAGCAGCCTCAGTCTCGACCTCGGCGGTCTCGGCCTCGGCGACCTCAGCGGCCTCCTCGACCTCAGCCTCGGCAGCGAGCTCCTCGGCGGTAACGCCGACGAGAACGACAACCTCGGCCTTGATCTCGCGGTACAGCGAGATGGCAACGGTGTGGGCAC
Organism: uncultured Collinsella sp.; assembly: GCA_902497025.1. GTDB lineage: Bacteria > Actinomycetota > Coriobacteriia > Coriobacteriales > Coriobacteriaceae > Collinsella. The sequence continues at coordinate 15,437 of CABVDJ010000023.1, read as the reverse complement.
CGGCAACCTTGATGGGCTTACCGAGCTCGACGCGCTTGCGGTCGATGTCCATACCGAGCTGAGCCTTGATGGCGTCAGCGATCATAGCGGCGGTAACGGAGCCAAAGAGGATGCCCTCGTCGCCAACCTTGACGTCAACGGTGACCGTCTTGCCCTCGAAGGCAGCCTTGGTCTCGTTGGCGGTAGCCAGACGGACGGCCTCGCGCTTGGCGATGTTGTTGCGACGCTCGTCAAGCTGCTTGAGGTTGCCCTTGGTGGCGGCAACAGCGAGCTTCTTGGGGAACAGGAAGTTCTCAGCGTAACCCTGAGCGACCTCTACGACGTCACCCTCGCCGCCCTTGCCCTTGATCTCATCGAGAAGAATAACCTTCATGATGCGTCTCCCTTCTTAGCCGCGGTCGCGGTTGCCACGAGAGGAAACCACGGGGACGGTGTACGGCAGGAGAGCCATCTCGCGGGCGCGCTTGATGGCGTTGGCGATGTCATGCTGATGCTGCGTGCAAGCGCCAGTGACGCGACGGGGCTTGATCTTGCCACGGTCGGTCATGTACTTACGGAGAAGCTGAGTGTCCTTATAGTCGATGAACTCAGTGTTCTCCTTGCAGAACTGGCAGTACTTACGACGCGGCTGACGTGCAGAAAAATCATTAGCCATGTCAAAATACCTTTCGTTTGGCAACTTCGGCGAACCGAAGCCGCCTCTCACTCAAAAATAGGTGAACAGCCCTTAGAACGGGATGTCCTCATCGTAGACGTCGACCGCGGGCGGCGTTGCCACCGGTGCGGCAGGACGTGCTGCGGGCGCGGGAGCTGCGGGGGCGTAACCGCCCTGATCGTAGCCACCCTGACCACCACGGGAGCTCATAAACTCGATCTCATCGACGATGACCTCAAGCTTGCTCCGGCGCTGGCCGTCGCGCTCCCAAGAGCTGTAGCGCAGCTTGCCCTCGATCGCGACCTTGTTTCCCTTTGCCAGGAAACGGCTCACGGCCTCGGCGCGCGTGCCGAACATAGTGCAGTCGACAAAGTTGGGATAGTCCTCCCACTCGCCAGTCTGCGGGTTGCGGCGACGATCGTTCACGGCGACGCCAAAGGACAGAACCTGGGTTCCGCCGGCGGTGGCGCGCAGCTCGGGATCACGCGTGAGGTTACCGGTGATGTTCACTCGATTGATGCTCATAACTCACTACTTCCTCTTGGGGCACAAGCCCAGTCCAAAACGACAGTCTTACTCCTGGTCGTCGCGACGGACGATCATGTGGCGAACCACAGCGTCGGTGATGCGCAGGACGCGATCAAGCTCGGCGATCTGGGTAGGATCTGCGTGGAAGTTGATGAGGGTGTAGTCACCATCGGTGAGGTCGTTGATCTCGTAGGCGAGCTTGCGCTTGCCCCACTCGTCAACGGAGTCGACCTTGCCAGCGCCCTCAGCGATCGTGGTATCGATACGCTTCATAACAGCGAGACGAGTCTCGGGGTCGAGCGACGGGTCAACAAAGAACAGCAGTTCATAAGCCTTCATATTGTCACCTCCTCTGGGCAAATGTGGCTTCAGGTCGTGAAGGTGCGCCTGAAGCAGGAAAAGACTTGGTAATAATATCTTTCAACCTCCCAGGCTGCAAGAATATGCAGCTACAACCTCATGACCTCCACATATGCCTATACTCGCACGACGTTTCATGCGTCTTCCAACCAAATGCTGACCAAATGCTTGACGGATCTGCGGACAAGACACGGCGCTGCGGGGACAAACTGAGCCAAGCCGCAGGTCAGCGAGCGCATGGCTGTGGTCGCGAAATGCATACCAGTGGTTCACAACACCGTTCAAAGATTTTTAAAATTGCTGCCACGTCGTTTATAAATACTCATTTTGAACAATTTGCCGCATGCAGCCATGCTGGTCAGAGCCCGTTTTTGGCCTCCTGGACCCCATCACGAAGCCAAGCGTTTCAAAAAATGCCAACTTTTCTGTTTGCACTTTGCGATTCCTCGTGTATACTGACTTTCGCATTTAACGGAGAGTTGTCCGAGTGGCCGAAGGAGCACGATTGGAAATCGTGTAGGCGTCAAAAGCGTCTCCAGGGTTCAAATCCCTGACTCTCCGCCAGTTAATTCCAAAGCAGGCCTTCGAGCCTGCTTTGTTTTTACCCCACGCGGAGGGGTGGCAGAGTGGTTGAATGCGGCGGTCTCGAAAACCGTTTGGCCTGTATAAGGTCACGAGGGTTCGAATCCCTCCTCCTCCGCCATTTTGGTTGAGAAAGCTCCCGGGAATGGGAGCTTTTTTGTTATCGAATCCTCTCTCGGCCGCACGCCCCAACCAAACATGTACATCACCCTCCAAAAACGACATTTTTCGACATCTTTGGAGGCTGACGTACACATTTGGATTGAGCTCACGGGAGTGGCACTATTCGGAAGGCGCCTCCTCGTCTCGCATGCCTTTCCAGTTACGGATAAGTGCCTTGCGTAGTTCGTTTTGCTTTCGCTGGTACCCGGTGTCGGTACAGCGAGGCATGCCGAGTGCTTCGCGAATGTTGTTCATGGCGCGGTGAAAGGCGAGCTGGCTGCCGAACTGAGCCGAAGTGAGCGTAACGATTCGATATCCCATTTGGGAGAGAACGGCCTCTCGCTCCGCATCTGCCCCCTTGCGCTCGAACTCATCGTGAAAGCCGCCCTTATATTCGATACCGAGCTCCCTGCGCTTGTAGGTAACGAGCGCATCGATTTTGAGTGTTCGAGCTTTGGCGCAATGCCAGAGACGTTGAGGGATCTCGAGCGGTTTGTTGAGTTCGATACCTCGGATGCCAACGCCGCCTTCGCTTGTTGGGAGCGAGAGGGCGATTGCCGAAGCGGTCTCCATAGGCGAGGCCGAGCGATTGTAGATGTGCCTGAGCGCGAGCCGTGCACGTGTGGCACCGGGTTTGCCGGGGTGCCGATCGAGCAGTTCGGTTATTTCATCCTTGGAGGTGGTGGCTGGTTGCTCGGTATAAGGGTCGGCGGGATTGAGCCTCATGCGATAATCGCCGCAAACTTCATAGCCATATTCGAGATATTCGATCCTATCCATCCACTCGGCAGCGAGCGCGAAGGTGAAGGCTTCGTCGGTGATGAAGATTCCGGGCGTCAACTCGTTAATATGCTCGTAGGGAAGATTTTGTCCAAGAATGTGGCAAACGACGCCTTTGGTACGAATTCGCTCAAATTCGAATACAACCGCGATATCGATAGTCTTAAGCATATCGGACGGAATGCCGCAGTCGGTAAGGGCCTGTCGTATGCGCGCAACACGTTGCTGGGTGGAGATGCCTTGTGCGCCTATCTGGTAGTCGTGCCGCGCAAGAGACTGAACCAAATTCTGGGGTGCATGATGGACAAGCCATGCGGTTTTATGCGAAATGAGAACAGGGGTATCCATTGAGGGCCTCTCGCTCTGAGCCGGTATCCAACTCTTATGTCCGTTGAAGTGGGGAAATATACCGGATGTGAGTAAATCAACTCACTCATGCTGTGAGCTCAATCCAAACATGTACGTCAGCCTCCAAAGATGTCGGAAAATGTCGTTTTTGGAGGGTGACGTACATGTTCTGGACCCCTGGCATTCCAGCAACGCCATGCCCCCACCCAGTCCCGACCGTTTGCCGAGCAATAGGGTCGCAATCGGCGCCGAACATGTACTATGTACGGGCATTGTCCAAATCCGTAATCCAAAGGACCCCATCTTGCCCGTCGTCGCCGCCATAACCATTACCTCACATGCCTCGGATGCCATGGTCGCTATTCCGTTTTGGCTCGAGATGTTCGCTGTTGTCGCTGCATCGATCTCGGGTGTACTGGTTGCGCGCGAGCACAAGCTCGACCTGGTGGGCGCGGTCGCGCTCGCGGTGGTCTGCGGTCTGGGCGGCGGTCTTTTGCGCGATATGACGCTGCAGGTGGGCAACGTTTACATCCTCAACCAGCCGATGGCGCTCCCGCTTTCCATTGCCACGGCAGCCATCATCTATATCTTCCCGGCTATCGTCGACAAGCCCGAAAAACTCATTCCCCTGCTCGACATCATCTCGGTCGGCATCTACGCCGCCACTGGAGCAGACAAGGCGCTGGTCTACGGCTTTGCGCCGGCGGTGTGCATCATGATGGGCTTTTTCACCGCGGTGGGCGGCGGCATGTTGCGCGACGGCTTTATGGGCGTGGTTCCGGGCATTTTCCAACGTACTAACTTTTATGCCATCGCCGCCATCGCCGGATCGACAAGCTATGTGTGTCTCGTTATGAGCGGCATCATGAGCAATGTCGCCGCGCTGGTCGTATGCGTTGTCGTGACCATGGGTCTGCGCTGGCTCTCGCTGCGCTTTGACATCAAAAGCCCCACCGAAGAAGATATCGCGCGCTTCTTGCACCGTAAAAAGTAGACAGCACGGCACGACCCTTCGAAATGCAACCGAGAGGTTCTTTTAGAGCGCCCACGCGTTGGGTACCCTGTTAGATATATGCCGAGTATCTAACGAAGGATTCACTATGCCCTGCAATCAATTCCCGTTGACCCAGCGCCGTAAAGCATGGGGCCGCATCACCATCCTATTCGCGCTCATCGCGCTGGCGATCACCGTGCTTCCCACGGCGTCGTTCGCCGGCACGGACACCGCAGGCAACGTACTTGCGACCGACAATGACGCCAATCCGTCCGGCGTTGAGGGTGACCTGTACTGGGCCGGTCAGGCCCTCAACTTGGATGATGTGTCCATCGACCGCGATATCATCGCCGCGGGCGATACCCTCTCAATTCGCGACTGCACGGTGGGCGGCGCCATTCGTCTTGCGGCGCGCACGATTGATATCGCCCAGACCACGGTTGATGGCAGCGTGACCGTTGCTGGCCAGCATGTCGTTCTCAATTCCGACAGCACCGCCAACTGTTTCTACGCGATAGGCGAGACGGTTGCCTTGCGAGGCTCCACCAAGTCGGCAGCGCTTGCGGGCGATACGGTGACCATCGATGGCACCGTCGAGGGCGATGTCGAGGTTTGGGCCGACAAGCTCATCCTGGGCAAGAACGCCCATATCACCGGCACCGTGAACGCGCACGTCTCCGAGGACCCCGAGCGCGCCGCGGGAGCCGAGGTCGGCGCACTCAAGATCGACCGCACCGAGAACGAGGATACTTCCACCGTTAACGATGTCATCGGCGGTATCGTCGCCGCGGCACTCTCGACCTGCTTTGTCGCTCTGCTGCTCGAGCTCGTCTTTCCGCGTGCGACTGCCAGCGCCGCCGGTATGCTCCACCAGCGCCCCATGCCCCTGTGGGTGAGCGGTCTTCTGGGCACGATTGCTATCGTCCCCGCCGTCCTACTGCTAATTATCTCTATCGCTGGTCTGTCGCTTGCCGGAGCCCTCATGTGCGGTGTTATTGGCATCGCGCTGGTGTCGAGTGCCTTTGCAGGGTGCGCGATCGCGCGCATGGTCGGACACAGCCAGAACCGCTACGCCATGGCAGCCGCTGGTGGCGTAATCGCAGGCGCCCTCACGGGGCTTCCCCTCGTAGGCGGCTTCATCAGCGGCGTGGCCTTTGTCTTTATGCTCGGCTACATCATCCAAATCATCTGGCACAACGCCCACCTCAAGCCGCAGCAGCCGGCTAACACGCCAGAGCTTCCCACCGCTTAGCAGCCGATCACCACAAAGGGGCCAGGCACCTTTGTGGTGGTGCAAAGGGGTCAAGTTACTTTACAACAACAAACGAGGCGGGGCACTCGGTCATATCGACCGGGTGCCCCGCTTTTCTTGGAGGGTTCTCTAGTAACTTTTTCAAAACCAATGATCATCAGGTCGGTAGGCCTGCGCGTCACTCATTACGGAGGCAGTACGCCAGTGAGCATGAAAGGCAATTATTTTTCACGACGACCGCCTCCCCGCTTGATGACGAGCCCGACAACAATAGCCGCCACTCCGATGGCAGCCAAAGCCGCCACCAGCACCAACGTTCTATCTCCCGTCGAGGGTATAAAGCCGCGACTTGCTTCTTTGCTCGGGGTGTTGAGCACCGACAGCTCAATCGAACCCGTCCCGGCATCGGCGGTATCAACCCGCAGAGGGCTTTTGACCGACACGGTCACCTTGAGCTTCGCGGCCGCCACCTGCTTAGCGTCCAATCCCTCAGACGTAACCGTTACCGTTCGTTTGCCCTCAAAGGCGGTGTATCCCTTGGGAGCCGCGGCCTCCTCGACGGTGTAGACACCCGCGTCCACACCGCTCAATTCCGCGTGGCCGTCCGCGCCCGTGATGACGCACGCGTCAGCATCCGTCGACCACGAGCCGTCGGTCGTTAGGATGCGCCCGCGGTCATCGATGATGCGCAGTTTGGCACTCGCGAGCGGTTTATCGTCCGAGCTCGAGCGCTTGATGAGGCTGAGTCCCCAGGTATAGGCCGTGGCGTCATCACTCGGCGTATGGGTGAATCCGGCATCGCCGGACTGGTCGACGAGGGGAGAGCGCGGGTAACGCAGGTAGACCTCGTTGGGGTTGCCCTTGGTGGCGCCTCGATTGCAGTTGGCCCCCAACGGCGCATTGTAGACAGCAACCACGCGGGCGCCCGCGGCAAAGGCGTCAGCCCCGCCGAGCGCGGCGATGAGGTCGCCGGTGCGCACGGTGAAGGCATTGCCCTCGACCGAGACCTTGCACTGTGAAGTAATGTCTGTCCACCCTTTAGCCGGCGTCGAGTTGGCGTTGCCACCCTCACATGCGACGACGTCGAAGCCGCCGTCCGCGCCCGCCGCCACGTACACGCGCACGCTCGCGGCCACCTTGGAGGGGTCGAGCCCCGCACTCATGGTGTCGACGAACTGTACCGTATAGGTGTCGTACGCCGTGAGCCCCGCCGGGACCGTGGCCGAGAGGCGCCAGTACAGGTCGTCGGCAACCGTGGCGTCGGCGGCCTTCTGCCAGGCGGCGGTGCTGTCCTCCAGCACGTGTTTTTGGACCTTGGGGGTCGCCGCCTTGGGCTTGACGGTAACGGCGCTGCCGCCGACCAGGGTCATGATCGGCGCGGTGCCGGCCTCGCCCTGGGCGATGGCGTCGTCGTCGGCGACGATGAGCCAGTAGCCGCAGGGCAGCTCGGCCGCCGTGCCCGCGTTAAGGGCCACGGAAGTTCCGCCGACATTGCAAATCGCGCGGGCAAGTTTTGCCGTCAGCGCGGTCGTCATGTGCCCGTCGGCATTCATCCATTCGGCTGCCGCTTGCGCCGTCGATGCCGAGCTATCGAGCCCCGCATCATGAAGCACCGGAAGAACGGCTTGACGAACCGCGCCATTCGCCCACGTTACGTCAGTTGCAATTTTTTGGCCAGCATCGTCATCGTCGACAACGGTCGCCGAAAAGAGCTGGTACGCGTCGTAACGCGTCGCGACTGTACCGTCCACCGTAATGGCTCCGGTATCGGCAGCACGGGCCGCCCCAGGAGCAATCGCGAAAGACAGAATAGCGACCATGATTATCGTCGCGACAGCCAACAAGCTGCGGCTAAGCCTACTCATGGTGATCACCTCGATCCAGATCGCGATGGCGACGAGCATGCATCCACGTCGCGGCGAAGCACAGCAACGAAGCGCCAGCAAGATATGTCATAGTCAAGCCAGCCCCGCCCGCCTCAGGAAGCATGGTCGAATACCTGTTGGTAAAGGTCGGTGGAGTCGGAGAGTCGTTATCGTAGGTGACGGTGACATCGAGCTTTCCGTCGCCATTAGCCACGACAACCTTAACCTTGTGCTCGGTCGTGTCATAGGTAATGTGATCCTTGACGTTGCCCTCGGCGTCCTTGGGAACGACCTCGGAGATCTTGTAGGTATAGGTTCCCGCCTTGTTGTACTCGACGGGAAAAGAGACGTTCCCCTCGGCGTCATTAGTCACCGTCTGGAGTACCTTGCCCTCGCCGTCCTTGAGCTCGAACGAGAACTGTCCTTCCTTGAAGGTTCCACCTTCAAGCACTTTCTTTGCTTTGATTTCCGTGGATACCGTCAGGCGATTATCGTAGATCCAAATCTTGTCCTTCTCGGCATCGCCGATGATCTCCGCGTTCCCGACAACGTCCCTCGCCTTTTCAAGCGCGGCCTGATATTCCTCCGTAGTCGCATCGCCCTTGAGCATGATCCATGTGGGGCTTGTTGTGTCGTACCCCTCAGGCGCCTTCGACTCCACAAGCTTGTAGAGCACGCAATTAGTCATCTTTTTGGTGCTCGTGCCGAACGAGATTTTTCCGCTGCCATCGGTCTTGGCAGTCTGGAATTCCTCATCAGTCTCACCGGCGCCATCCATGGCCACACTGTAGAGCGTAAACTCCGCACCCTCGAGCGTCGCGCCGACCTGCTGGGCGTCGTATTTGGTCATCGTGATGCCGTAGCCGTTGCCACCTGCGGTAGCAGAAGCGCTCTTGACAATCCATTTTTGATCATCGATCGCGGAGCCATCAGTCACCCCCGTGAGCGTGGCGGTGTTGGAAAGAGAAACTTCATCGCCAGGATTTCCGCTCGGGATCACCTCATACTCGACTTTGAGATACTTCTTATCGGGCACGTTGAGTGTCAGCTTCGTACGCGAGCCAGATTCATCCTTGACTTGCTCCATCTCCGATGAATAGTCCTCATCAGCCAGCAGTGACCAGGCACCATTCATCCGCTCATAGACCTTAAGCGTAGACGGCACCAACGTGCACTTGGCATCCATGGTGTCGACGAGCTCGAGGATGTCAGTGTCGCTCTTAAGGGCAACCGCAGACTTGTTGACCAGAATGGTGTACTTGATGCGATTGCTGTCAGTGACCCGCTCGCCGGTCTTGTTGATAACGTTGTTCTTGATGGTGACGGTTCCGCTGCCAGAGCTGAACTCCTTCTCACCCGACTTAGCGCTGGCAGAATTAGTGAACTTCACCTCGTTCGTAGAGGTGTCGAGCTTGCCTCGCTTGACCGCCGTCCGATACGTAAGCTTGGCGTAACCGGCAAATTCACCAAGCTCTGTTGTAGGAATGGAGAAGGTGACCGTGCTACCGTTGCTTTTCACGTTGCCGGCATCGAGCTGTTTGCCCGAAATGATCGTCTCCGCCTCGCTTCCGCTACCGTAGCCGGCATGCTGATCGTAGGGATTCTGCACGAGCGTGTATTTGGCGGAATTCACAACGTAGCTCATACCGTCCGGAAGGGTGTCGACAATATTCAGAGGTTTGTTGCCGAGTTTTCCGGCTCCGTAGTATTCGTACTCACCATTTGCGCCCTTGTTGCCCTGCTGGCGGTTCGCGTACACTGTCCAGTCGACGAGCCAAGCACCCTTCTCTGCCGAGCCGTCGACGGAGCTCCAGTCGAAGCTCTCGCTCCAAGACACCTTCGACTCCGCTTCCGGCTTCTCGACCGCAGGCGTCGTTTCTTTGTTGACAACGTACATAACGAGGTCGGTGTACTGCCGCTGAAGGTTCAGGCCCGACGCACTGACCGACGCGAAGTTCGAGTACCAGCCCGGCAACGCATCGGACGTGGTGGTGTAGGTGATGACGGCGTAGTCCTCGTTCTCGAGGGCGGCCTTTACCTTGTCGTTCACATTTATATCAAGGTTGAAATTTCTTTTTGTTCCACCGACCGTCCAGTTGGCCGTCAGGTCCCAGTCAGCGTTCTGGCCCCGTTTCAGCACAGTTTCGCCGATTGTGATGGAAATGGAATCTACGTCGATGCCGAGATTTTGCGACCACGCCGACTGAAACGTATCCTTCACCGTCACCTTGTCCGGATGGACCGCATTAACGATCGCTTTCAGCGCGACCTTCGTCTCCCACGTCGCCCTGCCCGTCGTCCCGGCCTCGTCGGAGCTCACGCGCCTCTTGGTGATCGGCGTACCCATCAGCTGCGGCGTAAACTTGCCTTCGGCTGCTCCCGAGACGCGGCCTTCATGCTCGATAGTCGCATTGTTGTGCACGGTGTCATAGGAATTCGTATCGTTCATCCTGGTGTGATAAACGATGCAGTAGGTGGCGTACTTATCGTTAAGGTTGTCCGGGAACGTATAGGAAAAGGTATCTTTCGACGAATCAAGAGCACGCTCGTAGATCTTGACTCCATCCGATTCCGACGTACCTTTGTAAACCGTGTAACTCCCCGTATACGTTTGTTTAGCGTCCAACTTATCGGTGAACTTGTAGCCACTCATGTCAGCCTTAAGCTCGCCTTGGTTGAGCCTGACCGTCCATTTGATGTCCGACGACGTGCCCGAGCCGTTGGACTTGTTGATCATGTCATAACGAAATTGACTAGGAGCAGCCGTGGCCGTGCCGTTCTGGCGATCGTTAGGGCCGCCCCATTCCCACGCTGCCGTGTTTTTGGAGCCTCCCTGTTCGTTGATATACTCGCCGTTGTTCACGGAGACGTCACTCTTCAGCTTGGTTTCATACGTAATCGTATGGACACCCCGGGGAAGGCTGCCCAAGTTCTCGATGGTCGCGGTCTGACCTGCGATTGTTGGCTGCGATTCAATCGTCTTGCCGTCAAGCTTAAAGCTGCCCTCCACAAAGCTGAAGTTCTCGCCTAGCGTATCGGTGAACTTAACGCTTGTGGCATACGGCTCGACGGTGAGCTTAACGGTCCAGGTGACCTTGGCCACGCTGTTGGAGCCCTGAGAGAAAACCCCCGACTTCTCTCCCTTAACGCTACCGTCCTTGGTGGAAATATCGACCTTCCCCACGCCGGGGAACACGACAGATGTCACGCCACCAGAACCAACGTCCTTGTTTTTAAGCTGGAACGAGAAGCTGGCCGCGACATGGATGTTCGCAGGGTTTTTCGCGAGCCACGCCTTGTCGAACGTAAAGATGGCCTTGTTGTTTTTAATCTCCCATGTGCCAGCTCTTACGGCATCGGTGCCCGTTCCCGCCATAAGGTCCACAGCGGCGTTATCGTCGACGGCTATGGTGTCAGGAAACTTGTAAACGGCAACATTGTTCCCAGGCGTAGGAGCCTCGCCAGTTTTGAAATTTGCCGAAAAAGCCCCGTAAAGGGTTGATACAGAGGTCACGGCACCTTTTAGCTCCTGAGTACGATACTCGTCGGTATAGAGCTTAACCGTAACGCTCGCTGTCTTCTCATCAATCGCAATCGGCGTCGGCGGCGTCGCATCCTCGGCGCGCACGGGGGCCGCACCGTAAAACACTGCGGCGGTGAGGCAAATCAAAATGAAAATCAGAGCCGCCATACCCAGCGACCGTGAGCGGTGTGCGTCCATAGTTGTCCCCTAATTCCTACAACACAGTGTGGAATACGGCGAATCGTCGGATCGAACACAAGCCCCAACATCAACGAGAACCTACCTAGCGCATTGCAAGAACCCATTGGGGAGCACCTTCTAAGACGGTTCGTCTATGCCACAATGCATAAAATAATATATAGATACCAATCATGTAAACCGCAGGTCAATAGGTCTTTTAATTTAATACCAGTTGATATTTATCTGTTAACAGTTTTGCATCATACCGGCTATATTCAGTGGAATTATGTATATGTTTAAACAACTTTACTTTGGCTGGGAAGCCAATCGGAGGGATAGTCGCCCCAGCTGTGATGCAAACTAACCCGTCCCCCTTGCACCAAAAAGGGCGCCGACCATCGCGGTCGACGCCCTTTCTTGTTAGACGCTATAAAGCCCAGCGCTTATTTGTTGACCTGGCCGGCGCGGACGGCAGCCTTCTTGCGGTCGGTGGCGTTGAGCAGACGCTTGCGTAGGCGGATGTTCTTGGGAGTAATCTCGACCAGCTCGTCGTCGGCGATGTACTCCAGCGCCTCCTCCAGCGAGAAGGTGCGGGGCGGCACCAGCTGGACGGAGATATCGGAGGTCGAGGAACGCTGGTTGCCCAGGTTCTTGGTACGGGCGATGTTGACGACCATGTCGCCAGCCTTGCTGCGCTCGCCCACGATCATGCCCTCGTAGCACTCGGTGCCCGGCTCAACAAACAGCTGGCCGCGCTCCTGCAGCGTACCCAGAGCGTAGGCAACGGCCTTCTCGGTGGTCATGGAGATCATGGCGCCGTTCTGACGGTTGCCGATCTCGCCGGCGTAGGGACCGTACTCCAGGAAGGTGTGGTAGAACACGCCCTCGCCGTGGGTGACATTCATGATGCGGTTCTTAAGACCCATGATGCCGCGGGTCGGGATCTTAAACTCGAGGTGCGTCACGATGCCCGAGGTGTCCATACTCGTCATGATGCCGCCGGAGGTACCGAAGACCTCAACGACCTTGCCCGAGTACTCGTCCGGGCACTCGACGACGGCCTGCTCGACAGGCTCCATCTTGTTGCCGTTCTCGTCCTTCTTAAACAGGACGCGGGGACGGCCGACCTGGAACTCAAAGCCCTCGCGGCGCATGGACTCCATCAGGACGGACAGGTGCAGGATGCCGCGGCCCGAGACCTCGACGCCGCTCTTGTCCTCGAGCTCCTCGATCTTCATGGTCACGTTGTTCTCGGCCTCGTTGAACAGGCGCTCCTTGAGCTGACGGGCGCCCACGATGTCGCCGTCGCGGCCGACGAGCGGGGAGGTCGAAGCCTCGAAGACGATGGACAGGGTCGGCGGGTCGATCTCGATGGGCTCGAGCTCGACGGGGTTCTCGGGATCGGTGTAGACATCGCCGATATCGGTGCGGTCGATGCCCACGACAGCGGCGATGTCGCCGGCGCCGACTTCCTGGCACTCGGTGCGGCCCAGGTAGTCGAAGGTAAAGAGCTGCTTGACGGTGGCGGTAGCGCTGGAGCCGTCGTTCTTGACAACCAGGATCTGGTCGCCCTGGTGGATGGTGCCGGAGTACACGCGGCCGATGCCGATACGACCAACGAAGTTGGAGTGGTCGATAGTCACGCACTGCATGGCCAGCGGGGCGTTCTCGTCAACCTCGGGCGCGGGCATGTCGTCGATGATCATATCGAGCAGCGGATACATGTCCATATTGCCGTCGTTGGGGTCAAGGCGGGCAAAGCCATTCATGGCGCTGGCGTAGACCACGTGCTCCATGGCGAACTCAAGCTGGTCGTCGGTGGCGCCCAGGTCGGCCATGAGGTCCAGGCAGTCGTTGTAGGCCTTCTCGGGGTTGGCGCCCGGACGATCGATCTTGTTGATGACGATCATGATCTTAAGGCCGGTGTCGATAGCGTGACGCAGCACGAAGCGGGTCTGGGGCATGGGGCCCTCAAAAGCGTCGACCAGCAGCAGGGCGCCGTCGGCCATACGCAGCACGCGCTCGACCTCGCCGCCAAAGTCGGCGTGGCCCGGGGTGTCGATGACGTTGATCTTGACGTCCTTGTACTCGATAGAGATGTTCTTGGCGAGAATCGTAATGCCGCGCTCGCGCTCCTGGTCGTTGGAATCCAGGACGCGGTCCTCGACCTGCTGGTTGGCACGGAAGGCGTCCGTGGCACGCAGGAGCTTGTCGACCATCGTCGTCTTGCCGTGGTCGACGTGGGCGATGATGGCGATGTTCCTCAGATTGTCTACGCGCATGTAGTTCCCCTATCTTCTATCCATATACAAACGGCACGCGTATGCGGCCCGCCCAGCGATACAACGCTCAGCGGGAATATTGAGCCTTTTACCGAAAACTCGTTTATTTTAGCGATTTTAGATGAGAGGGGTTTCCTCACCTGCAGGTTCAGGGTCGCTCCACATAAAACCATCGCCGGCGCCCATGCCCTCATACAGCACATATGCCGAAAAACCACTCTCGAGCGTGGTTTCGAAGAAGCTCACGAGCAGAGCGTCGTGATAGCCGCCGTCAATCTCGACGCAGCCGGTGTAGCCGATGGCATATCGGGCGATACGGCCCAGGCCCTCGTCCTTAAGACCCATCTTGTGCTCGGAGATAAAGTTGGTGGCCGCCTCCAGGCATGCCTCCTCGCCATCTTCGTCGAGCGCGGCCAGATAGCGGTTGGAAGCGGCGTCCTCAATTGCCACAACCACGCCCGGGTTCTCGCCCGCGGCCAGGTCGTCCAAGAAGGCGCCGATCAGATCGCACACCATGGCGTCGAGCTCGGTGGAGACGTTACCGGCGTCCTGCATATCCTGTGCCATCTTTAGACCTTCCCATCGAGTCTGGCGTCGTTACAGTTCTTGTGCCTCGGCAGCGATCTTGGCGGCAGCGTCGCGGGCGCGCATCATATCCATCGCGCGCTTGTCGAGCACCTTGATCTGACTGGTCAGCATCACCGCATCGACCACACCCCAGATTACCAAGCCTGTTGAAATCGAAAACCCAAGCGCACCAACTGTACCACGAAGGCGCGAGCAGATTGCCGCGACAAGGACGGAGATGACAACCATCTTGATAAACGAGCCGCGGCGTTCACGAAGCGTGCGGGTCTGCGTCACATAGGCAATGCGAGCCGCCTCGGATGCCTCCGAGCGCATCTGGGCTTCACGCGCGATAGCCGCCGCCTCGGCAGACATGCCGCCGGCCATCAGCGAACGCTCCGCAACCTGGCCGCCCCGCATTTAGAAATCATCGGGGGAGAGCGTATGGACGAACTCGTCGAACTTCTCGAACTCTTGCTCGTCGTCGACTTCCTCGGCATGGGCAGAAACGGTACCCAGGCGATTCATGATGTCGTCCTCCACAAACATGGGGGCATTGCTGCGCACGGCAAGGGCAATGGCATCACTGGGGCGGGCGTCGATCTTGCGCTCCTCGCCATCGGCCAGCACGACGATCGTCGCGTAGAACACCGGCGGCTCGGCGCGCACGATCTCGATGCGCTCGAGCTTGGCGCCCAGGGCACCAACAGTATCGAGCAGCAGGTCATGGGTAATCGGACGCTCGGCGCGGCCGCTATCGATGCCACGGCTAATGGCAGCAGCCTCAAACGAACCAGTCTGAATGGAAAGGGAACGCAACGGCGCGGGCGAGTCCGATTTGCTGCAGCGCTCGCGAAGCACGATAAGCGATGGCACGGGACCGGCGGCCATGACGATGGTCTCTATGTCGACACGAACCATGGAACACCTCCGGTACGTAGCGGTTAGCACACGGCAGGGTCGCCGCATTGAATAGCTATACTACCCAATCTTTCGCACAGCACACAAAACCAAAATGAGATTTATCGCAGACAAGAAAAAAGCCCCGAGGCAACGCCCCAGGGCTCTTCACAGTTTTGATGGTGGACCTGACAAGATTCGAACTTGTGACCTCCCGGTTATCAGCCGGACGCTCTAACCAACTGAGCTACAGGTCCATCATGGTGGAGGTTAGGGGGATCGAACCCCTGACCTCAGGCTTGCAAAGCCCGCGCTCTCCCAGCTGAGCTAAACCCCCACGGAGACAGTAATAAACACCCCAGCGGCGACTCGGCTCTCGCTGGGGTGTTTATTGCGAAAGAAAGTGGTGGACCTGACAAGATTCGAACTTGTGACCTCCCGGTTATCAGCCGGACGCTC
>CABVDJ010000022.1 GCA_902497025.1 uncultured Collinsella sp. | reverse complement strand
GCGGGCCCGCACAGGGCCAGGGCGGCCGCGACCGCCAGCGCGGCGGCGGCACCGGAAATTCGTTTCGTGGAGCGTCTCATGGAAAATCCCCCTAATCTAGCAACGGTTTCCAAGTCTACTAGATTGGGGGGACGGGAGCCAAGCTGCAATACCCCCAAGACACCCGTCTATAGGTCGTGACGTTGTCTATAAACAGGCTCACCGCCCGCGGAATAAAATTCGGCGCAAATCGTTTGAGCAGGCGACGCACGGAAGGAGCGTGTAGGGCGGTAATATACTGACCGTCAGCCGCGGCATCCTCGCGGAAACCCATTTGTTGCCGGAACTATAGTCCCCGGCGCGGGCTCACCTTATCTCCCCGGCACGGGCTCGATATCCTCTCGGATATCTAATCGTCTTGGACTTTTACCCACCCAAGCACAGTACGGCTTTTACGTGCCGCCACGCAGAGCCTAGCCTGGAACTATTGTCTAAAACATAGGCCTTCAAAGCAACTTAGGTTCAAGTACGGACATGCAAATACGGGCACTGGATACAGGTCTTGACTGTCAATGGTTATCAATCGCATGTGTTTCTGGCAAATTACGCCCGTCTTATGCGTGCGATACAATCAGTCTCACCGAACACCAAACCAGCAACCCGAAGGGACCAACGTGTTAACAATTCACTATGGTGATATGGAAAACGTTATCTACAATACGTCGGTTTACTTCGATAACGTCTATTCGCCCCAGTGGTTTCAAGACGCCTTTGCTCAAAGGATTATTAAATCAATCGATAAAGGCAATGTCGTTGGACCCTGCGCAATAGACACCAAGATCCTAGGCATTATCCCTCCTGAAAGGCTGTCGGGAGGCACTAAGACGCTGTTGCTCATGTACTTCATGCCTCAGAACGTATACAACGCCACAACCTGCAGCGACAATTGCGCTTACTGGATTCTGAGAATTGCCACGCAAAAGGACTTAACCATCAACCTCTACCATCTGATGGATTTTGGAAACGGCAAGTTCACGGCTACCGTTGCAAACACGGGCGATGTCGTTCACACGATGTTCGACCTTGTCCCTATAGCCGCAAAATGCCTAAGGGAAACTCCTGACATGCACTTTCGTTAGGCTCTGTTAGACCAAGATTGACATACATATGTCATCACGGCGCCATATCGTTAGCCTCGTAGACCGCGGGGCAGCATGAACGCCGAGGACCTGGTAATCACCTTCAAGAGGGACATCGCGAGCCTCAGCAGGACCGAACGCCGCCGGCTCCGCCTACGAGGCCGAGCGCTCCCCGCGCTGCGGGTCCGCCGCGGTCGTGAAGAAGGGCAAATCAAAGAACGGCGAGCAGCGTTACCTCTGCCAGGATTGCGGCAGGACCTTCGGCATGGGCAGCGGGCACATCCTGGGGACGAGCAGGCTCCCGAAGGAGACCTGGATGGCCAATGCCGAGTGCTTCGTTCTCATGCTGCCCCTGCGCGAATGCGCGGGGCGCTGCCATGTCTGCCTCAAGACCGCCTACACCATGCGCCACAGGCTCATCGAGTGTCTCTCGGCCTACTCGCCCTCGTTCAAGACCGGGCGGGGCTGCGGCTGCGAGCTCGACGAGACCTACTTCCCCGAGTCGTTCAAGGGCAACCACGAAGGGGTCATTTACGATGCCACGTCACTCCCGACATCGTGGCAAGCAGGTGCACAGGCGCGGACTGTCGCGCGAGCAGATCTGCGTCATGACCGGCGTGAACGACTCGAACGAGACGTTTCTCCAGGTCTCGGGACGAGGCATCCTGTCGAGGAAACGCGCCATGGACGTGCTGAGGGACCGCATCGCGTCCGATTCCGTCGTAGCGACGGACAAGGCGTCCGCCTATGTCGACATCCTCGCGGAGCTCGAGGTCGACGCACACACGGCCTACGATTCCAAGGACCCTTCCGAGGGGACCATCAACCGGATCAACACCGTCCATTCGCTCCTCGATACCTTCATGAAGCCGTTTAAGGGCGTGTCGACGAAGCACCTCGGCACCTACCTCGCTTGGTTCAAGTGGTGCCGGACCTTCATGGCGACCGATTCCGGCACCGCCGAGCGCACGGTCGCGCGACAGCTCGCCAACGGTGTGTGCAGGAGCCGCATCCATGATATGTTCAACGTCCTGCCGCCCTAAATGGACTACTGGACCGAAGCCGCCGCATAGAGACAGTAGAATGGTCGCATCGCGATATACGAGGAAAGGTGCAGCCATGCCGTCGAATATACCGGCCACGACGATCCGGATCGACCCGGAGGCCAAAAAGGAGGCCACGGCCATCCTGGACGAGCTCGGCCTGTCCATGTCCACCGCCGTCAACGCGTTCCTCAGGGCGCCCGTCCGGAAGGGCGGGTTGCCGTTCGAGATGAGGGTCAAGGCGCCGGTGCCCGACGGGAAGACGGCAAGATAGTCGGCAAATCGACTTGGGCGATGGGACCCTCACGATTGACCCGACAGATCTTGAGCACATCGCCCCCTTGCCGGATTCAAACCCGGCAAGGGGGCGATTATCTTGCAATTTCAAAAAGATGATTGGGGCAGAATGTCAATCATGGTCTAACAGAGCCAAATCAATCCAACAGTTTAGATAACGGGTAATGATTCGGGAACAGGGCGTTCGGCCGGATGGAACAGATAGATACGGAAAGAACGAACCCCTTCGGGGCGCACAAGCAGAGACAAACAATGGGATCGCTTCGAGAAGCGATGCTTTCGAAGCGACCCCATTGTTTGCACAATTGACTTAGGCGCTGAGACCAAGTTGAGTCAATCTTAGACTAACAGAGAGAAGCGCCGCCCAAGTCATGTACCATCCGCTCCAACTCGACAATGTAGGACTCAACCGAATCATCCGATGGCGAGACTTCTGCTCGAATAATGTGGTCCCATTTATACAGGAAATTTTCAACCTGTCGACCTGAGTCATTCTTCCACAGTGGAGCAAGTGCAATCAACGCCGCATCAAAAGGATTGGAGGAAAAAATATCAGCATCAATATAGCCACCCATACCGGCCCTGTCGCAGTCATATACACTTCTAACTATTCTCTCCAATTCAATAGCCTGATTATGATTCATAAAATCACCTCCCTTTTTACTTTTGATACCCCAAAATAGAGAGGAAAAGAGTTTCGATAACATTTATCCGGTTGAAAATCATACACAATCGCTAAACATCGGTTGATTTCCGATCTCAGCCGATCGCATTGAACCGATAGGCCGTTCCGGCAGTTATCCGAACGTCCCCGCGGACCGCGTGGGCCCGGGGGCGGCGTTTTCCCAGTTGAAGGAACGGTGGAGATGTGTTTCGATGGGTTCGGTGGCCATGCTTCGCCCTCCGCCTGACACCGCTTCCCAGACCCAGTCGGACATTCGGTCCGCCTATTCCGTTTTACCTTAAGGCTAGGCCAGCGGGGTATCGCCCATCTCGGCGCGCGCAGGCTCTATGAGCCCCGGCGTCAGGTCGAGCATGTCGACGGGTGTTAATGATCACTAAAAAGAGGTCCGCGTGATCGCCGGCAATCGAGCACCGTGAGCACTGAAACTGAGCAGTTTGAGCAGGAGGGCCGTACCCCGGAACCGGGAGCGCGGCCCTCGCCATACGGTTTCCCCGGGCGGGCACTTTGGCGAGGCCGCCTGGGAAGAATGGGGAGATGACCGTTCCCCTGGACACAGTGAATGATATACGGTCGACGGAGGCGGCCGGGCGCCCGGGGTTCAAGATAGCCCGGGCACTTCACCTGAGCCGCAACACCGTGGCGAAGTACGCCGACATAGAGGACATGTCACCCGCCGCGACGATACCCCAAAGGAGGGCCAGGCGGACGCTCGAGTAAATCTGAATCTACCCCATCCCCTCATCTATCGCCACGAGGAACTTAACCACTTCCCTAGTATGCACGCGAACTCCCGTCCGAACAATCGAATGACCCACCATAGTATCCGCGGCCCTCAAACAAGCAGCGAACTAGAACCGGACAGGAGAAAACAGTTCACACAATTTAAGAAAGAAGCTTGACAGCATTAGAATGCAAAACGGCCGAACCGCAGTTCTTCCAATTGGATAGAAAAAGATATTGTAGAAAAACCTAGTAAACGACTTTCCCGGTGCTTTTCTACGCCCCCCTGGACTAGACCCCCTTACCTTTGTCACCTGTGGGACGACCTCCACCGAGCAGGCATCGAGCTCCCTGCCGGGGTCTTCGAACTCCGCATCACTAACACCGATGTCTTGTCGAACAGCCCGGCATGGGCGCAGAGGAGCGTATCGTCTCTCATGAAGAACTTATCCCGCCCGCTCAAAGCGCTGTTGCTCGCGAGGACTATCGCGTCCGGCGTCGCGGCGGATGACCACATTCCTCATGTTGTCGGCGAGCACGGTCGCAGGCACATCCGGCGCTGAAAATGTGTGCAGCGTACCGATAAGGAGGTTCTCCTGGCGCGCGTTAGTCAGGTGTTTGACTACAAGAAGGCAAGAGATGATCCTTTGGTTTAGGTATTCGCGGATGCAATCCGGTTGAATCTGGGCAGGAACAAACGACAGACAACCGCAATAACCAGCAAAAACGCAACTAAGCTAAGTCATCATTCGCTTGCGGACCCAAATGGCCTACGCGCGGATTGTATGCCACTTTTAAGAGATGGATAATTCCAACGGTATGCAAAAAAGCTATCGTAAGCAACCTTTTGCGATTCCCACCACTCATCGTACTCATCCCATTCCGTTTGCCCTATAAGTTCGGATAGCTTGCCGTAGGCATCGTGGAGAAAATACTTTGAGAATCTTCTGCCTGTCTTATGATGAAATACCGCAGGATGTGTAATAACTTGCTCGTAAGAATACCGCTCTGTATTCTCTCTCGATTCTATGGGATTAAAATAATCAACGAACTGAGGAACATCTCTGCAGTCGTCAAGAATATGCAGCAAATCGCCATGGCAAATCTTGTTTCGAATATGCTCGCAGTAAGCTTCCCACCATTTCTTTGTATTGCCCGACAAAAGCCCTTTACTTTTCGCAGAGTTGATGACTGGCCTCAAGGTTTGGTTCTCGAACATCTCACCGTGGTCTTTTCGTATTGATGGCACTTCATCAAGGTTCGAAACAACCATTCTTAAGGTAAATTCAAGAAGAACAGAGGTAGTAATAATTGCAGCTTGGTAGTTCCCGCACAAATGAGAGCTACACGCCTCAAGCCATAGGTTATTGAGGGAAGGCTCGACCCAAGGGAGGGCTGGCGGCAGATCTGTACCGTTACTATCAACGCTTTGTGCGAACATGCCTGCCGCATTGTCTTTTTCAATGTGCCAAATCTCTATCATGGGCAAGCCTCCACATGTGGGGGAAGAATAAGGACTCGACGGCAGAAACGCAGAACCACTAAACATCAGTTTCAAAGATAATATACTGCGCTGCTGATAGAGTAGGCAATTCTCGTTCTCGCGATTAAGCCAATGGACCGCAGCATGCTCCTCGGTAATAGCCGTCGCTTTCGCGAATCATAAGCCAATTGACCAGTCTGGGCCTATTTACTCAAAACAGAACCAAACGCATTCAACCATGCACCGCTTGCGTTGGAGTAGCAATCGACCCCATCGATCATTAGCCACCGTTAGCAAACATAGCAAACAAGGACTGGATCCAGCACCATGGGCCACCGATATTGAGACGTCCTGTTGTCATCATAAACGTGAAAGCCTAGCCTAGCCCTTACAAAGGCAGCAAACGCAAAGTGAAACGATGACCCCCACCGTGATACAATCCCATCAAATTAAACTGTTGACAGAAAGGCTCTACCGTGCCGCCCAAATCCATCAACTCCCTTATGAAGCATCTCCGGAATCAAGGGATTTCAATCGGTGGTTCAGGGCAAAAACGAAAGCTCAAGAACATCGGCTACTACCATGGATACAAAGGGTTTCGGTTCGTGGGAGATTCGTCGAATAGGCTCCCCATCAGCGATTTCAACCAGATTATATCTCTCCACGCCATGGATATGCAGATCAAGACCCTGCTCTATCCACATATCATGACAATTGAAACCGCCCTAAAGAACTACACGCTAGAAGCAGTGCTTAGCTATGCCAAAAGCGAAGACTTCGATGATATCTACAGGAGCTGTCTGACGGCATACAGAGGATATAATCCCGGTACGGGTGACTACAAGAAGTCTTGGGCGAAAAGGCTCAGACTGCGGCAAAACGTTGACGGGCTAATTTCCCGTGAGCAGGACAAAAAGCCATTTTTCAAACACTTTCGCGATCGAGGGAGAACAATCCCGATCTGGGCTATCTTCGAATCCATGACCCTGGGAGAGTTCGGCAATTTCTACGCCTGCCTCGATCGTCCCATTAAAGGTGCCATCGTCACCGACATGGGGATGCCTTCCCAATATGATTCACAGTCTCTCCTTCTCTCCATCATCTTTGCGCTCAAGGACCTGAGGAACGCCATCGCTCACAACGCCATCGTCTCGGATGTTCGATTCAAAACAGGCGACATCTCGAAGAACGTCGGGAAACTCTTGAAAAGTGAGACGAACATCGGCTTAATCAACTTCTCCGATATCACCGACTACGTTATTCTCGTTGTCTATCTTCTTGGACTTCTGAAGCTGCCCAAGACTGATAGGAAGCGGCTTGTTTCCGATTACGAGGGTATTCTACTTCGCTACAAGAAGGAGCTTCCTCTTGGAATCTACGGCAGCTTTGTGCGCACCGAAACCCAGAAAAAGCTCAAACTTCTGAAGATATATGTCACGAAATCGTAGAGGACAAAATGTTGTGGTAGACTTTGCTAACAACAGCGGTGGTAGCCTTCGGGCGACACCTGGGAGGGCCCGACAAGTTCGGGCCCTTCTTTTTTCCAGGCACCCAGAGCGCCGCCATGGAAAGCGAAGCATAAGGCGCTACGTCCTTCTGAGTGACATTCCCATCGGTTTTCGATTAGCTCATCCTCCCAAATCCTTATCATTAATCACTAACTCAGACAGCAACCAGCAGTACACCCGGCCCGCAAGCGCAGAAGATAATACAACCCACTCGTCAACGTCATTTTTAGGGAGCTCACGACGGTTGCCTCGACAGTTGTGGACCTGGATGGAAGCCTCAATTTAGAACCGTTCGAGAATCTCCTCGGCATTCTCTCGCAGCTAGATATCTAGGTCCGGCACGGCAAACTGCACGTAGCCCCTCTGTGGCGCCTGAATAACCTCTCTTTGTAGCAATTTTGCCCTAATGGAGCTGACCTCATTGGTCTTTTTACCCATGCGCCTAGCAATCTCGGATGATTTGGACTGTCGTTTGTCCTCGCACATCGCCAAAAGGTATTTAATATCGTTGAGCCCCAGTCCAGAAATCGCGGGCTCGTGAACAACATCGTGAAAACGAGCTTCTGCCAGCGCAATGCCTTCGGCAACATCGCGTTCACTCACGATGGTACTTTTGGCACGATGCAAATTGGCGCGCTGCCAAATGGAATAACCGACCAGTTGCACCAGATAGGCATAGCCCTTAGTAGCCTTAGCGGCTCTCGACAGGAGGTTTTCCTCTATGGTCAAACCAGTCGCGACAAAGCCATCGCCCATAGAGAGCGCCGCCTCTACTTGTTTACCTTTCTAGGGAATCGATTAACAGTCAATCATCGTTTAAATAATTATCGCAGACTATATCGAATAATATCGAGCTGTATAAGCTTGTATAAACTTATCGCGAAAGTATCGAGCTTTCGTAATTTATCTTAGTAAGTAGTCCAACGCTGCTTTCTTCCAGGCTCATACCGAAAGAAAGATTAGGACTTCCTAAAAACCATTGCCTTAATACGAGAAGTACTCGCTCTCACTGCTAAGATTCGGCCCCAACCACGGGTCGCCATCGAGGAAGAACTCAGGCCAGCGCTGCATGAACAGTGCTTGCTCGCGCTTCCAGCGGTGCAGCTTTTCCTCGTTGGCCTCTTCCCTGCCGCGCGAGGTGAACTCGTAGTGGTACAGCTCGGCATAAGGCGTAAAGATGGTGCGGTAGCCCGCCTCCCACACGCGCAGGCAAAAGTCTGCGTCGTTAAAACCGACGGCGAATTCCTCGTTGTAGCCGCCGACCTGCTCAAATACGTCGCGTCGCACCATCTGACAGGCACCTGTTACGGCGCTAAAGTTACCCGGACGTACGGCGCGGGCAAGATAGCCCTCGCGCTTTGCCGAGAAATCCTGGTTGGCATGGGCAAGTGCGCCACGCACACCAACCAATATGCCAGCGTGTTGCACCAGATGGTCGGCAAAGTAGAGTTTAGCGCCCACCACGCCCGCATCGGGACGCTGCAGATAGCCCATCATCTCTTCGATAAAGTCGGGGCTTATGACCTCGGTATCGTTGTTGAGCAGCAGCAGATAGTCGCCCTTGGCATGCTCCACGCCAAAGTTAATGATCTGGGAGTAATTGAACTCACCCGGCCAGTACACAACGCGCGCGATACCCTTGCCTTCGGATGCCGCAGCCACGCGTTCCGGCAGGGTTTCGTAATACGCAAACGTCTCCGGGGCTTCGCTGTTGTTCTCCACCAAGACAATCTCGTAGTTGGCATACGTTGCCTTCTGGGCGATCGACATCACGCAGGCATCGAGCGTCTCAATGTGATCCTTGGTGGGAATCACAATGCTCACCAGCGGCGCAGGATCCGGCAGCGCATAGCGCATGCGGTAGACAAACGGCGTCTCGGTCTCCTCGACCGTTCCGCAAATGCCCAGCGCGTTAAAGTGGCGCTGAAGCGCAAGACGACCGGCTTCAATAGCATACGGCTTGCTATCGGCAGAGCCATCGGCGGTCGATCCCGGATGAACGCGCCAGTGATACAGCACGTGCGCAACATGCTCAAACCGCGCGTCTGCCGAAAGGCAGCGAAGCGTCAGGTCGTAGTCCTGGGCACCCGCAACGTCTTCTGGGGACGTGCCAATACGATCGATAAGCGTCTTCTCCGCCATCAGGAAATGCGTCACGCAGTTATGGCTATAGAGCAGGTCGACGTTGAGCTTGGTCTTAAAGACCGGCTGGCCCCACTCCCCCGTTTTCTGAAACATGTCCTCGTCGCAGAACAAGACCTGGGGGCGCTCGCCCTCGGCCGCCTTATTCAGCGCGGAAACATAATGGAATAACGCGTCCGGCTCCAGAATGTCATCGTGGTCCAAGAACGCGATGTAGTCGCCCATCGCTTGCTCAATACCTGCGTTGGTGTTGACCACAATGCCGCCGTTGCCGGGCAGCCCAATGCGACGAACGCGCTCGTCGTGGGCGCCTGCCGCAAGGTCGGCAACCGCATCCCATTCAGGTGAGGCATCCATAAGGAGCAATTCCCAGTTGTCATAGCTCTGGGCTAGCACCGAGTCCAGCAGCTCGCGCAGGTAAACCCGATCAGTCTTGTAGCACGGCACCACAATGCTCACGAGCGGCCTATAGGCAAAGGCCGCCGAAGCGACGCGCTGGCACGCCAAATCGCCCGGCTTTGCGCGATGCTGCTCAAACCAACGTCGATAAGCTGCGTCGTCTGCACGCGCGTCCTTCATGCGGTTCCAGCTGTCGTCGACCATGCCGTTGTACAGGCGACCATCCATGGCGCAAAAACCGCTCTGGATCTGCTCTGTGGAATCGCTCACAGTCGCGACAAAATCACGTATATCCTGGGGCATCTCAACGCTCAAATACGTTTTATTGACGCGGCAACCGTTGCACTGCAGCACATCGACCTGCGACTCAAACACATGCACGGTAGCATCGATGGCATTCATATGCGTATCGAAGATCTGGAGCTCAGGGGCGCACTGGGGGTCTCCCGCCCACTTGACCTCATAGCGCCAGACGGCGCCTTCATCTGCCGGTAAATAACGAACGGCATCGATCTCGTAGCGACCGCAGCACTCGCCGCGCTGCGCATCGCGAACGAGCGCGCACATCGCAGGCTTTGCTTTGTAGTTAATCTTAGATTCCAACTTGGCAATACGACTATCAAGGCGAATAGAGCCCAGCCTTTTACCGCCGGACGCAAATGAGACGTCAATTGCAGAGCCATCCATAAACGGAAGCACCAAGACGACGAGTTCGCGCTCGTAATCGGCAACGGAGGGACAAAGCGAAAGCATGCGGCCATGATCGACCGGCAGTGCCAAAGACGGCACGCAAGCGCCATTGGTCGTCGCGTGAGCAAAGGCCTGGGAACCCTCCTGCTCAATAAGCCCTGCGATATCCTGGCCGACAAAGCGAAGCAGGACGAACAGACGACCCTGACTGCGGCAAAGCGCCAAACGCTTGATACTCATCTACACTTCTCGCTTTCCCAGAGCATTCGCAGCCATGCGCTTACACGCGCCCAAGCGCCCAAACCTCAAGACGTCGTAATCGAACATGAGCTTTTTGCACGAACGAGCAGCAGGAGCCTTACCGATAAGTGCCGCACGCACCATAGCGGCAACAGAAGGAGCGCATTGTGCGAGCGCAGCATCACTGCCCACGGCAGAACCATCAAGCGCCGCGGCAACGGCAGCAAAAACCTTGCCGCAGCCCGAGCTCAGCAGCCTGAGTGCATCGTACAGTACCAGATCACACAGGAAGTACGCCAGGTCATCGGCATGCTGGGCATCGAGCCCATCATGGCGCCAATCGGCCAGCACCGCGGAGTATATCTTCACGTGCTCCAGCAAACGCGTCTCATCGTCATAGCGCATGGTGTCCATGAGCGAGCCCTTGCGTGCCACGCGATAGTCATACAGCTTGTTCGAGATAAGCGCGGTCTTACGCGAGCGACCATAAACGGCAAAATCGAAGACCTGGTCCTCGCCATACGTAACGGTTTCATCGAACACGATCCCGTTGCCCAGCAAAAAAGCGCGCTTGCAAGCGGTGCGCCATGCAAAGGGGCGAGACGCTTCCTTAAACAGCAGGTCGGAGCTATAGCCCTCAAACGACGCATCGCGCGGGCTCAAAACGTAGTTAAGCCACGGATACCCTGCCTCCAGCGGATACGGGTTTGCGCCAAAGGTCAAAACGTCGCAATCCTCACGCTCAAAGGCATCAACGATTACGCGGCACGCATCAGGCGTAAACCGGTCGTCGGAATCCAAAAACGCAACGACAGGCGCCGTGGACGCAGCGATGCCCGCATTGCGCGCGCTCGACAGACCACCGTTGGGCTTATCGACAAGCTTAAAGCGTGTATCCTTTTCGCAATAGGCAGCGGCGATGTCGCGCGAACCATCCGGCGAACCATCGTTAACCAGCACGCCCTCCCAATCGGGCATATCCTGCGCGAGTAGGGAGTCCAGGCACCATGCCAGGCACTCCTCCACCTTGTAGATGGGAACGACGACGGAAATCCTAGGGGTAGCCATGGTCACGCGCTCCTACTGTGCCGCCGGCACGTCGTCGGGATGCGGGTTATCGCCGTAGGTACGCTGATACGTCAGCACGCGCCAGACCAGCGGCAGGCCGCCTATCTTAAAGTAGTGCTTAAACGTATTGAGCTTGCCCGGCTTTTTAAAGCCAAAGCGCGAATCGATATAGGCACGGGGCGATTTGACCATCAAACGCAGGTCGGTCTCGCCGCGCGGGTCGAAGAGCGACAGGTCAAAGCGATCGGCATCCCAATCAGCCTTAAGCTCGGGAGACGCCTTCTCCCAAAACCGCTCACGCAACTCATCGACCAGACGCTCATCATTCCAACGGTACGTATCAACCTTCATGCGCATTAAAATGCCTTGGAGCTGAGCCTTGAGCTCGGGACGCTCGTCCAAAAAACGTTGCATCTCGGCGTATTCGTCGCACACGCAAAACACCTTGTTGGGCGAATTAACGGAGCTCTTCTCATTGTCCTGGCGATAGCACAAAATGGGGTCCGCAATAAACGCGGCACGCTCGGCGCAAGCCCAAACCTTAAAGTTAAAGCCTGCGTCCTGATACGAGGCGCCCGGCGTGGGAAGGAACCGAATCTGATTGTCGTTGAGGAACTCGCGCCGATAGATAGCCGACCAAATGGATGGTTTACGGTAGAAGATGCCCGGGCGATCGACGGGACGATACGCGGCGCCCGTCATATGCTCGTCGATAATCCCAAACAGCTCACGGCGCTCGCTGGGCGTGGACCAATACAGGTAAAAGTCGCCCTTTACCACATCGGCATGCTCGGCATCGGCCTTGGCGACCAGCTTTTGGAGCGAATCCTCAAACATAAAGTCGTCGGACTCAAGAATGCCCACGTACTCGCCGCGCGCCATCTCCAGGCCGCGGTTCATCGAGTCGCCGTAGCCGCTGTTGGCCTTGTCGATCATCTTTACACGCTCATCGCGCTCCATGTACTCGCGGATGATATCCGGCGAACTGTCGGTGGAGCCGTCGTTGATACAGATAATCTCGATGTCTTTGAGCGTCTGCGCCATGGCGGAATCAAGGCACTCGCGCAGGTAGCGTTCGACATTGCAGATGGGGACAAGCAGCGAAACTTTAGGGATATCAGAGTTCTGCAAGAGAACCTCCTGTTGAATAGCGTGTAACAGGGTTATTTTAGCAGCCGAGTTGCGGCGGGCGGCAGCGCTTGGAATTAGATAAAGCGCTCCAGGCAGGCTTTGAGACCGCGAGTCGAAAGATAGAACAGCGTGGCGTCTGCCATCGAAACGCCCGAGGTCGTCGCAACGAACTTGTGGGCAACACGGCAAACGGCGCCCTTGGCAGGCATATCTGCCCAATCCGTTCCCAAAAACGTCGCGAGGTCCATGTTGACGCGAGCCGCCACGCGATGGAAGCCATCGGCATCCAAGCGCGCCAGGTCGAACACAATAAGGTCCAAAAACCAAGTTATCAGCTCGCCGGGACACAGGCCCAAAAGACCGTAGGCCGCCCAGTCCTCCAAGACCTCCTCGAGCATCCTCATGTGGGCGTCAAGCTTTTTGGCACGCGCTTCGGCACTGTTGAACTCGTGCGTCGCCGATTCGCTCTCCATCACGTAGTGGTAGAACTTGTCAGGCATGACGACGGTCCTGCGGGCAAGCGCATAAGCCGCAAATTGGAAGACGACGTCCTCGCCCAAAGCCAAACCGGGGGCGAAGCGAATGCCTTCGCGATTGAGCAGCTCGCGCGAAAAAGCCGCACGGCAGGCATAGGGCTGCGCATTCGAATGGAACAGCAGTTGAGGATCGCGGGCGCCGAAGGTACCAGCTTTGGGGCTCATGAGTTGCTGGACGCGTTTGGGGGCAGCATCGGCAGGTTCACAGACGCCGCCAAAAACGGCGGCCTCGGCATCCGCAGACTCCATGGCATGCAACACGCGCTCGACCGTCTGGGCATCGATGTAATCGTCGGCGTCCACAAAAAAGACGGTCTCGCCCTCGGCGACATCGATACCGGCATTTCGAGCACAAGAGACGCCCGCGTTTTCTTGGTCAATCACCAGTACGCGATCGTCGGCCTGCGCGATCTGGCGCAACGCGTTCAACGAATCATCAGTCGAACCGTCGTTGACGCAGACAACCTGAATCGAGCGCTCGGACTGGGCCAACAGCGAATCGAGGCATCGCTGAATGGAGCGCGTCGAATTGTAGACGGGAACGACAATGGTCGCTTTGGGGGTCAAAGTCTCTCCCATGTCGACCTACCCCCTCAGCGATTCAATGAGGAAGGCAGCAACTACGCTTGGGCCTCCAACCGAGGCGTAATACTTAGCACGCCCCAAGGCACCATCCGTCGCAAAACTCGGATGCTCGTCGACCCAGCCCTCAGGATCTTTGAGGATGGCAGCGAGATTTGCGCGCTTCCACGGCTTGAGGTCGTCAAGCGAAAACTCCCCCGCGTCCAAGGCCGCTTGGAACTCCTTGGCCATCTGAACCAGGAACTCCTTATAGAACTTAGGCGCCAGGCGCACGTAGTTCCACATGTATGAATCGTACTTAATGAGCTGATTGAACTTGAGCATGCGCGCGACATCGCCGTTTGCGTGGTCGCGGGCATAATCCTCTCGAATCCAACGCTCAATCTCGGCATACTCGGTATTGACGCAAAAGACCTTAGCCGAAGAATTGACCGAGGAATTCTCGTTGTCCTGGCGATAAGACAACACGGCATCATGAAGGTAAACAGCCTTATCGGCGCACGCGATCACCTTAAAGGCGAATGACGTGTCCTGAAAGGATGCCCCCGGAGTCGGCAGGAACTTAATGCCGTTGCGCTCAAGAAAATCGCGACGGTACACGGCAGACCAAATCGACGGCTTTTGCTTAAAGAACTGCGTCGTATCGCTCGGGTGCACCGGCTTGCCGCAGTCCTTGGCTTTAAACATCTCGTGCAGCGAGCGGCGCTCCTCGGGCTTAGACCAGTAGAAATCAAAGTTCGCCTTCGCAAAGTCGGCATTATTGGTATCGGCGGCCGAGACAAGCTTTTCGAGTGCGTCGGGCGCCATAAAGTCATCGGACTCTAAGATGCCAACGTACTTGCCGCGCGCCATCTCCAGGCCGCGGTTCATCGAGTCGCCGTAGCCGCTGTTGGCCTTGTCGATCATCTTGACGCGCCCATCGCGCTCCATATACTCGCGAATAATCGCCGGCGAGTTGTCGGTCGACCCGTCGTTAATGCAGATGATCTCAATATCCTTGAGCGTCTGCGCCAGGGCGGAATCGAGGCACTCGCGCAGGTAGCGCTGAACATTGTAAATGGGAATAAGCAGCGACAGAACAGGGCTGCCAGAGGCGTTAGTAGACAAATGTGCTCCTTAGGAAATACCTGTCGTTTCATGGTATCAAAGGGTCAGCGCGCTAGCGGGCGTTTATATAATCTATGGAGCTCGCAGAGGCAAACCGATAAGAAAGGACGTCATGCAGCCCAAAGCCGCACGCAACATACCCATCGAAGCGCTGCGATTGGTCGCAGTCGCCGGTATCGCGGTGTTCCACACGTTTC
Organism: uncultured Collinsella sp.; assembly: GCA_902497025.1. Classification (GTDB taxonomy): domain Bacteria; phylum Actinomycetota; class Coriobacteriia; order Coriobacteriales; family Coriobacteriaceae; genus Collinsella. Next base: position 21,516 of record CABVDJ010000022.1, on the reverse strand, counting down.
AGTGGACCTTCCAGGCGACCTGCATCGGCGCCGTGGAATATGCCCCACTTGCGATGTTCCCCTATTCCGGCGTGCTCGGTTTTATTAACTTGCTGGGCTGCTGGGCCAACGAGGTCTTCTTTATGATCTCGGGCTATTTTCTCATCGCTTCGGCCGCGCGTGCTTGGGACGGTGGAGCAACGTGGAAGTCGCAAATGCAACGGACGGTGCAGCGCCTGGGCAAGGTCATCTTGCCCACCGCGTTTTATTGCCTCGTGGCGCTCACGTGGTCCACGGTCGTCTCCCCCATTCCCGATGTAGCCCTCAACACGCACTACTGGTACACGCTAGGCCTTGAGTTTATCTGGGTCTATGCCGCCACGGTCTTCATGGCGCCGTGGTTTGGGCTGGCTAAGAGTCGACTCTCCCAAAAGAGCTACACGACGACGGTCATCGCCGTTGGCATCCTCGCATTTGTTGTCAACGGGTATTTAGCCGCCATGAGCGCGACAAGCGGCAGTGAGTTTTCTTGGCTGCAGAAGCTCATGAGCGCTGCCACGTACGTAGTCGCGTTTTTGATCGGCGGACTGCTCCGCGACGTTACCGATGTCATGGATTCGGACAGGGTGGGCGCCTTGGGCATGCGCTCGCTCGTAACGGTTTTGGTGCTCACCATCATCCTGGAAGGAGCACTTTCCTTCACCGACAACCTCACGGCGATGGCAGTCCTCTCCTACAAATCGACCTCGCTGATCTCGCTTGCCCTCGCTGCCGCCTCCCTGCTCTTTGCGGCTACCCGACGCAGTGCCTCAGGCAATTCGCGGACTGCAGGTGCCTTCGTCACTTTATCGACCGCCACGCTCGGTTTCTATGTGATGCAGTCGCTCACCAGTAGCCTGTGGCGTCCCGTCTTCAATACGTTGCTCGCAAACATACTGGTCAGCCAAAACAGCCCGGCAGTTATATGCATCGTCACGGGTACCGTCATTAGCGTCGTCTTTGCCCTGACGCTTCTCACCATCGACGCAGCTAGAAGCCTTATCGCTCGCAAGCCCAAGCGGCAATAGACACGCTGCCGTCAGACTCTAAAGCCGCTACAGCCGTGGCAGGTTCCTGCGTTTTATTCAAAGCTTGCCGTCAAGGTGCGCCGAGCCTTTACAATAGGACAGTCCCAAGGACGTAATCGATAGCTTCCGTGCAGCGCATGCGCGCCGCGCGTGAAAGGATATATTGCCCCATGCCTTCAACCCTTCCCGCTCCCATCGATAAGCTCGCCATCGTCGTCGTTACGTACAAGCGCCAGGAACTCCTGGCCAACTTGTTCGACTCCATGACCGAGCTCACGGCAACGCCCTGGCGCATCGTGATTGTCGATAACGAGAATTCGCGCGAGACCGAGGCCATGTGCACCGCATTCAACGAGCGCCTGGCCAACCTGTGGGGCATCGACACCGAGCAGCCCGACGCGCAGGGCGGCACCGACCGTATCATCTATGCCCCGCAGCTCGAAAACGGCGGCGGTGCGGGCGGCTTCTCCGCCGGCACTAAATGCGCCTACGACTTGGGGGCCCAGTGGTTCTGGGTCATGGACGACGACGTGCTCGTCATCCCTGAAGGCATCGAGCGCTTGGCCAAGTGGACCGACCGCTACGACGTCATCCAGGGTTCGCGCCTGGACTTTGACGGCGGCGCGTTCTTTTGGCAGTACCAACTGATCCTTTCGCTCGGCATTCCAAACCCTGTCGCTAAGTGGGATCTGGGTCCCGAGGGCTACCGCACCATGAACCAGCTGTGCTTTGAGGGCGGCATGTTCTCGCGCCGCGTGGTCGACAAGATTGGCCTGCCCGACGCGCGCTTCTTTATCTACGGCGACGATGCCTGCTATGGCTACGTGGCCAGCCAGCACTTCCCCGCCGCCGTTGTTGCCGACGTGGTTCTCAAGCGCGCCCGCGCCGTCTCTAACTGGGATATCGCCGGCAAGCGCCAGCTCAACTCTACGAGCGACACCAACCGTTACTACATCATGCGCAACCGCGGTTATCTGGCCCGATACATGCAGATCTACGGCGACTATCACCCCGTGCTGTTCCGTCTGGGCAACGCCGCGACCTTCTGCAAGGAATTTATTCGCCTGGCTGCGGTCGATAAGTGCTTTAAGACCGGCATTCCGGCGCTGCGCCGCGGCATGAAGGACGCCCGCAAGATCGTTAAGGATCCCAACTGGAAGCCCATGCCGCCCATGAAGGACGCGGAACAGTAAAGGGCTTTCGCCCGCCGCTACAGTCGTTGGCACACCGTAGCCACATGCTGTCCATCAAACCCAAACCCCCAGCGCATGCGGCCAACGCCGGGCCGCGGAACACGGATTTCGTCGATGCCGTCGCGCTCTATGTCGAGTAGCGACTGCACGGCCAGCAATTCCAGGCCCAGCGCATCCACATCGGGGTCATACATCAAGTTAATCGTTATCAGCGGGCGCTCGTCCAGCATGCCAATCGTGTCTGCTACGTCGAACACAACACCCGTAGGGAAAACCTGCATGTCCCAGCGACTCGCGCCACACTTTCGCCTCGAGGCAGGATTGGCATAGCCCGGCAAGCCAAAGCAGAGCCCCTGCAAGAGCAGATGATATGGCAGCGGCGTATCTGGGTCGGTCCCACCGATTCCCGAATCTCCCAGGATACGGCTTAGCGCCCGCCTCACCGTATCCTCGCCCCCACGGCACAACCCGTCGCGAAACGCATCGACGTCTCGAATGTCTTCGGCAGCGCACTCAAACCACTCAATAATCACCAGACGCAATACCTGGCGAAGCTCGTTATTGGGCAACCGCAAGGCACGGAGGCGATTGCCATGCTCTGGTTCCTCAGTCATATCAGTCGTCAGGAAACCGGACAGGTACAGCGCCGTCCACAGGCCATCATCAGACGAGGCCTCTGCCCCCGCCGCGCTCAAACAAAGCGGGACCTCAACGCATCCATGGGCCTCGAGCAAATCAAACAAGACCGAAAGGCGGTCGAGATTCCACCCGACAACTACCCTACTCAGGCAATCCGCATACCCATACAGATCGGCGCGCACAGGCGCCGTGCAGCCTCGGTCCAGAAAACCGATCACACGCGCTGGACTCGAGCAATAGGCCCCGCCAAACCGATATCCCTCGAGCCATTCACGCGCATCATCCAGGTATTCCTCGCGACCAGCATGATTCAACAGAGCCTGGACCTCGGCATCCGAAAAGCCGAACCAACGGTCACACCAGGTCGAAAGCGGCGTCGTCAGACAATACGAGCAGCAGTGCAAAGAAAGCGCCGCTTCGGCAGGGCCGGGGCACTCCCCCATCAGACACGTCAGCCGCAACGAATCGCGCGCAATGGCAATGGCGTCGAACAGCACGCGATCGAATAGCCCTGCCGGATCGGTGCCGGAACCGTTCCACGCGCCCGCACGGCCCAACCATGCCGCGTCGTACCCATCAACGAGCAATACAACCTGTTCATCGCAGGCCAATTCCAGCAGCTCAATAAGCACGCCAAGCACCGAGGCGACCTCGTCCTCGCTCGCCGCGCCACGCGCAACGCGTTCGATATGACGCACCTTGTCTCGAGCTAAATCAGGAGCCTCCAAAAGCGCCAACAAGCGGGCGCACTCGTCCGAAAGAGCATCGCGCACGACGCCGGCAATAGCGGTGCCACGCCTCGCAGCGCCAGAAAAGTCCAGCGATATCACCGGATAGCAAGCGTACTCATCCCGATAACGCCCGCCGTCCGCATCCCAAATCTGAGCATCGGCAAACGAGCTCCGACCGGCGCGACCGACCGCGGGACGCTCCAGAAAAGCCCTGAGCATCGACAAGTTCATGCTCTTGCCAAAACCCTCGGGTCGACAGCACACCACAACGGACGCGTCGCAGTCCAACACATCTGCAATAAACATGGTCTTGTCGACCAGCGTGCAGCAACCAAGAGCCTCCGCATAGTCGTGCATGCCAATGGGTAAAGCCGCATCGTCGGCACAGCCGATCAAACGCACGCCAAAGTCGGCAGCACAACCATTATTTACCTGTTCAGACACCAAAACGTTCCCCCTAAATCGCAACACGATGCCAATTGTAATGACCGCCTCGCGCGTACCGATGTCGCCGCGCGATCATATCGGGCAACGGTAGGAACAAAGGCCTTGAGGGGGCATAACAAATCGTTGTGCAACAAAATGGGGCCCGATGCATTCGCACCGGACCCCGTCCCAACTCTTTAGTTATCTAGTAACCGAGAGGCTACTCCTCCGAGCCGTCCTCCCCAGAAGCTTTCTTCTGCTGATCGAGCTTATGCTTACCACTTACGATAGACGTAGCGCCCAGTGTGGCCAAGCTCGCGCTGGCAAGGCTCGCCATAACGATAAGGTCGCCCGTCTTGGGCATATTACCGCCCGAAGTCTTAGTCGTTGTAGTGGTGGTTGTAGTGGTCACCGTCTTGGAGTCATTTTGCTCCTGGTTCTGGTTGTCGGTGTTGCCCTTACTGCTGTCCTCGCCCTGCTGCTTTCCGTCCTCGGTCTTGTCCTTGTTCTTGTCCTTCTCCTCAGATTCAGACTTCTTGTCCTCGTCCTTCTTCTGAGCGGACTTGTCGTCCTTCTCCTCAGAGCTAGAACCCTTATCGGATTCGGTCTTCTCGGAAGCCTTGTCCTTGGAGTCGTCCCCTGCGGCCTCGGTCTTTTCCGTGGAAACCTGATCAGAGTTGTCCTTGTTCTGGGCCGAGCCGTTATTGACGCCAGCCATCAACGAAGACCCCAGCGTAGAACCAAGCTGCCCGGCGAAAGAGGGCTTCTTGTCCGTCGAAGCAACGGGCGCGTCCGTCCCCTTATTCGAGTCGTCCTTGGAAACATCGGGATCAGGGGTTGCGTCAGGGCCGGAACCGTTGTTAGAGCCGGTGTCAGCAGAGGAATCACTCGAGCCGTCAGAAGAATCAGAGGAACCGACGTCGTTTGAGCCAGGAGCCGCGCCGTCCGTAACGTCGCCAGAGTCCGAATTCGTCGAATCGCTCGAAGTGGAATCGCCCGTAATGGAACCGTTCGAGGAAGAATCGCTCGAGATGGAGCCACCATTCGTAGTGCCACCAGCAGAGCCATTACCGTCAGCATCGGTCGAGGGCGCATCCATCCTGTCATCGTTGGCATCGTCACTCGAGTCGTCATTCGAATCAGGTGTCGGCGAGGGCGCCGGCGCAGGCTCGGGCTGCACGGGCGTCGCAGCGGCCGCCTCGTCCTCGGCGATATAAACCAAGCAGTCCTTCAGCTCATTCTTATAACGATTCTTCCAGCCCTCATGATACTGGGGCTGACTTGAAAACTTGGTGGCGACATTGTTGACCACGCTATTGGAAAGCGCCGTCACAAACTCGCGGTCGGACATATCGTTGGAAAGATTCGCCCAGCGGAAAAAGTCCCTGCAGCCACCAGTGCCGCACATGTTGGTAATGCTCCACACCATGCCCTTGACGCAATCGGCGCGGCCCGAAATATCAATACCCAGGCCGCTCTTGAGCCATGCCTCGGTCACCGCATAGTACGAGTTGTACGCATAGGCATCTTGAAGTGCAGAGAACTCAACAGGATCGGTGTTGTAAGCACCCTGGAAAGCCTCCTGCGCGATACGGCCCAGCTCGGTAAGCTGGCCGTTCTCGTACATGGCATTGCTCGCGTTGGAAATCTCGCTGCCGCGATCAATCGCATCCTTGAGCATGCCGTATTTTTCGGGGTTGTAGTTGTAGGCCTGCTTCATAAACGGAATGAGCGACCAACGACGGTCGAACTGGTAATAACCCAGCGCGTTATAGCCGTCACCGTACGAAAAGCCCTGGTTGTAGTTGCCATGGCTCTCGTACTTGGTAAAGTACTTCATCTCGGGAGTCACGTTGACAAACGAGACACCCTGGACCGACCTCAGCACGCCCGAGAAGGACTGCTGGGTGTAGAGACCCTTATCGATATCGGTGGCATCCGAGGCAATGCCCGGCGTGGGCTCCTCGGCAGCGGCGGGTGCCGGCGCGGAAACGGCGCCAAACGAAAGCGCCAGTGTCAGGCCCGCCACAATAGCGGAATGCTTGGGCTGCATAAGATCCTCCCTGCATTGGTGTAGTTAAAGTGCAGTTTGCAAAGATAAGAGTAAGTATTGCAGCTCGCCCGTTGTTGCACAACAACCCCTCGGTAAACGGCAACAACCCTCCGCGAAATCTTAAGGAATTAAACAAACTGGTCGTCAGGTACCAGAAGAAGCTCGCCGTAACGATCCATCAGCCCGTCTCTCAACCGACAGAAAGCGGGGATATAGACGCTCAAGATGTGTTTGATCAAATCCTGTGCCAACTTATTGTCATAGATATGAACGTTCGTATTGCGGTCTCTGAGCATATCTAGCCAGGCCGCCTCATCAATAAAGTCGTAGAATCGGTACGACTCCTTCAAGATGGCACGAGGAGACCCCGACGCGGCAAGCGTGGCGCCCTCATACTCGAGCAGACGCTTAAGGAGCGTAATTGAGATACCGAAAACCTGCTCATAGATATACGCACATCCGGAGACAACATAGTCGTTGTCGAAATCTTGGAATCGAGCTGTCTCTAGCAGTGCCAGACGCGAATCAAAGGCTTCGTACGACTTCACGAAAGCCAGCCCCTACAGCTTAATGTCAAAGTTGATTTCGGGGACGGCGGCCAGGTCGGCCAACGTCACGCCGTCGACGTACTTTTCGATCACGTCGTCCAGACCGCGCCAGAACTTGACGGTCGAGCACAGATCGCTGCGGGCGCAACTGTTGTCGATGCCGTCGCACGCCACCGGAGCCGTGCTGCCCTCGACGGCACGCAGGATGTCGCCGGCACGCACCTCGGCCGGGTCCTTGGCCATCATGTAGCCGCCGCCCTTGCCGCGCACGCTCTTAAGCAGGCCCGCCTTCATAAGCGGACGAACCAGCTGCTCCAGATACTTTTGCGAGATATGCTCGCGGTCGGCAACCTCGCGCAAGGCAATCTTGCCCTCGGCGTCGCCCAGCGCCGCGATATAGATCATTAACCGGAGGGCATAGCGGCCCTTGGAAGAAATGAGCATACCTACCCTCCCATCGCATCTGGGACAACATAACCAGGTTTGTTTGTCCCAAATCTTAAGTAAATGGGACAAACACAACAGGTTATTTTGTCCCAGAATTTGAAAAGTCGAGTGGATTAGTCGGGTTTTCCCTTGACTAACGCCGAACCCATAGTAACTTTATTCCGAGAAGATTCCTAGGGTTTAGTACACCTATGAGTACACCATATACAGAGAGGGACAGCATGAGCGCAAATCCGCTGCTTTCCATCGAAGGTCTGACCGCCTCCGTGGACGAGAAGACCATCCTCCACAACGTCAACCTCAACGTCGCCGCCGGCGAGACCCACGTGCTGATGGGACCCAACGGCGCCGGCAAGTCCACCCTCGGTCACCTGGTCATGGGCGACCCCGTCTACACGGTCAACGACGGCCGTATCGTCTTTGACGGCCAGGACATCACCGAGCTCACCACCGACAAGCGTTCGCGCGCCGGCCTGTTCCTGAGCTTCCAGGCCCCGGTCGAGATCCCGGGCGTGCCGCTGTCGAGCTTTTTGCGCGCCAGCATCGCCGGCCGCCCCGGCCTGATGATGAAGGGCAAGGAGTTCCGCCGTCGCGTCAAGGAGCTCGCGGCCGAGCTCAACATGGATACCGCCTATCTCAACCGCGAGCTGGGCGTGGGCTTCTCGGGCGGCGAGAAGAAGAAGGTCGAAATGCTCCAGCTCCTGCTGCTGCAGCCCAAACTCGCCATCCTCGACGAGACCGACTCGGGCCTGGACGTCGACGCGCTTTCCACCGTCAGCCACGGCATGGACGCCTACCGCAAGAGCTGCGACGGCTCCATGCTCATCATCACGCACAACACACGCATCCTGGAGCACCTGGATGTCGACCGCGTCCACGTAATGGTCAAGGGCCACATCGTGCGCGAGGACGACGCCTCGCTCATCCCCTGGATCGACAAGAACGGCTTTGAGACCTTCGAGCGCGAGGCCGCCGAGCAGCGTGCCCAGGCCGAAGCCGCCGCTGCCGAGCAGCAGGCGTAAAGGGGCGACGCAATGACCAAGAACCGCACCGAGGTCGCGGACATCGACCGCAGCCTCTACGACTTCACCTATGGCGAGGAGGGATTCGAGCGCCTCGACGCCGGCATCACGCCCGACATCGTGCGCGAGATCAGCGCCAAGAAGGACGAGCCACAGTGGATGCTCGACCTGCGCCTCAAGTCCCTCGAGATCTTCAACCGCTTCCCCGACCCGACGTGGGGTCCCTCCATCGAGGGCCTGGACATGGACAACATCGTCACCTACGTCAAGCCCAACACCGACCAAAAGCACGACTGGGAGTCGGTGCCCGACGACATCAAGAACACCTTTGAGCGCCTGGGCATCCCCGAGGCCGAGCGCAGCTACCTGGCAGGCGTCGGCGCGCAGTACGACTCCGAGCTGGTCTACCACAACATGCAGGACACGGCGTCCAAGATGGGCATCGTCTACTCCGGCATTGAGGAGGCCCTACACGACCCGCGGTGGGAGCCGCTCATCCACGAGAAGTTTATGACGCTCATCCCGCCCACCGACCACAAGTTTGCGGCCCTGCACGGCGCCGTATGGTCGGGCGGCTCGTTTGTCTACGTACCCAAGGGCACCAAGTTGGACTTCCCGCTGCAAAGCTACTTCCGCCTTAACGCCAAGGGCGCCGGCCAATTTGAGCACACGCTCATCATCGTAGAGGACGACGCCGACCTGCACTTTATCGAGGGTTGCTCCGCGCCCAAGTACAACGTGGCCAACCTCCACGCCGGCGCTGTGGAGCTCTTTGTGGGCAAGCGTGCGCACCTGCGCTACTCGACTATCGAGAACTGGTCCAAGAATATGTACAACCTCAACACCAAGCGTGCGCGCGTGGACGAGGACGGCGACATCGAGTGGATCAGCGGCTCCTTCGGCAGCCACGTGGGCTACCTCTACCCCATGAGCGTGCTCAACGGCCGCCGCGCCCGCTCGAGCTTTACCGGCATCACCTTCGCCGGCGCCGGCCAGAACCTCGACACCGGCTGCAAGGTCGTGCTCAACGCGCCCGAGACCTCGGCGACCGTCGAGACCAAGGGCATCTCCAAGAGCGGCGGCATCCAGACCTTCCGCAGCTCCATCGTGGCCACGCCCAAGGCCGAGGGCTCCAAGGCAACCGTGAGCTGCCAGTCGCTGATGCTCGACGACCAGAGCCGCTCCGACACTATTCCGGCCATGGACATCCGCGCCAAGAACGTCGACATCGGCCACGAGGCCACCATCGGCCGCATCGGCGACGACAAGGTGTTCTACCTGATGAGCCGCGGTATCTCGGAGGAAGAGGCCCGTACCATGATCGTCAACGGCTTTGCCAACCCGATCTCCAAGGAGCTGCCGCTTGAGTACGCCGTCGAAATGAACAACCTGATCAAGCTCGAGATGGAAGGAGCGATCGGATAATGAAACAGACCACGAACACCGCTGCTACCACCCTTGAGCAGGTCAATGCGATGCCGGCTGCCACTTGGGGTTGGCTCAAGATGAACCAGACCAAGCTCGAGCTCTCTGACGAGCTTGCCGCCGCTCCCGCCGAGACCATTGAGGTTGAGGGCTTGGATGCGCAGTTTGCTGGCACGGTCGACGCCTTCGATACCGCCATGGACGCCATGGCCGAGCGCTTCCCCGAGCGCCGTGCCTCCGCCCCCGGTGATGCTGGCGACCGCGCCCGCATCACGCCCGAGACCGAGCTCGACGTGCCCGCCACCTCCATCTACCAGGCCGGCGCCATCAAGCTCGAGGAGGAACTCTCCCCCGCTGAGGCCTTCGAAACCGGCATGGGCGAGGCTGCCTACGCCTACTTGGCCGAGCACGCTACCAAGCGCATCGTCATCGATGTACCCGCATACAAGCACGCCACGGTTACCGCGCGCGTGAGTGGCGTCGACGCTGCCGCGGCCATCGCCGCCATCGATGTCGTCGCCCGTCCGCAGGCAACGCTCGACCTGCAGATTGCCCTGGACTCCCCCGTTGCCGGCCAAGGCGTCGTGAGCTCCGCGCTACGCGTGTGCGCCCACGAGTACGCCACCGTCAACGTGACCTGCACGCAAACGCTCGACGATAGCTGGATCGCGCTCGACGACACCGGCCTGTTCCTGGACGAGGGCGCGCGCGTCAACGTGCAGCACACCGTCCTGGGTGCCGGCGCCAGCGCCACCGGCCTTGCCGGCGACCTGCTGGGCGATACCGCCAAGGTCACCATCGATACTGACTACCTGGGCGCCCGAGAGCAGGTGCGCGACTTTAACTACGAGCTGCGCCACCGCGGTCGCAAGACCGAGTGCGAGATCGACGCCAACGGCGTGCTGACCGGCACGTCCAAGAAGGTCTACCGCGGCACCATCGACCTCGTGCACGGCTGCAAGGGTGCAACCGGCACCGAGCGTGAGACGGTGCTTTTGGCCAACAAGGGTGTCGACAACAAGACCGTTCCCGTCATTCTCTGCGACGAGGACGACGTCGCCGGCAACCACGGAGCCACCATCGGCCACGTCCGCGACGAGCAACTGTTCTACCTCGCCTGCCGTGGCCTTGACCAAAACGCCGTCGAGGACCTGTTCGTCCGCGCCAAGCTGGAGGACGCCGCACTTTCCGCCACCGACGAGCGCACCCGCGCCGCCGTCGTCCGCCTGGGCAACAACCTGATCGATAACTTTGAAGAGGAGCTCGCATGATCGACACCGAGCACGTTAAATGCGATACCTGCACCGCCCCCGAGCCCATGGAGCTCGACGCCAGCGACGAGGCTTCGCGCGGCTGGCCCACTGTGGACATCGAGACCAACCCCTACAAGGGCCAGTTCCCGCTGTTCCAGCAGCACCCCGAGATCGCCTTCCTCGATAGCGCCGCCACCGCGCAGCGCCCTGCCTGTGTGCTCGACGCCGAACGCGACTTCTATCAGCGCATGAACGCCAACCCCCTGCGTGGCCTGTACTCGCTGTCCGTCGAGGCCACCGATGCCATCGCGAAGGTGCGCCAGCAGATCGCTGACGTCATCGGCGCTCCCCAGGCCAACGAGGTCGTCTTCACCCGCAACACGAGCGAGTCGCTCAACCTGGTCGCCAAGAGCTTTGCGCCCACGGTGCTCGAGCCCGGCGACGAGGTCGTCATCACCATCATGGAGCACCACTCCAACCTAATCCCGTGGCAGCAGGTCTGCCGCGAAACCGGCGCCAAGCTCGTCTACCTCTACCCCACTAAGACCGGCCAGCTCACCACCGAGGAGGTTCTTGCCAAGGTTGGTCCCAAGACCAAGATTCTGGCCGTGGGACAGGTCTCCAACGTGCTAGGCGTCGAGAACCCGGTCAAGAACCTCGGCAAGCTCGTCCACAAGTACGGCGGCTATCTGGTCGTCGACGGCGCGCAGTCGCTGCCGCACATGCCGGTCGATGTGGCCGACCTGGGAGCCGACTTCTTTGCCTTTAGCGCACACAAGGCCATGGGCCCCATGGGCATCGGCGTGCTGTGGGGCAAGATGGACCTGCTCAACGCCATGCCGCCCATGCTCACCGGCGGCGAAATGATCGACTCTGTCACCGAGCAGGACGCCGTCTGGGCGCCCGTCCCCGAGAAGTTCGAGGCCGGCACGCAGGACGCCGCCGGCATCTTCGCCACGGGAGCCGCCCTTGATTACCTGGTCAACACGGTGGGTTACGAGAACATCCAGGCCCGCGAGCAGGCACTCGTCCACTACCTGATGGGTGAGCTCATGCAGCTCGACTTTGTCCAGATCATCGGCTCCATCTATTGGGACAACCACCACGGCGTTGTGAGCTTTAACGTCAAGGGCATCCACCCGCACGACGTCGCGAGCATCATGGACATGGACGGCGTCTGCATCCGCGCCGGTCACCACTGCGCGCAGCCGCTGCTCACCTGGCTGGGCGTCGAGAACCTTGCCTGCTGCCGCGCCAGCGTGGCCTTCTACAACGACAAGGCCGACATCGACAAGTTCATCGCCGGCCTGCATCACGTTTGGAGCACGTTCAATGGGTAATCTGTACACCTCCACCACATTTATGGAGCACAACTCGCACCCCGACTATAAATACGAGATGGATGCTCCCACGCACGAGCACGACGGCATCAACCCCAGCTGCGGCGACGAGCTCACCTTGCAGCTGCGCGTCGAGAACGGCGTGATCGAGGAGGCCTCCTTTACCGGCCACGGCTGCGCCATCAGCCAGGCCAGCGCCGACATCATGGCCGACCTCATCACCGGCGAGACCGTCGAGGAAGCTCACCGCCTGGCAGAGCTCTTCCTCGCCATGATCCGCGGCGAGCAGCTCTCCGAGGAAGACCTGGAAGACCTGGACGAAGCCGCCCAGCTCCAGGACATCTCGCACATGCCCGCCCGCGTCAAATGCGCCGAGCTCGCCTGGCGCACCCTCGACGGCATGCTCGAGGGGCAAGCTAACCAGTAGTTTATGCCCCGAATCCAAGGTTTTTGATTGCCGAGCCGCCCGATACGGGCGGCTCTGTTTTTACCTAATGAGCACAGATGCACAAAGTCCGCGCGTCCGGCGCCCCGTCTGACATTTGCCACACAGCCAGACGCGAGCACGGGCGTTTTCCACAGCACCAAAGGCCTGCGGCAGGGCCCCGGGCCCGCCAAGCAATGCGCCAAGCCCCGTTCTGCGAAGCTCCGACTCGCTTCGCGCCTGCTGCAGACGGGTCCCATAGGGAGCGGCGTGCATTTTTGCGAGTATTCAGCACGCCAAGCTGTGTGTATACGCATCGAAAGCGTTAATCAACGTCTTTAGGCGCATATATATTGTGTTTTAGAACAAGCATCGCGGTCTGACGGGACGCAGGCACGCGCTTCGGGGGCGCAACGGCGGGAATCAATAGCTTCGGGACCCGTATGTTGCAAGATTGCGGCGGTGCCGACAGCAACACGATGCTGAAAACTCCGTTTTTTGCACGGCGCAGACGGGGGTAGGCACGGGCAAACCCGGACCGAGCCGTTATTATATGCAAGATGGCGATTTTTCTATGCATATTAAGAAGTGCAGTTACCGTACCAAGCTTTTGAACGCTGGTTGCGGCGTATGGACGACCCCAGCTGCGGTGAACAGGCGACCCTACATCACGTTTCCGCCAGCCCGCATCGCCGTTCGCGCGCGGGCGCGCACTATACGAGAGGCGGTACTTTTGCCAATCCCCGTATATCGCTCAATCTGACGCACCGTAAAACCGGCATCGTGCAATCCAAGAATGACGATATTGCGCTGCGCCGACGGCGCGGCTTTAACCCCGTGGAGCGGAACCCCGAGGCTCTTCGCCATCTTGCCGGCAAAGGCGTGGCGTTCCCACTCTGTCTCTTTCATATCGCACAGCGCTGGCTCACTGCCCGCGGGCGTCGAAAGCGAATAGGCAATAAAGCCCTCGGCAGAACCAAAAAGCTCAAGCACGCAAGAAGGATCAGAAAATCCCCTCGCGACATCGGCCGCGTCACCGTCGTAAGCGCACAAATGCTCCGCAAAGCTGCTCCAGGGATAACGCTCAATGAGACTGATGCCCACCTCCTGCGGATCGGCGTGTACGGAGCGAATAGCCTCCATCACCTGCCAATCGGTATCGAGCGAACGCCGGTCAAAACGGTTCTGGAACAGATGGCCTGTGCGCCCCGTGCGTTTATTGAACCGCCGCGCGTACGTCAAAAGCAGACGGTGCATCGCCGCGCTCATCCTGTCCTCGTAATCTGCAAGCACCAAATGCACGTGATTGCCCATAAGGCACCAGGCGATAACCGTCACGCCCTCCTCGCGGCAGCACTTGCGCATCAGCTCCAAAAACTCCCACCGGTCGTCATCGCCCTCAAAGATGAGCCGCTTGCCCGTACCGCGGGCACAGACATGGTAAAAGCCGGTAACCGTTCTCCAAACGCGCTGCATGGCACTCCCTTCACCGGGATCTACTTACCATCCAATACAACACGATTGAAGCGTGCCATCAAAACATTCACGCAAAACAACTGCGATGCACGGCCAAAGGCAGCAAACAGGCGGCGAACGGCACTGTTGCAACAGGTCAATCCCTGCAACACTTACAAGAGCCGACCAAAAGCTTGCCCAAGACGGACCCCCTCTACGGAAGTTCACGACCACAGAACATCAAGTTAAACCGTTTCAATTAAAACTTCCGAACTTCTCGCTACGAAAACTGAGCCGTTCGCCGAATATTCCGTGCATTTCGCGGTATTATAGGGGCTGCATGTCATGTCCCTTTCGAAGGGTCGCCCGGCAATCGCCAGCCACGACCCCCAGACGGGACGCCAACACGATAGAGAGGAGAGGCATGCAGTACTCACAGGAAGTGGAGAACATGTGCCCCGTTGCCAAGGGTGCATACCACGGCCCCGCACCCATCCCCGAGGAGGGCAAGTGGGTCCAGGCTAAGGAGATTTCCGACATCTCCGGTCTTACGCACGGTGTGGGTTGGTGCGCACCTCAGCAGGGCGCCTGCAAGCTCACGCTGAACGTCAAGGACGGCATCATCGAGGAGGCCCTCGTTGAGACCATCGGCTGCTCGGGCATGACCCACTCTGCCGCTATGGCTTCCGAGATCCTTCCCGGTAAGACCATCCTCGAGGCCCTCAACACCGACCTCGTCTGCGACGCCATCAACGTTGCTATGCGCGAGATCTTCCTGCAGATCGTTTACGGCCGCAGCCAGACCGCGTTCTCCGAGGGCGGCCTGCCCGTGGGCGCCTCCCTCGACGACCTCGGCAAGGGCCTTCGCTCTCAGGTCGGCACCATGTTCGGCACCAAGGCCAAGGGCGCTCGTTACCTCGAGCTTGCTCAGGGCTACGTCACCCGCATGGCTCTCAACGACAAGAACGAGATCATTGCGTTCGAGTTCCTGAACCTCGGTAAGTTCACCGACGCCGTCAAGGCCGGCAAGACCCCCGAGGAGGCCATCGCTGGCGCTATGGGCCACTATGGTCAGTGGGAGAACGCTGCCAAGTACATCGACCCGCGCACCGACGAGGAGACTCACTCCGTCGCCAGCGTGTTCCCGGTTCACGAGTAGAAAGGGAGGGAAATAACTATGACTGTTACGTTCGAAGGTTACGAGCGCCGCGCTGACAAGATCAACAAGTGCCTCGCCGACAACGGCATCGCCTCCCTCGAGGAAGCTCTGCAGATCTGCACCGACAAGGGCTTCAACCCGCGTGAGATCGTCAACAACACCCAGTCCATCGCCTTCCAGAACGCCGAGTGGGCCTACACCCTCGGTTGCGCTCTCGCTGTCAAGCGTGGCGCCAAGTCCGCTTCTGAGGCTGCTGCCATCATCGGCGAGGGCATCCAGGCCTTCACCGTTCCCGGATCCGTCGCCGAGGACCGCAAGGTCGGTCTGGGCCACGGCAACCTGGGCGCTATGCTGCTCTCCGACGACACCGAGTGCTTCGCCTTCCTGGCTGGCCACGAGTCCTTCGCTGCCGCTGAGGGCGCTATCGGTCTGGCTCTGAACGCCAACAAGGCTCGTAAGAAGCCGCTGCGCGTTATCCTCAACGGTCTGGGCAAGGACGCTGCTCAGATCATCGCCCGCATCAACGGCTTCACCTATGTGAAGACCCAGTTCGACTACTACACGGGCGAGCTTAAGGTCGTCGAGACCATCCCCTACTCCGATGGTCCCCGCGCTGCCGTTAACTGCTACGGCTCCGACGACGTCCGCGAGGGCGTTGCCATCATGTGGCACGAGAACGTCGACATCTCGATCACCGGTAACTCCACCAACCCCACGCGCTTCCAGCACCCCGTCGCTGGCACCTACAAGAAGGAGCGCATCGAGGCTGGCAAGAAGTACTTCTCCGTCGCTTCTGGTGGCGGCACTGGCCGTACTCTGCACCCGGACAACATGGGCGCCGGCCCTGCCTCTTACGGCATGACCGACACCATGGGCCGCATGCACTCCGACGCCCAGTTCGCCGGTTCTTCCTCCGTGCCTGCGCACGTCGACATGATGGGTCTCATCGGCATGGGCAACAACCCCATGGTCGGTGCCACCGTCGCCTGCGCTGTCGCCGTCGAGGAGGCCCTCAAGGCCTAATCGCGCCCGCGCGATGCTCATATAGTTGAGCTTTGAAGCCGCTACCTTTCGAGGTGGCGGCTCTTTTTTTGCGCTGTCGCAGGGTAGCTAATGCCGATATATCAGTTGGGGCGAAATACAAGATGTGATGAGATAGAGCGTCAGAGCGTCCATGACGCCCACCTGCCATATTTGCCCTTTACCGATTTGCCGGGTCTTTGCGGCCCCATTGCCGATCACCCGTGCGACAATGCGCCTGACGAGAAAGGAATCCGATGGAATCGACTGATGTACTGGTAATTGGATCTGGCATTGCGGGCCTTTGTGCCGCCATCGAAGCGGCACGCACGGGTGCAACCGTCACTGTGGCAAGCGCCGGCAAGACCATGAGTGGATCGAGCTTCTTCCCGGGTACCTGGGGCCTCGGCCTCATCGGTCCCGTCGACGAAGACGACGAGCAGGACCTCATCGACACCATCCAGACCGTCGGCGGCGGCGTTGCCGACCCCGAACTCGTCCAAACGTTCGTCCACGGTATTCCTCAGGCAATCCAATGGCTCGAGCAAGACCTGGACGTTGAGCTCCAGCGTCCGCAAAGCGCTGAGAGCGCTCAGCAAAAGCAGTTTATCCCCTGCTTTGACCACAAGACGCGCATGTGGCGCGGCCTCACCCGCAAGCCCCTTGAGGACGCGTGTGCGGTCCAGATCGAGTCGCTCGGCATTCGCCTGCTCCCCCGCCATGAGCTTATCGACCTTGTTGAGGACACGAACGGCAGAATCACCGGAACCGTGCTCTACGACCTCACCGAAAATCGAATCGTGCCCTTTGCTGCCAAGGCCACGATCATCGCAGCCGGTGGCACAGGCGGCCTGTTCGAGCGCAGCCTTACGTCGGCTGATGTGCTCAGCTCCTCGCAGGCCATCGCACTCGCGCACGGCGCAACACTTACTAATATAGAGTTCATGCAGATGATGCCCGGCTTCACCGAGCCCAGGCGTAACTTGGTCTTCAACGAGAAAACCTGGCGCTACGTACATGTAGACCAGCCGGTAGATATTGCCGACGACAAGCTGGACGACCTGCTCGAGCAGCGTTCTGGATATGGTCCCTTCACGTCACGCTTGACCTCCCGCGCTATCGATCTTGCCATCGATCAGGCAGGTGCCGAAGGCCTGGCACTCCACTACGACTTCCCCCGCGAGGATGTCCCAGAGTTTGTGCAGACCTTTGCCACCTGGCTGCAAGACGAGCATGGCATCGCGCCGAGCGACGAGATGCGTGTGGCGATGTATGCTCACGCCGCCAACGGCGGTATCAAGATCGACAAGACCGCGTACACGGGCGTTGAGGGCCTCTACGCCTGTGGCGAGGCAACAGGCGGTATGCACGGCGCCGATCGCATTGGCGGCTTGTCAAGCGCCAACGGCATCGTATTCGGACGCATCGCAGGCGCATCGGCAGCCCTTGCAGCGCAGAATGCACCTGAGATGGCCCCGAAGACGGATATCGACCTCCCCCAGCATGGCATTGCCACAACAGATGCCGAACGCCTGACACACAGCTTTAAGCACACGATGAGCACCTATTGCATGATCAATAGGACCGAAGCGGGTCTATCCGAGGCCTTGCAACAGCTTGAAAGCCTGCAAGACGAAGCCACGGCACTAAATAAGCTACATGCCAACGACAGCGAAATCGCTGCCCTCGCCCGCCTTCAGTCGCAGATTCAACTAGCACAGGAAATGGTCAAAGCCATGCGCAAGCGAACCGAAAGCCTGGGTTCGCACTATCGAGCGAATTAAACTGACACCTATCTAAAGCAGAACACAACTAATCGATATCTATGGGCCCCGCGAGCTCGAAGTGGCGCGGGGCCCATTCGTGTCCGCACGGCAGCGTATCCTTATTCTGAATACAGAGTGGGCAAAGCCCGCATAGACAATAGGCTAGCGAGGAGGAGATATGGACAGTAGAGATATCGAGAAGTGGCGTGTCGAACTTGATAGCTACGCCAATGTGGAAGACGGCGTTGAATATTGGCTCGCACGCGATTTAATGGAACCCATGGGGTACACTCGATGGGAGAACTTCGCCGAAGTTGTTAAGAGGGCAAAAGTCTCGTGCGAAACAAACAAAACTCCAGTTGATTCCCATTTTCGTGACACCACGAAAATGGTAACTGCCGGTGTCGCCGCTCGCGCGGTTAAAGACTACAAACTTACGCGCTACGCATGCTATTTAATCGCCCAAAACGGAGATCCAAACAAGCCGGAGATCGCGCTCGCACAGGCATACTTTGCCGTGCAGACGCGCCGCCAAGAGCTCATAGAGCAGCGCTTCGCAGAGATTCAGCGCTTGCAGGCGCGCCACTCGCTATCCGATTCAGAGAAACAGCTCTCGGGTATTGCGTTCAAACGCGGCGTGGACTCCAAAGGATTCGCGATCATCAAGTCAAAGGGCGATGAAGCGTTATTCGGCGGCAGAAGCACGGCGGAAATGAAGCAGCAGCTCGGCATACCCAAGAGCGCGGCATTGGCGGACAGATTAGCCGATGTCCTCATCAAAGCAAAGGACCTTACGAACTCGATGACGGCCTTCAACGCCGATGAACACGACCTGTACGGTCTGGACCAGATCAAGCAAGAGCACGTCGAGAACAACACAAGCGTGCGTGGCAGCCTCATCGACCGCGGAATTGTCCCCGAGAACCTACCGCCTGCCGAGGATACAAAAAAGCTCGAGCGTCGCGTGAAGGCAGACGAGAAGAAACTCAAGGAGGGTACTGACGGTTTTACCGATCCCCAGGGTAGGCTCGATCTGTGAAAGCGGCCGCGCCCTTTCGGGTTCGACCCCATGCGAGGTCAACAAAAAAGCGACCAGCCTAAGCCAGTCGCTTTAACATGCTTTGGTGGGCCGTCAGGGGGTCAGCCTGCTACGCAGGCGGCCGCTGCGGCGCTTCGCGCCTTGCGCACTACGCTGGCAAACGCTTACGCGTTTTCTCAGCTCCGCGCCCTTTCGGGTTCGACCCCATGTGAGGTCAACAAAAAAGACGGCCAACCGAAGTTGACCGTCTTAACTTGCTTTGGGTGGGCCGTCAGGGGGTCGAACCCTGGACCTTGGGATTAAGAGTCTTGAACGTGATGTTATGGAGTGCCTTGTAGCAGCAAAATCGCAGGTAGTTATGTTTCCACACGCTCTCACCGCACTGAAACTGCATTGCAGAACGGATATTGACGGATATCTGGCAATGCATAAAGCCCCTCCCCGGCAGTTCATGCCGGGGAGGGGCTGCATCTATCAATTTCTAAAGTCTTTTTGGCTGCCGACGCGCACGATTGCCCATCCGAGAAGACCGGTCAGCAGTCCTGCAGCAGCGCCGACAATAAAACAGATATCAAATGGATTCATATGCACACCTATCGATAGAGTTGCTTGACGAGCGCTTGCCCGATGGCGACGTTGGTGTCGCGGCCCTGGTATCCGTCCGCACCCGATGATCCGCACGAGATACCTTGAGCGATGAGCCACTGCTGGTGTTTGAAGACCGTTCCCGAACCCATCTGTCGCGCCTGAACACCGCCGACCACGGGATAGACTTTGCATCCGACCTTGTCCTGCAGGGCGCGGACGGCATTCGAGCCAACCCCGCCCTTGACGTACTCGATTACGCCGCGGTCGCATGCCCAAAGGTATCGCTCATTCGCCGGCCATTGACCGGAGATCACGCCATCGGCAGTCGTGCCGAGCTGGCATTGCAGCTCCTTGGCCATCTTCGGGCCGAAATATCGCGTGTCTCCGAGGCTCTGGACCGTATTGTCCGCGACTTCCGTATTTGACCCATTCAGTGTCTTGCCATCGCCAAGCCAGTAGAGCGTGCCGTCCCATGGGTAGCTGTAGTACGCCTTGATGTTGGACTCGCGCCCGGTCTGGTCGCCCTTGGTGCCGGTGACGGTCCCCTTTTCAGAAATGGAGAATTGGGCCAAGAGGTCGCCGCGAGCGGATCCATAGGGAGAGACGCACACGGCGGTGTGGCACTTCTCGTTGAGGTAGATGTCTCCACGCTGGGCGGACTTGACGCCCATCTTACGCCAGCCGAAAAGGCCCGTCTTGAGCAGCTGCTCCCGCATGTTTCCGGTATACGAGGCTCCGAAGGTATTGACGCCGACCGCGCGGAGGGCGGTCACTACGGCCGAGGAACAGTCGCGATCGCCACCGGCAATAGTGACGGTGGTGCCGTCGGACAGACAAATCGTCTCGGTCGTTCCGTCCCCCATGCGGTTGGCCTGCGAGTATCCGTGACCGCCGCCCCCATCATGGGAGACGAGGTGTTCCATGACCTGCGCGAAGGCCTCGCGCTGTGTGATGGCCATGGCCTACTCAACCGCCTTGGCGTCATATGCGGCATGGGGCTCGCTGTACGACATGGCACGCTTCGAGTCCGACGCGCCCTTGGTGGTCGGATCGACGATCACGCCGAAGCCGGCGAGAACGGTCAGGATGATTCCGACGAGCTGGATGAGCGACCCCTGGGAGATAGGCGCCACGACTCCGAGGATTCCGAGCACCTGATAGGCTGCGCTGATTACGGCGGCGGCCAATGCCGCGAGCGTCTGCTTATTCTTGAAGCGAAGGGCCCAGTTGATTTTCATTTTTCAGCTCCTAATCTGACCCGCCGATACCGTGATGCAGGTCGTAATTCTTCTCGACGCGGTCGAGCCGGTTGAACAAGGTGATGACCTGTTGCTCGACCTTCGTGAGGCGCTCGCCGTGGTCGTCGAGCTTGCGGTTGATCTCCTTGACGCCATCCTTGATCTCGCTCGTGTCGCCGCAAAGGCTGTCGAGCTTGTCTTCGGTCCGCTGCTCCTTGGCAGACGATGTTTTGGATACGGAGACGCGCCCGATGAAGAACGTGACAATCACAACGGCGGCCGAGAGGACCGACGTTGCCTCCCCGATGCTCAGCGCCGGCACCCTAAACCTCCTCCGCGTACTCTTCTCCGACGATCTCCTCATATTCGTCGCATGTGATCCACTTGCAGGCCACGGCTCGATGCACCATGGCCTTGGTCCAGAGGCCGCGCTCGTAGTAGCGCCTCACCTTGTCATAGTTCTTCGAGTGCGCCGCCGTGGTTGCAGCCTTGACGCGTCCCGCCATTACTGTTCACCCCCGACCGTCATCATCAGGTAGTCGATGTTTGCCGTGTTGGTCTCGGTTTGGCTGGGCTCGGCGACCTTCTCGCGCATTTGCTCAAGCAGCTTGTCCACGTCCGGGGCCTCACCCTTTCCGTAGGCGGCGACGGCCGCGGTGTAGGCGAGCTTTCGCGCCTTCCGCTCAACGTACTCGTCATCGTCG
>CABVDJ010000021.1 GCA_902497025.1 uncultured Collinsella sp. | reverse complement strand
AGGTAAAGCTTGCCATGGCGATAGCGACCGATTGCCCGTACCTCATCCTCGATGAGCCGCTGAACGGCCTCGATCCGGGAAAACGGAAAACCTCCTGCGACGCAATACGCAGCGAAGTGGCGCGGGGACGCAGCGTGCTCATTTCAAGCCATCTGCTCGACGACCTGGCAGACCTTACCAACTCGTTCTACTTCATCGAAGCCGGCACGCTCGTGGAAAAGATCGAGTCGTCCTCGCAGACGCTCAAGCAGGAATACCTCGATACATATGAGCGAGGTGAATGACATGAAACTATTTGAACAGCTGAAGTCCAATGCGTCGCGCATGGCTGTCTACGCCATCCTCGTGGCAACGGCTTTATGCGGAATCGCGGCACCCGTCTATGCGCTCAACGGGGAGAAAGGCGATATCGAACCCGCGTACATGGCTTCGACGGTTAAGGACCGGTACAAAGCCTTCTCTGGAGACACGTTTTACGTAGCAGAGTACGACACGACCTACCGTCAGCTTCGCTACAACAAGGGCTACGACTATCTAGGCGCAGAGGCAATCAGCTATACGTCGGGTTGGTACCGCTCCAACTATGGACACATAACCCAGTTCAAGTGTAACTACCGTGTGTACAACTAAAGCAACCGGCCGGGACGAGGGGTGACGCAAAAGCGTCGCCCCTCGTTTTTAACCATGTCAACTGAACCTAGTTCAGTTTGGTTGATTTCCGATCTCAGCCGAACACATTGAGCGGAAAGGCCGTTCCCGCAGTCAGTCGAACGTCCCCGGGGCCCTTCTCAGGCCCCGGGGACGGCATTTTCCCAGTTGAAGGAACGGTGGAGATGTGTTTCGATGGGTCAGATTCGTGTCGTTCCGAAAAGACCGTGAACCTTTTGTGGGACACGCGGCGCCGTGGTACCATAGCCGAGTTTGTTGTCTTGGTCGGAAACCAAGACGCCTTATGCGCTGATCGGTAACCAGCGCCTGACCAATAAGGAGTCCTACCATGAAGCAGGGTATCCATCCCCAGTATGTCGAGTGCACGGTGACGTGCTCCTGCGGCAACACCTTCAAGACGCACGCTACCGTGTCTGAGATGAAGGTCGAGCTTTGCAACGAGTGCCACCCGTTCTACACCGGCCAGCAGAAGTTCGTCGACACCGGTGGACGCGTCCAGCGCTTCGCCGACAAGTTCGGTGGCGCCGCTGCCGCCCAGCTCAAGAAGGCTGAGGAGGCCAAGGCTGCCAAGGCTGCCAAGGCTGCTGAGGCCGAGGCCGCTCGCAAGGCCGCCGCTGAGGCTAAGGCTGCCGAGAAGGCTAAGCGTGCTGCTAAGTTTGCCGAGGAGGCTGCCAAGCAGGCCGCCGAGGCTCCCGCAGAGGCTCCCGTCGAGGAGGCCGCTGCCGAGGCCGAGACCACCGAGGCTGCTGAGTAAATAGCTCGCCGCGGAATCACTCGCATTCATGGCATAAGGGCCGTGCATCCGTTTGGGTGCGCGGTCCTTTTCTTTTTATTGGTGCAAACCAACCTGCCCCCATTGCACCAAATGGCAGAGAGGCGGCGTTTGCCCAGATAAAACCTGCCAAAATTAACCTGTCCCATTGTGGCAGGTTGGTCGTAGTTATTACGTGGCGGTCGAGGTCGACCGTATAGGCCGCGCCTTGTTTGGCTAAAGTACAATCATCTGTGTTTAACTCGCCCGCAACTGCACGACGTGGGCGATGGCCAAAAAGGAAAACCACATGGGATTCATGTCAAAGCTGCTGTCCTTTGGATCCGATAAGGACCTTAAGCGCTACTACAAGATCGTCGACCAGATCAACGGTCTTGAGCCCCAGTTTGAGAAGATGACCGAGGAGGAGCTCCGCGGCCAGACCGATAAGTTCCGCGAGCGTTACGCCAACGGCGAGTCGCTCGACGACATGCTCCCCGAGGCCTTTGCCACCGTGCGTGAGGCTTCCAAGCGCACCATGGGTATGCGCCACTTTGACGTGCAGCTCATTGGCGCCATGGCACTGCACGAGGGCCACATCGCCGAGATGAAGACCGGCGAAGGTAAGACCCTCGTCTCCACGTTGGCCGGCTATCTCAACGCTATCGCCGGCAAGGGCGTGCATGTCGTTACCGTCAACGATTACCTGGCAAAGCGCGACTCCGAGTGGATGGGCCGCATCTACAAGTACCTGGGCATGACCGTCGGTCTGCTCCAGAACAACATGCCGCTCGAGCTCAAGCGTCCGGCCTACCAGGCAGACGTCACCTACGGCACCAACTCCGAGTTCGGCTTTGATTACCTGCGCGACAACATGGTCACCCGTCCCGAGCAGCGCGTGCAGCGCGGTCACAACTACGCCATCGTCGACGAGGTTGACTCCATCCTGATCGATGAGGCCCGCACCCCGCTGATCATCTCGGGCGCTGGCACCAAGTCCGCCAGTACCTACAAGGACTTCGCGCGTGCCGTGCGTGGCCTTGAGCGCGGCGAGGACGTGTCGCACGACATGCTCACCGCCACCGAGGACGTGGAGCCCACGGGCGACTACGTCATGGACGAGGCCAAGCACACCATTGCCGCCACCGAGCGCGGCCTTAAGAAAATCGAGCGCCGCCTGGGTATCGATGACATCTATGCCGATCTCTCCGGCCAGCTGGTCAACCACCTGCAGCAGGCGCTGAAGGCCCAGTACATGTTCCACCGCGATAAGCAGTACGTGGTCACCAACGGCGAGGTCAAGATCGTCGACGAGTTCACCGGCCGCATTATGGAAGGCCGCCGCTATTCTGAGGGCCTGCACCAGGCCATCGAGGCCAAAGAGGGCGTGCTCGTACGCGAGGAGAACCAGACCCTGGCCACCATCACCCTGCAGAACTACTTCCGTCTGTATGACAAGCTCTCCGGCATGACCGGCACGGCACTTACTGAGGATGCCGAGTTCCGCGAGATCTACAAGCTGCCCGTCGAGGTCATCCCCTCTAACAAGCCTGTGCAGCGCGTGGACCACGAGGACCTGGTGTACCGCACCATTCAGGCCAAGTACAACGCCGTCGCCGACGATGTCGAGCAGCGTCACGCCAAGGGTCAGCCGGTCCTGGTGGGCACCGTCTCCATCGAGAGCTCCGAGAAGCTGTCCGCCGCCCTTACCAAGCGCGGCATCGCACACGAGGTCCTCAACGCCAAGCACCATGAGCGCGAGGCCCACATCGTTGCCCAGGCCGGACGCTACGGCGCCGTGACCATCGCCACCAACATGGCTGGTCGTGGTACCGACATCCTGCTGGGCGGCAACCCCGACGAGCTGGTGCGCGAGCGCCTGGAGTACGAGGGCCTGACCATGGAGGACGTGACGCCCGAGCAGCTCGAGCAGTTTAACGCCGAGGCTAAGGAGACTTGCAAGGCCGAGCGCGAGCGCGTGCTTGCCGCCGGCGGCCTGACCGTCATCGGCACCGAGCGCCATGAGTCCCGCCGCATCGACAACCAGCTGCGCGGCCGCTCTGGCCGTCAGGGCGATCCGGGCGAGACCCAGTTCTACCTGTCGCTCGAGGACGACCTCATGCGCCTGTTTGGCGGCGACAAGATGGACCGCGTCTCCAAGATGATGGTCACGGCCGACATGGGCGACGACATGCCCATCCAGCACAAGATCATCTCCAAGGCCGTCGAGAGCGCCCAGCACAAGGTCGAGAGCATCAACTTCTCCATGCGTAAGAGCGTCCTTGAGTACGACGACGTCATGAACAAGCAGCGTCAGGTCATCTACGCCGAGCGCAATAAGATTCTGGACGGCAAGGACCTGACCGACCACATCACCGAGGTCATGCACGATACCGTGTACCGCTGCGTGCAGGAGTTCTGCACTAAGGACAGTCACGATGGCGAGCGCGACCTGGAGGGCCTGCGCAAGTGGGTTGTGGAGCTCACCGGCCACATCGATACGCCGAAGTTCCCCGACGAGGATTATGAGGCCCTGGCTGCCGATGTCCTGGCTTACGTAGAGAAGTGCTACAACATGAAGGCCGAGCGCTTGGGCGAGGACCTGATGCGCGAGCTCAACACCCAGGTCATGCTGCGCGTCATCGATACCCGCTGGATGAACTACCTGCAGGAGATGGACTACCTCAAGACCGGCATCGGCCTGCGCGGCTTTGGCCAGCGCGACCCGCTGGTCGAGTACAAGACCGAGGCCTACGGCGCGTTCCAGATACTCGTCGATACCATGTATGAGGATTACCTGCGCACGGTTCTGCGCATCGAGATCAAGGCTGCCCCGCGTGCCGTGGAGCACAAGGAGGAGCCCGCGCTCGAGGGCGCGCGCTTCTCCGGTCCTGCCGAGGTCGATGGTGACAACGGCGACTCGGTGCTGCGCAAGCAGGCGCAGGTGCAGGCCCGCACGGCTGTCCAGGGTGGTCCGGCTGCCGTCAACAACGGTGGCAAGGTGACCACCTATCGCAAGTCCGAGAGCGACGATCCGTACGTCAACGTGGGCCGCAACGACCCGTGCCCCTGCGGTAGCGGCAAGAAGTTTAAGTACTGCCACGGCAGGAATCGTTAATGGCTGAGGCTTTAGAGGTAACGCCCGCCGAGCTGGACGCGTTTGCGGACCGGCTCGGCGAGGTCGAGTCGTATCTCCACTTGGACGAGAAGCGTACCCGCGTGACCGAGCTCGAGGCCAAAAGCGTGGCCCCTGGCTTTTGGGATGACGCCGACGCCGCCCGTGCCATCATGGAGGAGATCGCGCGCACCAAGGAAGATATCGCTGCCGTGGACACTGCGCGCGGCGAGCTTTCCGATGCCCGCGCCGCGCTGGAGCTTGCCGAGGAGATGGGGGATGACCCCGACGCCGCCGCATTGCGCGAGGAGGCTGCCGCTACGGCAGAACGCCTGGCCCGCGCTATCGATGAGCTTGAGCTTTCGAGCTGGTTTACCGGTGAGTTCGATCACGGCGATGCCATTGTGACCATCAAGCCCGGGCAGGGTGGTCTGGAGGCCCAGGACTGGACCTTCATGCTCTTTAAGATGTACATGAAGTATTGCCAGCGTCGCGGCTGGAAGGTCACCATCAACGACTGTCCCGCGGCCGAGGTCATCGGCATCGACCGCGCGACCTTTACCGTCGAGGGCAAGGACGCATTTGGCATGCTGCGCGCCGAAGCCGGCGTCCACCGCTTGGTTCGCATTAGCCCCACCGATGACAAGAAGCGCCGCCAGACCACGTTTGCCGGCGTCGAGGTCATCCCCGTGCTACCCGATGATATCGACATCGAGATCAGTCCTGATGACATCCGCGTGGACGTGTACCACGCGAGCGGCCCGGGCGGTCAGGGCGTCAACACCACCGACTCCGCCGTGCGCGTGACGCATTTCCCCAGCGGCATTGTGGTTACCTGCCAAAACGAGCGCAGCCAGATCCAGAACAAGGCCGCGTGCATGCAGATCCTCAAGGCTCGCCTGTACGAGATTGAGCTCGAGAAGCGTGCCGAGGCGCTCGATGAGATCCGCGGACCCAAGACCACGATTGGTTTTGGCAACCAGATTCGCAGCTACGTGCTCTACCCGTACCAGATGGTCAAGGATCTGCGCTCGGGTGTGGAGACCAGCAATGTCGAGGCCGTTCTTGACGATGGCGACCTGGACCCGTTTGTTATTGGCTACCATCGCTGGGCCACCGGCAACGCTGATGCGGAGACCCCGTCTGCTTAAACCGCCCGGTTTATGTGGAAATGGATTAAAACCCTCCGAGCAGTGTGGTTTTGTATCCAGAGCAAACCCTGCGCAGGGGTGGTTTTTGTCCGGCGAATCGGTAGAATCGAATACAAGAAGAAGTTCAAAGCGCATCCGATGGGGTGCGCTTTTTTGAGGGAGGCAGCATGGCATATCGTCTGGACATCAAGCGCATTCTTTCAATGAACTTTTTTCACGACCTGCCCCAGATTATGTTGGGGTGCGCTCTGGCCGCTATTGCGACCGACCTGTTTTTGATTCCCAACGGCCTTGCTGCCGGTGGCGTTACGGGCCTTGCCACCATTATCCAGGCGGTCGGTGCATCGCGCGGCCTATCGCTTCCCGTTGGTATTCAGACGATCGTGATGAACGCCTTGCTGTTGTTGGTCGTTATGCGCGAGGGCGGCATGTTCTACGTGGTGCAGACCGCGACGGGCTTTGTGCTGCTGGGCTTCTTTACCGATCTGTTCGCCCCGTTTGTAGCACCTCTGGCGGATGCGGACCTGATGCTCCCTGCCATGTGGGGCGGCATTATTACGGGCATCGGTTACGGCATGGTGTTGCGCGCCGGCGCCAACACCGGCGGCTCGGACACGATTGGCCAAATCATCTCGCGTAACACCTCGCTGCCGGTGGGCTCGACCGTCATGGCGATCGATGTTGCCGTATGCGCGCTGTCGGCTCCGGTCTTTTCAATCGAAAACGCACTATATGCAGGCCTTTCGATGGTCATTAGCGGCTACGTGATCGATGCCGTGGTCGATGGTGGCAACAAGCGCCGTATGGTACTCATCATCTCGGACAAGTTCCCTGATATCGCTGCCGATATCATGTATGGTCTGGGTCGTGGTTGTACCAAGTTTAAGGCGACTGGCATGTATTCGGGTGCCGAGAAGCCGGTGATTATGGTCATCGTGAGCCGTCGAGAGCTCAATACCCTCAAGACGATCGTGCGCGAGCGCGATCCTCACGCCATTGTGACGGTCGCTGACGTTACGGAAGCCTTCGGCGAGGGATTCAAGGACATTAGTGCGTAGGGTCTACCGCGTTCCATCCAAAAGACGTTCACATTGATAAACCGTTTCATCAGCGGTTCTGCCTGCTAAATTGTTCAAATAATGATAAAAACTCTGGTAAAGCCATCAGTTTCCAGCATAATGAATGACGTACGTGCATTGCGGCTGTGTTGGGATTACCTTCGGTGCCGTGCGCATTTTGTCTAATGAGGATGAAAGGAAGGCACAATGAGCGACGAAGAGCTCAAAAAGGTTGCCAACGAGGTAAGGAAGGGCATCGTCACCGGCGTGCACGCTGCCAAGTCCGGCCATCCGGGCGGTTCGCTCGGCGCTGCCGACATCATGACCTATCTGTACTTTGAGGAAATGAACGTCGACCCGGCCGATCCCCGCAAGGCCGACCGCGATCGCTTCGTGCTTTCCAAGGGTCACTGCGCGCCTGGTCTGTACGCCGTGCTCGCCGAGCGCGGATTCTTCCCCAAGGAGGATCTCGAGACGCTGCGCCACATCGGCAGCCACCTGCAGGGCCATCCCAACATGAACGACACCCCGGGCGTCGACATGTCCACCGGCTCGCTCGGCCAGGGCATCTCCGCCGCCGTGGGCATGGCCGTTGCCGCCAAGCACTGGGGCGACGACTATCGCACCTACGCCCTGCTGGGCGACGGCGAGAGCGAGGAGGGCCAGGTCTGGGAGGCCGCCATGTTTGCCGGCAACCAGCAGCTCGACAACCTCTGCGTGATCGTCGACCATAACGGCCTGCAGATCGACGGCCCCGTCGAGGAGGTCAACGACCCCATGCCGCTCGCCGACAAGTTCCGCGCCTTCAAGTTCCATGTGGTGGAGCTCGCCGACGGCAACGACTTCGACCAGATCCGCGCTGCCTTTGCCGAGGCCCGCGCCACCAAGGGTCAGCCGACCGCCATTATCGCCGAGACCACGAAGGGCAAGGGCGTCTCCTTTATGGAGAACCAGGTGGGTTGGCACGGTAAGGCCCCCAACGATGAACAGTTTGAGCAGGCCATGGCAGAGCTCACGGCCGCCGGAGAGGAGCTCTAGGATGGCAGACGTCAAGAAAATCGCCACGCGCGTAAGCTACGGCGAGGCCCTCGTCGAGCTCGCCAACGAGCACGATGACTTTGTGGTCCTCGACGCCGACCTGGCCGCCGCCACGCAGACCGGCAAGTTTAAGGCCGCCTGCCCCGACCGCTTCTTCGATGTGGGCATCGCCGAGAGCAACCTGATGGGTGTTGCCGCCGGTATCGCAACCACCGGCCGTGTCGCCTTCGCGAGCAGCTTTGCCATGTTTGCCGCCGGCCGCGCCTTTGAGCAGGTCCGCAACTCCATCGGCTATCCGCACCTTAACGTTAAGATCGGTGCCACGCACGCCGGTATCTCGGTGGGCGAGGATGGCGCCACGCACCAGTGCTGCGAGGATATCGCCCTGATGCGTGTCATCCCCGGCATGACCGTGATCGTTCCCGCCGACGACATCGAGGCCCGTGCCGTGACGCGCGCCGCCTACGAGTGCGACGGCCCCGTGTACATGCGCTTCGCCCGTCTGGCCTCGCCGGTTATCAACGACCCCGAGACCTACAAGTTCGAGGTGGGCAAGGGCATCGTCATGCGCGAGGGCACCGACGTCACCATCATCGCCTGCGGCCTGATGGTCGGCGAGGCGCTCGAGGCCGCTGAGCAGCTTGCTGCCGAGGGCATCGATGCCGAGGTCATCAACATGCACACCATCAAGCCCATCGACGCCGACCTGATCGTTAAGAGCGCCACCAAGACCGGCCACGTCGTGACCGTCGAGGAGCACTCCGTGATCGGTGGCCTGGGCAGCGCCGTCGCCGACGTCCTGTGCGAGCAGTGCCCGACGCCGCTCAAGAAGATCGGCGTCAACGACACCTTCGGTGAGTCTGGCCCGGGTGCCGAGCTCCTGCACAAGTACGGCCTGGACGCGGCCAACATCGTGGCGACCACCAAGGAGTTCTTGGCCTAAGGCAAGGCGGATCTCAAGGACTGCTTCGCCAGTACTATGGAAACCCGGCAGGGGCGCTCTCTTGGAGAGCGCCCCTGTTTCAATTGCGGTGAAATAGGGACTGATTAGACCTTTTAACTGGTAAAACAGTCCCTATTTCACCGCAACTCATGAAGACGCCCCTCAAGCACGGTCCCATCAGGAAAAAGGGCATATATCGACAAAGCGCAATTCAGACCCTTCCAGCGTTGTATATGCAGCACCTCAAGATAAACCCGGCGACCCCTTAGTTATCGCAGGCCGGGCACAGGGTTACTCTCCAAATTTTTCCGCAGGACGGAGGAGCCCCCGCAGCGCGAAGCGCACAGCGGGGGCTCCGACATGTCCGAGGACGATTTGGAGAGCAACCCTGTGCCCGGCCGACGGGATCCCTAAGCACGCCATGCTTCTTATGTGCAGCAAAGCTAATACTGCTAAAATACAAAGCGCTCATGTAGTTTAAACGCACGACGATAAGGAGCACCAGTGGGTAACCACTTCCGTACCTCCGGTGCGGGCGATGATGCCCCCAAGACGCAGGCAGGCGTCCAGGGCAGTCGTTTCGCCACTCCGGATTCAGAGGGCCAGCCTGTTGCTCAGGCCCCCGCTCAGCCGGCAGATCAGGCACAGCCGGCATCCGATCCCTTTGCCTACAATCCAACCAGCGATGTCGCGCTTTCCGGCACGGCGGGTTTTGAGCCCGTTCAGGTCGTGACCGCTCGCGTGGAGCAGCCTCAGGCTGGTGCCGCCACGCCGCAGCCTACCATGGCCGGCATTCCCGACCCCTTGGCCCCTGCGACGCCGGCTCCTCAGCCTGCGCAGTCCGGTCTCTTTGCCGCTATTCCCGACCCCACGCAGCCTGCTGCCCCGGTGGTCGAGAGCGATCAGGCAGCCGAGGTCGCAAGCCTCGATAACGCGCTCAACAACCCCGATTTTACGTCGGTGTTTGCGCCCATCGATCCGCAGGCCAGCCGCAAGAAGATGGCCAAGCAGGCCGGTGTCGAGCCCGTTATCCTTATGGAGCATGTCACCAAGATCTATCCGGCACAGCCCAACAAGCCTGCACTCGACGACATCAACATCGAGATCTATCCGGGCGAGTTCGTCTTCCTGGTCGGTCACTCCGGTTCGGGTAAGACCACGCTGCTGTCGACGCTCAACCGCGACGTCAAGCCGACGAGCGGCCGCATCCTGGTTGCCGGTCAGGATCTCATGAAGATCAAGAACCGCAAGGTTCCGTTCCTGCGCCGCCAGATTGGCGCCGTGTTCCAGGACTTTAAGCTTCTGCCGCAAAAGACCGCCTACGAAAACGTGGCGTTTGCCCTTCAGTGCATCGGCAAGCCCAAGGGCGTCATTCGCAGCCAGGTGCCCGAGGTGCTGCGTCTGGTCGGTCTGGCCGATCAGATGGACTCGCTGCCCGACCAGCTTTCCGGTGGCGAGCAGCAGCGCGTTGCCGTCGCCCGCGCTATGGTCAACCGTCCGCCGCTGCTGATCTGCGACGAGCCCACGGGTAACCTCGACCCGGCGATCTCGCTGGGCATCATGAAGCTGCTCGAGCGTATTAACCGCACCGGCACCACCGTGATCGTCGCCACGCACGACCGCGAGATGGTCGATAGCATGCACCGTCGCGTGATCGCCCTTGAGGGCGGCCACGTTATCCGCGACCAGGAGAGGGGAGGTTACGGCAACTATGGCACCAACTAACGTGGGCTACTCCTTCAAAGAGGCAATCAGCCACTTCTTCCGTAACTGGACTACCTCGCTCGGCGCCGTCATCACGATCTTCCTTTCGCTGTTTATCATCGGCCTGTTCATCATGGGCTCCGCGATGCTGAACTCCGTGATCGGCACCGTCGAGGATCAGGTTGTCATCAACGCGTTCATTAGCGATGACGCCGATCAGGCCGATGTTCAGGCTTTTGAGGCCGAGCTTAAGACGTGGAATAACGTCAAGTCCGTGACCTATAAGGACAAGGACGACGCGCTGGCCGAGTATACGAGCAAGATGTCGGGCAACGCCGACGCCACCATGAGCGCACTCGACGGCCAGAACCCGCTGCCGGCTTCGTTTGCAATTGAGATGGACGATCCGTCCAAGGTTGAGAGCACGGCAGAGAAGCTCAAGAAGGATGCCGATTTCCAGAAGATCGCGGATGACGGCGACGTCAACGCGAGCGTGCTGTACGGCCAGGAGGGAGTGAGCCGCCTGTTCCAGGTGACCAACTACATCCGCATCGCCGCCGTGGTGCTCGTTGGCCTTCTGACCTTTATCGCATTCATCTTCATCAACAACACGATTCGCCTGTCCATCACGGCGCGTCGTCGTGAGATTGCGATTATGCGTCTGGTCGGCGCCAGCAACGGTTTCATTCGCGGCCCGTTTATCACCGAGGGCGTACTGCAGGCCATTTTGGGCTCGCTGCTTTCCATCGGCGTTCTGGAGCTGCTGCGCAACCTGATGATTCCGCGTCTGCAGGAGAGCATCGGCTGGATGTCGTTTGCCCTGCCGATGCAGTACTACCTGGTGACCTATGCTGCGCTGATTCTGGTCGGCGTGATTATCGGTCTCTTTGGTTCTGCCATCGCCATGCGCCGCTACCTGCGCGTGTAGGCATGCCTGGAATTCATCCCTTCCAACGGGTCGTCTCTTATGGGGCGGCCCGTTTTTTTGATCCCTAGGGGACGGCAGGAAAGCGAATCATTTGGGTAGACTCTTTGGAGTTCGCAATCGATAGTTAGGAGGCGCCATGGGGCGCAATAACAAGCATAAGCGTGGAGCTCGCAATAAGCGCGGGCCGGTGCGCAGCGAACGCCGTCCGAGCCTGACCGGGCGCGTGCAGCTCCATGAGCACAGTGCCTATGTCATAACCGAGAATGGCGACTACAAGGTCATGGGTCGCGGCAAGCGTGAGATCATGGACGGCGATACCGTTGCCGTGAGCATTAAGAACAACCCGCACGGTGAGCGGCGCGCCGTGATCGAAGGCGTGGTTGAGCGCGCAGCCATAAGCGTGGTGGGTACGTACCAGACCGCCGGTCCGCTCGGTGTGATCGAGCCGCTCGATTCGCGCCTGAAGGCCGACTTCTTCATTCTGCCCGAGGATACCTCGGCAGATCGCCTGGGCGTCCACCCGGGTGATGCCGTTGTCGCGCGCATTTTGACCTACCCGACGCGCCTGGAATCGGGCACTGTGACGATCGAACGCCGCATTGGCGGAGATGACGCGCCCGATTTGGGCGTTCAATATGTGATGGCGCGTTACGGCTATACCGATAGCTATCCCGAGGCCGCGCTAGACGAGGCCGAGGGGCTTTCGCTCGATGTGTCCGCGGCGCTTAAGGACCCGCTCCGCCGCGATCTGCGCGACCGCTTTGTCATCACGATCGACCCGGTCGACGCGCGCGACTTTGACGATGCCATTTCGCTGGAGCGCACGCCCGAGGGTGGCTATAAGCTGGGTGTGCATATCGCCGACGTTTCACACTATGTGGCTTGGGACGGGCATATTGATCTTGAGGCTCGCCATCGCACGACATCGGTGTATCTGGCCGATCGCGTGCTTCCTATGCTGCCCGAACGCCTGTCCTGTGACCTGTGCTCGCTTCGCCCTGACGAGGACCGTCTTGCGTTTACCGTCGATATCGAGCTCGATGCGCAGGGTCGCGTGCGGCATTACGATCCGTACCCCAGCGTGATTCGCTCGCGTGTGCGTATGGACTATGACGGCGCCGAGGCGCTGCTGGTGCGTGCCGGCGCGGTTGAGTATTCGGTGCTGGAGGGTGCGGCCGAGGATGTTGCGGCTGCCGAGACCTCGCGCGAGGAAGCGCTTGAGCGCGGTCTTGCGTGCGAGGAGACCGCTCGCGGCTACAACATCGACCTCGGCGATTTCCTTGTCGCCGCTAACGAACTCGCCGAACTTCGCCGTCGTATTCGTCGCGCCCGCGGCTCAGTCGATTTTGACACGGCCGAGATTCGCGCTCTATTGGATGAGGACGGAGTACCCGTGCAGATTGTGGCGCGTGAGCGTTCGTGTGCCACGTCGCTTATCGAGGAAGCCATGCTGCTCGCCAACGAGTGCGTTGCAGAGTGGCTGGCAGACCGTGATATCGAGGCCTGCTATCGCGTGCATGAGGATCCGAGCCCCGATAGCCTGCACGGTGCCGCCGTTGCGCTGGCGCAGCTAGGCATTATCGACGATCGCCGTGCTGCCGGTATTGCCCTGGGGAGTCCCGATGAGCTGCAGGCTGCAGTCGATGCTGCCGCCGGTACGGCCAACGCACCGCTCGTTAACACGCTGCTTCTGCGCAGCATGCAGCGCGCGCTGTACAAGCCGCGCAACGAGGGCCACTTTGCGCTCGCCGCGCCGTGCTACTGTCACTTTACGAGTCCCATCCGTCGCTACCCCGATCTGGTGGTGCACCGCGTGCTCAAACTGCAGTTGGCCTATGAGCAGCTCGGCGGCAAGGACGCCTTGGTCCGTACGCCGCGGTTGATCGGCAAGGGGCGCGAGTCGCTGCCGCGCATTCTGCCGCAGATCTGCCGCGCATGCAGCGATGCCGAGCGCGCGGCAGATGCCGCCAGCCATGCGACGCAAAAGATCAAGATTGCCCAGTACTATGAGGACCGTCTGGGCGAGCGCTATGCCGGAACCGTCTCGTGGATTAGCAGCATGGGCCTCTTTGTGCGCTTGGACCTGACGCAGGTCGAAGGTTTGGTTTCAATTAAGAGCCTGGGCAACGAGTGGTTCGAGTTCGACGAGGACGCGCTAACGCTCACGGGTGCCGACACGGGCACCCGTTACGAGCTGGGGCAGCGCGTGATCATCGAGGTCTCGCGCGTCAATACCACGCGTGGACACCTGGACTTTAAGCTTATCCATTAGCCAAATCCCGACTCATGGTGGAGGAACGGAGGGCAGCCTTTCGGGACCGCCCTCCGCATTTGAATCGTGGCTACCTTGCCGTCTGCTCGGCCGCCCGCTTACCTGCTATTTGAGAGGTAAAACCTACCAAAATAAACCTGTCCCTTTTTGGCAGGTTTACAAGAAAGCGGGGATGAGATGGCGACGGTGTACGGTTATGCGCGGGTGAGTTCGCGCGATCAGAACCTTAATCGGCAGCTGGATGCGCTGGGCGCCTATGGCGTGGGCTCGGCGAATATTTATGCCGACCATGCGAGCGGCAAGGACTTCGATCGACCGCGTTATCGCGAGCTGCTGCACGTCCTGGGAGACGGGGACGTGCTGGTGGTTCTTTCTATCGACCGACTTGGTCGTAATTACTCCGAGATTCTTGAGGAATGGCGGCGCATTACCAAGGAGCTCGGGGTTGCCATTGTGGTGTTGGACATGCCATTGCTTGACACGCGCGTCAGGGCCAGCGGCGCGCCGGATGTGACCAACACCCTGATTGCCGATATTGTGCTGCAACTGCTGAGCTACGTGGCGCAGGTGGAGCGCGAGAATATCCATCGGCGCCAGGCGGAGGGAATTGCAGCGGCGCGGGCGCGAGGGGTGCGGTTTGGCCGGCCTCGCAAGCCATGCCCTCCTCAGTTTGAGCTGGTGCGCGATAGCTATGAGGCGGGCGATATTACCCGCAGCCAGGCAGCAAAGTGCCTGGGCGTGTGCGTGGGGACGTTCGATCGCTGGATGCGCGAGGCGGGGTAGGGGTTTGCGTCGCTTTGTCGCTTCCTGTTGCGATTCAAATTTTGATACGGTGACAATGCCATTTGGGGCTACACTCGCTGATATTCAAAAAAAGGAGGTTGGCCCTTGGCGCGCGTAAAACAAATAATCGGATGGACCGCGATCGTTCTGTTCGCTGCAACGCTGGCGGGCATCTGGGTGCTGACGGAGCAAAATGCGGTGGAGACGTCGTTGCTGAGCGAGTCCACCGCGCGTGTGGTGGAGGGCCAGGCTACGGGCGTTCAGGCTGTCGATGCCACGGGTGAAGCCCAGACGGAGAACGGAATGACCGGGGGCACCGATTCGGCTGCCTCGAATGTCCGGTCTGGCCGACTTGCTTCCATTCGCATGTGGGTGGGCACGAACGTCCGTCGTGTTGCCCATACCGTAGAGTTTTTCTCCGTCGGATTGTTCGCCTCGGTGGTCGTGGTTTGCTTTTCCAGGCGTCCGTGGAGCGTATGCTCCCGTTGCGTGCCCGTATTGCTCTTTTGCGCTGCCTGCTCCGTTGGCGACCAGGTGCATAAGATCTTTGTTCCCGGCAGGCATTTCGACGTTATCGATTTAGGATTCGATGCTGCGGGCTATGTCACCGCCATGCTGTTGGTATTGCTGGCAGCGGCGTTGGTGCGCCATGCGACTCGGCCGATCGGCGCCCATGCGAGGCGCTAGCCTTAAGACGAGACATCGCGACTGCCTATGCTTCGACATTGACTACAATAACGGCTGCAATCGCGAGTGGTCGTCGATGTGCAGTTTTCCAGACACCTGTTTTCTCTAAGAAAGGAAATCCCATGGCGGTATTGTTTGTTGAATATCCCAAGTGCTCGACTTGTAAGAAGGCCAAGGCATGGCTGGACGAACATGGGGTAGAGTATATCGACCGCGATATCGTTTTGGACAATCCCACGGCTGATGAGCTTGCGACCTGGATTGCTCGTTCGGGGCTGCCGGTGCGGCGCTTCTTTAATTCGTCGGGCATGAAATATCGAGAGCTGGGCCTGAAGGCGCGTCTGGATGCGGGCATGACGGATCGGGAGTGCTACGAGCTGCTGGCGACCGACGGCATACTGGTCAAGCGTCCGCTGCTGGTGGGCGACGACTTTGCGATTCCCGGCTTTAGGGAAGCGGCTTGGGCCGAGGCGTTGCTGTAGCGGCTGCGGAAAGTGCGACCCGTTTTGAGTGCTCAGGGTGGGACGCACTTTCCGCCGGCGGGCCTGCCCCAGTCAGTCCGCCAGCCGCGCCCATTCGTGCGGATCGTAGACCTTTACGTGCTTGTTGGGCTTGCCGCTCCAGTACTCCTCGTCCATAAAGGGCAGATATGCCTGAACGCCGGGGCAGATAAAGGGAATCCGCTGCTGTTGCAGTCGCTCGCGCTGGCGCTGCTCCAGGTGCGCCTCGGATATGACGGTCGGCATACCGGACAGCTCGACGAGGCTTGCCTGGATTCGCTTAAGGTCGGGGAGTCCCGCGTGCCATGACACCCGCATGATCAAAAAGGATGCACGGCGGTATTTTGCCTGCATCACCGTGATGGCGGGGCGCAGTGTGGGATGGATTTTGTCCCGTTCGGGCCAAAGGTCAGCAGTGATCTCGAGGCCCAGGGTCTCCCATAGGTAATCAAGCTCTTCGTCCATGGCGCCTCGATATCCGTGCAATGATGACGGTTCGATTGTGCCATCAGCCGTGAGTGCCGCATTGTTGTAATCTACCAGCGGTAGATGTGGGATGTTTTACGGGCTTTGGCGCCGTACGTGTCGCTGGTGCTTCACAGGTCCTTCACGTGTTGGCCGTATTTGACTGAATTTCAAAAAAGTCAAAATTAGGGCTTGCGTCACGGCGGGACTTCCCGTATATTTCTTTCTTGCGCAAAGGCACAGCCGAGCGCAGCGATGCAGTCATTGGGATGTCGTCTAATGGCAGGACAGCGGATTCTGGTTCCGTCAATGGGGGTTCGACTCCCTCCATCCCAGCCATTGCATTTGCTACATATGGCCCGTTCGTCTAGCGGTTTAGGACGCCGCCCTCTCAAGGCGGAGATCACCAGTTCGAATCTGGTACGGGCTACCAAAATTGAACGCCCGGGCCTCGTAAGAGACCCGGGTTTTGTGTATTGACCGATGTTTAAGGCGCGTTGAGTCTGCCGCCTGGACCGAGGAGTTGTCATGGACCTGCCCATCAGCTTGCAAGACATCACGTATGCCGAGAACTATCTGGCGCAGGGCGACCTGGCTACGGCGACGCCGCTGCTGGAGCGCCTGGTGGAGCTCGCCGAGGA
Organism: uncultured Collinsella sp.; assembly: GCA_902497025.1. GTDB lineage: Bacteria > Actinomycetota > Coriobacteriia > Coriobacteriales > Coriobacteriaceae > Collinsella. The sequence continues at coordinate 23,361 of CABVDJ010000021.1, read as the reverse complement.
GTATATCGACGCCGAGTGCAAGACGGAGGAGAAGCGCCAATACTTTAGCTTCGATAGCAAGTTTGAGCGCTTGGCCTATCGCCGCGTGGAGAAGGATCCGCGCGAGCTCGTGCAGGTCGAGGTGCCGTTTGACCGCCTGTACTCTGACATGGCGTTTGCCTACATTCGCCAGCAGGATTATGTGAGCGCTCGCAATGCCCTGATGCAGGCTGTGCGTTGGGACCCCATGAACTGCAACTATCGCTTGGATTTGGCCGAGCTGTTCCGCGCACTCGAAGACAAGCAGGAATGGGCATCGCTCTCGTTTTCGGTGCTGGAGCGTGCAAGCGATGGCAAGTGCGCCGCCCGCGCTTACGCCAATCTGGGACAGTACTTCTTGGAGCCCGAGACCGAGAACATTTCGGCTGCCGTGGGCTGCGCGCGTCTGGCGCTGCGCCTGGCGCCCAACGATGCGCATACGACGCGCCTGCTCAACAAGATCCATACTACCTATCCGGATGCCGCCGAGGAGAGCGACGAGCACGTGATGGGTGAACTGGCCCTGCAAGGCGTTCCGACCTCGCCTTCGGCCGAGATTGCCATCTGCCTGATTATGTGCGCGACCGATGCTGCAAGCGACGGCGACAAGCAGGAGGCGACGCGCCTGACGGTGCGTGCTCGTGACTTGGTGGGCGAGGAAGCCTGCGCGGCGATTATCAAACTGGTGCGCGAGAGCGATGCCGAGCTCAATGCCGAGCGCAAGGCAAAGCGCGAAGCTACGGGCAAGGGTTCCGATGGCGCCAAGGAGGCCGGCGATGCCCAGTAAGCGCGAGCGCAAACTCATTTCCAAGAATCGCTCGGCACATCACGAGTACTTTATCGATGAGACGTTTGAGTGCGGTATTGAGCTGAGCGGCACCGAGGTCAAGTCGATTCGCGAGCGCGCCTGTCAGATCACTGACACTTTTGCGCTGATTCGTGGCGGCGAGTGCTGGCTCGTCGGACTGCATATCCACCCTTATAGCCATGGTGGCGTGTGGAATCGCGATCCCGACCGTCGGCGTCGTCTGCTGCTGCACCGCAAGGAGATCGACTTTCTTGACGGCAAACTTCGCAACCGTGGTTATGCGCTGGTTCCGTTGGAGCTCTACTTTAATACCGACGGCCGCGTAAAGCTGCTGCTGGGTCTGGGTCGTGGCAAGAAGCTCTACGACAAGCGCGAGGACATGGCCAAGCGTGATGTCCAACGCGAGATCGACCGCGCCCTCAAGGAACGCAACCGGTAGGCGCTCTATATAAGTTGCGGTGAGATACGGACTGTTTTGCCTGTTTGAGGGGCTATTCAGTCCCTATTTCACCGCAACTGCGGGCGTCTTATCTTTCTTACTGTTCTGACACATATGTCTCAAAGGCGGCGTCCGTTATGGGTGCCGCCTTTTTTGTGGGTACATACATTCATGAGGTTCCAACCCGAGCTAGGGGAGTGATCGTTATGGACAAAACTGCGTTCTTTACCATGCCGAGTGGCCTGTACGTGGTGAGCGCCGCGGCAGACGGGCTGCGCGCCGGCTGCGTCATCAACACTGCGGTGCAGGTGACGTCCATGCCGCCGCGTATTTCGGTTGCCGTGAACAAGGACAATGTCACCTCGGGCGTCATCGCATCGGCCAAAGCGTTCGCGCTGACCGTGATCGATCAGACCGCCGACATGCTCTACATCGGTAACTTTGGGTTCCGCACCAGCAGCGATTATGACAAGTTTGCCAAATACGAGACCCGCGAGACGGCTCTGGGCATGCCCTATGTGCCCGAGCACGCGGCGGCCCTGTTTAGCTGCCGTTTGATCGACACTGTGGATGTGGGCACGCATCTGCTGTTTATTGGCGAGGTCGAGGATGCCGAGCGCCTGAGCGACGAGACGCCGCTGACGTACGACTACTATCACAAGGTGCTAAAGGGCAAGACGCCGCCCAAAGCCTCGTCGTATCAAGGCTAGAAATGTTCTAAAAATACTTGCATTATGTTATTGAGAATATATACTAATAAGTAAGTACACCAGCAGTCACGTTCGAGAGGAGAACATCATGGCTGAGGAGAAGAAGACGTATAAGTTTGTGTGCACCGTTTGCGGTTACGAGGTTGAGGTCGACACGCCCGAGCTGCCCGAGGACTACGTGTGCCCGGTGTGCGGCGTCGGTCCCGATCAGTTTGAGCTCGTCGAGGAGTAACTCGCAGGCACACGGCGAAAGCCGAACATAGCTCTGTCCAAGGGTCCCGGTCGAATTCTCGGCCGGGACCCTTTTGATTTATCTGACGGTTTAAAACGGTCTCACGTGTTACAGATTAAGACGTTATATCTGGACAGTCACGCCATCCCAATTACATCCCCGTTAGCAGCACGATGTCGAGAATCGTCACGATGACGCCGATCCCTACGAGCAGCGCGTTGAGCGGGCGCGAGTTGGCGTATTTGCCCATAACGCGGGCTGAGCTGGTGAGCCGTATGAGCACAAAGACCGTAATCGGCAGCTGAAGCGACAGCAGCGCCTGACTCCAAATGAGACCCTCAAAAGGATTCGGGACGACCAGGCACGCCGCCACTGCGCCGACGAAACAGGCCGCCACTCCGATCGAGGAATGTCGGTCGTGGATGTCATATTCCTCGTAGAACATGCCCGCGGTGATGGTGCCCGCCGCCATGCCCGCCGTCACACTACTCGAGAGCCCCGCAAATAGCAGCGCCACGGCAAAGATGGTCGAGCTTGCCGGGCCCAGAATGGGGGAGAGCGTGGCCGCTGCGACGGCGAGGTCGTCTACGACCATGCCGTGCGCAAAGAAGGTCGTTGCGGCCAGGATGACCATGGCCGAGTTGATTGCCCAGCCCACGCCCATCGAAAAGAGCGTGTCGAAGAGCTCGTAGCGCAGACGTTCCTCGATAACCTGCTCGCCTTGGCCTTCGAAGTGCATGGATTGGATGACCTCGGAGTGCAGGAAGAGGTTGTGAGGCATAACGACCGCGCCTAGGACACTTACGATAATCGCGGCCGAGCCGGTGGGCATACTGGGTGTGATCCAGCTTGCGGCGGCCTGCGGCCAGTCGACCTTGACCAGCGTGAGCTCAGCCAAAAACGAGAGTCCTACCACGCCTACGAAGGCGATGATCCATCGCTCGGCGCGCTTGTAGGAGCTCGTCATGAGCATCGCCATCGATACTGCCGCCACGATGACGCAGCCCGCGCGCACGGGCAGCCCAAAGAGCATTTGAAGGGCAATCGCGCCACCCAGGACTTCGGCCATGGCGGTGGCGATGGTCGCGAGATAGGCACTGGCGAGCACCGTGCGCCCAACGAAGCGGGGGAGAAAGCGGGTCGTGGCCTCGGCAAGGCAGGCGCCCGTGGCGATGCCCAGGTGCGCCGCGTTGTGCTGCAAGACGATCAGCATGATCGTGGACAGCGTGACGATCCACAGCAGCGCGTAGCCAAACTGCGAGCCGGCGGCCATGTTGGAGGCCCAGTTGCCCGGATCGATAAAGCCGACGGTCACGAGCAGCCCGGGGCCGATATGCCGGGCGATATCCAGACCTCCGTGGCCTCCGGTGCGGTGCGAGCCAAAGTGTTGTTTGAGATGGTTGAGCATGGTGAGCTCCTGCGTGCCGTTTGTTTGACGCCGCAAAGGATACCAGTTTTATGCTAAAAAGTTAACCAAGACTAACAAAATTGTTGTATTTGAATAGGATGGTGAAAGGGGATTACCGAAATGTCTTGATCTGTAACAACTAAGGATGGAAATTGGGTCTAGGTGTTACAGATCAAGACAGGAAGAAATGGTCCTATGGAATATCTCGATCTGTAACAGTTAGCTGCAAAAACCGGCCCTTCGTGTTACAGATTGAGACATTCGGAACCGTCTCTCGAAAACATCTCAATCTGTAACAGTTAGTCGTCGAAATTGGGTCTTCCTGTTACAGATTGAGATGTTTGAAGCGGCGAGCTCACAGGCCGAATCTGGGGCCCTTGTTGTCGCCCTTGAGGTCGGCGGTGTCCACTCATAGGGCGTGCGTTACGCGATTGTTTCGAAACGGGCGGGAAACACAACGGGCCGGCGATGCTCCTAGTATGCCTATTCAACTGACTGTCTAAATATCTAGGGGAGGATCGCGATGCAGGCAGATTCCGCTCAGCAGCAGGGCCTTTATCGCCCCGAATTCGACCACGATGCATGTGGCATCGGCGCGCTTGCCGATATCAACGGTGAGCGCCATCACCAGATTCTGGACGACGCGCTGTCCATTCTGGTCAACTTGGAGCACCGCGGCGGCACGGGACTCGAGAAGAACACTGGCGACGGCGCTGGCATCCTGTTCCAGGTTCCGCATCACTTTTTCCGTAAAGAGGCTCAAAAGTGCGGCCAGATTCTGCCGGCAGAGGGCGACTATGGCGTGGCCATGCTGTTCTTTCCGCAGGACGACAAGGGCGTAGAGGACGCCCGCCGCGTGTTTGAGGAGGGTTGCGCCGAGGCCGGCGTGCCGCTGCTCTTTTGGCGCGAGGTGCCCGTCGACCCGCACGACCTGGGTGAGACGGCCCGCGCCTGCATGCCTACTATCCTGCAGGCCTTCCTGGGCCGTCCGGACGACACACCCGCCGGCGATGCCTTTGAGCGTCGCCTGTACGTGTGCCGCCGCACCATCGAGAAGAAGGCCGACGCCGAGTTCGCCCTGCGCGACAAGATCTTCTACGTGTGCTCCATGAGCTCGCGCACTATCGTGTACAAGGGCATGCTTGTGGCCACGCAGATGCGCCGCTTCTTCATCGATCTTAACGACGCCGCCGTCAAGACGGCCGTGGCGCTCGTCCACTCGCGCTACTCCACCAACACCACGCCCAGCTGGGAGCGCGCGCACCCCAACCGCTTTATCATCCACAACGGCGAGATCAACACCCTCAAGGGCAACGTCAACTGGATTCGCGCCCGCGAACCCAACCTGTACAGCCCCGTGCTGCAGCACGATCTTGAGCGCGTGATGCCCATCATCAACCGCGAGGGCTCCGATTCCGCGATTCTGGACAATGTGCTTGAGTTCTTGGTCATGAACGGTCGTCCGCTCACGCGTGCCGCGTCCATGTTGCTGCCCGAGCCGTGGGACCACAACGACAGCCTGAGTGAGGAGCGCCGCGCCTACGACGCTTACCAGTCCATGCTCATGGAGCCGTGGGATGGCCCGGCGGCCATCGCCTTTACCGACGGTCGCACGCTGGGTGCCGCCCTCGACCGTAACGGCCTGCGTCCCGCCCGCTACTATGTGACGCGCGACGGTCGCTTTATGCTGGCAAGCGAGGTGGGCACCATCGAGGTGAGCCCCGAGAACATCCTGACGAGCGGCTGTCTGGGGCCGGGCCAGATGCTCGAGGTCGACTTTGCCCGCGGGCGCGTCATCTACAACGACGAGCTGCGCGCCCGTTACGCCAAGGAAAAGCCCTACCGTGATTGGATTGCCGAGGAGACGCTGACCGTCGACGCGCTCGATAGGCCTGCCGCGGCAACGCCCGCCGAGGACGCCGAGGTGCCCGCCGCCGTGCGCATGGCTAAACTCGGCTACCACTGGGATGACGTCGACGAGGTCGTGCGTCCCATGGCCCAGCAGGGTAAGGCGCCGCTCGCCTCGATGGGCATCGACGCGCCGCTGGCCTGCCTGTCCAAGAAGACGCGTTCGTTCTTTGACTACTTCTATCAGCTGTTCGCCCAGGTCACGAACCCGCCCATCGATGCCCTTCGCGAGCATATGGTCACCTCGACCACGCTCTACCTGGGCAACCACGGCAACCTGCTCGAGGACTCCCGCACGGCCTGCCAGTTGGTTCGCCTGGAGCGCCCGTTGCTCAACGAGGAGGAGTTCGAGCGTATCTGCGCCATCGACCGCGTGGGCTTTAAGACTTGCCGTTTCCGTGCCGTGTACCGCCGCGATGCCGGCGAAGGCGCGCTGCAGACTGCGCTCAAGCAGCTTGCAGAGGACGTTGAGGCTGCGGTCCGCGACGGCGTGAACATCGTGGTGCTGAGCGATCATGCCGCTGCGGGCGAGGTGCCCGTGCCGTCGCTGCTCGCCGTGGGCTGCGTGCACAACCACCTGATCCGCGCCGGCGTGCGTACCTTTGCCGACATCGTGGTGGAGTGCGGTGACGCCGTGTCCCCGCACGACTTTGCAGCACTGGTGGGCTACTCCGCGAGCGGCATCTACCCGTACAACGCACATGCGTGCATCCGCGATTTGGCGGCGCGCGGCGACCTGGACGTGACGGCCGAGCAGGGCATCGCCAACTACAACAAGGCTGCGACCGCCGGTATCGTCTCCATCATGTCCAAGATGGGCATCTCTACGGTGCAGAGCTACCATTCGGCGCAGATCTTTGAGGCCGTGGGCTTTACGCCGGAGTTCGTCAACGCGTACTTCGCCGGCACGGTAAGCCGCGTGGGCGGTATGGGTGTCGAGGACGTCGAGCGCGAGCAAAACGAGCGCTACGACGCCGCACTCGCAATCCTTAAGAGCCCGGCTCCCGATCAGCTGCCCACGCTGGGTCTGACCAAGTGGCGTCCGCTCGGCGGCGAGGATCACCTCATCGATCAGCAGACTGTCTACTTGCTGCAGACCGCCTGCCGTGAGGACAGCTACGACACCTTTAAGGAGTACAGCGCCCGCCTGCACCGCACCGGCCGTGCCGTGCGCCTGCGCGACTTGCTCGACTTTGATGCCAGCGGCCGCACGCCGGTTTCGCTCGACGAGGTGGAGCCCGCGCTCAACATCGTTCGCCGCTTTAACACCGGCGCCATGTCGTATGGCTCCATCAGCAAAGAGGCGCACGAGTGCATGGCCATCGCCATGAACCGCCTGCACGGCCGTTCCAACTCCGGCGAGGGTGGTGAGGACCCGCGTCGCGAGACCCCGCTGGCTAACGGTGACTCCAAGAACTCCGCGATCAAGCAGGTGGCAAGTGCGCGCTTTGGCGTGACGAGCCGCTACCTGTGCAGCGCCTTCGAGATTCAGATCAAGATGGCCCAGGGTGCCAAGCCCGGCGAGGGCGGCCACCTGCCCGGTAAGAAGGTCTACCCCTGGATTGCCGAGGTCCGTCAGTCCACGCCCGGCATCGGCCTGATCTCGCCTCCGCCGCACCACGACATCTACTCCATCGAGGACCTGGCGGAGCTTATCTTCGATCTTAAGAACGCCAACCCCGGTGCGCGCGTGTCGGTCAAGCTGGTCAGCGAGGCCGGCGTCGGCACCATCGCCACCGGTGTGGCCAAGGGTGCTGCCGACAAGATCTTGATCAGCGGCCACAATGGCGGCTCGGGTGCCGCTGCACGCGATTCCATCTGGCATGCGGGCCTGCCGCTGGAGCTTGGCCTTGCCGAGGCCCAGCAGACGCTGCTGCAAAACGGCCTGCGCTCGCGCGTGGTGCTCGAGGCCGACGGCAAGCTCATGGACGGCACCGATGTTGCCGTCGCCTGCCTGCTGGGTGCCGAGGAGTTTGGTTTTGCGACCATGCCGCTCATCTCCATGGGTTGCCTCATGCAGCGCGACTGCCAGCAGGACACCTGCCCGGCCGGCATCGCTACGCAAAACTGCCGCCTGCGTCGCGGCTTCTGCGGCAAGCCCGAGCACGTTGAGCACTTTATGCTCTTTGTTGCCGAGCAGTTGCGCGAAGTCATGGCGAGCCTGGGCTTCCGCACCATCGACGAGATGGTCGGCCATCCCGAGTGCCTGCGCCAGATCGAGGTCCCGGGCAACCGCAAGGCAAATCTGCTCGACCTGTCGCCCGTGCTGGCGAGCGCGACCTGCGAGTTCGGTGCCCATATTCCGGGCGCCGACGGTCGCCACTTCCTGCCGCAGATGGCCGCGGACAGCGAGCTCGACAAGACGCTCGACTCCACGTTGTTTGTGCCCTATACGGCCGATGCCCGTGCGCACCTGCGTCCGATTCGCTTCCGCGCCGATATCGCCAACGTCAACCGCTGCGTGGGCACTATCCTGGGCAACGCGGTGACCAAGGCGCATCCCGAGGGCCTGCCCGCCGGCTCCATCACCATCGATTGCGATGGTTCGGCCGGTCAGAGCTTTGGCGCCTTCCTGCCGCGCGGCATTACGCTCAACGTGTGCGGCGACGCCAACGACTACTTTGGCAAGGGCCTTTCGGGCGGCGAGGTGTCGGTGCGCCCCAACCCGCATGCGACCTACAAGTTCGACGAGAACATCATCGTGGGCAACGTTGCGTTCTTTGGTGCCACGAGCGGCCGCGGCTTCATTAACGGTCTTGCCGGCCAGCGTTTTGCCGTGCGCAACTCCGGTGCCACCGTGGTGGTCGAGGGCTGCGGCAACCATGGCTGCGAGTACATGACGGGCGGTCTGGCGCTCATCCTGGGCGAGGTCGGGCAGAATTTTGCCGCCGGCATGACGGGCGGCGTGGCCTACGTCTTTGACCAGTACGGCACGCTCGGTGCCCGCGTGAACCACGAGAGCGTTGAGCTCAAGGCCCCGACGGCCGGCGAGCTGGCGCAGATTCGCGAGCTCATCCAGGAGCACGTGGACGCGACGCAGAGCCCGCGCGGCATCAAGCTGCTGTACAGCTTCGAGACGATGAGCAAACACTTTGTGAAGGTCATTCCGACCGAGTACGAGCGCGTGCTGGCGATTGTCGCTGCGGCCGAGGCCGTGGGCAAGACGCATGCGCAGGCCGAGGAGTTGGCGTTTGACATTGTGACCGATCGCGCGAGTGCCGCGGATGTCGCTCGCTTTGATGTTGCGGGCGGTGCCGTGGACGCTGCGTCCGTGGCTGCCAGCCCCGTTACTTCGACCAAGAAGGAGGCGTAAGTGCCATGGGTAAGCCCGGTGCTTTTCTTGATATCGATCGCGTGACCCACGAGCTGCGCCCCGTGGAGGAGCGCAGCCATGATTTCGATCCGCTGTACGTTGAGCTCGACGACGATGCGCGCCGCGCCCAGGCGAGCCGCTGCATGATGTGCGGCGTGGCGTTTTGCCAGATGGGCGCGAGCTTTGGTAAGGCACGCCCGAGCGGCTGCCCGCTGCACAACCTGATTCCCGAGTGGAATGAGCTGGTGTACCGCGGTCGCTGGGACGAGGCTGCCGAGCGTCTGTCGCTCACCTCGCCCATGCCCGAGTTCACGAGTCGCGTGTGCCCGGCGCTGTGCGAGGCCGCGTGCAACCTGGGTTCGGTCGATGGCCAGCCCACGACGATCCATGACAACGAGCGTGCGATCAGCGACCATGAGTGGGCAAATGGCGGTCCGCGTCGCTTTGAGCCGGCAGGGGAGGGCGCACCCACGGTGGCCGTGGTGGGCTCCGGTCCTGCTGGCCTGGTGGCTGCATGGGAGCTTGCGCGTCGTGGCGCCCGCGTGACGGTGTTTGAGCGCGACGACCGTCCGGGCGGTCTGCTCATGTACGGCATTCCCAACATGAAGCTCGAGAAGTCCGTGGTCGAGCGTCGCGTGGCGCTCATGCGCGAGCTGGGCATTGTGTTTGAGCTGGGCGCCGATGCGAACGATCCCAAGGTTGCCGCCAAGCTCGATGACTTTGACGCCGTCGTGGTGGCTGCCGGCGCTCGTGCGCCCCGCGGTCTTTCGGCTGCGAACGTGGATGCCCCGGGTGTGGTGTACGCGGTGGACTACCTGACGGCTTCGACCGTCTCGGTGCTCGATGGCGGCGAGCCCGCGGTGAACGCGCGCGGCCTGGACGTCGTGGTCATTGGCGGTGGCGATACCGGAAACGACTGCGTGGGTACCGCCGTGCGTCAGGGCGCGCGCAGCGTGCGCCAGTTTGAGTTTTTGCCGGCTGCGCCCGATAAGCGCGCGGCGAGCAACCCCTGGCCGCAGTGGCCCAACGTTAAGAAGACCGACTACGGCCAGCAGGAGGCTATCGCTGCGATGGGCGGCGAGATGCGTGCCTGGGGCGTGGATACGCTCGAGGTGTTGCTGGACAAGAAGGGTGCGGCTGCGGGTCTGCGCGTGGTCGATCTGGACTGGTCGGCGGGAAAGCCCGAGCGCATCGCGGGCTCCGAGCACGAGGTGCCGGCGCAGCTGGTGCTCATCGCCTGCGGTTTTACGGGTCCCGAGCATGGCGTGTTCGATGCGGTGGGCGTACCTGTTGCTACCGTTGGGCGTCCGCTGCCGGTGATGGCTGCCGAGGGCTCGCACCTCGCGGCTCGCACGGAGGGTGTCGCCGCGGATGCCGCGCCGGTGTATGTGGCCGGTGATGCCCGCAACGGCAGCTCGCTCGTGGTGAGTGCCATGGCGGATGCCCTGGCCTGTGCAGCCGAAGTCGCCGAGGCGCTGGAGCTGTAAAGTAGTCATTTAAGAACGTCCCCAATGACTAGTCTTTTTTGTCTAGTCGTTGGGGACGCTCTTTGCGAGCTATTTGCTCGTTTGTCGACGTACGGGTGTTCATTTGTCGACTTCTTGGGCTGTAGTCGCATGTTGTTTCTGTGGTGGCTGCGGGCATCTGGCTCAAAAGGGCGGGTTGGCCGTCTATGTCTACCTGCGACTTCTTTGCGGTGCGCTCATTCGGTCAAGTGCCCCGTCAAGTGTTTGGTTAGCATCTGGTTTGCAGCCGAAGGCCTATTTTGCCTGCGCTTGCCTCGGTTGCTCGCCCTCCTCGTAAGCTCAAATTGAGGTCCATCAGTTTGAGGAGGATGCCATGACTGACCATTTTTTTGACCGAGCAGAGCTGGCCGAAGCCGTCGGCAACGATATTGCCGACATGGCTCACTTTTGGATGCTGCGGAAGTTTCAATTCCTGGAGCCGGCGCGCGAGCAGTTCGAGATTATCGTCGATCCGTGGCTCAACTATTGCGAGGAACCTTCTCAAAACGAAATCATGGCCTACAACATGGCGTTTACCGATTGGCTGCTGTTTGAGCGCCCCTATTACCACGGTAAGACGCTGTTGGAGCTGTATGTGGACGAGCCGCCAGCGTCAATTTCTCCTGCTTCGCTCGGGCGACTTAAGCAGGTGCGTGACACGCAGTATTTTTCGCGCTTTGGCATTTTGGACAAGGACCCTGCGACTGGCATGGTCGTGCTGAAGGACACGCGCACCGACCGTCGCTTTGACGTCTACGACCCACATATCGTGCAAAAGGAGCACTGGAACGATGGCGCGATTGCGGTGCGACTCGCGTGCGTCGACGATGTCTGGCTGACGGCGGGGCAGCTCTACCTGTACGACATCGCGCGCCTGAGCGACACGGCGGTCGACGGGCCGGGCGCGGTGCATCCCGAGGACCTAGAGGACGGTTTCGACACCTCGTGCATCAGCTTCTTTTTGCGCCTGGTTCGCGACATCATGGGCGCCCAGGGGCGGTACGTGAAGTCGCTCAATATTTACGAGCAGGAATGGGAGTAGGGGGTGGGCGGTTGTCGCCTGCCTTGCCTTCTGCCTTTATGTCTCGATCTGTAACGTTTAGGGACAAAAAACCGGTCTACCTGTTACAGATCGAGACGAACGCTTGGGTGCCGCTGGTTTGTCTAAATCTGTAACGTTTGGGGGCCTGGAGAACGTCTAACTGTTACAGATCGAGACGGAAGGTTGGCGCCTGCCGAAAGATCTCGATCTGTAACGGGAAGGGGCCAAAAATCGGTCTAACTGTTACAGATTGAGACAAATGTTGGACGCACGACTGAAAATCTCGATCTGTAACAACTAGAGGCTCAAAGACTGTCTTCCTGTTACAGGTCGAGACGTTTGTCGGCGGCGGCAACGGTGACAATGGGCCATTTCTCCGATGTGGTGGTGATGAAAGTGCCAAATACCGTTCTTAAATATAAGCATGCAACACGTAACACCTTGGCGCGGAATAGGATGCTTGCCAGGCTCACGGAGGCGGCTGAACAAGGCGTGCTGCTTGTGACGCACGACAATGCCGAGCTCATGTGGCTGCGGCGTCATGTGGGAATCGATGATATTGCGGAGCCCGAGCCGTATTTGTTCTGTTTTCAACATGATTGGGATGCGTTGACGCCGGCGGAGCGAGCGCTGCGTACCGTCAAAGGGTTTGCGGAGTTTCATCCCGATTGGGCGTTTTGGGGTTATGACGCGGCGCTTTTGTGGGGTCTGGAGGTGCCGAATGATCTGCTTGGGCCGCGATTTCTTGTTAAGACAGGTTGCTCGGTGCCGCTGAGTGCAGGATGCCGGCTGTTGCGTCCACGGGCGGCGGGCGCGCTTGAACAAGTCGACGGCGTGCGGGCGACGCCGTTTTGGCGCACGGTAGAGGATTGCCTGCTGCGCGCGCCGTTTTCGTATGGCCTGGCGATTGCCGATTCTGCGTTGCGAGCAAAGGGCGTATCGCGCGATGACTTTTGTGAGCGGCTTCGTATAGATTGTGAAGGCAAGCGCGGGTATCGCAGAGCGCAGGTGATCGCGTCGTATGCGGACGGGCTGTCCGAAAACGGCGGTGAGTCTCGTTTTCGGGCATTCTTTATTGCATACGGTTTTCCGGCGCCAGAGTTGCAGGTGGAGTTTCGTGATCCGCTCGATCCGAGCCAAACGTTTCGCGTCGACTATTTCTGGAGGCTCGAGGACGGGACGTGTGTGATTGGCGAGCTCGACGGAAAGGGGAAGCATACCTTGCAGAACGACGATGGCCGGGAGTCGGTCGACCCATTCGTGGCGGAACGTCAACGGGAGTCCCATCTGACGATGCTCGGACATAAGGTACTGAGGTTTACGTTTGATGAGCTCAAGAATCCGGGGAAGCTGGCTGAAAAGATGAGACTGGCGGGCATTCCGCAGCGGGTCGATTTGGCTGAGGAATGGAGACGGCAGTGGTATGGGCACTGAGAGGTTTTGTCTCGATCTGTAACGTTTAGAAGTTGTTTGAGTTCGTAATTGTTACAGATCGAGACAAACCGGTGAAACGTCGACCGAATGTCTCGATCTGTAACATCAAGGGGCCCAATAACCCTGTATCTGTTACAGATCGAGACATTCCCCTGATGTTGCTGGGGTGGGACTGCAACGTATTCCGTCCCCCACATCCCCTCTTCCCTCCGTTAACCGATATGTCTGTGGCAATCGGGCTACACTGGATAATAATGGACAGATGTTCAAGTTTTCTGAGGGGGAGGAGCTCGATATGGCGTCTGCCGATCGTTCCACGTTGTTTATCAATGCGACCGTCTTGGATGGTTCGGAACATATGGAGCCGCAGCCCGACATGGCCGTGGTCGTTGAGCGCGGTGTCATCACGTGGATGGGGCCGAGTGCTGTGGCTCAGGCGCCTGCAGGTGCCGAGGTCATCGATCTGGCAGGGGCGTATCTCATGCCAGGCCTCATCAATATGCATGTGCATCTGTGCGGTTCGGGCAAGCCGGTTTCGGCGGGCGATGCGGGCGCGCTGATGAAGAAGCTCGATAATCCCGTGGGGCGCGCCATCGTGCGCCATATTCTTAAGGGCAGCGCCCAACAACAACTGGCAAGTGGCGTGACCACGGTGCGCGGCGCGGGCGATCCGCTGTTTGCCGATCTGGCCGTGCGCGATGCTATCGATGCCGGCAAGTATCAAGGTCCTCGCCTGGTGGCGCCGGGAACGGGCGTCACGGTGCCGGGCGGCCATGGTGCGGGCTTGTTCGCCCAGGTGGCCAACAGTCCCGCCGAGGCAGCCGAACAGGTGCGCGACCTGTATGCGCGTGGTGCCGACGTCATTAAGCTGTTTGTGACGGGCGGCGTGTTCGACGCTACCGAGGTGGGCGAGCCGGGCGTGCTGCGCATGCCGGTCGAGGTTGCCGCGGCGGCGTGCAAGGCTGCGCACGAGGTGAGTCTGCCGGTTATGGCCCATGTCGAGAGTACCGAGGGCGTGAAGGCCGCGCTTGAGGCCGGCGTTGACACGATTGAGCACGGCGCTCCGTTGACGCCCGAGATTCTGGAGCTGTACCGTGGCGCCGCGGGCACGCAACTCGAGGGGCGTGCGCCCAGTGTTACCTGCACTATCAGCCCGGCGCTGCCGTTTGTATTGCTCGACCCGAAAAAGACCCATTCGACCGATACGCAAAAGAAGAACGGCGATATCGTGTGCTCGGGCATTATCGAGAGCGCCCGTGCCGCACTGGAAGCTGGCGTTAAGGTGGGCCTGGGCACGGACTCGAGCTGCCCGTTCGTGACGCAGTACGACATGTGGCGTGAGGTGGCCTATTTTGCCAAGTATGTCGGCGTGAGCAACGCCTTCGCGCTGCATACGGCTACGCAAGTCAACGCCGAGCTGCTGGGGCTGGGCGGCGAGACCGGCACAATCGAGTGCGGCAAGGCCGCCGATATCCTGGTGACGCGCGAGAACCCGCTCGATGACCTGTGCGCTCTGCGTGAGCCGATGCACGTGATGTGTCGCGGCGATCTGGTACGCAAGCTCAAGGTGAAGCGCATTCCCGAGGTTGATAACGAGCTCGACGCGATTATGGCCATGCCGGCCGAGGCGTTGGCCGAGGAGCTCGCCCGCGACGGCGTGGCGTAGATGTGACAAAGGGACAGCTCCGTTGCCGCATACAAAAAGCCGAGGTCTCAACACGAGGCCTCGGCTTTTTTATCGAACAAATACTTAAGATTTGGGACAAACAAACCTGATTAATTTGTCCCGCGTGCGGGCGCTAGGAGCGGGTTTCCATCTTGGCGTGGCACTTGGGGCAGGTGACGCGGATCTTGCCCTTGCCCTTGGGGACGGAGAGCATCTGGCCGCAGTTGGGGCACTTGAGGTATGCCGTGGTCTTGCGCCCCTTCCACATCTTCTTGGCCGTGCGCTTGGCACGCTCAAAGTCTTCCTTACTGGTGCCGGCTGCGCGTGAGGTGCTGGCCGCTGCAGCTCCGCCGCCCAAGCTAGCTACAAACTTGCCCAAGCCGGGTACGTTTGCAGTCGCGGCGACAAAGGCCTCGTTCTCCTTGCGACGTGCGTCGATATTTTTGGACAGGCCGCGCAGCACGCCAATCACGATTACGGCGATGGCAATCCAGCTGAGCCACTGGATGCGGGCTATCGATCCGATCATCGCGATGACGATGCCGGCAAAACCCATCACGATGGTGAGTTCATCGGCACCATTGCGACCCTTCATAAAGTCATTCATGCAAATTGCCTTTCGTTCGATATGCTGCACGCCTTTATACCCGATTTAGAGCAAGGGGGACAGGTTAATCTGCACCAATGTGGTGCAAACATACCTGTCCTCGGAATACCAAGACGGTGCAAAGAAGTCTGTCCCCAATGCCCCAATTACTTGGAGAGCTTGTCGACGACGCGTTCGATCTCGGCGAGCTTGGCGGCTTTGAGGTCCTCGTCGCCCGATTCGATTGCCGAAGTCACGCAGCCCTCGATATGCGCCTTGAGCACGTCGGCGTTGATGCGCGCGAGGAGCGCCTGTGTTGCCATGAGCTGCGTGGAGATGTCGACGCAGTAACGGTCCTCCTCGACCATCCGTAGGATGCCGTCGATCTGGCCGCGTGCCGTCTTGAGCATGCGGGTCACCGATTTATGGTCTGCCATCATGGCGGGTCCTCGTTTCTGGTCGATCTTCCGGATGTCCCCGTCAGTTGCGGTGAAATACGGACCGTTTAAAGGCCTAGGGCGGCACAACAGTCCGTATTTCACCGCAACTTCTGAGGATTCAGTAGGCGGCGTCTGCTACGCGGCGGTCACGGATAGGGCGTGGAACTTCTCGCCGGCGTCCTCGACGGCGGCAGCGAGCTGCTCAGCGGTCACGGTGTCGGCGCACTCCACCTGTACGGTCTGAGTCTCGTGATCGGCGTCGGCGTCGGTCACGCCGGCAACGTTGAGCAGTGCCGTCTCGACAGTGGCGTCGCAGTGGCCGCACATAAGGCCGGAAGTCTTGATTGTGTAACGCATGGGTGTACTCCTTATCGATTGAGAATATCTGACAGTTTAGTCGTGAACAGCGTCATCTTAAAGGTGTGCTGAGGTGCCCGAGATTGCCCCGAAAGAGGAGCGAAGCGTACTTGGGTACGCGAGCGACGGTTTGAGGGGCAAGGTCGGGTGCTTCAGCGCGCCGTCTTGGGCTTAAAGGATTTCAGGCGCAGTGCATTGGACACGACGCACACGCTCGACAGGCTCATGGCCGCGGCGCCAAACATCGGCGAGAGCTGCCAACCGGTGAGGGGGAAGAACACGCCCGCCGCCAGCGGAATGCCGATGCCGTTGTAGAACAGCGCCCAGAACAGGTCCTGCTTGATGTTGCGAATTGTGGCGCGCGACAGCTCGATGGCACGGGCGACGTCCATGAGGTCGCTGCGCATGAGAACCACATCTGCCCCTTCTTTGGCGATGTCGGCGCCGGTACCGATGGCAAGGCCCACGTCGGCGCGCGCCAGGGCGGGGGAGTCGTTGATGCCGTCGCCCACCATGGCGACCTTGCTGCCCGCATCCTGCAGCTCGCGCACGTGGCGTTCCTTGTCGGCGGGGAGGACGTCGGCGATGACCTGCTCGCTGCTCAGTCCCACGCGGCGGGCGATCGCTTCGGCTGTCACGCGGTTGTCGCCGGTGAGCATGCGCACGTCGACGCCAAGCGAGCGCAGTGCGGCGATGGCCCCGGCGCTCGTCTCCTTGACCTCGTCCGCCACGGCGATGGTGCCGACAAGCTCGCTGTTCTTGGCAAAGAACAGTGGCGTCTTGCCCTCGGCCGCGAACTGTTCGGCAAGGCCGGCGGGAACCTTCACGCCCAGCTCGTCCATCAGACGCACGTTGCCGGCGGCGATGACATTCTGCCCCTCGCGTGCCGTAACGCCTCGCCCGGGCACGGCGGCAAAGTCCTCGACCATGCGTGCGACGATTCCGCGCGCCTCGCACTCGGCCATAATCGCCTCGGCCAGCGGGTGCTCGCTTGAGCGCTCCAGCGCAGCGGCCAGCTTGAGCAGCGCCTTTTCGCTCATGGCGGGCGATCCGCCGGCACGCGTGGCTACCACGATATCGGTCACGGCAGGCTTGCCGCGAGTGACCGTTCCCGTCTTATCGAGCACCACGGTGCCCACGCTGCGCAGATTCTCCAGCGCCTCGGCGCTCTTGAACAGAATGCCCATCTCGGCGCCCTTGCCGGTGCCCACCATGATGGCGACGGGCGTGGCCAGACCCAATGCGCACGGACAGCTGATCACCAGCACGGCCACGGCGGAGGTGAGCGCCTCGTTTATGCTGCCGGTCAGTGCCATCCACGCCGCAAAGGTCACAGCCGAGATCACGAACACCACGGGCACGAACACGCCGGCGACTTTGTCGGCCATGCGGGCGATAGGCGCCTTGGTGGCGTTGGCGTCCTCGACGAGCTGGATAATCTTGGCGAGCGACGTGTCGGCGCCCACGCGTGTGGCACGGAAGGTAAACGAGCCGGTGCGGTTGACAGTGGCGGCGTTGACGGTGTCGCCGGCGGTCTTTTCCACGGGGATGGACTCGCCGGTGAGCGCGCTCTCGTCCACGGCCGAGCTGCCCCCGAGCACCACGCCATCGACAGGGATGGACTCTCCGGGGCGCACGCGCAGGACCTGGCCGGGAAGGATACTGTCGACGTCGACGGTGGTTTCGGTGCCGTCGTCGGCAACGACGGTCGCGGTCTTGGGTGCCAAGTCGATGAGTGCCTCGATGGCGCCGCCGGTTTTTGACTTGCTGCGCGTCTCGAGGTATTTGCCCACGGTAACGAGCGACAGGATCGTGCCCGCACTCTCAAAATACAGATTGTCCATGCTCGTCATCATGGCCTCGTGGACCTGACCCGCGGCTAATTGGTCGGCCATGATGAACATGGCGTAGAGCGACCAGGCGATGGAGGCGGTGGCGCCCACGGCAATAAGGGCGTCCATGGTGGGTGCGCCGTGCGCGAGCGATTTAAACCCGTTGATAAAGTACGCGTCGTTGACATAGACGATGGGGATGAGCAAGACGAGCTCGGTGAGGGCGAGCGTCATGCTGTGGATGTGGTCCGTGAAGATGCCGGGCAGCGGCCAGCCGAGCATGTGCCCCATGCCTATGTAGAACAGTGGGATGAGGAATACGATCGAGATGATGAGGCGGGTGCGCATGGCAGAGGCGGCGGCCTCCAACTTTTTGGTCGGCGACTCCATATGGGTGACGCCAGACCTGGCCTGCGAGCTGCCGCTTGAGCCGGCGGCACCGGTGCCCGCATCGACGGGCGAGGCCGAGTAGCCGGCACGGTCGACGGCGGTGCAGATATCGTCGGGGGAGACCTGCGCGGGGTCATAGTCGACCATCATGGACCCGGCGAGCAGGTTGACCGCGACGCTCTCGACGCCGTCGAGCTTGCTCACGGCGCGGTCCACATGCGCCTGGCAGGCGGCGCATGTCATGCCGCCCACGTCGAACTTATCTTGAGCCATGGCTGCTCCTTTCCGTGGTTCGGTGTTGGAATTGTTAACCTGCCGATACTATACACCCATACCCCCTGGGGGTGTCCAGTACAGAAAGAAATGTATGACATTTCGTTACAGATGAGGGTGGCTGCCGGGTTGGTGCACCATCCCCGCCCTTCGTCTCAATCTGTAACATCTAGCCCAGTTTTTGCCGAGCTGCTGTTACAGAATGAGACAAACTCTCCGGCGGCAAATCAATATCTCGATCTGTAACATCTAGCTCTCGATCTGTAACATCTAGCGGGGAAAATGACCTCTAACTGTTACAGATTGAGATTTTGTTTTGAGAGGTTTGAGTTTGTCTCCATCTGTAACAGTTAGACCGGTTTTTGGATTCCAGATGTTACAGATCGAGACGAACCTTCAGCAATAAACTCAATGTCTCAATCTGTAACATCTGGCGGGAAATATGACCCCTTACTGTTACAGATCGAGACAGACCGTCCGAGGCCAACTCAAATGTCTTGATCTGTAACATCTAGAGAGGTTTTTGACCCCTTACTGTTACAGATTGAGATGTTGTCTCGCGGGATTGGGGTTTGTCTCGTTCTGTAGCATCTAGACCTGTATCTGCCGAGCTAGTGTTACAAATCGAGACAACTGCCGGGGAGGGGTCCCGTCACGGCAAGACGCCCGCCGCCTAGATACAGAACCCGGGAATCACACAGGTTAGCTTGTTTGGCTTTTCCGCAGGCGTTGCGTACGTAAAGACGTCGCCGTCGTGGCCCACACGGTTTATGTAGAGCGTGCCTTCGGTCTCCGATGAGTCGGGGCTCACCGTGCGCTCCCACCAGCAGGTGTCCTTGCCCTTCCACTGGCGGACCATCGTCTCGTTCGTGGAATACGGGCTCACCTTGAGCTCGCGGAAGAGCTGATACTCCTTGCCCTCGCCGTTGTAGATTTCTGCCAGGTAGTGATAGTCCTTGGCAAACGAATCGGGCGGTTGCGTACCGCACAGCTCGACCATGGCGGGCAGCCAAAGGGTTGCGGGCAACTCGCTCAGACACGATGCACTGTTGGCGGCGCCAGCGTTATTCGAGACCTTTTTGACAGATTTGATGAGCGCGCGCAACTTGTTGGGCAGCAGCTTAAGGCCGTCGCCGTCGAGCCATTCCCGCAGCTCGCAAACTGCCCAGCCGGCGCTCGGCGGTTCAGCCGCAGCGTTGCGCTCGGCAATACCCGCGTCGAACATAAACGTCAGTCCGGCCTTGCCCGTCCCGTCCAGAAGCTCATCGTGACGGATGCCCACAAGCTGCGCGCCGACCTCCAGCCCGTTGGTGAGTTTCACGCGCTTGGTACACGGATAGGGGATATGCCCATCGGCATCGAGCAGGTGATAGCGCTTGGCAATCTCGCGTGCCTCGCTACGGGTCTCGGCGGCCTTAATCTTGAGCGAAATCTCCTGCAGCTGATCCCAGGTGTAGTCGTCAAGTGAACCGCGGATGCCGTCGAGGTAGTCGGGGATGCCAAAGCCATGGGTTGCCGCCCCGATAACGCTGAGCCCCGCAACGGCTGCGATAGCGCCGCCGATAATAAAGCGGCGGCGGGTCATGGCATTGTGGCGGGCCTGATTCAGGATCTCTCGTGCGCGCTCGCCGGCGACGTCGACCTTAAGGTGCGTGCCAGAATCGATATCAATTGCGGCCTCGTCTCCTGCACCTTCGCGGCCTTCGGATTCGGCGTCGGTGAGGTATGCCGAGAGCACCTCGAGCATCTGCTGCTCGGTGGGACGATCGCACTGCTCGACTGAGAGACCCTTCATGATGATCTGGACGAGCGCCTCATCGCCCTCGCAGCGCGGCTCGAGCGGTGCCGGCTTGGTCTTGGTCTTTACGAGATAGAACGAGCCGGTTGCAGCGGCGTCCGTCGACTCAAAGTCAAACGGTTTGCGACCGCTGTAGAGCTGGTACAGAATGCTCGAAAGCGCATAGACGTCGATTGCCGGCGAACGGCGAAGGGCCGCGATGCCTTCGATATCCTGCGTGAGCATCTCGGGCGCGGCGTATGCGGGCGTGGCAAAACGCCAGATGTCGGCGCGCCGGGTGATCGTGTCGTCGCCGAGAGCCATGGTCGCGGAGCCCATGTCGATGAGGCAGGGGTCAAAGGAACAATCAGCAATCTGCTGCTCGAGCGTTCGGCTGGTGGTGCGGAACATGATATTGGCAGGCGACAGGTCGCGATGGATGACCGGATTCACGAGGCCTTGGGTCATCAAGAGCGCACGAAGCACGGCGTTTCCGACGGCGGCGACCATCTGGGTGGTCAGCCCGCCCGAGGCGTCGTGCGGAAGCAGGGGCAGCGCCTGCTTGAGCGAGGTGCCCTCGACCCACTCCATGAGGATGAGAGGGTCATCCTCGCACGATCCGTAGCCATAGACGCGCGGAAATCCGCGCAGGTGCGAGACGGTACACAGATGACGGTACTCCTCGAACAGCGCGGCGGTGCTGGCCAGGTGCGCTGCCGATTGCTCGGCGGAGCGGTCGGGGGCTTGGCCGGAAAGGATAGCGTTGTCCTTGAGCAGCTTGACGGCAAAGACCTCGCCGCTCGTGTTGGTCGCGCGCAGCACGTGCCCGATGTTGCCGTTGTTGCGGTGGGCCGTCTGGAGAATAAGCGTCATAAACCGACGTTTGGCGTCGTCCTCGGCGCTGGGGTCGACCGCCACGGCGGTATCGAACGTATCGAGACGGATGAGTTTGTCGCCATAGGCGCTATCGGTAGTATCCATGGCGTTCCTTTGTCTGGCATGGGTTGCCGCACGTATACGCGAGCAGTGCGGATATCGGTAAAGTACCATGATAGCCGCACTGCCCACGTATACCGCTGAGCATTGTCGTTTACGACGCAGAAGGTAGAAGACGAAAGACGGACGGCGACCGTCTTCCGATCGCCGTCCGCGCTAGTCCACAATGACAAGGAATGTCGTGTAGAGACCCAGATGGAGCCTGTCGCTGTTTTCGATTTCCACTGGGGGATAGATCTTGCCAGGCTCGCGTTGGTCGCGCGGCGGCTCAATCACAATATCGCCGTCACCCGCGCCCGATTCGAGCACTGTGCCGTTGGTCGACCCAAGGCCCTGGGCGTACCAGTGCTCACCCTCAAGCCAAATGCGAAGATGCTCGCGCGATGCGTCGGCGCCCACATCGGTGATGCTGGGCGAGGTTTTGGGCAAAGAACCAATCACGGTGCCGCGCGGATCGCGTGTGAGGGGATGGATTTGCATGCCGGCGCAGTTGTCGGCATGGGTTCTGAGCAGACCGAGGTTGGGGGCGACGGTGCGCGGCTGCTCCAGGCTGCTCATAAAGCCACGTCCGACGGTAGTTTCGGTGGTGCCAAAGTGCTCGCCCGTCTTGCTGTCGCAAAAGCGCTCGACGGTGGCCACGCCCTGAACGGGATCGGCGAGCGCCCCCGTTGCCACAAAGAGCATAAGGTAAAGCGTGCTTTTCTCGCGCACGGCATTGCCGTCAAAGTTGTCGATGCGATTGAGGGCATTTGCATATAGGCGGCTGTCCAGCTTGTAGCTGGCGAGAGCCGACATCATTTCGTTGGCGGCCGGACCGCGATAGTGCTCGGCGATTGCCCGATAGGCGGACTCGCCGCCGCCGAGCTTGCTGCAGATTGCCGAGGAAAGGTTGAGCGTGGTGACGGTAAAGTCGCTGTAGATGGAGGGCGCGCACTGGTCAGGCTTGCGATGGACGATGTAACGGGTGAGATACGAGCGGTTGGAAGAGCATTTCTCGAGCAGGGTACTGCCGAGATAAGAGTTTCCATTGATGAGCATTCGGGCGATCTCGAGATGTTTAAGACCGCCGAACGAGCGAATATCGTTATAGAGGACCGAGCAAGGCGTCTCTGCTGCCACGGATACCTCCTTTGATTGCTTCCTAGCCAATATGGCGATAGGAATTAATGGCCCCCGGTGGGCGACGTATTAAATGGCTGCGCAATATATAGCGTAACTAAAGCAACATTATAGGCCACATGTTCGAAATTGCAGGAAGACTGAGAGATTTGGTTTGGACTGGACGGAAATCCCCCTCTGTCTTGATCTATAACAATTAGGGCCGATTTTACTCGTTAACTGTTACAGATTGAGACGTTTGTGAGCCGTGTCGACCGTTTGTCTCGATCTGTAACACGTAGAGGAAGATTCGCCCTGTAGATGTTACAGATTGAGACAATCAGCCGGGCCCACCTCGTCCGCCTCGTCATCTGTGGTTTACGTGGGGGCATGCGAAGCACGGGTATACTAACCGGCGGCGAATCTGCTCCATCGCTTAGAGCTGCTGCGTCTGGACGGCGCGTGATAGGGCTGCCAAAGCGATCGCCAGCGTGCTGAGCAACGTCCTCTCTGTGCGCACCTGTTTTTGTATGTATTAGCGCACTACCAAGCACGCCCGCGCGGCCGCATGCCGTGCCCATTGCGCGTGCAGATAAGGAACAACAACATATGCGTAATTCTGTATCTGACGTCACCGACGCCGAGATTCTGGACGAGACCTGCGAGGCCATGACCCAGGCTGCCTTCGATGCCGCCGATGAGGCCAATGCCGCCCAGGCCGTCGAGTCCGCTACCGAGAGCCTGCCCGCCTTTGACGAGCTGGGCCTCTCCGACGAGATGCTTCGTGCTATCGAGAACCTGGGCTACACGGCGCCCACGCCCGTGCAGGCCGGCTCGATCCCCGTAGTGCTCGAGGGCCGTGACCTGCTTGCCGCCGCTCAGACCGGCACCGGCAAGACGGCCGCCTTTTTGCTGCCGACTATGAACAATCTGGAGCACATCGCTCCTCCCAAACCCGTGCGCGAGCGTGGCGGCCGCAACCGCCGTCGCGGTGCTAAAAAGCCCGAGGGCAACGGCCGTGGCCCCGTGATGCTCGTCATCACCCCCACGCGCGAGCTTGCCCAGCAGATCGACGAGGTCGCAAGCAAAATCGCCGACGTCACGGGCCACGTTGCCGTGACCGTCGTGG
>CABVDJ010000020.1 GCA_902497025.1 uncultured Collinsella sp. | reverse complement strand
CGACTTCGCATGCCGCCGGGCAGCCGGGGGCGACGTGGGGTTCAAAGGTTTTCAAAAAAGCGGTCGGCGCGCAGTGCGCCGACCGCCGATATATGGGGTCTGATGATTTTTACCAGCTAGAGCCTCTTACTCGTCTAGGAGATCTTCTGGCATGTCGTTGCCATCGCCTAGATCGACTGGGGCTTCTTCGGGGGCAGAACCGTCTTCTGTTGCTTCGCCTTCGGGCTTCTCTTTGGCTGCCGTCATGCGGGCTACGGCGCATACGCGGTCGTTGTCGTCGACGGTCATCATCTTGACGCCCTGGGTGGCGCGGCCGGTCTGGCTGATCTCGTCGGTCTTGACGCGAATGACCGTCGCACCCTCCGTCACGATGAACAGCTCGTGCTGCGGGCCCACCGTCTTCATGGCCGCGAGGTTACCCTTACGCTCGGTCATCTGGATGGTGTAGACACCCTGGCCGCCGCGATTCTGCTCCGGGTAGTCCGCGACCGGCGTGCGTTTGCCGTAGCCACGCTCGGTAATGACGAACAGATCGCCGTTGCCGTTAGTAACTTCCATGCCCAGAACGCTCACGCCGTCCTTCATACCGATACCGCGAACGCCGCTGGTATCGCGGCCGGTAGCACGCACCTGCTCCTCGGAGAACATGATCGCCTTGCCCGCGGTGGTAGCCAGGATAATCTTGTCGCCCTCGCGCACGCGGCGCACGTTCAGCAGTGCGTCGTCGTCACGCAGGTTGATAGCGATCAGGCCATCACGGCGGCTACGATCGTAAGCGCTCATCACGGTCTTCTTGACCATACCGCTCTTGGTGGCAAACATCAGGTACTCGTCGGCCGGGAACTCGCGGCAGCTAATGACGCTCGCGATCTTCTCGCCCTCCTCAAAGGGCAACAGGTTGACGATCGCGGTACCGCGCGCCTGGCGCGTACCCACCGGCAGCTCGTGCACCTTCAGGCGATAGACCTTGCCCTTGCTCGAGAAGAACAACACGTACTCGTGCGTGGACGCGATGAACATCTCATCGATAACGTCGTCCTCTTTGAGGTTGACGCCCGACACGCCCTTGCCACCGCGCTTCTGGGCACGGTAGGCAGCCACCGGGATACGCTTAACGTAGCCGGTGTGGGTGATGGTCACGACCATATCCTCGTCGGCGATGAGGTCCTCGACATCCAGGTCCTTCTCAACCTGGCTGATCTCGGTACGGCGCTTGTCGCCAAACTTCTTGGAGATCTCGCGCATCTCCTCCTTGATGACGCCCAGGATCTTCTCCTCATGCGCCAGCAGGTCCTCGTAGTAGGCGATGGCGCGGCGCAGGCCGTCCAGTTCTTCCTGAATTTTGTCGCGCTCCAGGCCGGTCAGGCGGCGCAGCTTCATCTCGAGGATGGCCGTGGTCTGCTCGGGCGTAAAGCCAAAGCGCTCGATCAAGCGGCTGCTGGCCTCGGAGTCGGTCTGCGAGGAGCGGATGATGCTAATGACCTCGTCGATATGGTCGAGAGCCATCAAGTAGCCCTCGAGGATATGCGCGCGGGCCTGGGCCTTCTTGAGGTCGAAGCGGGTGCGGCGAGTGACGACGTCGACCTGGTGGTCGATGTAGTGCTGCAGCATCTCACGCAGGCTCAGGCATTTGGGAACGCCGTTGACGAGTGCCAGGTTGTTGGCGCCAAAGGTCGTCTGCAGCGAGGTGTACTTATACAGATTGTTGAGCACGACCTGCGGAATGACGCCCTTCTTGAGCTCGATGACCAGACGGATACCCTTCTGGTTGGACTCATCGCGCATATCCGAGATGCCCTCGATGCGCTTGTCGTTGACGAGCTGGGCGATCTTCTCCTGCAGGGTGCCCTTGTTGACCATGTAGGGAATCTCGGTAAAGACCAAGCGGCTGCGGCCGGTCTTGGTGGACTCCACATGTGCCTTGGCGCGCACGGTAATGGAGCCGCGGCCGGTCTCGTAACTCTGCTTAATGCCGGCGCTGCCCATGATGATGGCGCCGGTGGGGAAGTCCGGACCGGGCATGATCTGCATGAGCTCGTCGACGGTGGCGTCGGGGTTGTCGATCAGGTAGCAGGTGGCCTCGATCGCCTCGGTGAGGTTATGCGGGGCGATGTTGGTGGCCATGCCGACGGCGATGCCCTGGCTGCCGTTGACCAGCAGGTTGGGGAAGCGCGCAGGCAGCGCCACGGGCTCGGCGAGCGATTCGTCGTAGTTGGGTTGCCAGTCGACGGTATCCTTCTGCAAGTCACGCAGCAGTTCCATGGCGGGCTTTGCCAGACGGCTCTCGGTGTAACGCATGGCCGCCGCGCCGTCGCCGTCGATGTTGCCGAAGTTGCCGTGACCGTCGATGAGCGGCGTGCGCATGGAGAACCACTGCGCCAGGCGGACCATGGCCTCGTAGACCGCGGAATCGCCGTGCGGGTGGTACTTACCGATAACTTCGCCGACCGTCCAGGCCGACTTCTTGTGTGGGCGGTTGGGGTAGATGCCGCTCTCGTTCATCGCGTACAGAATGCGGCGGTGCACCGGCTTTAAGCCATCGCGCACGTCCGGCAGGGCGCGCGCCGTGATGACCGACATCGAATACTCGATAAACGACTGTTTCATCTCACGGCCGAACTCCGAAATCTGGAGCTGGCCGCCGTTGATGTCCTCGCCGGCCGAGGCGCCACGGTCGACTTCGCCAAAGCTCTCCTCGAGCTCGGCGTCGTCTTCTTCCTCATCATCATCGGCATCGGGGTTATAGGCGTCCGGGTCGCCGTCCTCGCCCTGCTCAGCACGGGCAAGCAGGCGCTTCAGATCATCGGGCATACCGGCATCGCCGGCCTCGCCCGTACCCTCGTTATTGTTGATATCGTCTGCCACGTTACCTTCTCTTAAGCGTCAAGGAAACGCGCGTCATGCGCGTGTTTTTCAATGTACTCGCGGCGATAGCCGACCTCGGAACCCATCAGCTCGCGCACGGCGCGGTCTGCCACCACGGCGTCCTCGATCGACACGCGCTGCAGGATGCGGGTCTTGGGGTCCATCGTCGTCGAGGCAAGCTGCTTGGGGTCCATCTCGCCCAGGCCCTTGTAGCGCTGGACGGTATAGCCCTTGCGCTTTTTGGTAATCTTGCCGTCCTTGGCCTTGCCGTCCTCGTCGTTATCGTCGGGGTTCAGGCCCAGACTCTGGATGGTGTCGCGCAGGATCTCGTCTTCGGGCTGGCGGCCGTTGGGATACACGTAGTGGATCTTGTTGCGAACCTTAATGCCAAAGATGGGCGGGCAGGCAACATAGACGTAGCCGGCATCGATCAGCGGACGCATGTACTTGTAGAAGAACGTCAGCAGCAGGATGCGGATATGCGCACCGTCGACGTCTGCATCGGTCATGATGATGATCTTGTGGTAGCGCGCCTTGGTGATATCGAAGTCGCCGCCGTCGCCGGCACTCGTCGTGACGCCGCAGCCGATCGCGGTAATCAGCGACTGGATGGTGTCACTCGAGAACGCGCGATGGTCGCCAACGCGTTCGACGTTCAAAATCTTGCCGCGCAGGGGCAGAATCGCCTGGATGTCTCGGCGACGGCCGTCCTTGGCCGAACCGCCTGCCGAGTCGCCCTCTACGATGAAGAGCTCGGTCAGCTCGGCATCGCGCACCGAGCAGTCGGCGAGCTTACCGGGCAGGGACGCCGTCTCGAGCAGGCTCTTGCGGCGGGTCGCCTCGCGCGCCTTGCGGGCGGCATTGCGCGCCTTGCAGGCCTGTTGCGCCTTCTTGACGATCTCGCGAGCGGGCTTGGGATGCTCCTCGAGGTAATCGGCAAGGCCGTCGGTCACGATCTTGAGCGTGAGCGCGCGCATATAGGAGCTGCCGAGCTTGGCCTTGGTCTGGCCCTCAAACTGCGGGTCGGGCAGCTTGACCGAGATAACGGCCGAAAGGCCCTCGCGCACATCGTCGCCGGTCAGGTTGGCGTCTTTTTCCTTGAGCAGGTTCTGCTTGCGCGCGTAATCGTTGATTACGCGGGTGAGCGCCGTGCGGAAGCCCTCAAGGTGCATGCCGCCCTCGGGGGTGTAGATGTCGTTGGCAAACGACATGACATTCTCGCCGTAACCGCTATTCCACTGCAGGGAAACCTCGACCTCGCCCATCTTGGTCACAGGCGCGTCCGGGTCCGATTTGCCCTCGATGTAGATGGGCTCCTTAAAGGCCTCGGGGACGTCCTTGCCCTCGTTGAGGAACTTGACGAAGTCGATGATGCCGCCCTCGTAGCAAAACTCCTCCACATGGGGAGTCGCCTCGCGTTCGTCGGTCAGCACGATCTTGAGGTTCTTATTGAGGAACGCCGTCTCCTGCAGACGATTGTGTAGCGTATCGAAATCGTAGATGCAGGTCTCGAAGATCTCGTCGTCGGGCCAGAAGGTGACGGTGGTGCCCGTCGAATCCGAGGTGCCCACGACCTCCATCTTCTTGACGGTCTTGCCGCGCGAGAACTCCATCTCGTAGGTGTTGCCATCGCGACGAACCTGAACGACCACGCGCTTGGACAGTGCGTTGACGACGGAGATGCCCACGCCGTGCAGGCCGCCCGAGACCTTATAGGCCGAGTTATCGAACTTACCGCCGGCGTGCAGGATCGTCATGACGACCTCGAGCGTCGGGATCTTTTTAACAGGGTGCTCGTCGACGGGGATACCGCGCCCGTTGTCGACGACCGTGATGGAGTTGTCGGCGTGGACCGTCACCTGGATCTCGGTGCAGAAACCGGCCATGGCCTCGTCGACGGAGTTGTCAACGATCTCCCACACCAGGTGATGCAGACCGCTGGCGCTCGTCGAGCCGATATACATGCCCGGGCGCTTACGAACGGCCTCGAGACCTTCGAGAATCTTAATCTCGCCGCCATCGTAATCGTTTTCGTTTGCCACACGTCCTCCTTCAGTCAAGAAAATGTGTACAGCCTTACTAGTTTATCGTAAAAAAATACCCTCGGGAACGAGGGTATTTGGCTCTACAAGGCCACCAGATGCGATTTAAGGCTCTTTTTTGCTTTGCACGCCCTTGGCCCACTCGGCGCTGGCTCTCATGGCGTTCTCGAGGGCCTCGCGCAGTTTTTGGTCTTCGATGGGCGCCACTTGGCACTCAATCTCGGTGCGCTCGGCCTCACTGAGGTCGGCGTGCGGAGCCGGCGGGCGCTCAGTCGTCGCCGGGCGCAGGCGCTCCTTGGCGGCGGGCGGCGTGTGACCGGGCGCGGTGGTTTTGAACACCAGGCCGTCCACATGCGCACCGGCGCGCTCCATGCGCGCGCGGATGATCTCGCGCAACAGCGTCATTTCCTGTGTCCACGAGGGCGAATCGAGATATACCAGCAGCTCATTGGACTCGGGCAGGTAGCACAGACCCGTCACATGCCGCCCCTCGCGCGTGCCCGAGCACACCGCGTTCCACGCGCGATAGACCGCACGAGATTCCTCTGCAGCCTCCATCTGCGCACGGCGCTCAGGTGTCGCGGCCGCCAGGATGCGCTGGCGCTCTGCGTTCAAAAACCCACTGAAGGCGACCGTCTCGCTCTCGCGCTCGTAATTAGCACGTCTCACCCATGCTCACCACCTTGGCTCGATCAAGCAGGTCATCGGTAAAGTATCCCAGGTTGGTCGTGGTTATGACCGTTTGGATATCATCGCCGATCAGCCGCAGAAAAGCACCGCGGCGCTCGCCGTCGAGCTCGCTCATCACGTCGTCCAGAAGCAACAGCGGAGCAGTACCCAGGACATCGCGAGCCACGGCCACCTCCGCCACCTTCCAGGCCAGAACCAACGTTCGCTGCTGACCTTGGCTGGCAAATGAACGGGCGGAGCGACCCGCCACGGTAAACTCAATCTCATCGCGATGCGGTCCCACCAACGTCACGCCGCGGCGAATTTCCTCGTCGGCGTGCTCATCAAGGACAGCCAGCATGCGCTCGTACGCCCAGCCCTTCAGCTCTTCGCGATCCTCGACCTGGGGCAAATCCCCCAGCGTGGACGTATAGGTCACGTTGGCAGCCTCACCGGATGCCACCTGCCCGTAGGCAGTGTGCACATGGCCCGCCAGCCGGTCGAGCAGGGCCAACCGGTGCACGAGCAGGGCCGAGCCCGCGCGGGCAATCGAATCATTCCACGCGCCGAGCATCTCGCGGCAGCACCAGGTCTCCTTGAGCAAGGCGTTACGCTGGGTCACGCAGCGCCCATAGGTGCTCGTAAGATCGGCATAGCGTGCGCTCAGTTGCATGCCGAAGTCATCGAGGGCGGCGCGGCGCACACTGGCGCCTCGCTTAACCATGTCCAGATGGTCGGGGCAAAACAGCACGCTCGGCAGAACCCCGCGCACACCGGCGGCAGAGCATCTCTTGCCGTTGCGGCTAAACGAGCGCTTACCGTCCTCCGCGTTCAACCCCATATCAAGCACGCGGCCGTCGCCCTCGAGCCTCAGCTCGACCTTGCACGAGCCCACGCCGTCATGGACGAGCTCGGCTGCGGTCGGATGCCTAAACGAGGCGCCGCTCGTCAGCAGCTGCAGCGCCTCTATGAGATTGGTCTTTCCCGCCGCGTTGGGTCCCGCAAGTATCGTCACGCCCTCGTCTAGGGCAAGGCGATAACTATCGAAGCTGCGGTAGTGTACGACGGAAAGATCGCGGGCGAACATGGTCATAGGGCGGCTGCTAGATGCGGACCGGCATGACCAGGTACAGGTAGTTGATCTTGTCGTAGGACTTGAAGATGCCCGCCTGCGAGTAGCTCTTGAGCTCCAGCGTGATCTCCTTCTCCTTGGACAGGGCATTGAGACAGCCGAAGATGTAGTGGTAGTTGAAGGCGATGGTACCCGACTCGCCCTCGGCCTCGACATCGATCGTCTCCTGCGCCAGATCCTGGTCATTGGAAATGGAGGACAGGCCCATCTGCCCGTTCTCGACATCGATCTCGAACTTGACGGCGGGATTGGCGCTCGCGATAACGGCTACGCGCTTGAGGGCGGCGTTAAAAGCGGCGACATCGATCTTGACGCTCGTCACGCACGAATCGGGGATGAGCTGCTTGTAGTTGGGGTACACGCCCTCGATGCGGCGCGACACGTAGGTGGTGTTGCCGGCCTCGAAGACGACCTGGGTGTCGGTAGCCCCGATCATGATGGTCGCCTGGCTGGCCATGATGTTCAGCGCATCGTTAAAGGCGTCGGCCGGAACGTTGAGCTCAAAGGAGCCTTCGAGGGTCGAGGTCTCGACCTGCGTATCGCACACGGCCAAACGGAAGGAATCGGTCGCCACCAGGCGAACGGTGTTGTTCTCGACCTTCATGTGCACGCCGCCCAGGATGGGGCGGGCCTTGTCGGTCGAGGTGACGCGCCACACGCGGCCGACCATCTCGGACAAGATATCGGTCGGCAGCTCCACGGCACTCTCGATGGCATAGGCCGGAAACTCGGGGAAGTCATTGGCATCGAGCGTGTTCAGGCGGAAAGAGCTCTTCTCGCAACCAATCAGCACCTGGCGTTCGGACAGCTCAAAGGTGACCGGGGCATCGGGGAGGGTCTTGGTGATATTGGAGAGCATCTTACAGGGGATAACCATCTCGCCCTCTTCTTCGACATGCGCCGCGATGCGATGACGGATCGAGATGGTGTAGTTAGAGGTCTGGAATTCCAAGATGCCGTCTTGCGCCTTGACGAGCACGCCCGACAGGATGGGAAGGGTGGACGCCGAAGCGACACCCTTCATAACGACGCCGATGGCTTGTGTAAGCGAGCTCTGGCTGACGGTGAACTTCATCTTTTAATACCTTTCTTTAGATATAAATATCTTAATAATAGTAATAGCACTGACGAAACTGTTGATTACTCCCAAAGACGCAGGTCAGACCCAGAAAGAGAATCGACAGCAACCTGTGTGCAACGGGGGTGGTTTTCCACGTTCAAAACCTGCGCAAAACTTTTCACCACCGCGGGTTGGGTTTTAGACACCTTATGCCCATGGTTTCGACAAGTTTTCAACAGGTGTCTCTATTTCCCTACGAGCGCAGTGTAATTTTATCGCGCAGCGATTTGAGGTCTTCGGTGACGGTACGGTCTTCCTGGATCATCTTCTGGACCTTTTTGTAGCTCGTGCTGACGGTCGAGTGGTTGCGGTTGCCAAATTCGGCGCCCACCGCCGTGGTCGTCATCTCGCACATCTCGATGGCCAGGTAGATAGCGATATGGCGTGCTTTGGCGATATTGGCGTTGCGACGCGGGCCGATGAGCTCCTCGTGCGTCACGCCGTACTGCTCTTCGATGACGGACTGAACCGTCTGGACGTTGATCTTTTTGGCCGATGTGTCGAAGTACTGGCTGGCGATGGCGTCGATATCGTCAAAGGTGAGCTCCCCGCCCTCGCGCTCGCGGTCGCCCGCCTCGCCGGCGCAGCGCTCGCAAAAGCTCTCGAGTTCGCGGATGTTGGTGCCCGAGACCTCGGCCATGTGTTTAAAGTGCTCGTCGGTCAGGTGTCCGCCGTCGCCCCCATAGGCCGCCAGCAGCGAGTCGTCGCCTGCCTCGGGAGCGGCGACGATGGTGTTCTCGTAATAGCGCTGCAAGATCTTGTATTTCATCTCGTAGCTGGGCTCTGCGACCAGGCAGAGCATGCCGGCGTTGAAGCGGCTGGTCAGACGCTCGTCCATGCTCAGGTCCTTGGGGGCACGGTCTGCCGCGATGACGACCTTCTTGTTGTTGCGGATGAACTCGTCCATGAGCTGGAAAAAGTAGTCCACGCTCGCGCGCTTGCCGATGATGTTTTGGATGTCATCGATGATGAGCACGTCCACGCCGTGGTACGCCTGCATGATGGGAGCGTTGCTCTTCTTTTGACGGTCGAACTCGGTCATCAGGTCGTCCAGATATGCCTGGGAGTTGGCATACTTGACCTTGATCTCGGGCGACTTCTCGGCGAGCTCGTTTTTGATGGCAAGCAGCAGGTGCGTCTTGCCCAGGCCCGATTTGCCGTAGATGAACAGTGATGTGCACGTGCCGCGCTCGTCCGCGAGGGCGGCAAACTTGAGTGCCGAGCGATAGGCATGGCTGTTCTCGGGGCCGTAGACAAAGTTCTCAAAGGTAAATTTTGAGTTCGCGGCGAGCGGGGCTCCATCCGTATTCTGCTCGGCCGGCACGGTCGGTGCTGGCATGGGTGAAGCGGGGGTCGCAACTTGCGTGGGTTTAGTCGGCGCTCCGCCCTTCATCTGGTTCATCATGCGACGAAAATCATCGGCCGAGAGCGTGTTTTTGATTGCAATGCCCGAATCCGCGCCCGCCGCTGCGTCGTGAGCGATGGGCATGTGCGTGACGGGTACGTTCGTTGACGTCGCCGCCGCGGTCGGCAACGGTGCCATGGTTTCACGGGAAACATCGCTGTGCTGGTGCTCGATCGTCGGTACGTCGCCTGCGGAGGCCGGCACCGCCGGGGAAGCGGCGGGAGCCGTGGCGGGCGCCGTCGTGGCAGCGGATTCCGTCGCGGCGCCTTGCGGTGCCACGATGTCGAGCGCAATCGGTGCAAAGGCGATTTCTTCCAGATAGGCCTCAATAGTCGGCTGATGCTTTTTGAGCTGCGCGATGGCAAAGCGCGAGGGTGCCTCGATCGTGAGCGTATCTTCGGTCAGGCTTATGGCGCGCGATTGCCCCAGCATGTTGATGAGGCGTGCATCTTGGCCGTCGCGCTGGCAAAAGGCGATGGCATCCCCCAAGATGATGCTTGCTTCCTCGTCCACTGTCTCTCCCGTTCTTTAGCTCTGAGCTCGCACGCGAGCGGCGCCGAGTTCGGTCAGATGGTATTTCTGGCCATGCTTGATGACCAAGCCGGCCTGCGCCAAGTCATTGAGCGTGCGTGACCAAGTGGGGGCCGAGTTTCCAAACGCCCTCGCCAGATCGGTTGCACCGCACGCTTGATTTTGCGCCAGATAGCCCAGCGCGGCGTTGCCGCGATCGCTTACGAACACGTCCGGTTGTGGCTGCGCATACTGATTTGCTGCATTAGGATACATCATTTGAGCTGCTGGTTGTTGAGAACTCTGCATCGGCGGCATTTGCTGTTGAAAACTTTGAGGCCACTGTTGGTAAGACTGCGGAGGCATCTGCTGGGCCCAGGGGTTGTACTGCTGCTGCGGCATCTGCTGGTACGGCTGCTGATATCCCTGCTGGTACTGCTGCGGGAACGGTTGGCCGTACCCCAGTGGCGGCATCTGCTGATATGGATATCCCTGTTGGTACGGCTGATAGCCCATTTGCTGGCCACCCGGTGCCCCTGTCGCCTGCTGCATTGCTGCTGTATCCTGATCCGCCAGCGACATGGCCTCTGGCATGCTTGGCGGCATCGACATCGATGCCGCTTGGGGTTCTTGTGTAGGAGGCATTCCGGGCTGCTGCATCTGTCCCACGGTGGGCTGCATCTGCTGCGCTGCCATGGGCTGCTGCGCAAAAGCTCCCGGCAGGGGATATGTGGGCTGCTCCGTCTCGGGCCGCACGGCAGCGCCGCGTCCGCCGGCACGCTCGATTTCCTGCACGCGTTTAGGGTTCAGGCTTACCGTAACCACGGTGCCGTTGCCCATGTTGTCCTCGATGGATACGGCACCGCCGGCGTTTTCCAAATACTCCTGCACCATGGGAAACCCTGCTCCGGTTCCACGGATATAGCGCTTCATCTTGCTGTTTGCGCTGGTAACGCCAAAGTCGAAAGCACGTTCCTTGTCGTCGATGCCGGGTCCTTGGTCAGCAAAGCGGATGGTGTCTCCGCCGTCCAGAATCGAGATGATGGGCTCGGCAAAGTGTGCGTGGATAAAGTTTTCGACAATCTCGCGGATGACCATGAGCGAGATATGGCCACCTTGTTCTTTCATGCACTGGTAGACGGTGTTGGTCGTCTCTTCCAAATACGTGCGGACATCTTGCGGATCAATGACGATCACCCGCGGTGTCGACAGCATGTCGTCATAGACGGCGATGCGCGCGGCATACATGGCTTTTGGCGCCTGCGTGGTCATCTGCTCGCCTTCCGCACGCTCTTCGCGCACGCCGGTGATGTGCTCGTTGTCGGGTGCCGGGTCTCCGGAATCGACCATGGTGTAAAAGTCGTCAGACATGCCGCTCGCAATCTTTCAAAAGGTTTCGAACAAATAGTAGCTCACCGTGCAACGTTTCTCATCTTTCGACAACTTTTCAAAACTTGTTGAAAACTTTGGAAAACGGGCGAAAAGTTCTCAACATTGCCAACATGACCTGTTGAAAACTCGATGAAATATCGTGAAAGGTTGCCATGAGGCGCAAATTTCGGTTGTGCTTATGGGGGAACCGTGTGAACTGCGCAACCTTTTACCTTTGATTTCTTGACATTTGAACATTGATTTCCCTACAATCTTCAAGCTCACGTGTCTATATCTGCGTCCGCGTCCCCGCGGACACTCGAAATGCAGCAGGAGGAACTTAAGATGAAGCGTACGTATCAGCCTAATAAGCGTAAGCGTGCCAAGACCCATGGCTTCCGTGCCCGTATGGCCACTAAGGGTGGTCGTGCCGTGCTCGCCCGTCGTCGCGCCAAGGGCCGCAAGCGTCTCACTGTCTAGCAGCGATACACACATCTCGCATGAAGACTATTAAGTCTCGGCAAGATTTCGAGCATGTGTTCAGTCAGGGGCGTCGTTTCAATCACCCTCTGATTCGAATGACCATATGTGAATCGGTTGGCGAAGGCGACTCCGGAAGGGTCGCCTTCGTTGGTGCTAAGCGACTCGGTTGTGCCGTCGTGCGCAACCGATCTAAGCGTGTGATGCGCGAGGCCGCCCGCAGCTGCGGATTTCCCGTTGCGGGTTATGACATCATCTTGTTTGCAACTCCCAAGACGAGGGTTTCCTCGCCGCAGGAGATGGACGAGGCGTTGCGTTCGCTTATGAAGCGCGCCGGCGTTGCCGGGGAGGAGCGATGAGCAATCACGTTTTGCGACGTGTTGCCATCGCTCCTATTCGCATATATCAACAGGTTATTTCGCCCTTATTGCCTGACGCCTGCATTTATTACCCAACGTGCTCGCAATACGCCATCCAGGCGATTGAGAAGCACGGTGTTTTGAGAGGCTGCTGGCTTGCCGTGAGGCGCATCGCTCGCTGCAATCCCCTGCACGTCGGCGGTTATGACCCTGTGCCCTAGCGGGCACTCGCTATCGGAGGAAAACTTACATGTGGGATTGGATCGTTAACATCCTTTTCGAGCTGCTCAAGCTCATCCAGACCTTTGCGGTCGACTGGGGCCTGTCCATCATCATCCTGGTGGTCATCATCCGTCTGCTGCTGACGCCGCTCATGCTCAAGTCGACCAAGTCGACGGCTCGCATGCAGGTGCTGCAGCCCAAGATGCTCGAGATCCAGGAGCGCTATGCCGACGATCCCCAGCGTCAGGCCGAGGAGATGCAGAAGTTCTACAGCGAGAACAAGTTCAACCCCATGGCTGGCTGTCTGCCGCTGCTGATTCAGATGCCTATCCTGTTCGCCCTGTTTACATTGCTGCGCAACCTGCCGCAGTACTTTAACGACGGCACGTTCTCGTTCTTCAACATCCTGCCCGACCTGACCACCACGCCGAGTGCTTCCTTTGCCGATGGCTTTATGGTTGCACTGCCTGCGCTGGTTTGCCTGATCCTGTTCGCCGTCCTGACCCTGATTCCGCAGCTCTATATGTCGCGCAACCAGACCGGCCAGCAGGCTCAGAGCATGCGTATGATGGCCGTTGTCATGACGGTCATGATGCTTTGGATGGGCTGGAGCCTTCCCGTTGGTGTTCTGCTGTACTACGACGTCTCGTCTGCTTGGCAGGTTATCCAGCAGATTTTTGTGACGCAGAAGGTCATCGACAAGGCGAAGGCCGATGAGGAGGAGCGTCTTAAGAACGCTCCGCTGCAGGTTGAGGTCACTCGTCGAGAGAAGAAGCCGCGCCCGCACAAGAAGAAGTAGTGGGATATCAATCTTATTTAGGTACCTAACTTTTGGAGTACGTTATGTCTGAAGAGATCATCGAGGATATGCTTGAGGAGGTTGCCCCGCAGGTCGCGGGCGATTATCCCGAGATTGCACAGCGCTACAAGGCTGGTGAAGAGCTGACCGATGAGGAGCTCGACACCATTGCCGATGTTGCGATTTCCATCCTGCGTTCCATCCTTTCGCACTTCGATGCCGCCAACTCTCCTATCGATGAGTATGAGGGCGACGAGGGTGAGCTGATTTTGGATGTAACGGCTCCCGACCTTGCTGTTCTCATTGGCCGTCATGGTCGCACTCTTGATGCCCTTCAGGTTATGTTCTCTTTGCTGGTGAGCCGCAAGCTTGGCTTTAGATATCCGGTTGTAGTTGACGTCGAGGGATACAAGAGCCGCCGTCAGGACAAGGTTGCCTCCATGGCTCAGTCTGCTGCCGAGCGTGCCATCCGCACTCATAAGAGTGTTTCGCTTCCGCCCATGAATGCCTATGAGCGCCGACTGGTTCACATTGCACTTCGTGGCAATGATGCTGTCGATACTCATTCTGAGGGTTCTGACCCTGATCGCCATGTGGTGATTGTTGCTCGATAATCTACTCGAGCTTATGCTTAGGGGACGTGGTTTCCACGTCCCCTTTTTTTGTCAAAAGTTCTCGATACACTGATTTTTGTCAGAAAGGAGCTTTCGTTGTTAGTACTTACTGATCAGCAGGCTGACGAGATGTTGAGCCGTCTAACTTCCTATTGCAAAGAGTATTCCTTGAGCGTAACTGATGTTGAACTGAGGAAATGTATTCAGCATTTGGATTTGGTTCTGGAAACAAATAAGACTACGAATCTTACCCGTATTCTTAACGTAGAAGATGCTGCGGTACTTCATATCCTTGACTCACTTGTTTTGCTCCCCTATATCAACAAGGCTCCTGAGGGAGCTTTGCTCGATATGGGAACAGGTGCGGGCTTCCCTGGTATTCCATTAACCATAACCACGCATCGTAAAGCTACTTATATTGACTCTGTTGGCAAGAAGGTTGATGCTGTCAATTCTTTTGTCCATGCTCTTGGATTGAAACATGCTCATGCCGTTCATGATCGTCTTGAAGAATATGCTCGAAGCCATAAGAAGCAGTTCTCTGTTGTAACCGCCCGCGCACTGGCCTCTTTACCGATTCTTGTTGAGTATGCGGCTCCGTACCTCAAGGATGGAGGGCTATTTGTTATCACAAAGGGCAATCCATCTGATGAGGAGCTTGCCTCTGGCATCTCAGCAGCTAAGATCTGCGGCTTCACTTCGCTTCTGAATGACGCAATCGATTTGCCTGAAGGCCTGGGTCACAGGGAGTTCATTGTTCTTAGGAAGAGTCATTCAGCATCCGTTTCATTGCCTCGTGCAAATGGCATGGCAAAGAAGAATCCGCTTGCCTAGATGTTTCACGTGAAACATAATAGATACTAACAACTTGCAGTGTTTCACGTGAAACATGGCGGTTGATATTGAATCGGAATGTTTCACGTGAAACATCCTCCGTTTGACAGCTTCAATACACACCAGGAGGGACCGTGGGATTTCGCGACGTTAAGCGTTCTAAGAGCGCAAAAGACACGCGTATCATTGCAATTATCAATCAAAAAGGCGGCGTTGGTAAGTCAACGACGGCTGTAAACCTTGCGGCGGCACTGGGCGAGCAGGGTCGTAAGACACTGATTGTCGATTTTGATCCGCAGGGAAACAGCACCAGTGGATTCGGAATTGAAAAAGAAGACCTTGATCACTGCATCTATGATGCATTGTTGAATGATGTGCCGGCAGAATCGCTTGTTCTTGATACAAATTGCAAAAAGGTATTCGTAATTCCGGCTACAATTCAGCTTGCAGGCGCGGAAATTGAGCTCGTAAGCGCAATCGCTCGTGAAACCCGCCTCAAAGATTTGCTTGAGCCGATTCAGGACGAGTTCGATTTTATTTTCATTGACTGTCCCCCTTCGCTCGGCCTGCTTACTATCAACGCCTTGACCGCGGCAGACAGCGTTTTGATTCCGATCCAGTGCGAGTATTATGCACTCGAGGGCGTTACGAAGCTGCTTGAGTCAATGAAGATGGTCAAATCACGGCTGAACAAGGGCTTAGACACCTATGGTGTGCTTATGACCATGTATGACTCGCGTACTTCTCTATCGAATCAGGTTGTTGAGGAGGTTCAATCGTACTTTGGTGACAAGGCGTTTAAGACGCTGATCCCCCGTACGGTTAAAATCTCCGAAGCACCGTCTTTTGGAGAACCGGTAATTACCTATGCACCTCAAAATAAGGGTGCAAAAGCATATATGAACCTTGCAAAAGAGGTGATCAAGCGTGCCTAGTGTAAAGAAACGTGGCGGATTGGGACGTGGACTGAATGCTTTGGTCTCAGAGGCCGAGTATGAGACCGGCGGTTCGGCTGCATCGGCTTCAAATGCTGCATCTGAAACAAAACTACCTATTGAGGATATCGTTCCCAACCCTAATCAGCCGCGAATTCACTTTAACGAAACTGAACTTCGCGAGTTGAGCGAGTCAATCCAAGAACATGGCGTTTTGCAGCCGCTTTTGGTTCGCAAGCATGGAAACGGCTATGAGATCATCGCTGGTGAGCGTCGTTACCAGGCGTCAAAGCTTGCTGGCCTTGAAGAATTGCCAGTCATCATTAAAGAGGTAAATGATGAAGAGATGCTGGCTCTTGCTCTTATCGAAAACCTTCAACGTTCAGATCTGAATCCCGTCGAAGAGGCTAAGGGCTATCGACAGCTCATCGATGCCAGCGGTATGACACAGGAGGCATTGTCGAAGGCAGTAAGCAAGTCACGCTCTGCAATTACAAACTCGCTGCGTCTTCTCGATCTCCCCGAAGTAGTTCAGCAGATGATTTTTGAGGGTAAACTTACTGCTGGTCATGCACGTGCGATTCTTGCAGTTCCCTATGAGGATGCTCGAATTCGACTTGCAGAGAAGGTTGTTGCAGAGGGCCTTTCCGTAAGAGCGACAGAAAATCTTGCTCCGTTGTTTTCTGCCGGAGAGACACCTAAGACGCCGAGGCCTGCAACCCCTCAGTCTTTTAAAAAGGCAGCCCGCGTGCTTCGCCAGGTTTTTAATACCAACGTGCGTGTGAAGAGCTCGCGTGGAAAGAATAAGATTGAGATTGAGTTTAAAGACGAGGAAGAGCTCTCTCGTATTCTTGGCGAAATGATTCAGTTTGATCAAGGAGGCCAAGATGAGGAATAGAGTTTTAACTGCGATTGCATTGGCGACGACTGTCGCGGCTGGTGCCTTTGCTGGCTATAAGATCGCGACAGACGATGAACTTCGAGGTCGTTTGCTTCGTAGTGCGCAAGATATTGTCGATACATCCAAGAAGAAAATGGATGTTATGACAGAAGATGTTGCCATGCGTACAGCTCAGGTAACGAAGAATCCCAAGATTAATCAGGGTTGGGTCAGCAACCAATGGGAAAATGTAGGCTATTAGGTACCTAACAATTACTTAGCATATTGTGATGGGTCCTTGTCTGATTCACGAGACAAGGACCCCTTATTTTGGCCGTAAAAATGGGACCAGTAGCAGCTGATTCAAAATTAAGGTCAATAAATGAAACGACCCCGGTTGCATATCCTGCAACCGGGGTCGTTCGATGTTTCACATGAAACGTTTTGGGGTGCGACTCCCCTATGCGTTCTTCTGAACTTTGAAACGCTGCTTCAGCTGTCCGCAAGCGGCGTCAATATCGTTACCACGGGAGTTACGAATCGTTGTCTCGATGCCACGGGACTCAAGGCGACGCTGAAGATTCTCAACCTTATGAATCGGCGACGGCTTGAGCGGGCTACCCTCGATGTCGTTAAGCTGAATGAGGTTAACGTGGCACAGCGTTCCCTCGCAGAAGTCGCAGAGCGCCTGCATTTCCGGATTCGTATCGTTGACGCCTTCGATCATGGCATACTCATAGGTTGGGCGGCGGCCGGTCTTCTCGGTGTAGAGCTGAAGCGCTTCGTGAAGGCGAAGCAGCGTGTACTTCTTAACACCGGGCATGAGCTTATTGCGCGTCGACTGGATGGCGGAATGCAGTGAAACAGCAAGCGTGAACTGCTCGGGGATGTCGGCAAAGTTGCGAATACCGGGAATAACGCCACTGGTAGAGACGGTGAGGTGACGAGCGCCGATACCGATGCCATCGGGGTCGTTGAGGATTCGCAGCGCCTTGAGAACCTCGTCGTAGTTGGCAAACGGCTCGCCCTGGCCCATGAAGACAACGCTCGTGGCGCGCTCGCCAAAGTCGTTGGATACATGAAGTACCTGGTCGACGATCTCTTGAGCGGTCAGAGAGCGCTTGAGGCCGTTGAGACCGGTAGCGCAAAAGGCGCAGCCCATGCCACAGCCAGCTTGGGTGGAAACGCAGACGGAAAGCTTGTTACGACGGGGCATGCCGACAGTCTCGACGGAAACGCCGTCGTGGTACTCGAGCAAATACTTGCGAGAGCCATCTTTGGAAACCTGCTTGGTTAGTTCAGTCGGCGTGTCAAAGGCAAAAGCCTCTTTAAGCTGCTCGCGGAAAGCCTTAGGAAGGTTTATCATATCGTCAAACGAACAAACGTTCTTCTCAAAGACCCATTCGATGAGCTGCTTCGCGCGGAAGGCTGGCTGGCCAAGTTCGGCCACGAGCTCGCGAATATCGTTTTGGCTCAAGTCGCGAATGTCCTGAGATTTAGTCCTGGGATTCATGGAAGCCTTTCGATTTTGGGGAAACGTAGAGGGTATCGCTACAATATGGTATCAGCTGCAGAAATTATAGAGGAGGAGTCTGCCCATGCCGGGTAAAAGCCTAGAGAACATGCACGTAGCGGTCTTGGCGGGCGGTCATTCCGCTGAGCGCGAGATCTCGCTCAATTCGGGAAAGAACGTCGTGGTTGCCTTGAAGGAGGCCGGCTACACTTCGGTGGAGCTGCTCGACACGGCTGCCGATGATTTTATGGTAACCATGGCGACCGGCGGCTTTGACGTGGCGTTTATCGCCATGCACGGTGCCGGCGGCGAGGATGGCGCCATGCAAGGCGCCATGGAGACCCTGGGTATCCCCTACACGGCTTCGGGCGTGCTTGCCAGCGCCTGCGGTGCCGACAAGGAGGTCTCTAAGCTCCTGTACGCCAAGGCGGGCATTCCCATTGCCCCCGGCCTTGCGCTCGAGGTGGGCGATGAAGTCGATATCGATCATATCGTCGAGGTTTGTGGCGAGCGCTGCTTTGTGAAGCCGGCCGTCAACGGTTCCAGCTATGGCATTTCCCTGGTCCATGAGCCCTCCGAGCTGCCCGCGGCAATCGCCAAGGCGTTTGAGTACGGCGACAAAGTGCTGGTCGAGAAGTGCATCGAGGGTACCGAGATCACCGTCGGCGTATACGGCGAAGATGACGTGCGCGCTCTGCCGATTGTCGAGATTCGTAAGCCCGAGGACTGCGAGTTCTACGATCTGGACGTGAAGTATGTCGACCCTACGGACATCCATCGCATTCCGGCGCAGATTTCACCCGAGAATTACGCTCGTGCCCAGGAGCTTGCCTGTGCTGCTCACAAGGCCCTCGGTTGCCTGGGTATCTCGCGCAGCGACTTTATCGTGAGTGAGGACGGCC
The DNA here is from genome assembly GCA_902497025.1 of uncultured Collinsella sp. GTDB lineage: Bacteria > Actinomycetota > Coriobacteriia > Coriobacteriales > Coriobacteriaceae > Collinsella. The sequence goes on along the minus strand of CABVDJ010000020.1, from coordinate 21,826 downwards.
CCGTTATCCTCGAGACCAATACCATTCCCGGCATGACCGATACGTCGCTGTATCCGGACGAGATCCGCCACACCGACGACATGACGTTCCCGCAGGTCTGTGACAGCCTGATCCGTATGGGCCTTCGTCGAGCGGGCATTGCATGCTAATCGAGGACGCGGTTTCGTCAGGAACGCCGCAGTTTGTCATCGACTCCTATGCCACGATTGCCGAACGCGCCAAAACGCAGTCCTTCGGCCTTATCGAGGAAGATGTAATTGTCCTCGATACCGAGACCACAGGTCTTTCGGTGCAGGACAACGAGCTGATCGAGATCTCGGCGGCCCGTCTTTCGGGCCGCGAGATCGTCGACCGCTTCGATACCTTCGTGCATCCCAAGCAGCTGATTCCCGCCGAGATTACCGAGCTCACGAGCATTACAAATGCCGATGTGGCAGATGCCCCGTCGGCCGTTGAGGCCGTAGCCGCTCTCGCCGATTTTGTCGGTGGTTGCCCGGTAATCGCACATAACGCCACGTTCGACCGCTCGTTTATCGAGTCGGTCAAAGGCGGCGTCAACGTGAGCGATATTTGGATCGATTCGCTGGCGCTGTCGCGCATCGCGCTTCCGCGCCTGGCCTCGCACAAGCTGTCTTTTATGGCCGATCTGTTTGGCTGTGACTCGGTATCACACCGTGCCAATGCCGACGTCGACGCCCTGTGTGGCGTATGGCGCGTGTTGCTCGTGGCACTCACCGACTTGCCCCAGGGCCTCATGGCGCGCCTAGCCGACATGCATCCGGACGTGCCTTGGTCCTATCGTCCAATCTTCTCATTCTTGGCGGGGCAGAACCCTGGTTCTATCTTCTCTCTCAGCGCCGCCCGTGCTGACGTTCTCAAGGCCGATCGCGCCGACGATCGGGTAGACGCCGACGAACTGCCGGTACTCAAGATGCCGAGTCGTGAGGAGATTGAGGCAGACTATGCGCCAGGTGGCCTGGTCAATCGCATGTATCCCACCTACGAGCCGCGTGATGAGCAGATCGCGATGGCGCTCGAGGTCTGCGATGCGCTGGTCACGGGCACTCATCGTGTAATTGAGGCGGGCACGGGCGTCGGCAAATCGATGGCCTATCTGGTGCCTTTTGCCGAGGCAGCACGCCGTAACAACATCACGGTTGGTATTGCGACCAAATCGAACAATCTTGCCGACCAGCTCATGTACCATGAGCTGCCAAAACTTGCCGAGCAACTGGACGGTGGCCTGTCATTTTGCGCTCTCAAGGGCTATGACCACTATCCGTGCCTGCGCAAGCTTGAGCGCATGAGCCGCGGCCAGGTCGAGATTACCACCAAGCGCGATCCGGCGGACACGCTCACGGCGGTCGCGGTCATTATGGCGTACGTCTGCCAATCAGCCGATGGCGACCTCGACTCGCTCGGCATTCGGTGGCGCAGCGTCAACCGCCCCGACTTTACGACGGCCTCGCGCGAGTGTGCTCGTCGCCTCTGCCCGTTTTTCCCTGATAAATGTTTGGTCCACGGCGCTCGACGTCGTGCGGCGCATGCCGACGTGGTGGTCACCAATCATTCCCTGCTGTTCCGCAATGTCGCGGCCGAGGGCAGGATTTTGCCTCCGATTCGTCATTGGGTAATCGACGAGGCCCATTCCATCGAGCGCGAGGCGCGCCGTCAGTGGGCGCGCGTGGTGTCGGCGGACGAATCACGCGTTCTGTTTGAGCGCCTGGGTGGCTCGAGCACCGGCGCGCTAAGCCAGGTTTCCCGTGATTTGGCAACCTCCGAGGGCTCTACGCTCTATCTGGGCCTTACTGCCAAGGCGACCTCGACGGTTGCGCGTGCGAGCATGGCGATCGCCGACGTGTTCGATGGCGTTCGCGAGCTCGGCCGCCGTGCCCGTGGGGGTTATGACAATGCCAATCTATGGATTGGCCCCGAGCTGCGCGAATCTGACGACTGGCATGATTTCTTACAGTCGGCTTACACTGCCATCGACGCATTGGAACAAGCTGACAAGAGCGTCGACGCGCTGGTACAAGCCGTCGCCGCCGACAAGCCCGAGGTTGTTGTCGACCTGGGTGATATCTCGCGCCGCCTGCACGAGCTGGCCGAGAACCTCAAGCTCATCATCGACGGCACCGATGAACACTACGTGTATTCGCTGCAGGTCAATCGCAGGCTGCGTGCCGGCGGAGAGTCAATGACCGCAGAGCGCATCGACATTGGCGAGGCCTTGGCAACCGAGTGGCTGCCCGAGGTTCACACGGCTATCTTTACCTCGGCGACCATGACGGTGTCCAAAAGCTTTGAACACTTTAACCACGCGGTCGGCCTCGATCGCATTGGTGCTTCAACATCCACATCGCTGCACTTGGACTCGAGCTACGACTTCGATTCGAACATGGCTGTAGTCGTTGCGGGCGATATCCCCGATCCGCGCGATCGTGAGAGCTATCTTACGGCGCTCGAGCGCGTGCTGGTCGACGCCCATCTTGCCATGGGCGGATCGGTGCTCACGCTGTTCACCAATCGGCGCGACATGGAAGACCTGTACGCCCGCGTTGAGCCCAAAATGGCCCGTGCGGGTCTGGAGCTCAACTGCCAGCAGCGCAACTCATCTCCTCGTCGCCTGCGCGACCGGTTTATCAACGAGCCGACCTCGTCGCTTTTTGCGCTTAAGGCCTTCTGGGAGGGATTCGACGCCAGCGGCGAGACGCTGCGCTGCGTCATCATTCCCAAGCTGCCGTTCTCGAGCCCCACGGACCCGCTCTCGTGCGAGCGCAACCTGCGCGAAGACCGCGCTTGGGCGCGCTATTCGCTGCCCGAGGCGGTGCTCGAGGTCAAGCAGGCGGCCGGCCGCCTTATCCGCTCGTCGACCGATTGCGGCGTGCTGATTCTGGCCGACCCGCGCCTGGTGACGAAGGGCTACGGAAAGAAGTTCTTAACGTCGCTGCCCACGAGCTCCTACCAGCGCATCGAATCGGCGCAGATCGGGCACTATCTGCAACTGTGGCGTGCACGCCACGAGCGGCGGCGCTAAAGCGGACAGACGAGGGTTTTTGCCATATCGCACAGACGCTTTGACAGGGCGGGGTCATCCAAGATGTGGATGGCTCCGCCCGCTGCAATTATCTGGCTCAGTAGCCAACGCTCGGAGCCGTAATGCACGGTTACCGTTGCCATGTCTGCTCCGCTGCGCTCGATTAGGGTGATGCCGGCCCAGTCCAGATGCTCCGCCATATCGAATGGCATCAAGAGCTTTGCACTACGCTGCGTCCGGGCAAGGGAATCGTGGAGGGATGCGACGTCCGGTGCATGAGGCACGACGGAGTCTTCCGTCAAGGCGAGTCCCTCGATTTTATCCATGCGATAGGTGCGCTGCTCATCGACCGCGATGTCCCAGGCAATCAGGTATGTTTGGTCGCCGTTTGCCGTAATGCGCAAGGGGTCGACCAGACGCTCACGTGGCCGTGCATCGTCCATCGAGCGATACGAGATGCGGCAGCGAACGCCGTCCTGAATGGCGCAGCTCAGCTGCTGCCAGTGCGACCCGTGGTTGACGTTGTCAAAGACGCGCTGGTTATAGCCGAGCTCTTCGGGTAGAAGAGCATGCCGAATCCGGGCTGCCGTCTGTGGCTCGATCCCCAACGATTCAAGTTCGTGGTTGAGCACAGCGCCCTCGGCGGCACTCAGGCGCAACGGTAGAACACGCCCGGCGTCGCCGGTGAGGACCACACGCTCGCCGTGGCATTCGCAGATGATGCGCGCGCCCGATTCTCGGTCCGCGAGCGTCGAGACGATCTCGAGAATCTCGTCGAGCGACACCCCTGTGATGTCAAAGCGGCTGCAAATCTCGGCTCGTGTCATGCCGCTCTCGCCGGCGGCGTAGAGGGCCTCCATGATGTCGATGGCGCGCGAGAGTCTCTGCTCGCTGGTGAGTTTACGCACGGGCATGCTCGTGCACCGTCCTTTCAATGAGGCGGTTCCACGCCTGCTTGAGCGATTTGGGGGCCACGGGCCTCATGCCGTCCACGGCGTGGGCCATGCAAAATGAGGCGGCGGCTTCAAGGTCACGCACGTCAACGGTCCAGGTCCATCCCGCATCGGTGTGTGCGAGCTCACCTCGCCCGCGCGTGAGGCCGTTGATCATATCGATCTGCGTCTGAGGGGCGAACGAGAACGTGGCTGCAACGGGCGGTCGGTCGGCAAAATCGAATTCAAAGAACAGATAGTCGTTGAGATTGAAGTCCGCAGGGATGGCGTAGGCCTTCGAAGGACGCCAAGCGCGAACGATACGGTCGCAGCGGAATGTCCTGATGCCGTCGGTGACATTGTCGAGGCCGCAGAAGTACGCCACGCCCTCGCGTTCGAACATGCCGTAGACGCAGACGGTACGTTCTTTCTGCTCGCCGCGTCCGTTCTGATATAAAAATCGCAGCGCGCATCGCTCGGCAAAGGCGCTCCATACCGCATCGACGGTGGGAGAGCGGCGGATTGGTGCTTCGTCCACCGTCGTCCTACCGGTGAGATAGGCAATCTTGGAGCGAATATCGGCAAGCGGTGCGGCAAAAGTGGATGAGCCGGCCGCTAGTGTCTGGTCGATGGCGTTGAGCAGGATATCGGCGTCGTCTGCGGTGATGAGGCCGCCTGCTGCAAAGGTGTGCTCGCGGTCGATTGTCCACGAGCTTTCCTCGGTCTCCTGCGCACCGGCGGGGCGAACCTCCTTGATTAAGATGCCACGCTCGAGCAGTTTGTCACGATCGCGCCGAAACTTGCGCTTATCCGAGTCAATGTTGCCGGAGCCATATCCCAGGTCGGAATCCAAGACGATCTGCTCGGTCGTCAGCGGTTCGGGGGAGCTGTTGAGCACAAAGAAAAGATTGAGGATGCGCTGAGCCGTTTTATCGAAACTGGGCTCCGAATTCCCCTTTTTAATTGTCGCGGTCGCGTCGCTTGCCGTCATAGAGTCCTCGCATGAGAAGGTGGTTTGCTGCCATGATTTTAGTCCGATATGGAGATTAGGCTATATCCTTGTCCGCTCGAGGCGTTAAGATGGCCCGAATTCGGTCGTTTGCGCTCGCTCGGGGTATACTTTCGACTATATACGGTTCTAATGTGCATGCATTGGGCCTATTTGTCGGATTATGGATGTGGAGCGCACATGGCGAACACCCAGAACTATATTAACCACCTGCTGCAGAACACCGGCATTACGCCGGCATGCAGCGAAGAAGAGCGCTTGGCTGCCGAGGATATCGCTCAGATCTTCCGCAACCACGGCTTTGATCCCGAGGTTCAGGAGTTCAATGCTCCGGCGCCCAGTAGATTGGCATTTGCCGTTACCGGTATTCTTGCGTTTGCCGGCGCCCTGCTGATGGGCATCGGCGGCGGTGTCGGCTTGGTCGGCACCTTGCTGGCCATTGTCGGCGCCGTTCTTTACGTGCTCGAGCGCACGGGCCACCCCGTGGTTTCGCGCCTGGGCAAGACGGGCGTGAGCCAAAATGTCATCGCCTACCACAAGGCCTCGGGCCCGCTCGCGTCTCCGCGCAACCGCCCGGTGGTCGTTGTCGCACACTACGACTCTCCCCGTGCTGAGCTGCTCGCCCGCGAGCCCTATGCTTCGTATCGTGCGCTCATCGCCAAGCTGTTGCCCGTTGCCACGGTTGCCCCTGCTGCCGTTGCCATCCTGCGTATCCTGCCGCTCCCCGGCGCGCTCAAGGTTCTGCTGTGGATTGTCGCGATCCTCGCTTCCCTCGTTGCACTTGCCAACGCGGCAAACATCATCTCTAACCGCCACGTTCTTCCCTATACGTCCGGCGCGGTGTGCAACAAGTCCTCTGTCGCCGCTATGCTCGGCGTTATGGACAACGTTGCTCCCTTCCAGGGCGAAAACGAGTTTCCCGACGATGTTCCGTTCGATACCTATTTTGGGGAGCAGAAGCGTCGTGCCGAGGAAATGGCGCGCGCAGCGGCGGAGTATGCCGCGGCCCAGCAGCAAAACGACTACGGTAACACCATCGAGTATGAAGAGCCTACCTACGCTGAGGACGAGTTCGGTCAGCCGATTGCTCCCGACGCTCAAACCGAGCCCGAACAGGGCGAGGCTTTCGACGAGCAGATCGAGGGCTTTGAGGGTGCGTCTGCCGACGAGACGCTGATTGGCGCCATTGTGCCCGAGGATCAGAATCAGGCTGTCCAGGCCGAAGAGTTCAATGACGAGGTTTCCGCTGCCGAGCCGGTGGAGGAGCCTGTCGCGGCCGAGCCCGAGCCCAAGCTCTATCGCAATGCCGCCGGCAACATCCGCTTTGGTTCGGATGCCATCCGTGCGCTCGGAATGCTTCCCGAGTCCTGCACGCTCGATTACGAGGAGGGCGAGGAGCCGACGTTTGAGCCCGAGCCTGCCCCCGTCGTGGCTGCACCTGCGCCCGCTGTCACCGTGGATGATGAGTCTGCCGCGGTTGCCGCTGCCGTTGCCGAGCCCGAGGCGGTGTCCGCGATCGATCCCGCGGCAGGACTGGACATTTTGGCTCCCGCCGCGCCGGCGCAAGACGTTGCGGACGAGTCTGACGACGATTACGTTGAACAGCCGAGGCGCGTGTCTTACGAGAGCGATACTGATTTCTCGGCCGAGATTCCCGCGGCAACGCCCCATGCCGACATTGCATCCGCGTTCTCGTCGATTGGCGCCAGCGCTTCCAACTTCTTTAAGGGTGCGCTTGCAAAGGGCAAGAAATTTGTCGACGATTTCGAGGAGAAGCGCGCTGCCGCACGCGAGGCTGCCGAGCAGGAGGCTATCGCTCAGCAGCAGGCGGCCGAGGCGGCACGTGAGCGCGCGGCGCAAGAGTTCGAGCAGAACGAGGCTATGCAGTCCGTACCCGTCGACGCTGCCGAAGCTACAACGTCTTTCGAGGCTCAGCAGCACGTCGATAGCACCATGTCGTTTGATGCCGCGCAGTTCGATTCCACGATAACGTTTGAAAAGCAAGGTACCGCGATTGCCGAGCCCCTTCCTGCTTCCGATGAGCAGGACGACGCGGCGGGCGATGGCGAGCCCATTGATGCTGCCGAAATTCAGGATGCGATCGAGGACGAGCCCGTCGAGGTCAACTCTGACGAAGAGCAGTACGCGGCAGCCGAGCAAGATGATTTGACCGAGGTCGAGCAGGAGGAAGTGTCTGCGGTTTCCGAGGCTCCCGAGACAGATGAGTCGAGGCCTTACTCCACGCAGATTTTCACCATGCCGACTCCGAGTGGTTCCGGTGCCACGGTTGCCAATGTCGCTCCCACCCAGGACGAAACGGTCGATTCCCTTATGGCCCAGATTTCCTCCCAGGCATCGCCGCGTCCGCAGATGAATGTTCCCGATCCGGCGTCGGCACCGTCGCCTGCGCCCTCCTCGTCTCCGCTGGCTTCGGTCCCCGATCCATCGCTGCCGTCGATGAAGCAGGCAAACGTTGCGTCTCGCACGTCGCTGTTCGACCTTCCCGATCCCTCTGCCCAGGTCAACGACCCCTTTGCTACTGCTCAGGGTCCCGAACCCACATCGGCACCCGTTGCGCCTCCTATGCCCGTTGCGCCGGGCGCGCAGCCGATCGAGACCATTTCAGCTCCCGCCCCGGCGGCACCCAAGTCTCGTAAGCGCGGCCTGGGTGGCCTGTTCGGTCGTAAAAAGAAAAACGAGCAGGACAGCATGAGTGACTGGCTGGGCGTCGAAGACGATTACGATGCCAAGAAGTCCGGTCGCGGTATCGGTTCGTGGGATAACTTCGAGGACGATAACGATGGCTGGAAGGGTGGCGCTACGTCTTCCGATGGCGCTTCTTCCGAAGATATGCTCTCGGCTGTCGCCTCTATGGGCGATGATGAGCTGCTCGGTCACGATATCTGGTTTGTGGCAACCGGCGCCTCGGATTGTGATGGCGCCGGCATGAAGGCCTTCTTGGCTTCGCATCGCGATAAGCTCCGCGGCGTATTCTTCATCAATCTTGAATCCGTCGGCGCTGGCAGGCTTTCGGTGGTGACGGTCGAGGGCGAACAGCAGCTGCTCAAGGGCGATCGCCGCATCATGAACCTGGTCAGCAAGGTGTGCAAGTCGTTCCATGTCGATTGTGGCGCGCTCGAGATGCCCTATGCCAAGACCGATGCCTATGCCGCGCTTGAGGCGAGCCGCCGAGCCCTCACTATCGCCGGCGTGGACGGCACGCGTCTGGCTTGCGCTCGTACCGAGGACGACCTGCCCCACAATGTCAACCCGACGAACATTGCCACGGTATCCGAGGTCGTGACCGAGGTTATCCGCCGTTCGTAGACGGAGCTCTAAGGAGTCAACGTGTTTTCGTATATTAAGCGCCATTGGCCTGTCTACGTGATTTTGACCTTGATTGCCATTGCGTTAGGATTTGGGGCTGCCTACATCGTGGGTGCAAAGGGCTCGACCCCCGCCTCCGCAATCAGCGAAGAGGTGGAGCAAGAACAGAGTACGGGTGCCGATGGGATTCCTGAGTCCGAGCAAGCAATCGTTGATGGTGGATCTTCGTCTGCAGAGTAGATACGGCGATTTACATGATTGAAAGCGGGCGAGCCAGGGGACTGTCTCGCCCGCTTTTTCATCGCGCTAGCGCTTCTTTGGGATCGACCTAAGGCGAGCGAACCATAGGGCTGCGACACCCGAGGTCAGGAGCGCGGTGATGCAAGCGGCGATGGGAGCTGATCCTGTTGCCGGTAGGTCCTGCGGTAGGGTACAGCGTTGAATGACGCTGTCCTCGTCATGTGACTCAAGTTTATCGCCGCCACCGTTGCGGCAAAGATCGACGCGCGCACTGTTGGTGAGTGCGGTTTGGGGCGTATAAGCCGACGTTGCCTGCATGTGTACGACTGCGCCCCGAGCGTCTGTGCCAAGGATTGCTTTGGCATCGTCAAGGTCGTCGTGCTCATCTTTGAGATCATCGCGGGTCCAAGAATCCACATCGCTTCGAGTCGTAAAGTCGGCGGCTACCGCACCGTATTCAATTCGAATGCCCGTTACGACGGTATTGGGTGTAAGGTCGAGCTCTTCCGCCTCGAGTGTGGTGGATTCCGTGGTCGAGACATCCGCCTTCCAGAGGCGCCAGCCGTCGTAATCGACGAGGCGACAGTCCTCACCAAGGCTCTCTTTTACTTCGTCGGACTCAAGCCAAGGATTTTCGTGTCCATCGTCAAGTGTCGCGTTCGCCGGTTCATCGACGTCTGTCGAGTCCAACGGCGTCGTGCGATACCACACGTTGCACAGACCGTTGAGGTCGCCGATGGCGACGGGGGTTTCGATTGAGATGAATCTCGCCGTGCCGTCTTTGGCGCACTCAAGATCATCGGTAATCGTAAACTCATCAACCCAAGTAGCGGAATCGTTTCGAGCATCGATGGTATAGGAGAAAAGCCCATCACTATTGGTTTGCGTCGTGGCGCGGTTTTTACCATCGCCGTTAGCCAACAGGCCCTTTTCGATAGGTTGGACAAGTTCCTGACGCTTGTCGACCTGCCCCTTGATCTCGATGGGCGCATCCTTCATCGCGACGGATTGGACTTCTCCCGTATCTTTTATTTCAAACGTTATCTCCTCGGCAAGGTCATAGGTCCGCGGAGACATCATTTCGCGCAACGAGTAGGTGCCGGGTGCAAGATGTTCGACGCGGTGTGGCTTGTCGGATGAGGTCCAGGAGTCTATTTCGGTTTTATCGGGACCATATAAGGTGAGCTGTGCGCCTTCCACTTCCTGCTCGCCGCTTGCATCGACCTTGGAGATATCTACCTTGGTGTAATCGTCGGATACGTTAAGCCGTGCTTCTACAACGGGTGTTTTCTGGTCGGCATAAGTAAGGTCGACAATATGGGATGTCCGATCGAGTAAGAAGCCTGCCGGCGCTTGAGTCTCGACAACCTCGTAGCGTGCGGTGCCAGATCCCAGCGGGAGGTCGTCCGCGCGTGCTTCTCCAGTTTCATCCGTCGTGACGGCAGCGACAGTCTCACCGTCGAGCGCGGCAATGCTACCGTCGGGGCGCATGATATCACCCGAGGCACGGATCTCAAAGACGGCGCCCGCGAGGTTGCTGCCGTCTACGGCATCGGTTTTAACGATCCTGATGTTTCCGGTCGCGGCGTGGTCATAATACGAGGCGATTACAACGGGCGTTAGGTTCATGTCGGCGGGTATGTTTACCTCGATCTCTTCGCCGACAAGATAGGGCTCTTTGGCCGAGGCTTCGCGTACATAATAGGTGCCCGGCACGAGCGATTCTGGCAGTGTGACGGTCCCGGTCGCGTCAGTCGTAAAGGTGTCCATTACGTTATGTGCTGGATACCAGCAAGTTTGTGAGACAGGTTCGTGATTGCTGTCGAGGAGTTGGAAGGTGAATCCGGCTAGTGGAACAGAAGCGCCTGTTTGGGCATCGCGTTTTACAATCTGGAGATGCGTCGACAGAGCGTGGTTGTCCACGATATATTGAAGCTCGGCGCCGTTGGAAATCTGATTGGCCCCGACGGTCCATTCCCCTGCACGTTTAAAACCCTCGGGGACGGTTTCCGGAACCTCGCGAATCGTGTAGCCGGCACGGTCGTATGGGACGGCTCCGTGGACACCGGCGGGTCGCTTGCCTGTGCCGAACCATGCTTCGGGCTGATCTTTGGTGGAGGCAAAGCCATAGATGTTTGTGGTCAATGTGCCAACAACCTGCTGAGAGCTGTTGCTGACAACTTCAAAGACAACACCACCCGCCGGCTGCTCCAGGCCGGATTGGTCGCTATTGCCGTAATCCTTGAATTTGGAAATCTCAAGGTCAAACGCAATGGGGATATCGGAAATGCGAGATTCGATCTCGACTACGCCTGAATCGCCGAGCTGGTCGGCTCCAACGGTATAGGTCCAGCTGTCGTTGGATGGCAGGTAGCCCTCGGGGGCTTTTGATTCGTAGATGGTAAAGGTTCCTAAGGGGACATCGACGAGGGTAGCCCGACCGCTTTCGTCAGTCGTGAGAATTTGCGCCCATCCAGGGGTTGATTGCGACACACACGTGAACTCTGCTCCTGCGAGTGAAGATCCCGCCTGGGGGCCGGCATTCGTCGCGGCATCGAGTTTTACGATACGCAGATTGATGGTGCCGGGCTGTTCATCAATGGCGACCTTTCCACCGTCATTCCCCGTGGTAAAGGCGATGCGATCGCGACGGGGGACATAGCCGGCCGGCGCCTTCGTTTCAACTAGGTAGTATGCCGTGTTGGGCAGAAGTGTTGCCTGCGCTCGACCGTTGCTGTCCATCTGGACGGTGCCGACACGCGCGCCGCTGGTGCTCTCAAAAACATCGAATGTTGCCCCGTCAAACTGATAAGTATTGTTTCCGCTGGTAATGGCAGCGTTTGCAGACTGCTTTTGGAAGGAAACAGAGACCGCCGGCAGTACATAGAGCATGTCCTGACGTTTGCTGCCGCCCGATACGGCTCCTAGATAGCGCCGCGCGCGGTGCGGAGCGGCTTTGATGCTTCCTGATTTTGCGCTGTCGTGGAGCCACCGCGCCGCCGCCACGACTTCATTGTCAGTGATAAAGTGCCCACTCTTGGTTTTGCCCTGAGCGGTCGTGTAAGAGTAGGTACCGTCGACATGGGTAGTGCCGTTGAGCATCCATACGGCAAGCTGGGTTGCGGCGCGGGCACGATCGGGTGAAAGATGGTAACCGCCAAACGACGTGGCGGTAGGATATCCGTGACAAACGATTGCCGCGAACTCGTCGTCGAGCCACACCCAGCCTTGATCAAAGTTGAGCCATGGGCCGCCCGGCTTGGTGGGGCCGGGGCGCTCCTGGTTCATGCAGTAGGCAATCGAGGCGTCTTGAGCTTCATACTTGCCGATGAGGAAGGGCCCACAATCATCGCTAATAGTGCGGAAGCCGAGCTGGTCGTAGCCATCGACGGCAAATGCGGCTCCCGGTGTCAGGCAGCCGAAAAGCAGGAAGAGGAGCAGGAGCAGCGGACCTGTTGCGATTGCGCTGTGGACAGAGTGCGTGGGTGCGTTGGACATGGCTGCTCCTTATCCCTCGTGCGCCGCATGGGGAGGTTGCGACGCGTAGGATGAGGCTACCCCCGAGGTTCATGCGGGTAAGTACCGGAGCCTGACCAAAAGCTTGCCCGATTTCTGACAAATCGAGCTCAAATACAACAATCAGATAAAAGTGCAGGTAGAAGATGGTAAGAAAAGAAAGACAAAGGTCCTCATCTCCACAATTGGCGCGGTTTTCAAATGATTCTCCACAGCTAAAACAAGCATCGACACCCTTGTATCGAACAAGACAACCGCGTTATACTATCCCCCACATATGCGGGCATCGCCAAGTGGTAAGGCATCAGCTTCCCAAGCTGACACTCGCGGGTTCGAGTCCCGTTGCCCGCTCCAGTAAAAAGCACAAGCACGGCAGCGTTACGTTGCCGTGCTTTTTACTACCAAGCGCCGGGACTCGAACCCGCCAGGGTGCGAGCGTTAAGCGAACGCGAAGCGTTTGTAGCGAGCAGGCGAAGGCGCCGACAGGCGCCTGAAGCCGGTGCGTATTTGCGAAGCAAATGCGCGGACGTCCTCATGGTCGCTCCATCGAGTACGGGGGACCTCGGGAACGTCGGGTCCAACCCGCTGTGCCCGTGCGTGTGCGCGGACCGGGTCTGCCGACCGCAGCCGGTGCGTATTTGCGAAGCAAATGCGCGGACGTCCCGTTGCCCGCTCCAATTCCAAAATGTTAGGTTAATGCCTGCTGCCCATACTTGCACCTGCGCACGGTACAATGGTTGGGTTACGACCAACGTGCCAATAACCAAAAAGGAGCCGCTATGATCGATCGCTATACCCGCCCGGAGATGGGACACATCTTCTCCCTCGAGAACAAGTACGCCATTTGGCAGGAGATCGAGGTTCTGGCCTGCGAGGCCCAGGCGGAGCTCGGCAAGATCGGTATTTCCAAAGACGAGGCCCAGTGGATCCGCGACCATGCCAACTTTGAGAAGGCGAAGGTCGATGAGATCGAGGAAGTCACGCGCCACGACGTCATTGCCTTTCTGACCAACATGAAGGAATACATCGATGCCGATGTTCCCGAGGGCGACCCCAAGCCCAGCCGCTGGGTTCACTATGGCATGACCAGCTCGGATCTGGGCGACACGGCCCTGTGCTACCAGCTCACCCAGGCCTGCGACCTGATCATCGAGGACGTCAAGAAGCTCGGCGAGATTTGCAAGCGTCGCGCCTTTGAGGAGCGCAACACGCTCTGTGCCGGCCGCACTCATGGCATCCACGCCGAGCCGATGACCTTCGGCATGAAGTTTGGCTCTTGGGCCTGGGAGCTCAAGCGCGATCTGGACCGTCTTGAGGATGCCCGCAAGAACGTTGCCTTTGGTGCCATCTCGGGCGCTGTCGGCACGTACAGCTCCATCGAGCCGTTCGTCGAGGAGTACGTCTGCGAGCACCTGGGCCTGGTTCACGATCCACTGTCCACGCAGGTCATCAGCCGCGACCATCACGCCTATCTCGCCGGCGTTCTCGCCACCACCGCGGCCACCTGCGAGCGCATCGCTACCGAGGTCCGCAATCTGCAGAAGACTGATACGCTCGAGGCCGAGGAGCCGTTCCGTAAGGGCCAAAAGGGCAGCTCCGCCATGCCGCACAAGCGCAACCCGATCACCATGGAGAAGGTCTGCGGTCTGTCGCGCGTCGTGAAGTCCAACGCCCAGGTTGCCTTCGATAACGTCGCCCTGTGGCACGAGCGTGACATTTCGCACTCCTCTGCCGAGCGTGTCGCCCAGGCCGACAGCTTCATCGCCCTCGACCACATGTTCCAGTGCCTCATCCGCGTTATCGACGGCCTGCAGCTGTATCCCGCTCGCATGATGGCCAACCTCAACAAGACCCGCGGCCTCATCTTCTCCTCCAAGGTGCTGCTCGCCCTCGTCGATACGGGTATCACCCGCGAGGACGCCTACGCTATCGTGCAGGAAAACGCCATGGCTACCTGGCACGAGGTGCAGGATTGCGTCTCCGGCCCCACCTTTAAGGAACGCCTCGAGGCCGATCCGCGCTGCACCGTCAGCCAGGAGAAGCTCGACGAGATCTTTGATCCATGGGACTTCCTCACCCGCATCGACACAGTCTTTGATCGTCTGGAGCAGCTGAGCTTCGAGTAGGTTCGGGCATAACGTTAGCTTTTTAAGGCGCTTTGCTGGTAATGTGTGTTGCCGGCAAAGCGTCTCGTTGTATTTAGGGAAAGACGGGGATAATAGTCGTCTCGAATAACATTCTGAGAGGGGATCGCATGATTTCGTTTGATTACAAGCCTCAAGGCGTGTGTGCTCGCAATATTCACCTTGACCTTTCCGATGACGGCAACAAGGTGATGGGCGTTGAGTTTACCGGCGGCTGCGACGGCAATCTCAGGGCTATCTCCAAGCTGGTCGAGGGCGCTCCTGCCGATCGCGTAATCGAGGTTCTCGCCGGTAATACCTGCGGTAAAAAAAAGACCTCCTGCGCCGACCAGCTTACACGCGCTATCGAGGCCGCTCGCGCCGAGATCGCCTAATGGGTATCGCCGATCACATCAAGAACGGAATATCGCGTCGCGGCTTTGTACTCGGTGGGGCTGCCGCGGGCGCTGCCACGGTACTTGCCGGATGCTCGAAAAAAACGGGCACCAGCGATGATGCCGCCGGCGAGCCGCAGGTTATCAAGGACGATTCCAAGATCATCTCGATTACGGATGAGTACGAGGCAGTCGACATCGATCTTGAGCCGGCGGCGTCGTGGACGCTGCCTCTGGGTACGCTGCTGTACTACTGCGACGGCGATTACGCCGCGGCGATGATGGCGCCCGCATCGGCGCTGCACGCCAACACACTCGGTGTGCTCAACCTGGGCGATGGCTCGCTTACCACATTAATCGAGGACCCTATCGAGGGCACGGGATATGCATTCTACGATGTTCGTGCCGGCGACGGCGTATTCGCGTGGGTTGAGATGAACTTTGCCAATTCATCGTGGAAGCTCTACGCTCAAAATCTGTCGGGCGCTTCGCTCTCTGGCGACGTGGTTGAGCTCGATCGAGGTGGCAAGGACTATGATCCGCCCCTGTTTACGGCGTTCGGGTCATCGGTCATCTGGTATAAAATGCCTTCGGCAGGTGGCAATAAAACGAGTAGCGATTCGTTTTGCTATCGTCGCTCGCTTGATGAATCCAAGGCCGAGATAATTTGGAAATCGACGGGTCGCTTTGCATCGGCCCCGCGCGCGAGCGACGGCATTTTGACCATCTCGCCGCGTGTCCGCAACGACGAGGGCGTCTACTACGGCATAACGGCAATCGATTTGACCGACGGCAACAACACCAAACGTGCCCAGCTAGTCCTTCCCTCGTCAGTCTCGCCTTTCGAGGCCGTATATATGGGCGATACCTTCGTGTTTTCTATCGAGGCGGCCTATAGTGGCGTGGGCAGCCTGGGCAACATGGGCACGTATATCGGTAATGAGGGAGGGCCGTATCTCTTCCTGTCCCGTGAGCCGCTCGCATGTGCGGCTGGCAAGAAGAATAAATACCTTGTTAAGGTACAGGCGTCGCATTTCCTGATCGACACCTCTGCCAAGACCTATGGCTCGCTGCTGTCGCCCGACCGCGCTTTGGAGTATGGCGATTATCCAGCTACGGCGGGAAAATCGGACTCATTCCTTACGTACGCCACGGTGCGCAACAGCCAGGGTATACCAGAGACGGTCACTGCACGCCTATTCTCTCTTTAAGCTTAGAGGGGTTAAAAAGGCGCCAACAGGGGAATAAACGCGTTGTAATTGTGAGTACCGCCCGCCGAGCTGCCGCGTCATAGCGGCATCCGGCGGGCTCAGGTGCGTTAAAATGGGCTTGTTCTTAGCTAATTGAGACAGGGGGGCCGTGTTATGGCTTCAGATGCAAAAAAGATTCTGCTGGTCGAGGATGAGAAGGCAATCCGTGACGCCGTCGCTGCCTATCTCGAGCGCGAAGGCTACTGGGTTGTGGGCGTCGGCGACGGCCAGTCCGCGATCGAGGAGTTCGAGAAGCATCAGTTCGACCTGGTCGTGCTCGACCTTATGCTCCCCAAGATCCCCGGCGAGCGCGTTTGCCGCACCATTCGCGATACCTCGGATGTCCCCATCATCATGCTGACGGCTAAGGGCGAGATCGAGGACCGTATTATCGGTCTTGAGCTCGGCGCCGACGACTATCTGATTAAGCCGTTCTCGCCGCGCGAGCTCGTCGCCCGCGTTCGCGCTCTGTTCCGCCGTGCCCATCAGGCCGACGAGCCCGCCGTCGAGGTACTCGACTTCGGCGATCTGGTCATCGATATCTCGGGCCACAAGATCTTGGTCGAGGGCAAGGAAGTCGATCTGACGGCTTCCGAGTTCAAGCTGCTCACCACGCTTGCCCGCCATCCCGGCCGTGTGTATAACCGCATGGAGCTGGTCGAGAAAGTGCTCGGGTATGACTTTGAGGGCTATGAGCGTACCATCGATAGCCACGTGAAGAATCTTCGCGCCAAGCTGGGCGATGATCCCAAGAAGCCCAAGTGGCTCTACACCGTCCATGGTGTCGGCTATCGCTTCGAGGCTCCGGCCAAGACCGATAAGTCGGACGAGAAATAGGGAAATCACATATGACACCTGCGCGCTTTGAAATCGGACAAAAGCACAAGCAGGAGAGCGAGGCGGGTTCCAAGGCTAGTTGGAACACGCCTCGTTCCGATTCACGGCCAACGATGAGCTATCCCTCGCGCATGGCACTTGCTTTTGCTCTGACATCGCTCATGACGGTATTGGTGCTGGTGGGCGTTGTCTCTGTTGTGTGGGGCACGGTCTTTTCGGATTACACACGCTCCAATATCGTCGAAATCGCAAATTCCGCTGCCGAGAAGTTGGCGACCTCATATGAGGAAAACGGCTCTTGGACCGCGGGAGAACTGCGCACGGTCGCAACGTCGAGTTTGGTTTCCGACGATCTGGGCATGCAGGTCGTCAATAAAAAGGGCGTGATCGTTTATGACGATTCCTGGCCCTCGGCAAGCGCCACCGCCGATGTACGCGAAAACCAGGCTACGACCGACGACACGAGCGGCAAGAGGGCATCGCATAGCCCGGTCTCGTCTGCTCCAACCGACTCCGATAGCGTTGCTAACGTCGAGATTGTAACGTCTTCCGGCGAGCATGTCGGACAGGTAAAGCTGTGGGCCATCGGCTCCGACGCTCTGCTCACCAAGGCGGACTCTGCGTTTAGGGAGAAGACCTTTAACGCCATGGCCCTCGCCGCGGTTGTTGCAATCTGCATTTCGGTCGTTATCGGATCGCTCGTGTCGCGCATGCTCACCAAACCGATTCATCGCATCACCAGTACCGCAAAGCAAATCCGTGACGGCGACCTGTCGGCTCGCACGCGGCTGCGCGGTGATGACGAGATCGATCAGCTGGGTGAGACCTTCGATGAGATGGCCACCTCGCTCGAGAAGGATATGAAACACGAGAAGCGCCTGACCTCAGACGTTGCACACGAGCTTCGCACGCCGCTTATGGCCATGCTCGCAACGGTCGAGGCCATGCAGGATGGCGTGTATCCCACCGACGATGAGCATTTGGAGACCGTTGCTTCCGAGACGCGTCGCCTGGCTCGTCTGGTGCAGCAGATGCTCGACCTATCGCGTATGGAAAACAGCACGGCTCCGCTCAATCTAGAACCGGTGGACATGGTTCCGTTCGTGCGATCGATTGTGAACGGCCAGGAGCGTCTGTTTGCCGACCGTGACCTTCGTCTTCGCTTTGCAGATGAAACCCAAGGGCACGACGATGTCGTCGAGGCCGATCCCGACATGATCACGCAATGTGTTATCAACCTCATGAGCAACGCCATGCGCTACACCCCCGAGGGCGGTTGGGTCGTGGTGTCGGTGCTCAGTGACCGCAGGCACGTCAGCATTGCCGTTTCTGATACCGGCATCGGTATTGCCAAGGACGATCTGTCGCGCATTTTCGGGCGGTTTTGGCGCGCCGATGCCAGCCGCGCCCGCGAAGCTGGCGGCCTGGGCGTCGGCCTCGCCGTGACCAAGCAGATCGTCGAGCGTCACCATGGCTACATATCCGTGGAGTCGGAGCTTGGAAAGGGTACGACTTTTACAATTCATCTGCCCCGCGAGCACACGGCGGACGCGGCATCTACTACAATGGAGCACTAGCTTTTCGCTATTCGGTGAAGGAGGGGCCGCGTCCCTGCCGCTCCGAGTTTGCGAAAACATGCGGGAAAGAACCCGCATTTCTGTCGTATTTAGGTAAGGAGTGACTCACGTGACATCGATGGAGCGTCGTCCGGATTCCCGTGGCAAGGTTCGTGATATTTACGATGCCGGTGAAAACCTGCTGATGGTCGCCACCGACCGCATTTCTGCGTTCGACTTCATTCTTCCCGACGAGATTCCGTTTAAGGGAGAGGTGCTCAATCGCATCTCGGCATTCTGGTTCGATAAGTTTGCCGACATCGTTCCCAACCATCTCGTTTCCATCGACCCGGCGGATTTCCCCGAGGAGTTTGCTGAGTATCGTGACTACCTCGCTGGCCGCGCCATGCTGGTTAAGAAGGCCCAGACGATTCCTATCGAGTGCATCGTCCGCGGCTATCTGACCGGTTCGGGCAAGAAGACCTACGACGAGAACGGCACCGTCTGCGGCATCCAGCTGCCTGAGGGCCTGACCGAGGCTTCCAAGCTTCCCGAGCCGTTGTTCACGCCGTCCACGAAGGCCGAGATCGGTGACCACGACGAGAACATCTCGTTCGAGCGTTGCTGCGAGATCGTGGGCGAGGACATCGCCACGCAGATTCGTGACCTTTCCCTCAAGATCTACAAGGCCGCTGCCGAGTACGCCGCGACCCGTGGCATCATCATTGCCGACACCAAGTTCGAGTTTGGTGTCATCGATGGCAAGGTCACGCTGATCGACGAGTGCCTCACGCCCGACTCCAGCCGTTTCTGGCCTGCTGCCAGCTACGAGGAGGGCAAGATCCAGCCTAGCTACGACAAGCAATTCGTCCGCAATTGGCTCAAGGCCAACTGGGATATGACGGGGGAGACCCCGCACCTGCCCGCCGAGGTCATCGATGGCACGTCCGAGCGCTATCGCGAGGCCTTCCAGATCATCACGGGCTTCCAGTTCACAAGCATGAAGGAGAACGCATAAGTGAGTACCCGTAGCGCCACGAACAAGCGCACGCAATCCCACGAAGTTACCGGGGTTGCGCGCAAGTCTGCCGCATCTGCTAAGCCCGCCCGCCAAGCAGCGAGCTCCGTTCGCGTCGTGCCGGCTTCGTCTAAGGCACGCCGCAAAGAGCTCGAGAAGGGCGAGAACCTCGAGGGCCTCTCTAAAGAGGAGAAGCGCGCCCGCAAGGCTAAGCAGCGCGCCAAGGAGGACCGCATCTATACGGTGTCGAATATCCTCCTCAAGCAGGACGAGGACTACACCAAGCGCCGTCGCATCTGGTGGATTGTGCTCGCCATTGGCATGGTGCTCGTCGTGGCAATTTGGGCCTCGCTGTACTTCGCTCCCGCTGGCATGGTGTCCAGCCCTGTCCAGATGGTCGGCATCGTTTTGTCCTATGTCATCATCCTAGGTGACTTTATCTACGACTTCGCTCGTATTCGTCCCTTGCGCAACATGTACCGCGCGCAGGCCGAGGGCATGTCCGAGAACAAGCTCAACGCTCTTATCGAGCGCGCAGCTGCCGAGGAGGACAAGAAGGACTCCAAGAAGAAGTAGCGTTTGCATACATACTTATCGCTAAGATATAAGGCGCGTCGTTTTTGCGGCGCGCCTTTTTACTGTTCTATAGATAGATGGAGTGGCACATGATTCGAGCTGCCCTGACGGTCGAAGAGGCCCTGGAGGGTATGAAGTCCCTGGAGCCCAAGATTAAAAACTATGCGCGCCTGGTTGTCCGCAAGGGCGTAAACGTTAAGCCCGGCCAGGAAGTCGTCGTTCAGTCTCCGGTTGAGTGCGCGCCGTTTGCGCGCGTGGTGGTCGCGGAGGCCTATGCTGCCGGCGCCGGCCACGTGACGGTCATCTGGGCCGATGATGCCGTGACGAGGCTCACGTACGAGCATGTCGAGAAAAGCTATTTTGAGCAGACGCCCGAGTGGAAGCGCCTGCAGCTGGATTCCCTGGCCCAGGACGGTGCCTGCTTTATCTTTATCGAGGGTGCGGACCCCGCCGCCCTTAAGGGCATCGATCCCGCTAAGCCCGCTGCAGCTTCTAAGGCAAAGAACACGCAGTGCAAAGTTTTCCGCCGTGGACTGGATTACAACATCAATCCGTGGTGCATCGCCGGCGCTCCGGTCGTGGCTTGGGCGCGCGAGGTGTTCCCGGGAGACGCCGATGAGGTTGCAATCTATAAGCTGTGGAATGCGATTCTGCACACCGCTCGCGCCGATGGCCAGGACCCAGAGAGCGACTGGGAGCTCCATGACGCCGCATTCGAAAAGAACCTGCGTTTCCTGAACGACAATCGTTTCGACTGCCTGCATTACACCGCGGCAAATGGAACCGATCTGACGATTGGCATGACGAAGGGTCACGAGTGGGCCGGCGGCAAGGGCAAGACGCCCGATGGGCACCCCTTCTTCCCCAACATTCCCACCGAGGAAGTCTTCACTTCGCCCGATCGCATGCGCGCCGACGGTATCGTGTACTCGGCCATGCCGCTCATCCACCACGGCAATAAAGTCGACGATTTTTGGATTAAGTTCGAGGGCGGCCGCGTGGTGGACTACGACGCCCGCGTGGGCAAGGCAACGCTCGCAAGTATCATCGATACTGACGAGGGCGCTGCTCACCTGGGAGAGGTCGCGCTCATTTCCAAGAACACGCCGATCCGCGAAAGTGGTGTTCTGTTCTACGATACGCTCTATGACGAGAACGCTAGCTGCCATCTCGCGCTAGGTGTCGGTTTCCCCGAATGCATCGAGGGTGGGTACGACATGTCCAAGGAGGAGCTCCTGGAGCATGGTGTTAACGTCTCGAGCACGCACGTCGATTTTATGATCGGCACGGACGACATCGATATTACGGGCATTACGCCTGATGGACGTGAAGTTGTGATTTTCCAGAACGGCCAATGGAGTTGGGAATAGTCCCAGACCGTGGTACAATGCCACCCGCGGGCCGTTAGCTCAGCTGGCAGAGCAGGGGACTTTTAATCCCAAGGTCCAGGGTTCGAACCCCTGACGGCCCACCATAGAATAGAAAAGCGACTGGCGGATGCCGGCCGCTTTTTTGTTACCGCGGCACGGGTTCGAACCCGAAAGGGCGCGGAGCTGAGGAAACGCATGAGCGTTTGCCAGCGCAGCGCGCAAGGCGCGAAAGCGCCGCAGCGGCCGCCTGCGAAGCAGGCTGAACCCCTGACGGCCCACCCAAAGATTGTTGAGACGGTCAACTTCGGTTGGCCGTCTTTTTTGTTGCCGGTGCACGGGTTCGAACCCGTATCTATCTATATATAAGAACGCTTGGCGAACAAAACCCGCCTTTTACCGATGGGAAACAAATAGCTGATGCCTTTGGAGTAAAGTAGCGCTCCAGAGATGACCGATGTCTCAATACTCATAAAACAGCTGGTCATCGCCAATATCAGAAGCCAATGCTTCAGTTTTAACCTCAGTGATGCGACTGAGGGATCTATTCATTTGTGAACAAAATATGGAGTGCCAGATTCCCGCCCGCGGGGCCCCTCCGGTCTGGCAATATATCTCCTTGCCGCGCGGCCCGGTCGGACCG
>CABVDJ010000019.1 GCA_902497025.1 uncultured Collinsella sp. | reverse complement strand
CCCGCCTCGACGCCCGTTCCGTCAAAATCGATGTCCTCGATCGCCTTGCCCTCGAGCACGCGTTTACCGTCCATGACCTGCGCCAGTGCTGGCGGAATGGCGGCGACATCGGTCTTGATCAGGTAGCCGCGGGCGCCCAGCTTGAGCGCCGACACAATGTACTCGTCATCCGAGAATGTCGTCAGAAACACCACGCGTGCCGTAGAGTCGTGCTCAAGGATTTCGCGTGCCGCCGATAAGCCGTCGCGTCCCGGCATCTGAATGTCGAGCAGCGCGATATCGGGCGCGTGCTCAGCGTAGAGCGCGACCGCGTCGTCGCCATTGGCGCCGGTGCCCACTACCTCGATTTGCGGCTGGGCGCCCAAGATAATCTTGAGCGAATCGACCACTAGGCGGTCGTCATCGACAACGATGAGCCTCATCGGCCCTCATCTCCTTGCTGCTTGGGAATGGTGGCAAACACGCGCCATCCGGAGGCGCCGACTCGCGAGCCGGCAGTGAAAGTGCCGCCAAGCGCCTCGACACGCTCGCGCATGGAGGCGAGCCCCATGCCCCCTGTGGCGCTGCGGGCGCCTGTCCGAACCCCGCCCGTTCCATCGTCGGTAACGATGAGCTGGTAAAACGACGGATGCTCCATGCATCGTACAGTGACGGTCTGGGCGCAAGCGTGGCGCATGGTGTTGGAGAGCGCCTCGCGCAGGACCGCCGCAAAGCAGTTGGCGACATTTGCGGGCGCATGTTCAGTCATAACTTCAAGCTCAATCTGCGGACCGCTGTCCGAGCGTGCGCCTTCAACGATGCGCTCGAGCTGCACGGAGAGGTTGGTCGCATTGTCGTTGAGCGCGTGGACGCTGGCGCGCACGAGTTGGAGCGCCTCGTCAACCGTGCGTTTGACGTCGGCGAAATCGGCGGCAACCCTGGGATCGTCGGCGTGCACGATGCGCAGGGCCTCGGTCTGCAGCGAGGCGCGCGTGAGCTGGTGGCCGACGTTATCGTGAATCTCGCGCGCGATACGGGCTCGCTCGGCGAGTGTCGCGAGTTCGACTTCGTAGTCCTGGCGGTCAGCAAGATCGCGGTTGCGCGCCTCGAGCGCGAGGGCTCGTTCTTGCAGCCCGTCGCGGGTACGGCGCATGCGCTGTTGCTCGCGCTCCAGCTGGGCGGTACGTAGCGATAGCAAGGTGGCGGCAACCGAAAGGATGGCGGTCAGCAGGAGCGTTCGGGTGGTGAGCGCGCCGCCGCGAAGGTCCGCGACAAGCGCGCAGACAAACACGGCGCCAATCGCCAGCGCGGGCCAGATGCGTTCACGGCGCACGCGCCGCGCGATGTCATAGAAGGCGAGAGACGCAAACGGCACAAACGGCGGCACGAAGACAGCCGCGATGATGTAAGCGTAGCTCGCGGCCTCGCTCGCACGGCGGGCGCGGTTTCTCTGTGCGATCTCGGCCAGTGAGGTGGCAATAACGCCAAGGCAAAACGCCGCGACCAGGCGAGCGTCTACAGCAAGACCCATGGCGGCCGCAATGCAGCACGCCAGCACGATCGATTTGTCGAAAAGCCTGCTCATACGGGTATTGTACGCGAAGCCGCGCATGGTGGAGGGGCCGCCTGCGCAACCGTGACATTCCTCCCGCGCGGCAAATCGGCGTCGATCGCTCGCACGAGCGGGGGTTTCGCCTCCGCCCCCCGCACTCGTGACAAAGCTCACTGGTGCGCGCCGGCGGCTCCTGCGATGATGCAATCGTACCGGGCCACGACCAACAGAAGGGCCGCCTCATGACAGACATCGTCCACGTCGAAAACCTCGTCAAGCGCTATGACGATCTTATCGCGCTCGACCACTTTAACCTGAGCATCGCCCCCGGCGAGATCTTTGGCCTGCTGGGTCCCAACGGCTCGGGCAAGACCACGTCCATCAACTGTATCCTGCAGCTGCTTGCCTACGACAAAGGCACCATCGAGCTCTTTGGCGAGCCCATGACGCCCGCTCGCTACGACCTCAAGCGCCGCATCGGCGTGGTGCCGCAACAGGTGGCGGTGTTCGACGAGCTCACCGTGCGCGAGAACATCGACTATTTCTGCAGCCTTTACGTTAGCGACCGCAAGCGCCGCCGCGCGCTGGTGGACGAGGCGATCGACTTTGTCGGCTTGGGCGACTTTACCAAGTTTCGCCCCGGCAAGCTCTCGGGCGGCCTGGCGCGTCGCCTCAACATCGCCTGCGGCATTGCGCACAAGCCCGAGCTCATCTTCTTTGACGAGCCCACGGTGGCGGTCGACCCACAGAGCCGCAATGCCATCCTGGAGGGCATCTGCCGCCTGCGCGACGAGGGCGCCACGGTGGTGTATACCAGCCATTATATGGAGGAAGTCGAGCAGATCTGCAGCCGCATCATGATCATGGACGGCGGGCGCGTGCTGGCGCAGGGCACCAACGACGAACTCAAGCGCATGATTCAGATGGGCGAGAAGATCGTGATCGAGGTCGGCGAGGTGCCGAGCACGGCGCTCGGTGCCGTCGCGAGCCTGCCGCATGTCCTGGACCTGTCGGCGACGGCGGGCCAGCTCACGTTTTCGTGCGAGGCGAGCCCGCATAACCTGACGGACATTCTCGATGCGCTGCGCTCGCATGACGTGGCGCTTGGCCGCATTTATTCCGAGCCGCCGACCCTTAATGACGTGTTCCTCGAGATCACCGGCCGCGAGCTGCGCGACTAGGGGGCGGCCATGTTCAACACCATTATCATTACGGTCAAGACGCTGCTGCGCCGGCCGAGCACGTGGGTTTGGGGTGCTCTCTTTCCCATCGCGCTTTCCACGATGTTCATGTTTATGTTTGCGAACCTCAGCTCCGACGGCAAGATCGACCCGGTGCCGGTGGCCGTCGTAGCGGATGAGGCCTGGGACGCCTCGACCTTTAAGGACGTGGCGACGTCGCTTGCCAAGGAGGGCGACGATCAACTGCTCGAGATCCACGAGTGCGACGACGCAGCCGATGCGAACCGTGCACTCAAGGCCGGCGAGGTCGCGGGCATCTATACGGTCGACGACGCGGGCACGCCCAAGCTCACGCTGCTTTCGAGCTATGACAACTCGCGCGCCTCGTCGGTGCTCACCGACCGCAGCATTCTGGAGACGGTGGCAAGCTCGTATACGCAAAATGCCGAGCTCATGTCCCAGATTGCCCAGGACAACCCGGCGGCGCTCGCCGACCCGGAGGCGGTTGCGCGCGCCCTGTCGCTCGAGGGCAGTACCCGCCGCGTAAGCCTGACGCGCACCACGCCCGATGGCACGGTCATCTACTATTACGCGCTCTTTGGCCTGGTCGCGATGATGTCTGCCGAGTTTGCCGCCTTGAGCGTCGTCGACCTGCAGCCCAATCTGTCGGGCCTTGGCGCGCGTCGCTGCGTGGGCGGCCTTTCCAAGGCGGCGTCGCTGGCCGGTATCTTTGTGGGCTCGTGGCTGGTCTCCTTTGCTTCGATGACGATTGCGATTGGCTACGTGCGCCTGGTCGTGGGCGTCGACTTTGGCGGACGCGAGGGGCTGTGTCTGGTGGGCGGCGCCGCTTCCGCGCTTGCCGCCACGGGCCTGGGGCTCTTTGTGGGCACGCTTCCCGTTAAGGGCGGCAAGGCGTCCAAGTCCGGCATCCTCACGGGCTTTGCCACCACGTGCGCTCTGTTCGCCGGCCTCTACGGCGAGCCGGCGATGGCGCTTGCCGACGACGTCGCCCGCGCCTGCCCGGCCGAGTGCTGGCTCAACCCCGTCAAGCTTATCTGCGACATGTTCAATCGCCTGTATTTCTTTGAGGACCTGAGGCCCTTCGCCGTCCGCGCCGGCGCGCTCGTCCTCATGTCCCTGGTGTTTGTCGCCGCCGCTACGCTGATCTTTGGAAGGAGTCGCTATGAGCACCTTTAAGACCGCGCTTCGCATGGCGCTGGCGCACCCGTTCTACCTGCTCATCTATACGGTGTTCATCTCGCTCATGGGCGTATTCATCGCGGCATCGGTGAGCTGGAACTCGTCGCAGCTCACCGAGTACAAGCCCTACGATGCCAACGTGATCGTGGTCGACCGCGACGACAGCGACCTTTCGCGTGCGCTTACCAAGCATCTGGGTTCGCGTTTTGAGCTGGTCACGGGCATCGGCGACGATACGTACGACCTTGCGGACGCGCTCTCCAAGAGCAACAGCGCCAAGGGCAGCGCCGACTGCGTGTTCTTTATCCCGGAGGAGTTTGAGGACGACCTTGTTGCAGCCGCCCGCGTGGGGGAGTCCCTGCCCAAGCTCGATGTGACCTACGGTGCCGGCACCATGGCGGCGGCGCTTTCGTCTGCCGAGGCCTCGCGCTGGATCTCGCTCGCGGGCGCTGCGGCCGCACTTGAGCCTGCTGCCTCCAACGGTGACGTCGCCAAGGCTGCCGAACACGCGGCCACCGAGCGTGCCGAGGTCGAGATCGAGCAGGTCAAGGTCGACTCGACTGCCGCCGCTACGCTCGAGTCGTACTTCAACTTTGGCGCGTACGCGATTATCTCGTCGGTCATCGTGTCGGTGGGACTGGTGTTCTCGGGCATGAACGAGCCCGAGCGCGAGCGCCGCATGGAGGCCGGCCCGGTCTCCGAGCGCCAGCGCTCGCTTGCCGTGTTCGCGGCTGCTGCAGTGCTCACCGTCTGCATCTGGTTTGTGTCGAGCATGATGGGCGTCGTGGGCTTTGCCGGCGCGGTTGCCGAGGTCGGCGTGGGCCGTGTGTGCCTGGCGCTGGCAGCGACGTTTGCCTTGGCGTGCACGCCGCTGGCCGTTGGCTTTACGCTTTCGAGTCTGGGCGCGCGCGAGGAGCTGCTTAACGGTGTGGGCAACCTGCTCGGCATGCTCATGACGTTTTTGGGCGGCGCTTGGATGCCGCTGTCGCTGATGGGCTCGGCCGTGCAGACGGTGGCGCACTTTGTGCCGACGTATTGGGTGAACGACGCGATTGGCAAGGCGCTCGCTTCGGATCTGACGTCCACCGTGTTGGGCGACATCGCCTGCGACCTGGGCGTCACCGTGCTCTTCGCCGCCGCCATTGCCGCCGTAGGCCTGGCCCTCTCACGCGCCAAATCCCGCGCCTAGTCTGAAATAAATCCTACTCATTGGGGACAGACTTAAACGACCAAAAGTATTCATTGGGGACAGACTTAAATGACTAGCCATCGGGGGCAGATAAGGAGCGTCCCCAACTGCCGGGTGGCGAAAGAGCGTCCCTTGTGACTGGTCATTTAAGAACGTCCCCAATGACTAGTCTGAAACAAATCCCCACTCTCGCCCCAAAATAGTTCGCCAAGGTTTACTATTACGTTCATAAAGTAGTACGAGGCTAACAATGGGGGATGCCATGGCAACGCAGAAAGCCTATGTCCAGGTCAAAGGGCTCAAAAAGCACTACGGCGACGGTGATGCGCGCCTGACGGTACTCGATGGCATCGACACGTCCATCAACCGCGGCGAAATCTGCGTCATGCTGGGTCCCTCGGGCTCGGGCAAGTCGACCTTTCTCAACCTGATCGGCGGCCTGGAGGATGCCGACGCCGGCTCCATCATGGTGGACGGCTGCGACCTCACGGTGCTCAAGCCCGCCGACCTGGGCGAGTATCGCCGCCGCGAGCTGGGCTTTGTCTTCCAGTTCTACAACCTGGTGCCTGATCTCACCATCAAGGAAAACATCGAGGTCACGGCGCACCTGTCCAAAAACCCGCTCAGCGTCGACGACCTGCTGCGCTCGCTGGGCCTCTACGAGCACCGCAACAAGTTCCCGCGCCAGGTCTCGGGTGGCCAGCAGCAGCGCTGCGCCATCGGCCGCGCACTCGTCAAAAACCCGGGCCTGCTGCTGTGCGACGAGCCCACGGGCGCGCTTGACTATAAGACGTCCAAGGAAATCTTGCAGCTCATGGAAGATGTCAATCACGAGTACGGCTGCACCATCATCATTGTCACCCACAATGCCGCCATCGCGCGCATGGCCGATCGCGTGCTGCGCCTGCGCGACGGGCGCATCGTCGAGGATGAACTCAACGAGTCGCCCGTCGCGGCCGCCGAGCTCGATTGGTAGGCGGCGCCATGACACCTCTCGCAAAACGTCTCCCGCGCGAGCTGCGCCGCAATATCGGCAAGTACCTGGGCATCTTTTTGCTTATGTGCGGAAGTATCGCTCTCACCTCGGGCTTTTTGCTCGCGGCGCATTCCATCGGCTGCCTCATCGATGACATGCGCGATGCGTACACGATTGAGGACGGCCGCGTGACCACCTCCTTCGAGGCGACCGAGGAGCAACTCAAGGCAGCCGAGGACGCGGCCGACGACGTCGGCGGCGTCACGCTCTACAAGAATTTCTCCATCGACGCCATCATCAAAAAGACCGCCGGCGACGACGGCACCAAGCGCACGCTGCGCACCTATGCGCACCGCACCAAGGTCGATATCGCGTCCTACTGTGAGGGCAAGGAGCCCAAGACGGACGATGAGGTAGCCATCGACCGTGTCTTCGCCACCAACAACGACCTCGCCGTGGGCGATAAGGTTGAGCTTGAGGGCCGCACCTACATCATCTGCGGCATCATGACCCAGCCCGACAGCCAGGCGCTGTTTCTCAACAATTCGGACTTTACGGTGAACACCATCACGTACGGCGTGGCCGAGGTCACCGATGGCGGCTTTGCCGCGCTCGAAGATGCCGGCGGCGCGCCCGCCTACACCTACTCCTTCACCTTTACCGATCGCGACCTCCCCACCGCGGACCGCATCGATGCGGAGCAGGATATGGTTGAGGCGCTGACCGACGTCGATGCGCGCGTGGACGATCTGATCGACGCCGATTCCAACCAGGGCATTGGCTATGCGCGCGATGACGTGGACGGCGACTCTATGATGTGGATGACGCTGCTCGACATCATCATCGTGATCATGGCGTTCGTCTTTGTGGTCCTTACCGACGCCACCATCGAGGAGGAGAGCGCCATCATCGGCACACTGCTCGCCAGCGGCTATCGCCGTCGCGAGATCGTACTGCACTACCTCGCGCTTCCCGCCATCGTGGGCATGCTCGCGGCGCTGTTGGGCACCGCGCTCGGCGTTGCGTTCTTTACCGAGCCCATGCGCGGCCTCTATTACGGCTCGTATAGCCTGCCGCCCTTCCAGGTGTACTGGAGCTGGGAGATCTTTGTGAAGTGCGCCGTGGTTCCCGCCGCCGCGCTCATCCTCATTACGCTGGTGGGCCTGCTCCGCAAAATGGGCAAGACGCCGTTGCAGTTCCTCCGTCACGAGGCGGGCGGCAAGTCGGGCACCAAGCGCGGCCTGCAGCTGCCGGAGCGCATGGGCTTTGTCTCGCGCTTCCGCCTGCGCATCTTCCTGCGTAATCTGGGCAACTTCGCCACGCTTTTCGTGGGCATTGCGTTTGCCTCGCTGCTACTGCTCTTTGGCCTGGCGATTCTGCCCACGATGACGCACTACGCGGACAACCTCGAGACAAGCCTGGTCGCCGAGCACCAGTACACGCTCAAGGCCCCGCTGGAACTCGAGGGCACCGCCGAGGAGCGCGAGCAGTGGTCGGCACTCGAGCGTTTGCAGTCGGTTGACGGCGCGCTGCTTTCTGCCGCTCAGGATGCCGATGACGAGCTTGACGACGCGGCCGATGCAGCGCAGGCGGCAGCCGATGCCGCGACCAGCGCTCCGTCTGCCGAGAGCCTGGCCGCGGCGCAGGACGCGCTCGCCAAGGTCCAGGACAAGAAGGATGCGCTCTACGCGCGCCTCGATGACCTTGCCGATGCCCTCGGCTGCGACCACGACGAGGCTATCGACCTGATCGACAAGGCCTCTAAGATCGACACTGACAACGATGATATCCACCCGGTCAATACGACCGACAACGGCGCGGGCGCAATCGCGCAGGCCGAGAAATATGCCGTTTACCAGCTGCAATACGACCGCGGCGATGGAAATGGGCAGGAGACGATTTCCGTCTACGGCATCTCGCCCGATTCGCGCTATTGGAAAGACCTCAACGTTGGCGATGGGCGCGTCGTCTTTGGCAGCGGCCTGCTCGACAAGTTTGGCTGGAGCGAGGGCCAGAAGGTCACGCTCATCGACAAGTACGAGGGGGAGCATTATTCCCTTGAGTACGCGGGCAAGGACGCCACCTGGGGCTCAAAGTCGGACATGAATATCTATATGAGCATCGACGACTTTAACGAGCTGTTCGGCAATGACGCCACCTACTTTAACGGCTATGTGAGCGACGAGAAGCTCGACCTCGATGCTCGTTACTTTGCCGGCGACACCACGCCCGACGACATGCGCGCCGTGGGCGACCAGTTCATCGGCATGATGAGCAAAATGATCGGCATGATGGTTGGCCTCGCGGTGTTTATCTTCCTGCTGTTTATGTATCTACTGACCAAGGCTGTGATCGACCACAGCGCCCGTTCGATTAGCTATATGAAAGTCTTTGGCTATCGCGATAGCGAGATCTCGCATCTGTACATCCGCTCGATCACGCTGTGCGTGGCGGCGTCGCTCGTGCTGAGTCTGCCGGTCATTATTGGCTCGCTCACGGCCATCTTCCGCTCGATGCTGCTCGCCTACAACGGCAATATCGAGATCTATGTGCCCGCTTGGTCCATGGCGGCGTGCGCAGGAATCGGCTTTGCAACCTACCTGGTCGTGGCGCTGCTGCACACGCGCTCCATCAAGCGCGTCAGCTTGGCCGAAGCCCTCAAAGTGCAGGAGTAATCATCGGGGACAGTCTTTGCCGATTCGCCGGTTCGCCGGCCGTGCTGGCAAGGACTGTCCCCAGCTGCCGGCAGGAAAGGAACGTCCCTAGCTGCCAGGTGGCGAGGCACTCATTTAAGTCCGTCCCCAATGAGTGGTTTCAGTCATTTAAGTCTGTCCCCAATGACTAGGTGCCGTACTTGACTTTAACTCTGCTTTAACTGGTACCATCCTCTATGTCTGTAACGCCATATAGACCGAGGGGATATATCTATGACCGCAACTGCACCCGCAGCACCGGCAAAGGTGTACTTTACTAACCTGCGTACGCATGCTCGCGAGAGCCAGCTCGACAAGCTCAAGCGCCTCATCCGTCACGCCGGTATCGAACAGATCGACTTTGAGAACAAGTTCGTTGCTATCAAGATTCACTTTGGCGAGCTGGGCAACCTGAGCTTTTTGCGCCCCAACTACGCCCGTGCCGTCACGGACGTCGTGAAGGAGCTGGGCGGCAAGCCCTTCCTCACCGACTGCAACACGCTCTACGTCGGTAGCCGCAAAAACGCGCTCGAGCACATCGACACCGCCTACCAGAACGGCTTCACCCCGTATGCCACGGGCTGTCAGATTATCATCGCCGACGGCCTCAAGGGCACCGACGAGGCACTCGTTCCGGTCGAGGGCGGTGAGTATGTGCACGAGGCCAAGATCGGCCAGGCACTCATGGACGCCGACATTGTGATCAGCCTCACCCACTTTAAGGGCCATGAGCAGGCCGGATTTGGCGGCGCCATGAAGAACCTGGGCATGGGAGGCGGCAGCCGTGCTGGCAAGATGGAGCAGCACGCCGCCGGCAAGCCGAATGTCGATACCACCAACTGCGTGGGCTGCCACGCCTGCGAAAAGATCTGCGCGCACAACGCCGTCTCGTTTGACGATACCCGCGAGCGCGAGCTTGCCAACGGCAACACCCGCACGGTTCACGTGGCTGCCATCGACCACGATCGCTGTGTGGGCTGCGGCCGCTGCATTGCGGCATGCAACCAGGACTGCATCAAGCCCGGCTATGAGGCCGCGGCCGACGTGCTCAACTGCAAGATCGCCGAGTACACCAAGGCCGTTGTCGACGGCCGCCCGAGCTTCCATATCTCGCTCGCCATGGATATCAGCCCCAACTGCGATTGCCATCCCGAAAACGACACGCCTATCGTTAACGATATCGGCATGTTCGCGAGCTTCGACCCGGTCGCCATCGACCAGGCCTGCGCCGATGCCGTCATGGCATCCGAGCCGCTGCCCAACACCGAGTTCACCGATAGCGCGGCCAAGATGGAGCATAACCACGAGCACCTGGAGGGCGAGCAGGCGCGTGACCCCTTCTGCATCACGCATCCCGACACCGACTGGCGCGTGTGCATCGCGCACGCCGAAAAGATCGGCCTGGGCACGAGCGAGTACGAGCTCATCGAGGTCAAGTAGCGTCGTCCTATTGGACAAACCAAGCGCCTTTGTGGCGTTAGTTGAGTAAAAGCCGCCCACGAGCACAACGCTCGCGGGCGGCTTTTCAGAAGTGCGGTGAAAAATCGAATACCGCCGACCACAAACCGATTTTTGGCAACAAAACCCCAGGCGTTGCTTTTTGCCTAATAATTCTTGTCGAGGAAGTCGTCGACCGTATTCCAGTAGAGCTCGGGGTCAACTTGCGCGCTCTTGGCGTGGGTGGCGCCGTGGATAGTGAGCTTCTGTTTAACCTTGCTGGCGCACGCGTCGTAGTTTTGGTCGAGCATGCTGTACGGTACAAAGGTGTCTTGGTCACCGTGGATAAACAGCATGGGAACCGTCGCGCGCTTGAGCTGTTCCACGCTGCTCGCCTTATGAAAGTCGTAGCCCGCGCGCACGTTGCACACCAAGTTTGCTACATCGAGCAAGGGAAAGCTGGGCAGGCCGAACACGTCCTTGAGCTGCAGAGAAAACTCGTCCCAAACACTCGTATAACCGCAGTCCTCGATAATGCATTTCACGTTTGCAGGCAGAGGTTCCCCCGCGACGTTCATGGCGGTCGCCGCGCCCATGGATTCGCCAAAGACCAGGATGCGCGCCTTGGGGTCAGCCTGAACGATTCGCTCGATCCATGCGACGATGTCGAGGCGCTCGGGCCAGCCCATGCCGATATAGTCGCCGCCGGAGCGCTCGTGGGCGCGGGCGGCGGGTGCGAGTACGTTCATGCCACGGTCGTGGAAGCGTTTGGCGTATCGGGCCATACCGATGGGCTCGTTGGTATATCCATGCAGGCAGACGGCGTAGTCGTGCGTGCTCTCCGACGCAGCAAAATACCAGGCGGCAAGCTCGGTCCCGTCGTCCGCGGTGAGGTTGCTGCTCTTGCGGTTCTCTTTAAACCATGCCCGCGCCTCGGTATCCTCGGCATCCGGCTGCTCACCTTCTTTGTCGTTCTTGCTATCCTGCATCATCTTCATGGTGTATGGCGCGCGGGGATTCAGCGCGAAGTCAAACAGAAAGTTGCCGGCAAATCCGAGCAGCGCAACGACAACCACCAGTGCAACGATGCCGGCTATCTTGAGCTTTCGATTGGAACGTGCGTTTTGAGCCATGCGGTATTCTCCTATAAGATGTTAATACATCAACATTTAATGCAAGCGCATTATGGACGTTCGCCGTTGATGCGTCAACAGGCAAAGAATGGGTAAACAAAGGGTCACGTATGGTGCAAATTTCGCACGTACCTAGACGCTTTGATATAGTGTTGAGAACTCTTTACGTTGGAGGATGTAACCGGCATGTCCGATTCGAGCGACAGTTCTAAGCCGCGACCCAAGACCGCGGCCGTTCCACACTACACAGTGGGCGAGGAGATCATGAACTCCGTCACCCATGGTGTTGGCTGCCTGCTGGGTATCGCGGGCCTGGTGCTCTTGATCGTATTCGCCGCCCTGCGCGGCGGAGGCCCGGCCCATATGGCCGCGGCGATTGTCTATGGCGTCAGCATTATCCTCGAATACCTAGCCTCCACGCTCTACCACGCGATTCAGCCCGCGCGCGCCAAGCGCGTGTTTCGCATCATCGACCACAGCTGCATCTACCTGCTCATAGCCGGCAGCTATACGCCGTTTTGCCTCATCACGCTCGCAAACGACGGCGGCGCTGTGCTGTTCTTTGCCGTATGGGCCATCGCCATCATCGGCATCGCTCTCGAGTGCTTCCTACGCGAGCGCCAGCCGCATTGGGTAAGCGGCCTGGTCTACCTGCTGATGGGCTGGCTCGTTGTCTTTAAGCTGCCCGAACTTGTTGCGCTGCTCAACCCCGTGGCACTTGCCCTGCTCGCCGTCGGCGGCGTGTGCTACACCGCGGGCGTGCCGTTCTATATCGCCAAAAACGTGCGCTATCTGCACAGCGTGTTTCACCTGTGGGTGCTCGCCGGCAGCATCTTCCAGTTCATGGCGGTGATCCTCTTCGTAATCTAGCGACCACGCCAGCGCCCGTGCCCCCGCTCGGTCGCCAGTGCAATTGCCGTATCCGCCACCAACGTTTTAATCCGACGTCCCGAATCTTGGAGGTTCGAGAAACTCCCGATGGACATAACCATCTCCCTTATCACCACCCTCGTTTTGACCCTCATCAACGGCTACTTCTCTATGTCCGAGATGGCGCTCACCACGGCCAAGCGCGCCGTGCTGGAGCACGAGGCCGAGGAAGGCGACAAGCGCGCCGAGCGTGCCATTAAGCTGGCTGCCGACTCCGACCAGCTGCTCGCCACCATCCAGGTCGCCATCACGCTCGTGGGCTTCGCCTCGTCCGCCGTCGCCTCGACGAGTCTGTCCGACCCGCTCGCCACGTGGCTCATGAGCTTTGGCATCGCGCCGCTCTCCACCATCGCGCGCGGCCTGGCGCCGGTCATCATCACCGTCGCGGTCGCCTTCGTGTCCATCGTGATCGGCGAGCTTGTGCCCAAGCGCATCGGCCTGGCCAACGCCGAAGGCGTGTCCAAGCAGGTCGTGGGGCCGTTGTCGTTTTTCCAAAAGATCGCTCGTCCGCTCGTGTGGCTGACCGGCGCTTGCTCCGATGGCCTGGCCCGCATCCTGCGCATCAAGAGTGCCGACGACCGCCAGAACGTCTCGGAAGAAGAGATCAAGTACATGGTCTCGGAGCAGGACGACCTGCTCGACGAGGAAAAGCGCATGATCCACGAGATCTTCGACCTGGGCGACACCGTTGCCCGCGAGGTCATGGTGCCGCGCGTGGACACCACCATGTGCGAGGACGACGAGACGGTCGCCGACGTGCTGTCCACCATGCGCCAGACCGGCTTTAGCCGCATCCCCGTCTATCACGAGGATCCCGACAACGTCGCCGGCATTGCGCACATCAAGGACCTGATTCAGCCCGCGCTCGACGGCAAGGGCGACCAGCCCATCGCCGGCTTTTTGCGCGACGCCACCTTTGTGCCCGACACCAAGGACATCCTGCCGCTGCTGTCCGAGATGCAGACCTCGCACGACCAGATCGTGGTGGTCGTGGACGAGTACGGCGGCACGGCCGGCATTATCACTATCGAGGACATCGTCGAGGAGATCGTCGGCGAGATCGAGGACGAGTTCGACCCCGACAACAAGTATCTCACGCGCCTTTCGCGCCGCGAGTGGCTCGTTGATGGGCGTTTTTCGTGCGATGACGCGATTGAGCTTGGTTGGCCGCTTGAGGAAAGCGATGATTATGAGACCATCGCCGGCTGGATTTTGGAGCTTTGCGACTCGGTGCCCGACATCGGAGAGGTGTTTGAGGTCGCGGGGTACAAGTTTAAAGTTCAGTCGATGCGTGGCCAGCGCATCTCGCTCATTCGCGTGATCGCTCCGGCCGAAACCGATAAGAAGGATTCCGAGTCTTCGGCAGAGAAGCCGGCGGCGTCGGGTGCGGGCTCTGTGGATCCGCACGATGGCGACGAGTAGGGCAAGGAAGAGTAGGGGAGAGTTATGGCAGGCCTGTTCAACATCCTTAAGGTCACCGTCAGCGAGGACAAGATCTGCGCGCATGTGCTGGTGAACCCCGGCATGCCGCTCATGACCTCGGAGGATATCGAGGCCACGGCGCGCGTGTATTACCTGGTGCCGGCGATTGCCAAGCACCTGTGCCTGGGTGATTCCGGTCGCGAGTTTCAGGACTGCATGGGCCAGACCGAGCTCTGCCACCTGCTGGAGCACGTGACGGTTGAGCTCATGAACGAGACCGGTCTTGCCGGTAGCATCTCGTGCGGCCGCACGCGCGTAAGCGAGCACGACGAGCGCGTCTTTGAGGTTGAGCTTTCGTGCCCCGATGACGCACTGGCCATTGGTGCGCTGTCGTCGGCCACCTTTATGATGGACTGGGCGTACCTGCACGCCGACCAGCCTGCCCCCGACGTGGAAGGCACGGTCGCGGGTCTGCGCAACCTGGTGTTGGGCATGCGCGCCGAGGCCGAGGGCAAGGATCCTCACGAGGCCGTCGCCGCTGCGAACGGCGAAGATGCTGCCGAGGACGAGGGCGCTGACGAGGGCGATGTGCCGGTCGACGCCGAGCTCGTTGCCGATGCGACCGCCGAGCCCGTTCCCGCCGAGCCCCAGGGCGTCCCCAACTTTGACGACGAGCCCCAGGTGGCGATTGATACCGAGGGCGCGGTTGCCGAGAACCACGAGGCCTCCGCTGCCGTCTTTGGCGGTGCTGCGACGGTTCCGGCAGGACCTGCGCATGAGGGCGGCCTGCCGCTCGTGGACGGCGCCGGCGAGGACCCGGGTGCCACGGTGGCCATGCCGGCTATGCCCCAGGAGTAGGCCTACGCGTTTATCACCATCACGTACCTGCGCCTTTGCCGTACGCAGATGAGCGGAGCGGCAAGTGATGCGCTGCGGGTATAATGGACAGCATTCAAACGGTGGGCACCGACGTGCCCGCAGGAGAGGAATGATCATGGGTAAGACTTTCAGCTTTGTCTCCGGCGCACTTTTTGGTGCCGCTGCCGGCGCTATTGTCGGCGTTGCTCTGGCCCCGCGCTCGGGCGCCGAGACCCGCGCCATGGCTGCCGATATCGCCAACGACGCCTGGGACAATATGCGCGACACCTACGAGCACAGCGCCGAGGAGGCCCGTGCTGCGGTGAATGACTTTGGCCCGATGGTCGACGCCAAGACCGACGACCTGCGCGCCAAGGTCGACCTGGCCCGCGAGCGCATGGACCAGCTGCGCGAGCAGCTCAACGACGCCATTTCGGGCGGCAACGTGACGCCTGCCGCCGACGTCGTGGTCGAAAACGCCGTCGAGGCTGATACCGAGGCTGCGGAGCCCTCGACCGAGGCATAATGCGCGCCGGGGATTTTGTCGGCGCCAAGATCTATCGCAAGCCTACTGAGGACAAGCGTACCAAAAAGGACGGCACACCGCGCAGCCCTAAAAAGCTCGGAAAGATTCACTTTCCGGTCTTTACCCCGGGCGGTACGCGCGTGGTCGGCTTTATGGTCCGCCAGTCCGATATCGCGGGTATGATCGAGCGTCCCGACCGATTCGTAGCGCTCGACGCCATTGGTGTCTACGAGGGCGCCATCGCGGTTGACGACGTCAAGGGCACCTACGATACCGCTGCGGCCAAGCGCCTCGACATCAACCTGGACGATTGCATCATCTGGGTCGGTATGGACGTGCGCACGGAATCGGGCGACGTCGTGGGCTATTGCTCGGACGTTGAGTTCAAGCCGCGCTCGGGCATCGTGCAGGCATTCTATGTGACCGCCGGTGCTGCTTCGAGTGTTTTGGTTGGTGACACGCAGGTGCCGCCGACGATGCTGCGCGGCTACGAGAACGGCGCGATGGTCGTCTCGGACGAGGTCAAGTCGCTCGGGTATTCGGGCGGTGCGGCTGCCAAGGCCGCCGAGGCCAGCGTCGTGGTGGGCGACAAGGTCAAAAAGGGCGCCAAGGTGCTCGACGACAAGGGATCGGTTGCCGTGGACAAGGGCAGTCGCGCACTGGGCAAGCAGCTCGGCAAGACGCGCGGTATGTTCAAGGCCTTTAAGGACGAATACCAAAAGGCGAGCGGAGGCTCGTCAAAAGCTAGCAAATAGCGACGTACCAATTGATGGGAGGCAAGCCGGAGACCTGTTGCTCCGGCTTGCTGCGTTTATGGGGGAGGGCACATGCGCCAAAACGGATCTAACTTAAACGGGCGCTCGGGTGCGCGTCCGACGGCGCGCCGCGACCTGGGGCAGCTGCCCAGCGGTCAGCGCAAGCGTCACCGTAAGCCCGGCGCGATGTATCTCAACCATAGCCGCGGCTTTAGCGACCGCAGCGCTCGCATCGGCAACGGCCGCACGCCCCGTCGTCCGTCTCGCCTGCCCTATGCGCTCATCGCCGTGGGCTGCGCGCTCGTGCTGTTTGTCGCCGCCGTTGTGGGCTACGTCAACCGCAGCGTGGATGTCGTCCTCAACGGCCAGGAGACTGCAGTGCGCGTCGGCTCTACGCTGCAAAATCTCATCGACGACCAGGAGCTGACCGATACCTACGACGCTGGTGATCTGCTGGCCGTTGACGACAGCGTGCTGACCCGCCATGGCGGCGAAAAGCTGTCGGTAAAGGTGGACGGCAAGCGCATAAAACAGGGCAAGTGGAAAAGCCGCGAGCTTACGGGTGGCGAGAAGGTGACGGTCAAGGACGGCCGTGACACGTATGAGAAGCACGAGGTCCAGGCGACGGTTATCGAGCCCAAGCTCAAGGTCGAGGGCACGGGTGCCATCGAGTACGTCAAGACGTGGGGTATCCAGGGCCGCTCCGAGGTGTGGGTCGGCGAGCAATCGGGCAAGACGCAGGACCGCGGCGAGGTCGTGCCCGCCACCGATTGCGTGGTCGAGTGCGCGAGCGTGGCACCCAAGGGCAACGAAAAGTACGTTGCGCTGACGTTTGATGAGGGTCCGAGCGGAGCGACCAAGCAGATCTTGCGGGTGCTTAAGGAAAAGGGCGTCACCGCGACGTTCTTCCTGTCGGGTGATGCGGCCGAGGCCTCGCCCGCCACGGCCAAGGCGATTGTCGATGCCGGCTGCGAGGTCGGCTCCAACAGTTACAGCGACGAATCGCTCAAGGGCCAGGACCGCGATGCGGTGCGCGAGCAGGTTTCGAAGGGCACCGAGGCGATCAAGTCCGCGACCGGAACGTCGACGATGCTTTTGCGTGCTCCCTACGCAGCCTTTGACGAGCAAAACTGGATTGATGCGATGGACCTGGTGTCTGCCGTGGTCTCGTGGAATATCGATTCGGGC
Source organism: uncultured Collinsella sp. (assembly GCA_902497025.1). Taxonomy (GTDB): domain Bacteria; phylum Actinomycetota; class Coriobacteriia; order Coriobacteriales; family Coriobacteriaceae; genus Collinsella. The sequence continues at coordinate 23,720 of CABVDJ010000019.1, read as the reverse complement.
GACTGGCTGCTCAACGGTGCCGACGAGCAGGTCTCGACGGTGCTCGATTCGGTGACGCCGGGCAACATTGTGTTGCTGACCGATAACGATGAATGCGCCGAGCAGACGCTCGAGGCGCTGCCGCAGATTATCGACGGGCTTATTGCCGACGGCTACAAAATCGTGACATTGAGCGATCTGGTCAAGACGGATACATCGCTGAGCAAAAAGCTCACCTCGCTGACGAAGGCCGCCATGCCCAAAAACGCCGTGTTCCCCCAGCTCGCCGAAGATGACGACACCACAGACTAGTCATGTAAGAACGTCCCCAATGACTATGTCACGGTTGCGTCAGCGTTTGGTATGCCTGCGATGTTTGGAGCATAAATTTGACGCCACGGCGCGATGCTGATGCTATAGTTACTGCGGATAACAAGGGTCAAGAGAAAGGTTGCAGGTGAAATCCAAACCTCGACCATACAGTCGATGACCCCATGCAGGTGCTTCTTGCGCATGTACGGGGTGTGAGCGCCGAGCGGCGTGCCGCCCGCGCATGCGTATGCATATCTAATAGTCCACGGATGGCGCGCCGGCATGGCCGCAGTCCGAAGGGATAATGATGGGGAGCACCAGTGAATTATCTGAGTGAGATGCTCAAACTGCCGGTCTTGGACGTCGATGGCGAAAAGCTCGGCGTTGTGAACGATTTTGGCATTGCTACCGGCGAAGTTTTTCCGCACGTGACGTCGCTCGCGTTCCGCGGACCCGGCAAGACGCCATTTATGATCAGCTGGCGCAAATGGGTCGACCGTATCGACGAGACGGGTGTGCACCTTAAGTCGCCGGCCACCGAAATCCGTTTTTCGTACCTGCAGCCGACCGAACTCTTGCTCGCCCGTGACGTGCTCAACAAGCAGATTGTCGACACGCAGGGCATGAAGGTCGTGCGCGTAAACGACATCAAGTTTTCCATGTCGGGCGAAAATCAACTGCGCCTGCTGGGTGCCGAAGTTGGCGCCCGCGGTCTGCTGCGCGCGATCAGCCCCGCCCTCGAGCATGTCGTCGAGAGCTTTATGAAGCACCTGGGCAAACCGCTCGGCGAGGACATCATCGCCTGGTCCTACATGGACCTGCTCGACCGTTCGACTAAGAACATTCAGCTGTCGGTGTCGCACAAGACGCTTGGCGAGCTGCATCCTGCTGATATTGCCGACATTATCGAGCAGCTCGACCCGCGCCTGCGTGCACAGGTGTTCGCGCAGCTCGATACTGCCCAGGCCGCCGAGGCCATCTCGGAGTTCGATGACGACGAACTTATGACCGAGATGCTCGAGGGCCTGTCCGACACCGATGCATCGTCGATGCTGGCCATGATGGACCCGGACGACGCCGCTGACCTAATCGACGAGCTCGATTACGAGAAGGCCGAGAAGCTTCTGCGCCTGATGGGCGTTCAGGAGGAGAAGGCGATTCGTAACCTGCTGGGCTATGAGGACAACACTGCCGGTCGCATCATGACCTCGGAGTTTGTCTCCCTGCCCGCCACGGCGACGGTCGGTGACGCCATCGAGGCGATCCGCAAGCTCGACGAGGACTTTGAGAGCGTCTATTACGTCTATACCGAGGACCCGAGCGGCATGCTGACGGGCGTGCTTTCGCTGCGCACGCTGATCGTGGCCGACCGCGACGCCACGCTGGGCCAGCTCGCCTATCGCGATCTGGTCTACGTGTCACCCGACGAGGACCAGGAAGACGTGACGGACGAGATGACCAAGTACGACCTGGTTGCCATCCCTGTCTGCGACGAGAACCGTCATATCCTGGGCATCGTGACCTTCGACGACGCCATGGACGTTATTGCCGAGGAGCATCAGGAGGACCTGCAGATCGCCGGTGTCGGCTCGGGCGATAGCGCGTCGGACGACTCGACGAACGTGCTCAGCTGGTTCGTGCATCGTCAGTACTGGGTCGTCGTGTGGGGCATCGCCTCGTGCATTATGGCGACGGTGCTGGGGACGGCGCTGGGCTCCGCGCATCTGGTGGTGTTCCCCATGTGCGCCATGCCGCTCGTGCTGCTGGCGGCCTCGCGCATGGTGTCGTTCGTCAAGAACTACTTCCTCGAGTACGACGGTCACGACGACGAGCCCAAACCGTACCTGGGATTCTTCTTCCAGAGCACGGGTATGGGCCTGATCCTTTCGCTTGTTACTTACCTGTGCGCGCAGCTGGTGCGCACTGCCGCGTTCCTCGATGCCCCTATGTTTGAGGAGCAGCTCTTTACCGGCTGCTTTAACATCGCGGCCATCATCTGCCTGGTGGGCAACATGAGCGCCGTGATTTACCTGATGGTGCTGTTCTGGCGCGATGAGCACGACCTTAATACGTCGGGTACCGCCATGAACGTCATCGCCGTCATGATCTCGTGTGTGGCGTACTGCATCGCCGCGGTGCTGCTCACCATGTCGGTCATGGGGTAGGTGGTCGCGTGCAAAATACGAAGCAAAAGCCGAGCACCAAGCAAAAGCTGACCATCGCGGCCATCTTTGGCGCCATGGGCCCCGGTCTTCTGGCGGCGCTTTCGGGCAATGACGCTGGCGGCATCGCCACGTATTCCAGCGCGGGCGCCAGCTATGGCTATAAGATGCTCTGGATGCTTCCCGTCATGACCGTGCTGCTTATCGTGACGCAGGAGACCGCGGCGCGCTGCGGATGCGTCACGGGTAAGGGCCTGGCGTCGCTCATTCGCGAGCGCTTTGGCGTGCGCAAGAGCGTGCTGGCCATGGCAGCGCTGTTGATCGCCAACACGGCGGTGACCATCTCGGAGTTCGCGGGTATCGCGAGCGGCCTTGCTCTGTTTGGCGTTCCGGCGAGCATCTCGGTGCCGCTCGTGGCGCTGCTGGTGTGGATGCTTACCATGTCGGGCAGTTTCCAGCGCATCGAGAAGATTCTGCTGCTGGTAAGCTGCGTGTTCGTGACCTACATCGTCGCCGCGTTTATGGCCGGCCCCAACTGGGGCGAGGTCGCGGTCGACTTGGTCGTCCCCAATATTCAGAACGATCCCAGCTACGTGTCGCTCGTGGTCGCAACGATCGGTACCACCATCGCACCGTGGATGATCTTCTTGGCTCAGAACAACGTGGTCGATAAGAATGCGGGCGAGGACGACATCGTGTTGCAGCGTATTGATACCGTGAGCGGCTCGCTTGCCGCCGATGTTATTGCCGGCTTTATTATCATCACGACCGGTACGGTGTTGTTCCCGGCGGGCATTCAGATTAGCGATGCCGCCGATGCCGCCCGCGCACTGGAGCCCATCGCGGGCCAGTGGTCCACGGTACTGTTTGCCTCGGGCCTGGTCGCGGCGAGCTTCTTGGCCGCCTGCGTGCTGCCGGGCGTTACGTCGAGCGCTATCTGCGAGGCATTTGGCTGGGAGCGCGGTGCCGACCGCAGCTGGGACGAGGCCCCGGTTTATCGCGGCATCATTACGGCCATCATCGGTATCTCTGCCGTGCTGGTGCTTATGCCCGGCGTCGATCTGTTCCAGATTATGATGACCTCGCAGGTCATCAATGGCGTGCTACTGCCCGTGGTTCTGGTGTTCCAGGTGGTTATCGCCGCCGACCGTCACATCATGGGTGCCAACCGCAATGGCCGCGTGTGGAACGTGCTCACTTGGGCGACTATCGCCGTGATTACGGTGCTGACAGTCGTCATGTTTGTGCTGCAAGCGATGGGCTACAGCGCTTAACGCCCACTTTTGCTTCCGAACAGGCCGCAGCGATGGGCTGCGGCCTGTTTTTTGTCTGCTATAGGGTGTTAGTTATATAGCAATGGACAAAAAATGCCAAATATGAGTACTGTTGCTAAGTGAATAGCATTTACATCCTAAAAGATAATGAACATAGCCTTTAGTATGTTCATTAAAATTGACTCCAATACGCCTTAAACCAGTCAGGTTGGCTGCTTTAGGGGGTTGTAGGGGTCGCTCGGACGTCATTTTGGGTGGTTTTGCTTGCTACTAAAATGGTAACAGTACTCATATTTGCCCTTTTTTGCCCACAGACCTTTGAGGGTGCGGCGAAAAGGGCTTGTTTTGATTGTTTGGGGCAGGCACGAGGCGCGGAAACGATGTCTGGAGCGACGGAGCGGCCTGGAATTCATCCGTAGAGGTCTTCATTGGCTGCGCCAGGAGTGTCCCTAACTGCCGGAGGGGGTGTCTGCCGTGGCAGACACCCCCTCCGGATGTGGGAAGTTTGCGCTGCAGGTTACTTGTCGGTGCCCAGCTTGTGCGGCTTGAAGGCAAGCGCATTGACGAGTGCGTCGGTGGCAGACTTGACGGCTGCCGGCTGCGGATCGTTGACGTGATCCTCGGGATGCACGGGCAGGTCCTTCTTGACGGCATCGTGGATCAAGCTGAGGTACTCAGTCACGCCAGTGGTCGATAGGTGCGTGCCATCGCCATCGAACAGGTCGTTGCGGTTGGCACTGTATCCGTACCAGTCGATAACGCGTACGTTCTTGTAGCGCGTAGCGGCGTTGGCGATGGCCTGGTTGGTAGAGCCAACCCACGGCTGCGGGCTGCGCGTGTTCACAAACACCACAATACGCTTATCTCCTGCATCGGCCATGATGGCGTCGATTTGGTCGTCGGTTACCAAGCCGTTGGTGCCCAGCGCAAAGACCACGATCTTGCCGGCAAGGTTCTTTTGAAGATAGCCCTCAAATGTCGCACGGCCCGCATCGAACTGGCGGCCCTTTTCGGCATCGATATGGCTGTGCGGGAACACGCCGTCAAAGGAATCAACGGCGCGCAGCGACACGGAGTCACCGATCATCAACAGGTCGTAGGAGCCGTCGGGAAAGCCGTCGTTGTCCTTGTCGGTGTCGTCGGCCGCCTGCTGGTCGGTGGGTGCGGCGTTCTTGGCTTCCTTGTTCAGAACTTCGGCGCCCTCGCCGCTCAGCGCAGACGTCTCGGGCACAAAGATCAGGCCGCCCAGTGCAACGACCAACACGACAGCGCAGGCTGCACAGGCAGGGACGTGCGCGCGCACCCAGTTGGCGGGCGTGGCGGTGCCGTCGCGGAACTCGGATACGGTGCGCCCAAAGGCGCCCTTTCTAAACGGCGTCTCGATAAAGCGATATGAGCATTCGGCCACGGCGACCACCAACAGCACCTGCAAAATGTACTGCCACCACGGTGTATCGTTGATGTTGGCGACCGGGTTCATAAGCAACAGCAGCGGATAGTGCCACAGGTAGATGCTGTATGAGCGCTTGCCAACCCACACGAGCGGCTCGGCGGACAGCGCGCGAGCAACCATTCCCTGGGGCTGCACGCAGGCCGCGATGACCATGAGCGTGAGGATGGAGCATAACAGCGTGCCGCCGCGATACTGGAACGCGGTGTAGCCGTTGGTGAGCGCGACCATGGCGGCAAGGCCAACCAGACCCACGACGCCCAATACATCGATGGATGCGGGCGAGGACCAAAAGCGCACGGGGGCGCTCGGCTGTGCCGGGGCGGTCTCGGCTGATTCGTCGGCCTTTTCGCCAGGCTTGCCCTCGGCGTTCTTGCCGTGCTTGGCGGCGCCAGCCAGGCGATTGAGCCCCAAACGATGGGCGAGACGAACCGGCGCCAGGTCGCGATCGGGGATAAAGGCCATCCAGGCACCCAGCAGCAGCGAGAACACGCGGGTGTCGGTGCCGTAGTACACGCGGCTGGGGTCGGCGGCAGGGTTGTAAAGCACCATCATGGCAAGGGCAGATACCGCGGCAAGGCCCAGAACCACGCGGCGCGTGTTGGGCTTGCTCACATGCATGGATACCATGGCAAACAGCAGTGGCGGCCAAATCAGGTAGAACTGTTCCTCGATGGCAAGCGACCAAAAGTGCGTGAGCGGCGAGGGGTCGCCCAGAGCATTGAAGTACGAGACGTTTTGGGCAATCTGCCACCAGTTGTTGAAGAACAGCAGCGACGGCAGGATGTCGGGGCGCATCTTGGTGAGCATCACGTGGTTAAAGATGGTGCACAGCGCGCAGGTCACCACCACGACGGTCACCACGGCGGGGACCAGGCGACGGATGCGGCGGATCCAGAAGCTTTTGAGGTCGATGCGGCCGGTCTTAGCGACTTCGTTGAGTAGCAGGCGCGTGATCAGATAGCCCGAAAGCACAAAGAAGATCGTGACGCCAAGCAGGCCGCCCTGCGCCCACGTGAGGTTGAGGTGATAGAGCACCACCGCGACGACGGCAAGCGTGCGCAGGCCGTCAAGGGCAGGGATGTAGCGGGACTTGGGGCGAGCAGGCGTCTGCTCTGCGGCGGGAGTGTTGGCGCGGCCCGCGTTGTTGGCAGAAGCGCGATGGGGGCTCGTGGTGCGTCGCGGCTCGTTGGCACGGCGTTCGCTCTTCACGCGTTCGTGCGGCGCCGGCTCGTTGCCCGTGCGGCGTCGACCGCGCGAGCCCGATTGTGGGAATTGTTCCATAAAACATCATCCAATGACGAGAATAATCAGCACATATTCATTGTAGCTGCCTGCTCCTGTGAATGCTTGCTGCTGGCGCAAGCTCAAGCGTGCGTTCACATCAAAGTGAACTAAAGTTATAGAGGTGCGAGAGGGCACGATTGACGGCCGACGGTGGGCATAAGGCCCGCAGATGAGGAGGTTTCCATGGCAGATCGCGGCATCGTTGCGGTGTTCGGCAGCATGAACATGGACCTTTCGGTGGCGTGCGAGCGCATGCCGCGCGCGGGCGAGACCGTCGGTGGCAGTGGTTTTATCACCAACGCCGGTGGCAAGGGCGCTAACCAGGCCGTCGCCGCCGCGCGCATGGGTGCGCGCACGTGCATGATTGGCGCGGTCGGGCGCGATACGTTTGGCGATGCGCTCGTGGCGGGGCTTCAGGATGCCGGCGTGGGCGTTGAGTTTGTGGCGCGTCGCGATGACGTGGAGACCGGTACCGCGACTATCATTCGCTGCGAGAGCGACAACCGCATCGTGCTGTCGCCGGGCGCCAACCACGCGCTTGCGGGCGAGGATGTGGCCTGCGCCCTGCGTTGTCTGGTGGCCGATGAGCTCGACGGCGACGCCAGCGATATTGCCCCGGCTGCCGGAAGCGTCTTTATCGCCCAGGGCGAATGTGACCTTGCAGCGACGGCCGAGGCACTTGTTTGCGCTCATGAGCTGGGGTTCTATGCGGTTTTTAATCCAGCGCCTGCCTGTGAGTTGCCTGCGGAGGCCTGGCCTGCGGTCGACCTGGTCTGTCCCAACGAGACCGAATGCCAGGTGCTGACGGGCATCTTGCCCGCGGATGATGCGAGCTGCATCGCGGCGCTCAATGCCCTGCTCGCCAAGGGTGCCGGAGCTGCGGTCATCACGTTGGGCGGCGCCGGCTCGGTTACGCTCGGCGATGGTGGTGAGCTGCTGCGCATGCCGGCGCTTTCGAGCACGGTAGTCGATACCACGGCCGCGGGCGATACGTTTATCGGTGCGTTGGCAGCAGCTCGCCTAGAGGGCTTGCCGCTCTTTGAGTGCATGGCCACGGGTGCTCGCGCCTCGGCAGTGACGGTGTCGCGCCTGGGCGCTCAGCAGTCGATTCCCACGCGAGCCGAAGTTGAGCGCGTGTTTGATTTAGACGATTTAGTACAAGACGGAGAAGCGGAGTAGAACAATGGCAACCAAGAAGCTGATCCTTGATCTGGATATGGGTGTGGACGATGCGATGGCGCTTGCCTATGCCATCGCGAGCCCCGAGGTGGAGCTGGTGGGCATCACCACGTGCTTTGGCAACGTGCGCGTCGAGCAATCGGCGCACAACTGCCTGGCGGTGCTCGATCTGCTGGGTCGCCCCGAGGTTCCGGTGTACCTGGGCGCCGATCGTCCCATTAAGGCGACTGAGCCCTATACACCGCCGGCGTCCACCACGCTCATCCACGGCAAGAACGGCATTGGCGGGGCGAGCCGGTGGGGGCGACGTCGGCCGACGGTAACGCGGCGGTCGATTATCTGATTGATGCCGCGCGCACCTATGGTCCCGATCTAATCTACGTGGCGACCGGTCCGCTCTCCAACCTAGCACTTGCCTTGGAGCGCGATGCGGCGGCGATGATGTCTATCGGTCGCGTGGTGGTGATGGGCGGCGCCCTGACCGTGCCCGGTAACGTGAGTGCGGGTGCCGAGGCCAACATGGCAAGCGATCCCGAGGCGGCCGATGCCGTGCTGCGTTCGGGCCGCAAGCTCACCATGGTGGGCTTGGACGTGACGCATCGCGTGGTGCTCACGCGTCGCGACATTGCCGGCTGGACGGGTTCGGGCACCATGGCGGGCTGTGCGTTTGCGAGCATGGTCGAGCACTACATCGGTTCGTACGAGATGAACGCCCCTTACCTGGGCGGCTGCGCGCTGCACGATCCGCTTGCCGTTGCCGTGGCGATTGATCCCACGCTCGTGGGCGCACTTGGTTGCAACTTGCGCGTCGACCTGCTCGGCGAGTATCGCGGCCGCACTATCTGCGACGAGCATCGCCTGTCCGACCCCGACAAGAGCGCGCTTGTGGCACTCACCGTGGACGCCCCGCGCTTTCTGTCCGAGTTCAAGGCGCGCATGGCCCGCATCCTAGGCTAGGCTCGGGATCGAAGCACGCCCATCTGCTCGATGTGGCCGCTGGCGGGCCGACATCTACCGTTCGCCAGCCCGATGGTCCCCGGGGCGGGGAGAGCGCTATAATGCATTCTGCATCTTGGATTGTTACTCCTGTGTGGAGGCATGCCCAAGAGCAATACAACACGGATTGTTACGTAAGGCATGACCGCAATAGCACTGCTATTGGCTATCATGCCTTTTTCTGTGAGTGTTCTTGAAAGGAGGTTCACCATGCTTGCAATTAAAAAGCTTAACAACAACGCGGTTCTTTGCCGTGACGGACAGGGGCGAGATGTCATCGCCATGGGCAGGGGCGTCGGTTTCGGCGGAGATTTTCCTCGAGAGCTCCCTCTTTCTAAAATCGAGCATACGTTTTACGACATTGATCCTAAAGGACAAGATGTCATGAGGGATCTTCCCTCGGATATCGTGATGTTTGCGGCGAAAGTTATGGACATCGTTGCCAACGAACTGCCCTACGACCTCTCGACCAATGCGACGCTGTTCATGGCTGATCACCTGTCGTTTGCCGTTGCGCGAGCCCAAAAGGGGGTCCGCATCGCGATGCCTCTTGCCTATGAAGTGCGGGAGACGTATCCGAAGGAATACAAGGCTGCCCAGTTTATCGTCATGCGACTCGAGAAGGAGCTCGGAGAGCGGCTTCCCAAGGATGAGATTGCCAGTATTGCGATGAATCTCGTGAACGCACGGGTTGTTGAAGCCGTCAAAGCCACGGCCGAGCCCGCAAAGCAGTTCGACGATATGCTCGAGGACGTTATCGAGATTCTCGAAAGCGATTTCCGCATTATTGTCGACCGCGATTCCTTTGATTTCACCCGCTTCGCCACGCATCTGCGGTACCTGTTCAAGCGCATTCAAGCCGGCGAGTCGCTGAACAGCGCCAACATGCAGATGTACAAGAACTTTCGTGAGGAGTTTCCGCAGTTGGCAGAGTGCGTGAAGCATATCGGTTCCTATTGTCGTGAAACGTGGGACGCCACGCTCTCCGAGGAGGAGGAACTCTATCTGATGATCCATCTCAACCGGATCATCTCCAAAAAAGGATTGTAACCCGTAGCCATTCGGGGCATGACCTTTGCCGATTCGAACAGTAAGCCAAGATTGTGCAAAGGAGCCAATGATGGCAAATTACAAAAAGGTGGCAGAGCAGATTCTCTCCACTGTGGGCGGGGCGGAAAACGTGGCTTCGGTTACGCATTGCATGACGCGCCTGCGCTTCAACCTCAAGGATGAAAGCCTCTCGAATGATGAGAAGCTTGAGGACATCTCGTCTATCATCAGCGTCGTGCACGCCGGAGGGCAGGTGCAGCTGGTGGTCGGGCCCACGGTCGACAAGGTCTACGACGAGGTTTGTAAGCAGGGCGGATTCGAGGTCACGGTATCGATTGACGAGGAACTCGATGGCCCTCAGCTTAGCTGGAAGGAGCGCTTGGCGCCCAAGCACCTCTTCAATCAGCTGCTCGATGCCGTGAGCGGCGCTATCACCCCGATCCTTCCGATCTTTTGTGTCGCCGGTATCTTCAAGATGCTCGTTATTCTGTTTGGGCCCGAAGGCGCCGGTTTTATGTCCGAAACGAGCGACCTGTATCGGATCCTTTCCCTGGTGGGCGATGCGGCGTATTACTACTTCCCGGTGTTTGCCGCCTATAGCTCGGCTAAGAAGTTCAAAACGAGTCCTGTGCTGGCACTGCTCATCGCTGTTGTGATGATTTATCCCGACATGCTCGCTATTGTTGAGGACGGAAAGCCTTTCAGCGTCTTCGGCATCCCCATGCAGCTCGTCAACTACACCCAGGCTGTTCTTCCGGTCATCTTGATCACCTGGGCCCAGTCCTATGTTGAGCGCTTCTTTAAGAAGATCTCGCCTGATATGTTGCGCATTCTGATCGTACCCGTGGGTACGGTGCTCGTGATGTTGCCGGTCGCGCTGTGCCTCTGCGGCCCTGCCGTCCAATTTGTCATGGGCCTTGTGGCCGATTTCATCATTTGGCTCGCCTCTGTTGCCGGTCCCGCTGCGACCGCGGTTATCGGCGCATTCTGGAATCTGATCATCGCCACCGGCATGCACGTGCCGATCTATACCGCCATATTGCCCGCCGCGCTCCAGAACGGTTACGACGCCATCTTATACCCCGCCACCGCGGTTGTAGCCTACACCACGCTTGCCATCGCGCTCGCCTATGGCCTGCGCGCTAAGGGCAAGGAGAGTCGAGCCACGGGCTGGAACTTGTTCATCACCTATGCTTTCGGTCGCGTGAGTGAGCCCATCATCTACGGCATCCTGTTTCGCGACAAGAAGGCTCTTGCCTGGAACATGATTGGTGGTGCTGTCGGTGGTCTGCTGGCAAGCCTTCTTCATGCCAACGTCTATATCTTCACTGGCGTTGGTTTCCCATGGATGAACGTGCTCATGTTTGCTCAGGATATCATCCCTGGCACCATCGGGTGTCTTGCTGGCAGTGCCGTGACGTTTGCGTTGGCGATGATTTTTGGATTTGAAGGACAGGAGAAGATGCCGTTGAAGTCCAAGAGCGGCGATTCTGAGGCCGTTGAATCCGTCGAGGCATAAGAGGCTACTACACAAATATGCTCCCCAGCCGTTGCGCGGTCCGACCCCTTGGCCGCGCAACGGTACTGTGCTGTTGCGCGGCACTTGCCGAGTCCGTTGCGTTCGACAGTGTGGGCCGGGAATTTGATAGAAAGGACGACACCATAATGTTTAGAGAAGATTTTTTATGGGGCGGGGCTCTGGCTGCAAACCAGTGCGAGGGAGGATGGAACGAAGGCGGTCGCGGTTTAGCCAATTCCGACATGCTGCCGTTTGGCGATCAACGCATGGACGTCATGCGGGGAGACCTTGATCCGCGTGCGTTGGCACCCGACAGCTTCTATCCCGCTCGCAAGGGCATTGATTTTTACCATAGGTACAAGCAGGATATTGAACTGTTTGCCCAGATGGGTTTTAAATGCCTGCGCTTATCAATCGCCTGGAGCCGCATTTTTCCCAAAGGAGACGAAGCCGAGCCCAATGAAGAAGGCCTTGCCTTTTACGAGGATGTTTTTAGGACGTGTCGCGCGCATGACATTGAGCCTTTGGTGACGCTCAACCACTATGATGTCCCCATGCATCTCGTCGATGCGTATGGCGGATGGCGCGATCGCAGGTTGGTCGACCTGTTCGAGCGATATTCGCGTACCGTGTTCGAGCGCTATCGGGGATTGGTCAATTATTGGCTGACCTTTAACGAGATCAACATCATGACGCAGGCGTGCTTTATGGCGGCGGGGATCATCTTCGAGCAAGGGGAGAATCGCTATGCAACGGTTCACACGGCCGTGCACCATGTATTGGTTGCGAGCGCCCGTGCGGTCGGGGCGTGTCATGAACTGTGCCCTGGGGCGAAGATCGGTTGCATGCTCAACGCAGGTGTCTTCTATCCGGCTACATGTGATCCGGACGATGTGCTGGCTGCGCAGGCTGAGAATCGCAGCCATTACATGTTTACCGACGTCCAGGTGCGCGGTGCGTACCCGAGCTATGTTCTCAAGGAATACGCCCGCCATGGTTTTGAGGTGCCCTATCGGGATGATGACCGCGAAGTACTGGCTGCAAACCTGGTCGATTTCGTCTCGTTTTCGTATTACTCGACGCGCGTCGCAAAAGCGCATGCGGAAGGTCAGTTCGATTCGAACCTTCTTCGCTCGGCGCCTAATCCGTATCTAAAACAGGAGCCTTGGGGGAGGTTTATCGACCCCAAAGGGCTGCGCGTCACCATGAATGAAATCTGGGATCGCTATCAAAAGCCGCTGTTCATCGTCGAAAACGGTTTGGGTGCTCCTGATGTGCCGGAAGATTCGGGTGAAATAGAAGACGACTATCGAGTTGAATACCTGCGGGCCCACATCGAGGCGATGAGGGAGACCGTCGAGCTCGACGGGGTGGAACTCATGGGATATACCTGTTGGGGCCCGATCGATTTGGTTTCGGTCGCCACAGGACAGATGCGTAAGCGCTACGGGTTTATCTATGTCGATCGAGACGATAGCGGTGCGGGCTCGTTTGAGAGACGTAAAAAGAAAAGCTTCGAATGGTACCGACGCGTAATAGCAAGCAATGGCGAAGACCTTGCGTAATAACGTTAAGATGGACAAATGCGCCCGTTGGGGGAATAGTCGTGCCACTTCGCTTGACAACAGGCTAAACTAGCTATTAAACATTTACTATTCTGTTTAGATTGAATTTGCGGTCGTTTAGTTGCCGAGCCACGGGGCGGTCAAGCCACGATGCTCGGCCGCGACCGATGCTAGGGGGAACGATGGCTAAAGCAAGCGTCCGCGAGATCAGCCGCATTACCGGCTTTTCGCCCGCAACCGTGTCCAACGCGCTCAACCGCAAGCGCAGCGTGAGCGAGGAGACCGCCAAGGTCATCCTGGAGTGCGCGCAGTCGCTTGGCTATCAGCAGTCGACGCAGCTCGAGAGCATCCAGTTTGTGCTTGCGCGCAAGACGGGCGCCATCCTGGACGAGAGCACCTTCCATCCCGCGGTCATCGAGGGCGTGGAGCGCCAGGCGCGTCGCCACGGCATGAGCACGAGCTTTGTCTCGCTCGACTTTAGCGACCTGGACGCCGTGCGCCCGCAGGTCGAGGGCCTGATCGCCGACCCGTCGGCCGCCATCGTGCTGATGGGTACCGAGCTGGGCGAGGAGGACTACGCCCTGTTCGCCGACGCTGCCGCCCACCTGATTGTGCTCGACGGCTGGAGCGATCGTCAGTACTTTGATGCCGTAGTTATTGCCAATACCGATTCGGTGCTGCGTGCCGTGGATTACCTTATCGAGAAAGGCCACAGGCAAATCGGCTATCTGGCGGGCGACCTTCGGATCCGCAACTTTAAGGACCGCGAGCGCGGCTATCGCCAAGCGCTTGAGGACGCGGATCTTGAGGCCAATCCGGCATGGCGTGTCACGCTGGGCACCACGCTCGAGGGTGCCTATCGCGACATGGGCGCGTGGCTCGACAGCGTCTCGCGCGACGACCTGCCGACGGCTTTCTTTGCCGAGAACGACGTGCTCGCCGTAGGCGCCATGCGCGCGCTCAACGAGCACGGTATTCGCGTGCCCGAGGATGTTTCGATCATCGGCTTTGACGACCTGTCTTTGGGCGCCTTCTCCAACCCGCCGCTCACCACGGTGCACGTTCCCAAGCACGAGGTGGGCGAGATCGCGGTGCGCCGTCTGGTGGGCAACATCCGCAATCCCAAGAGCTATACCTGCAAGACGGCCGTGTCGACCTATTTTGTCGAGCGCCAGAGCGTGCGTGAAATCTAGGCGGAACGGCGCCAGACCTCAGAGCGGAAAAGTCCGCCAAAGGCAACCGTACATAACGCTACCAAGAGAGGGTCCTTCGGGGCCCTCTTTTTGTTGCCCTTGTATGTTCAGATTGTTTACATACCGTTTAGGCTGATTTCTCTACCGTTTACGGGACTTTCGCGCTAAACTTCTAAACAGAAGAGTAAAACATTTAGTAAACAGAACAAAACGAAACATGCGTCTGTTTACTGAACATGTGATTAGGGGAGGACGTACATGGACAAGATCAAGCTCGGCTTTGTGCCCACGCGCCGCAGTATCTTTAGCGCGCCGGACGCGATCAAGTATCGCGGCCTTACGGCTGATCGCCTGCGCGAGATCGGCGTCGACATCGTGGATATCGATGACATCAATGACGAGGGCCTGCTGTTCGACGACAGCCATATCGAGCCTATCGTCAAGAAGTTCCGCGCCGAGGGCGTCGATGGCATCATGCTGTGCCACGCCAACTTTGGCACTGAGTACGTTTGCGCTCGCCTTGCCCGCGAGCTCGGCCTGCCCGTGCTACTGTGGGGCCCGCGCGACGAGCGCCCCGAGCCCGACGGCACCCGTCTGCGCGATAGCCAGTGCGGCCTGTTCGCCACCGGCAAAGTGTTGCGCCGCTTCCAGGTGCCCTTTACCTACATGACCAATTGCCGTCTGACCGACCCCGAGTTCGAGCGCGGCGTCTGGGACTTTTTGGCCGTGTGCAACGTGGTCAAGACCTTCAAGCACACCCGCATCCTGCAGATGGCCACCCGCCCCTTCGACTTCTGGTCGACCATGTGCAACGAGGGCGAGCTGCTCGAGAAGTTCAACATCCAGCTTTCGCCCATCCCCATGACCGAGCTTGTCCAAGCCGTGCGCGACGCCCAGGCCGACGAGCAGGCCATGACCGCCATGCTCGCCCACATCGCCGACAGCTTTGAGATCTGCATCCCCGAGGACAAGGTCCCCGCGGTCGCCGGTCTTGCCATCGCCATGAAGAGCCTGGTCGAGAAATACGGCTGCAACGCCGGAGCCATCCAGTGCTGGAACGCTCTGCAGGACGAGCTGGGCATTATGCCCTGCGCCGCCAACGCCATCCTCAACGAGATGGGTATCCCTATCGTCTGCGAAACCGACATCCACGGCGCCATCACCGCGCTCATGGTCGAGGCAGCCGATCTTGGCCGTCATCGCGGCATGTTCGCCGACTGGACCGTGCGCCATCCCGATAACGAGAACGGCGAGCTGCTGCAGCACTGCGGCCCCTGGCCCTGCAGCTGCGCGGCCGTCAAGCCCAAGCTCACCTACCCGCTGGCATTCGATCACCCCGGTGCGCTGACGGCCGAGGCCAAGCACGGTGACCTCACCCTTGCCCGCTTTGACGGCGACAACGGCGAGTACTCGCTGCTGCTGGGCAACGCCCGCGGCATCGACGGCCCGGCCGGCATGGGCACCTATCTGTGGGTCGAGGTCGAGAACCTCAAGCGCCTCGAGGCCAAGATTGTCGAGGGCCCCTACATCCACCACTGCGTCGCTATTCACGCCAACGTGGTGCCGGTGCTCTACGAGGCGTGCAAGTACATCGGCATCGCCCCCGACCTATACGACCCTATTGAGCAGGACGTTAAAGCTTACCTGCGCGGTGAGTAGGGTCGTGCCTACTTTGTAGCAACGAGCCGGCGCGCTACCACAGCACCCAACCTTGCGGTTCAAGCCGTCGCTTGCGTACCAAAGTACGCGGCGCTCCTCTTTCACCGCAATCTTGGGCACTGTGGAAACGCGGTGGCTCTGACTTTAGAAATTCCCTGAAAGGAGTTTTTCGTGGCAACTATCGAAGAGCTTGAGTCCCTGCGTTGGGATCTTCGCCGCGATTGCGTCGACATCATCATGGCTGGCGCCGGCGGCCACATCGGCGGCGACATGTCGGTGATCGACGCCCTCATGACCCTCTACGCCAACCACCTCAACATTTCGCCCGAGACCGTCGACGATCCCAACCGCGATCGCTTCGTGCTCTCCAAGGGCCACGCCATGGAGGCCTACTACGCGGTGCTCTGCCACGAGGGCTATCTTGACCTCGACGACGTCAAGGCTCGCTTCTCCAAGTTCGGCAGCCCCTACATCGGTCACCCCAACAACAAGCTCAAGGGCATCGAGATGAACTCGGGCTCGCTGGGTCACGGCCTGCCCGTGGCCGTGGGCATGGCGCTCGCCGGCAAGATGGACGGCCGCGACTACCGCGTCTACACCATCATGGGCGACGGCGAGCTTGCCGAGGGCTCGGTCTGGGAGGGCGCCATGAGCGGCGGCAACTACCAGCTCGATAACCTGTGCGCGTTCGTGGACCGCAACCGCCTGCAGATCAGCGGCAGCACCGAGGACGTTATGAAGCAGGACAGCCAGGAGGAGCGCTGGGCTGCCTTTGGGTGGAACGTGCTGTCCATTCCGGGCAACGACGTCCAGGCTATTGACGCTGCGCTGACGCTTGCTGTCGAGACCAAGGGTAAGCCCACGGTCATCATCCTCAACACGGTGAAGGGCTACGGCTCGTCCGTCATGGAGGACAAGGCCAGCTGGCATCATCACCTGCCCAACGATGAGGAATATGCCCAGATCATCGCCGATTTCGCTGCCCATAAGGAGGCCATCAATGGCTAACAAGATCGCCAATCGCAAGGTTATCTGCGACACGCTGCTCGAGGCTGCGAAGAACGATAAGGACATCGTCGTCCTGTGCTCCGACTCCCGTGGCTCCGCGTCGCTCACGCCGTTCTTCGATCAGTATCCCCAGCAGTCCGTTGAGGTCGGCATCGCCGAGCAGGACCTGGTGAGCATCGCCGCCGGTATGGCTTCGTGCGGCAAGAAGGCCTGGGCCGCCTCGCCGGCATCCTTTGTGACCACGCGCTCCTATGAGCAGTGCAAGGTCGACGTCTCGTACTCCAACACCAACGTCAAACTCATCGGCATCTCGGGCGGCGTGTCCTACGGCGCCCTGGGTATGAGCCACCACTCCGCGCAGGATATCGCCGCCATGAGCGCGATTCCCAACATGCGCGTGTATCTGCCGAGCGACCGCTTCCAGACCGCCGAGCTCGTGCGCGCCCTGGTAGCCGATAACAAGCCGGCCTATATCCGCGTGGGGCGCAATCCGGTCGAGGACGTGTACACCGAGGACGAGTGCCCGTTCCAGATGGATCGCGCCACCTGGGTGCGCCGCGGCACCGATGTGACGCTCGTCGCCACCGGCGAGATGGTCCGCCACGCCGTAGATGCCGCCGACCTGCTGGCCGAGCAGGGCATCTCGGCAACGGTGCTCGACATGTACTGCGTCAAGCCGCTCGACACCGAGGCCGTGATTGAGGCCGCCGGTGCCACGCGCGCCGTCGTGACCGTCGAAGAGCACAGCCCCTTCGGCGGCCTGGGTTCCATGGTCTCGCAGGTGGTGGGCGAGCATTGCCCGCGTCCGGTCAAGTGCCTCTCCCTGCCCGACGCGCCGGTCATCACCGGCACGAGCCCCGAGGTTTTTGCACACTACGGCCTGACGGGTGCCGGAATCGCGCAGACGGTCGCCGACTTCCTGCCCACAGAGTAACTGGAATGTGACAAAGGGGCCGTCCCTTTGTCACATTCGTTTTGAAAGGGGTGGCCATGGGCCGCTACATCATCGGAATCGATCAATCCACGCAGGGCACCAAGGCGCTGCTGGTGGACGAGGGCGGCCATCTGATTCATCGTGCCGATCGCTCGCATCGCCAGATTGTCAACGAGGCCGGCTGGGTGAGCCATGATCCGGCCGAGATTGCCGCCAATGTGCTGGCCGTGGCGCGTGCCGTGGTGGAGGAGACTGGGGTCGACCCGGCCGACGTCGCCGGCATCGGCATCTCCAACCAGCGCGAGACCACCGTTGCCTGGAACCGCACGACGGGCGATCCGCTGTGCGACGCCGTGGTGTGGCAGTGCGCCCGCGCCCGCGAGCTGTGCGACGAGCTGGCCGCACGCGAGGGTGTGGCCGACCTGGTGCGCGACACGACGGGTCTGGTACTCTCGCCCTACTATCCGGCGGGCAAGATGGCCTGGATTCTCGCGAACGTTCCCGCGGCTGCCGAGGCCGAGGCGGCGGGTGAGCTGTGTCTGGGCACCATCGATGCCTGGGTGGTCTGGACGCTCACGGGCGGCGCGGAGTTCCGCTGCGACTGGTCTAACGCCGGCCGCACGCAGCTCTTTGACCTGCGCCGTGGCTGCTGGAGCGAGCCGGTGTGCGAGGCCTTTGGCGTCGACGTGGCCTGCCTGCCGCAGGTGACCGATTCCGATGGCCTGTTCGGCACGACGGACCTGGGCGGCTTTTTGCCGGCACCCGTGCCCATTCACGGCGTGCTCGGCGACAGCCATGCGGCCTTGTTCGCGCAGGGTTGCCACAGCCGCGGTATGGCCAAGGCGACCTATGGCACCGGCAGCTCGGTCATGATGAACGTCGGCGACGAGTTCGTTGCCAGCTCGCACGGGCTTTCGAGCTCGCTCGCATGGCGTATGGACGGCGTGACCGAGTATGTACTCGAGGGCAACGTGAGCTACGCCGGCGCCGTTAAGACGTGGCTGCGCGATGATCTGGAGCTCATCAATAACCCCGAGGAAGTTACCGACCTGTGCTACGCCGCCAATCCGGCGAGCCGTGTCTACTTTGTACCGGCGTTTACCGGTTTGGGCGCGCCGCACTGGGCGAGTGACGCCGAGGGCTGCGTCTTTGGCATGACGCGCACCACGGGTCGCGCGGAGTTCGTGAAGGCCGCCGACGAGTCGATTGCCTATCAGATCTTTGACGTGATCGATGCGATGGTCGAGGACTCGGGCGCGGCATTGGCCGAGCTTCGTGTTGACGGCGGTCCCACGCGCGACGCGTACCTGATGCAGTTTGAGAGTGACTTGGTTGGCTCGCCCATCCGCATCGCGAGCAACGACGAGATGAGCGGCCTGGGCGCGGCCTGGGCCTGCGGTATTGCGCTGGGCATGTACACGCGCGATGTCGTCGACGTCTACGGTGCCCGCGGCATCGTGGAGCCTGTCATGACCGCCGACGAACGCACCAAAAAGATCGCCGGCTGGCGCCACGCTGTCAAATCAACAATTGCATACACTGCCTAGCATGATTTTTCCGGGACGGGGATTAAAAACTCATTGGTCCTCGTCCCAGGTAGCTTATTTGGGACGGGGCTTTTTTGACTGGTATGATTGGTGCGACCATTCGAACCAGCTAAAAGAGCCCCGTCCCAAATTGACTACCGAGAGGATCTGCTATGGAGCGCATCGCGAGTTTTTCCGTTGACCATCTGCTGCTTGAGCCCGGCGTGTATGTGAGCCGCATTGACCGCGATTCGGCGACCGGTACCGCCGTCACCACGTTTGATCTGCGCCTGACCACGCCCAACAAGGAGCCGGTCATGAACACGGCCGAGTGCCACACCATCGAGCACCTGGGCGCGACGTTCCTCCGCAATCATGCCGAGTGGTCGAGCCGCATTGTCTACTTTGGCCCCATGGGCTGCCGCACGGGCTTTTACCTCGTCGTTTTTGGTGAGCTGACGAGCGAGGAGATTCTGCCGCTCGTGCGCGAGCTGTTCGAGTTTGTCGCCGACTTTGAGGGTGATGTCCCCGGAGCCGCTCCCGAGGAGTGCGGTAACTACCTGGACCAGAACCTCCCCATGGCAAACTGGCTCGCGCGCCGCTATCTCGACCGCGACCTGGCCGATATCGACGAGAAGCACCTGCACTATCAGCAGGCGTAAGGCTGCTGGCAGGAATAGCGTTTGCGCCAGAAGCGCTCCCGCTCTTTGTGGGGCGCTTTTTCATGCTGGGCGCTCAAAACGGAACGAGATAGTTCTAGAATGTTCATACTGTCACATAAACGAACAGGAGCGAGCATGCATATCTACTCTGTATCAGATCCCGAGTTCAAATCTTATGGCCGCGTGTGGAACGACGTTCCGTCCAACCTGACCGCTCCGCTCGTCGGGGCGCTTTCCGCTACGCCCATCCCCGAGGGCAGCAAGTACGTAGCAAGCGCGCCGGAGCTCGAGGGCGTCAAGGATGCCGATAAACTGGGCTTTCTCATGTTTGGCGGCCGTCCCTTCCAGCTCGGCTGGTGCAACGGCCACAACACGCGTCTCAACTGCCTGGAGTACCACCGCGCGAGCGAGTTCAACCTGGGTGCACGCGACTTTATCCTGCTCGTGGCACATCGCTGGGAGATCGAGGACGGCAAGCTCGATACCGCGTGCGTCAAGGCGTTCCGCGTGCCGGCGGGCAAGGTCGTCGAGGTTTTCAACACCACGCTCCACTACACGCCGTGCATGGTCGACGACGGTGGCTTCCAGGTGATGGTGGCGCTGCCCGCTGGCACCAATGGTCCGCGCCCCGAGGCCGCGGCCGACATGCCTGCCGCCGGTGACAGCTACTGCTACTGGAAGGCAGACAAGTGGGTCCTCTGCCACGCCGACAGCCCCAAGGCTGCCGAAGGCGGCTACGTAGGCCTCATTGGCAAGAACCTCGACATCGCCTGCGACTAGAATCTTCCGTCTCAATCTGTAACATCTAGCGGGCTAAATCGTCTCTACCTGTTACAGATTTAGACAAACTGCAGGGGCCGCCCGAAAAATCTCGATCTGTAACACCAGACCCGGTTTTGGCGGCCTAACTGTTACAGATCGAGACAAACCGCCCCCAATCCACCACAAAGGTGCCTGTCCCCATTGCGGTGGTTGTCTAGAGCAGGCTGCGCAGATAGTCAGCCATATATGGAACAGCGAAACGCACGTAACCGCGGCGCGCCTGTTCGATTACGCCGGCGTCGATGAGGCGCCGGCGATACTTTTGTGCGTAGTCCGGTGTGACTGACATACGCTTCGCAACATCAGAAATGCGAGACACGGCGGCTTCGTCATCAGTCATTGCGTCGAGAAACGCGACGTCTTGGTCCGATAGCGCGGCGAGTGTCGTTTCGCACACATCGTTTTCGAAATCGGCCTTTGACGCTTCGATTGCTCCGTCGACTTGCTCTGGCGTTACGTGTTCTCCTGCCTGGCAACGATTGGCGATGTTGTAGCCGATGAGCTGCAGCATGTAGGGCGAGCCCTGAGTTGCGCGAGCGGCGTCCAGCCGAAGATCGCCTGGAATATCAAGGTCGAGCTCTTCGAAAGCTCGCTGATAGTAGGCATCCACATCTCCAACTGAAAGCGGTTCGAGCGTGACCTTGCGTGCGCGGTTGAGAAATGTCAGTACGCGGTCGTTGAGTGTCGCGGAGACTGCTCCCGGGAGGCCCGCCATGACGAGCGCGACGTTGAGCCCCTCGCCGACCAGCTCTTGATAGGCGGTGACGAGCTGTCTGATCTCGGGCGAGTTTGCCTGGAGCTCGTCGATGAGGATGAGGATGCCATGCCCTTGCTCGGTTAACTTGCGTGCCAGCTGCGTGAGTTTGAACTGAAAACTCTTAGTTTCCTGAACATCGCGCGTAAACTCGAGGCCGGCTGAGAAACCGAAGACGCTCAAACTGCCATCTGTAAGTTTGGGGAGACGATGCTTGTTGGCGTAGGACTCGCCCGCTTCCTGGATCTTCTCAACAATGCGCTCGAGCATATCCTCGGAGGCTACGGTGGGCGTGGCGACAACAAAGCCGAGCTTGCGTGCGCGATTGGCAAGTTCCCACAGCAGAACCGTTTTGCCGCTGCCTCGCTGGCCGAGCATGAGCATGGCTCGGTCTCGATTGCCCGGCTCCTGCTCAAGGCCGGAGATGAATGTCGAAATCACGTTCCCGCGTCCCACCAGATAGGACGGGCGATTTCCAAATGAGGGGGAGAAGATAGTTTCAGTCATGAGTCTCCTTTCCTTTTTTTCCTATTTTTTCTTTTTTTCCTATTCAGTCAAATATCCCGCCGGCGAGGGCGGCTACGTAGGCCTCATCGGTAAAAACCTCGACATCGCCGTGGACTAGAATCTTCCGTCTCAATCTATAACATCTAGCGGGCTAAATCGTCTCTACCTGTTACAGATCGAGACAAACCGCCCCAACCACCACAAAGGTGCCTGTCCCCTTTGTGGTGGTTTGGACAGGCAGGTATCAGAAAGTGTCAGCTGCGGGCGGTCGCCGGGCCGCCGTGTGCGAAAAGAAGTGTCGACCTGCGCCGCTGTCGTTGGGCGAGGCCCTATTTGCGGGGATACTGAAACCACGACAAGCAGCGTGCGAAAGGATTGATGCATGGCTTTCCGTAATGACTTCCTGTGGGGCGGAGCGACGGCCGCCAATCAGTGCGAGGGCGCCTACGACGTGGACGGTCGCGGCCTTGCCAACGTGGACGTGGCTCCGCACGGCCCCGAGCGCTATGCGGTGGTCTCCGGCCAGCGCAAAATGCTCGACTTCGAGGACGGCTATTACTATCCCGCGCAGACCGGCATCGATTTCTATCACCACTACAAGGAGGACATCGCCCTCTTTGCCGAGATGGGCTTTAAGACCTTCCGCATGAGCCTGGCGTGGACCCGCATCTTCCCCAACGGCGACGAGACCGAGCCCAACGAGGCTGGCCTGGCCTTCTACGAGGACGTATTCCGCGAGTGTCAGGCGCACGGCATCGAGCCGCTCGTGACCATCACGCACTTCGACTGCCCGATTCATCTCATCAAGGAGTACGGCGGCTGGCGCAACCGCAAACTCATCGACTTCTACAAGAATCTCGCGACCACGATCTTCACCCGCTACAAGGGTCTGGTGAGGTACTGGCTCACCTTCAACGAGATCAATATGATCCTGCACCTGCCGTTTATGGGTGCCGGTCTGGTCTTTGAGGAGGGCGAGAACAAGGAGGCCGTCGAGTACCTGGCCGCCCACAACGAGCTCGTCGCCAGCGCTTGGGCAACCAAGATCGCCCACGAGATCGACCCCGAGGTCAAGATCGGCTGCATGCTCGCCGCAGGTAGCTACTACCCCTACAGCTGCCGTCCGGGCGACGTGCGCCAGGCGCAGCTCGACAACCAGGACAACTACTTCTTCGTCGACGTCCAGAGCCGCGGCTACTACCCGGCCTATGCCGTCAAGAAGCTCGAGCGCCTGGGCATCGATGTGGGCATGACGGACGAGGACCGCGAGATCCTGGCCGCCAACACTGTCGACTTCATCAGCTTTAGCTATTACAGCACCCGTTGCTCCGCCGGTGCCGATAACCCCGATGTCGAGCGCACCCAGGGCAACGCCTTCGCCGGCGCCAAGAACCCCTACCTGCAGGAGAGCCAGTGGGGCTGGGCCATCGATCCGCTGGGCTTCCGCATCACCCTTAACGACCTGTACGACCGTTATCAGAAGCCGCTGTTTGTGGTCGAGAACGGTCTGGGCGCCAAGGATGTTGTCGAGGAGGATGGTTCCATCAACGACGACTACCGTATCGACTTCCTGCGTCAGCACATCCAGACCATGCGCGACGCGGTGACCGAGGACGGCGTTGACCTGCTGGGCTACACCACCTGGGGCCCGATCGACCTGGTATCTGCCGGCACGGGCGAGATGTCCAAGCGCTATGGCTTTATCTATGTGGACCGCGATGACGCCGGCAACGGTACCCTCAAGCGTTCCAAAAAGAAGAGCTTCGACTGGTACAAGAAGGTTATTGCTTCTAATGGTGAGGACCTGTCCTAAGGAAGCTGAGACACTCAACTTCATAGCCTCCTAACCAAGGCGCCCGGCGAGCAGGTAATGCTCGCCGGG
>CABVDJ010000018.1 GCA_902497025.1 uncultured Collinsella sp. | reverse complement strand
CTTGACTGAATGGAAACCCTGTCGGTCAGATCAGAAAACTTACGCTGTTCCCAAGGGTCAGTGAATCCAGCGAAGCGAATCTCAGGTTCCAGTGCAGTCGCCCCCATGCTACTCACCGCCAAGAATCGTAGCGAGTTCCTGCACTCCAGCCATATCTCGCTTGCTTCCGGTAAGCTGCCCCAGCAAGTCGAGCAAGCTTGCGCTTTCGCGGGCGATGCCCTCCCCAATTTGGCTGAGGGTAACGGCGTACTTTGCACGGAGGGCCTCGAGCTGTATCGAAAGCCCGCTAAGAACTTCATCTGGAATCTCGTTGAGGGCATCAATGAGCCCGTCTATCCACTTAACGCTCAGAAGCTCAAGGCATTGCGAATCGCTAAGCTCCTCGATTCTTGACTTGGTGTCGAGTACGAGCTTGCCCTGCAGATCCTTGACTTCCTTCTTAAGCCGTTTTTGCTCCGAAATCAGCTCACTCGCACTCGCCAGCACGGTGCCAAGGCCCTCGGCGTCAAAGCCGATTTCCATCTGGCATTGCACGAGGTAATCCTTCACTTTCTTTTTTCCGTACGTGCCGTCCTTGTTTGCTTCCATGCACTCCCAATGCACCTCGGCATGGTCTTGTATGAAAGCGAGCTTGTCGGACTTCTTGGCCTTGATGTCAAGAAGGCTCAGATAATCCTTCAGCGCCCTAATCTCGGGGGAGTCGATGTCTGCCGCAAGCTCCTTGAGCGCAAGGGCGACCTCTTTCTCCACAAAAGCGCTGTTATCGTCGTTGAGAAGGATGGAGTCCTGATCTTCCTCGCTCATGCTGTCTATCAACGAGCTCAGCTCGGAATCGATGGCAGCGATGCGCGCGTCGCAGGCGTGGATTTTGCCCAGCTCATCGGTGAAGAATTGTTTTTGGACCAGACTGAAGGGCAGAATGCGCCCAATCCACGGCTCCTTCTTATCCTGTACTTCCTCCTCCTTGCCGTCCTTCGTCACGAAGACCATGTTCCTGTCAACGCGGCGAATGGCATCGAAGCCCTCGGACTGTATCATCTCAAGGTCAGCGGAGGTTGACTGCCAGCTTTCGTCTAGGACCTGATAGGCCTCGTACTTGTCCACGAGGGGGATGCCGGCAAGACGTTTGAATAAATCCTGTGCGAGCACCTCCTCCTCACTGCTGACGTTGACCAACGATGTCTCGTCCACGAGTTCCTCATAGAGATAAGCCTCGTAATCATCGAAGGCCGATTTGAAGCTCGTTTTGTAAGCCGAGACCTCTTCGTTGTTCTGTATCGCGCATGTAACGTCCTCGGTTGCCATATGGGCGACCCCGGCCGTCTCGTCAAAGGCGAAAAGCCGCTCTCGAAGGCCTGGGAACACCTTCCAATAGGCTTCAAGCGCATCAACCTCGCTTATGGGGATGCCGCCGAACATCGTGGCATAGAGGTCCTGGGGCGCTTGTCCGTCCCCGGCATCGACGTAGCGAGGGATATTGAGGTTGTAGTCGTTGTCCTTAATGTCCTTAAATGTTGCAAGCTTACTGAAACCCGGCTGGGTCTTCCTCGCCTCATATGCGTCAACGACGCGACGAATGTCGCGGGATCGCAGCTTGTTCTTCTTGCCGTCCTTCACGAACCCTCTGCTGGCATCAATGAACAGCACATCCCGTTCCGCACGAACCTTCTTGAGCACCATAACGATAGTGGGGATGCCCGTGCCGAAGAAGATGTTGGCGGGAAGACCGATGATTGTGTCTATATGTCCGCCTTCGAGTAGCTTCTTGCGTATTTCGCCCTCGGCGTCGCCGCGGAAGAGCACGCCATGTGGGAGCACGATGCACATGATGCCGTCGCGCTTCAGATGGTAGAGGTTGTGCAGCAGGAATGCGTAGTCAGCTTTTCCTTTCGGCGCAATGCCGTACTCGGCGAAGCGCGGGTCAGGACCAGTGGGGGGCGTCCACTTCTGGGAGTAAGGCGGATTCGATACGCAGGCATCAACCAGGAGTGGTTGGTCCGTCTGCTTGCCTTCGCCGTCGCCCTCCATGGGCCAGTCGTCAGCAAGGGTGTCGGCGTTTTTCGCCGTAATGTTGGAGGGATTGATGCCGCGCATCACGAGGTTCATGCGGGTAAGGTTAAAGGTGTTGCTCTTGAGCTCCTGCGCATAGTAGTGGATCATCCCGGACGTGCCGCTCTTGGCCGCGACGCTCTGGCCGATGGTGAGCAGAAGGGACGCAGAACCACTCGTTGGGTCGTAGATGTCGATGGCGTCCTTGCCTTTGAGGTGCCCCGCAACGATGTCGCTCATGAGAATCGCGACCTCATGGGGCGTATAGAACTCGCCTGCCTTCTTGCCGGCGTTGGCGGCAAACTGGCTGATGAGATATTCGTAGATGTAGCCAAGAACGTCGTAATCCTCGCGACCATCCATAGGGATGGGGTCGATGAGATCGAGCAGGTCGGCGACGGCCTTGGTCTGCTTGGCCGTCGTGTCCCCGAGTTTGGAGAGACCCGTGTCGAGCGTCGTGAAGATGCCCTCGTAAACTGCTTTGTGCTCTTTGCTCACGAGGCGCGCGAAATCCGAGCATGCATCATGCACGCAGGAAATGTCGAAGTCCGCCCCCGACTTGAGCCAGGTTGAGTACAGGTTCTTGTAGGCGATGAAGTAACCGAGGTTATCCTGAATATACTTCACGTCCTTGGGTGAGTCCTCGGAGAGCTCGGCGATGTCCTCGTCGTCCCAAGCGTGATTCTTAAGGAACTGCACTTCTTGCTGGGAAAGAAACTTGTAGAAGACGAAGCCAAGGATGTAGTCCTTGTACTCGCTGGCCTCTATCTTCGAGCGCATCTGGTTGGCAAGGCGCCAAATCCGCGCCGCGAGCTGTTGCTTGTTCATGCACCTACTCCTTGCTTCTGTAAACGCGGTCGAGGGTCTGCCCGAAGTCGTCGACCCATTCCGTCCAGCCATTCTGACTCCCGCCGAGCACGAACACAGCGGCGGCGCTCGGACTCGCGAACTCGACGTCGTCGGCGAGCACAACGCGGCCGCTCACCTCGCCGAAAAGCTGCCTACGGGCGGCAATGGCGCCCTGATTCTTGAGCACCGCGCGAGAGAGGTCGACCTCCGAGCCCGCAAGCACTGTGAACGAGCCCGTGTCCTTGTTGTAGCGGCCACTCGCGCGGGCGCCGGTGCGCTTCGCGTGAAAGAGCGCGGGGCCCGTCGTCGGCATCGCGTCCGCGCGGTCGAGGTCGTAGCCGAGCGCCCTCATGCGGAAGAGGATGCTGGCGTGCAGCTCCTCCACACGCTCCTCTTTGTAGGGGGATAGCCGGGGGCTCGGCGTCGCCGAATTGTCCGTCTCGTAGGAGCCGTGGTTGCGCACGTAATCGATGGCCTTGGCCTCGAGCGAGTCCAGGACGTCGCGGTCGATGTTGTTGTCGTCGTCGAGGAACATGACAGCCTTGTTCCAAAACTCCTTCTTGGCCTTGTGGGCCTCCAGGCGCGCGAGCCCCTGGGTGGTCTGCCCTGCGTACACGCGCGAGAGCACGCCGTGGTCCTCATCGAGCAGGTAGTAGACGCCACGGAAGGGCAGCTCGGGGAGGTGACGGGCCTCGGCCAGCTTCTCGCGGGGCACGACGACTGTGACGAGCGACTCGCCCTCCACGCGGCAAATGCGTATGCCGTCGGGCTCGTTGTCAATGAGCTGCATGGTCATGGTGGTGAGGCTGATCACTTGAGGTCACCCCGCGAGAGCTCGTTGATCATGCAAGCACGCACGAACGCCGAGAAGCTGATGCCGCGCAAGGCCGCGACCTCCTTGGCGGAGTCGCGCAGATTCGCCGGGATGCGCATGGTCACCGGCACCACGTCGCCACCCACGAGGTACTGCCGTATCTCAGCCTCGCCGGGCTTCTTCTCCAAGAGGTCTGTGTACGCCATAAGGCCGCCTAACGCTGTCGTTTTGCAATACAATTGCAGCGCTCAGTATACACCCGCTTGGGAACAGCGTAAGTGGTCTGAAACGTTTCAGGTCTTGCCAAACAATACGCTTTCAAGGGCTGACCTCAACTCGGCTGAGGGTAAGTTAAGGAACGTTCATTACGGCGATATCTTGATCAAATACCGTGAAAGAATAGATGCCTCCCTCACCGAGTTTCCGTATATCTCTGATCCGGATACCGCATCAAAATACATGAATGCAACGCTACAAGAGGGTGATGTCGTATTTGCCGATACAGCGGAAGATGAAGCTGTTGGAAAATGCGTTGAGCTGCGCGAACTCCATGGGACCCCGGTTGTTTCTGGCCTGCACACTATTCCTTGCAGGCCCGTGGAGGAGTTCGCTGATGGCTATTTAGGCTACTTCCTAAACTCTGTTTCTTACCATAATCAGCTCGTGCCTCTCATGCAGGGTATCAAGGTTACTTCGATCTCAAAGGGCGCCATCGCGGATACTTGCGTGTGCTATCCAAGCTATGAAGAGCAGGTTCAAATAGGTGCCTATTTTACCCAGCTCGACAACCTCATCACCCTTCATCAGCGTGAGCGCCTGCCTTTGTAAAAGGAGGTTGCTCATGAGCAATACAAATGCAATCAAAGGCGACACGCTGTTCTGCGACTACTACGCCCAGTGGGTCAGCATCTACAAAGAGGGGGCAATCCGAGACGTGACCATGAAGAAGTACGACCTCACGCAGAAGTGGCTGGCGCGCCTCATCCCCACCCTTAGGCTCTCGGAGCTCAACCGTGTGAGTTATCAGAAGCTCATCAACGGTTATGCCGAGCACCACGAACGACAGACCACTATGGACTTTCACCACCAGCTCAAGGGCGCAATCCTTGACGCCGTGGACGAGGGGATCATCCAGCGCGACCCGACGCGCAAGGTTATCATCAAGGGCCGCCAGCCGCGCCCGAAGAAGGTGAAGTACCTCAACCAGTTCGAGCTGCATGCCATCCTCTCCGACCTCAACCTGGGGCCCAAGCCCTCATGGGACTGGCTGATACTTCTCGTCGCGAAAACCGGGCTGCGCTTCTCGGAGGCACTCGGCCTCACGCCCGAGGATTTCGACTTCGTCCACCAGACGCTCTCGGTTAGCAAGACCTGGGATTACAAGAACGGCGGCGGCTTCGTGCCCACCAAGAACGCCTCGTCGGTGCGCAAGGTACAGCTCGACTGGCAGCTCATCATGCAGCTCTCCGTGCTGCTGAAAGACCTGCCCGCAACGGAGCCCATCTTCGTGAAGGGCAGGGTCTATAACTCGACGGCGAACGGGGTCCTCGCCCGGCACTGCGAGCGCGTGGGGGTGCCGATCATCTCGATTCACGGGCTCAGGCACACGCACGCCTCGCTCCTTCTGTTCGCCGGGGTCTCCATCGCGAGCGTGTCCAAACGGCTCGGTCACGCGAGCATGAACACGACCCAGGACACCTACCTGCACGTGATTCGCGAGCTTGAGAACAAGGATGTGGACATCGTCATGAGGGCGCTGTCCACGCTGGTATAGAAAAGGCGGCTGGCGCTCACGCTGATGAAGGGTGATGAGGTTATCCAGCTGCCGCAAGAATGAGCCAACTTGCCTTTGCTCGTCGATAGTCGGACATGGGACCTCCAGCTCCATTACTTTATTCTTGGAGATATTGAAGCGGGATATTCCCTGGGCAAGCAGTGTCAGATCAGCGCGTACATTAGCGGACCTGAGCATGTAAGCCAGGTAGTTCGAATCGAACGACCCGTCCTGCCTATATCCGAAGCAGAAGCTGTTCAAATAGACATTCCGCTGGTCGGAGAGCCAAACGGACGACATTCCAACTTCTTCGGGGGTCTCCGAGGAAACCGTAAACAGGGCATCTCCGCGGCGCACCTCATTTTGTTTGATATCGATCTCGACGGCTTCAAGCCTATTTGTATCGGTGATTGGGTTGTCAAAGACATTCGTATACGGAACGAATCTAGCTTCTCCGTGTCCGAAATCTTCTTTGGTTTTGGCGGACAAACCACCATAGGTGTTACCGCAGTCTCCCAGCTTACGCTGTTCCCAAGCGGAGGCGACAGCGGCTCTTTTCTCCAACTTGTGACTGCCTTGAACAATGTCCGCAGCAGTTATTCGTTGCGGGCATTTCCTTTTGCCCGCCCGGTTTGGGAGGCGGTTGCTTCATGGACGGTGGGAACGATGGCGCGCGCGAAGAGGACGCGGTCGAGCAAGGGCTCGAGCGGCAGGCGCAGGCAGCCGAGCAGCAGGAACGACAGGAACAGTCGGCGGCGTCGGAGCAGGTGCATTTAGCCAATAGCAGCTGAGCATTTTGCTCTGTTCAATTTGAACACTTCGCTCAGAACTGGATGAGCTCAAATAAAAGTCGACACCGTACGCGTCAGGTTTTCGACACTATACGCAAAGACATGCTGACTCCCTAACCCTATGCCTAACCTGATAGATGCTTCGATTTCTATTGGAAAGGCAGGAAAGGACCATGATCAGCATGGCCGCAGTCAATTCTATACGCCGGCAGCGTAAAGATGGCTACAGCGTCACCGA
The DNA here is from genome assembly GCA_902497025.1 of uncultured Collinsella sp. Classification (GTDB taxonomy): domain Bacteria; phylum Actinomycetota; class Coriobacteriia; order Coriobacteriales; family Coriobacteriaceae; genus Collinsella. The sequence goes on along the minus strand of CABVDJ010000018.1, from coordinate 34,521 downwards.
TATCGCCAAAATGAACGGCGTATCGCGCGACACCGTCTACTAGTACCTTAAGCAGGAGGATTTCTCACCACGGCCCCCGCTGCCCGCGAAACCGTCAGTTAGCAAGCTGGACCTGTACCGCCCCCTTATCCAGCCCTGGCTGGATGATGATTCGCGACACTGGCGCAAGCAGCGCCATACCGGGCGCTGAAGCAGACATTCGAGCACATCGGGGGCGTTCCCACCCGCATCGTCTTCGACCCCCGCTACCTGTGCCGCGTGGCGACATAGATAATGGGAAGCCCGGCAAGGCACACCACCAAGGCGACGGCCGCGATTGCAAGCACGATGGCCACGTTCACGACGACATAGGCCACGGCAATGAAGACCAGCGCCAACACGCAGGCCAACAGCTCGGCCACATAGCACAAGACCAGGTTCGAGCTCGCGCGCTTCAGCAGGACGTCGGCGAGGCGGACAAGCTCGATAGCAAAACCGCTGCCGAAATTACGTCCGGGACCCTTTGCAACAAACCACTTGAACAGGCACATCAGAGCGCAGCCCAGCATCATCATGATAGAAATGACCCATGCAGAGTGCCCCGTCTCGATAAGGCTCTGGTCGCCCATCGCTCTGCCGTTGACGAGCTGGGTCGTTCCATAACCCATGACCAGCATCGACAGCAGCAGGCAGGCGCTCACCGCGGCGAGCAAGCGCGACACGCGCCTGCTGAACACCGGGCCCTCGCAGCTGAGCCCAAACCCCTCGCGAACGCGCCAAACGGCATGGTAGGCAGGGTACGCCGCGATGAGCGCGGCCACGAGCAGCGACATCCAATCGGACCCAGGCGCCGCCGACGCGTACTCCGTGATCGCAGAAACGGAGTAGCTGGTGTGGGACGACTCGTTCAGAAATAACGCAAACTCGCCCTTCCAGATGCAGAACGGAGTGGCGACAGAGGCGATGCCGACAGCGGCAATCGCGGCAACGGCAATAAGCAGCGCGCCCTGCACGAGCTTGACGACCTCGCCTTTGTTGGTGCGGGGCGCAGCCTCAACGGCGCTGGATGAAATTTGGATAGAGGTGTTCATGATCTTCCTTTACTCCTTAAAGTACAGATGCTATTCGCTATCGTTCTATCATTCCGTCCGGACAGTTTTTTATCGGACCGCCAGCAACCATTCACAAGGACATCCCGTTCAGTACCTCCCCGCGCTCCTCATACCCGCGCTCGAGCTTCTTCCCAAGCTCTGCAGCGCAGCGCTTCGTTTCCTCGGCAAACAAGTCATCGATGGCCCTGTCGATCCGCGTGCAAGTCTGCCGATGTTCGTCCTTCCAGGGCAGATCGAGCCCCAGGCTCGCATCCCAATAGCCGCCGAGCTTTGCGTTGATCACTTCCTCGGGATACAGCACGTCTTGGCGAACACCTTCGATCGCCTCGTCCTCGTCCATGTCACAGGCTGCATCGTCCTTCTTGAGGCACTTGCGCAGCTCCTTTTGCTCGCGGACGCGATGCAGCGCGCTGGCGCACACTACAGCCAAAAAGCGATAACGTTCGCATAGGTCCCATTCGCCGCCGAGCCATACGCGATAGCCCAGAACGACGCTTGCAGGCTCCTCGTTCAGTAGGAACAGTTCCCACGGGTATACCTCAGCACACGCGTCCTCCCCTGACTTTTGTACGCCACTGCGCGTAAAGGCGCACGGCTCTACGTCGTAATAGCCAAAACCGTGGCCCGCATCGCGACGATTGATGACATGCTTGGGCAACAGGATGATCTTGTCGCTGGGCTCGGGATCTATCTTCCGCAGCTTTTTGACCTTGCGGCGGGCGCGCTTTAGGCTGCGTTCGCTATCGCCACGGCCGCGGCCGTCCGGCTTGCCGCCGTATCGAAGGGCAACCTCACGCGCCAGGATCTTTGTGTCCGCAGCGCACAGCAGGTCGCTCACGATGGGCAGGTCTTCCCACTCAATGCCATCGACGTCCCAAATCCTGTTCATGTTCAACCTCTTTCTGGCTGTGAATTTACGCACTTGTTCGCCCTGCACAACGTACTTGTAAGGCATGCGCCCCGCTAGAGCGCCTTCTTGCTGGGCGCAATCACCTCGTCCACCAGGCCCAGCTCCAGAGCGCGCCTGGCGTTGCACCAGCAGTCGCGCTCGGTGAGCTCGTGGAACTCCTGGGCGCTCAGGTTGCCATGCTCGGCCAGCAGCTCGTCCAGCTCGGCGCGCATGGCCGCTGTATGCTGGGCCACGATCTCGATATCGGTCTGCTGCGCCATGCCCGTGCCGCCCATCAGTTGGTGGATGAGCACCTGCGTGTGGCGGTACACCTGACGGTGGTCGCCGCAGGCCAAGATCACCGCGGCCATCGAGGCCACGACGCCCTCGCCCACCGTGATCACGGGGCAATCGAGCGACTGCATGGTGTCGATGAGCGCCAGCCCCGCCGTGACGCTGCCGCCCGGGCTGTTGATGATGAGGGTGATGGGCTCGGTCGCACTTTGATGCTCCAGCACCAGCATGGACTTAATAAGGCCGTTGCAGGTCGCATCGTTGACCTCGCCCTCCAGCAGCAGCACACGGCTGTTGAGCAGTTCGCTTGCCATATCGACAGCGGCAACACGGCCGTCCTTGGACTTCTTTATGATGCTGGGCTCACGATACATAACGGGCATGGTAATTCCTTTCTAAACGGAATCGGTAAGGAGGCAAAAACTGGACCGCACGGCTTACGACTAACGGAAGCCGTGCGACAAAACATGCAAGATGGGGTACACAAAGCTGCAAGGGCTAATCCCTCAGCCACTTGGCAGCATTGGGGTGATCGGCGCAAAAGTACTTCTTGGCGCGGAAGGGACGCATGCCGGTCACCTTGACCAGGCAATCGGTGCGGGGCATAAGCCCAACCTCGCCTGGGGTCATCACGCAACCGCGCACATCTACGGCAGTGCGCTCGGCGCCCACGTACTTGGTGCCCAAAACCGACTCGCCACACAGTTCGCTTATGTAGTTCTGCGTCGCGATGTTGCTGCCGCCGCCCATATAGACCAAACTATCGCAGTTATCGAGGATGGTAAGCGCCGTGGATTTGCCGTACACGACATCGAGCTGGCTCAGCGATTGCGCACACATCAAAAAGCTAATGCCGCGACTGCGCACAGTCGCAATGCTGCGCTCAAAATCGGGGATGCGGCCCATATTGGGAAACTCATCGAGCACAAACTGCACGCGACGCTGCAAATGGCCGCTGGGGCTGGCATCGGCACGGCGCTGGGCAAGGTTAAACAGCTGCTTAAGGGCAACGTTCGCAAGCCATGCATTAGCCGAATCGTTGTCGCTCACCTTAAGATCGATCATGCGCTTGCCCTCGTCAATACGATCAAGACGCATCTCGTCATTCTCAAAAACGCGCATGAGCTGAGGCGTCTTAAGCCGCGAGATAGTTGCATTGAGCGTGATCAGAATACTCTTAAGCGTCCTATCTGCCGCACCTCGAAAATCGCGATACTGCTCAACGCCATACAGATCAGCGTTCTCCGCACCAAACTTATCGAGAAACTCCCTGGACTCCACCTCTTCTACAAGGTAGTCCAACGGGAATCGCCCCTCACCATCTCCCGTAACCTTGATGAGCGCAGCCAGTTTAAAGACGTTGTTCATCTTAAGGTAGCGGCGCGGGGCATTGGGGTCCTCACCCGGCGTAAGGGTGCCGGCAAGGGTCTCCAGGAGGAACAGGATTCCAACAATCGCTCGAAGCAGCAGGTCGCTCGCGTTATTCCAGAACGGATCATACCTAAGGCTACGGCCGTCAGGATCGACCCCCTCCATGATTGCCGCCACTGTGGTGGGGATATCCTCGACATCCATCACGTAACGCAGAGGGTCGTATCCGGCCGACTGCTCGGGATTAACAGTATCGAGAACCGTTACCTCGTAGCCGTCCTCTTCAAAGCCTTTCCCCGTACGGCGCAGCAGCTCACCCTTGGTGTCTGTGACCACATAACAGCATTCGTGGTGATTGAGCAGGTTGGGCAAAATGAAACTCGCCGTTTTGCCGCTGCCGGTACCTCCAAAGGCAAAAACATTGTTGGACACACTCGTCTCCCAATGCTTGTCGTCCTCGTAGAACGCCACCGTGGCACCCTGCGCCAGGATCACGTCGCGCTGCTCATCGCCGGACGACAGCGCCCGCATCTCCTCCTTAGTCGCCCACTTCTTGGTCTGATACTCCGTTTGCTGCGCGGCCTCGTAGCCGTACATCTTGATGACTGGCATGGCGTGACCCCTTTCTTGTCCGTGGCGTTAGTGGTTGTTAAGCAATGCGATCGTCGCCGTCGTCCTCATTGAGCTGTGCCGAGTGCGGCGACTTGGTCGCGTGACCGATCAGGCGCTCGGCCTGCGCCAGATAACTCTCGCGAGCAGCAGTTGAGACCGTTGTGTCGCCCAGGTACGCAAGCAGTGCATGGATCATCAGCTTGTCAAGCAGGTCGTAATCTTTATGATGCTTGATATTGAGGAGATAGCGATTTTCGAGTCCGTGTACTTTGTTGGTCAAATCGATTTCCATCTTTTCCTCCATGTAATAAAAAGTGTGTCGTTCGTCCAAAAGTGCCTCAAACGGGCGTTTGACGCATAACTCAAAGTTGAAACGCGGACTCGTATCGAACACGCGTCGCTGCACCTTGAGGTAGCGCTTATAAAACATGACGGCATCATCTTCATCCGCCGTAAAGCCACGCGATCCATCGCGGTGCAGCCGGTCGCATGGCTTTCTGCCATCGGTATGGCGCACGAAGGAGGACGGGATATAGGCACCCTGCTTGGTGCTGTACTTCATCCCTGTCGCAACTTCCTCGAACAAGAGAACACCAGCCGATTTAAAGCCCGCAGTACGCCCGTGCCTAAACATACTCACCACAGTCGCTACACTGCCTATGCGGCTATCGCGCGGGGGAAAATACAGTGGCAGCAAAGCGAGTGTCGCGGCAGTCAAAAGTTCGCGGGCCTCGTGTACATCGGCTCGATACTGCTCGGGCACCAGCCCGGGAATATCGGGCGAGCGCTCTTCCAGCACGCCAACGAGCGATTTGGCCAGGCGCTCGACGTTCTTCTCGCCGCAGTACGGACACGGAAGAGACCGTTCTACCTTTCCGTTCATTTCGCACATGTCGCGGAGATCCTCGTCGATCGCACTGAGGAATGCTTTGTAGATGCCGTCTTTACTCTTCACGAATGACCTTCCTTTCTGTGGTGGGCGCTTATAAGGAGTCTGTTCTAGGCTTTAGAATGTTTAGACGCTAGAGCGATGATTATCGATCTAACCTGCAGTTTCATAAGTGGAATCCTCCTGTTTGATAATGCAATTTGCCTAAAGACGCAAAGCGTTCGCATCAAGCAGTTGGTATTGAGTTGGATTTGGATTGCTTCGAGAATAGCACAATGCGCTGTTCTCGTCATTAGAATTTTTTAAATTCTTCTGCTAATATAAACTCACTGAGAAGAAAGGGCTCTATACATGCGTGAAACTACATCATCATTGCCACGCCTCACTGCCGCCGCCCTCTCGCGCGCGCTTAACCTGGAACAAGACAGCCGTCTGCTCACCGTACGTCTACCCGGCGCCGTGGATGCCGAAGATCTCGCTAAGTGCTTTACCTTAAACGGTAACGGCGTGCCCAATATTTGTGAGCTTGAGCCTGGCAAGCAGAACACGGACAATGGCGACGCGGCGCCGGTGTTTATCGATGCCACAGCCTGCGTTCGGAAACGCTTTCGCGAAATCAACAGCGCATGTGAGGCGCTCATTAATGATCTGGAGCCTGGTTACCTGGGCTTCTGCGATTGGGAGGCCTATCTCTGGTGCCTGTATGCACTAGCCCTCTCCGGTCGAACTCGAGCTGCCGTACTGCTACCGTTCGAGTCTTTGGACAACGCCGAGCAGGCACGCGCGATTCTGTTGCGCGAGGGGCTCATCGAAAGCGTCCTATATCACCCGCTCGCCGAATCTCCGATGCACGGCATGTACGCACTTATTGTATTGTCGACGGGAAATCGCAGCGTTGCATTCCGCAATGCCGCCACGCCCATGCCACGCCTTCGGTTTGCCGACGGGGCTCGCTACCCCAATCTTCCCTTGGCTTTCTCCCCTGACTGGAGCGGCATCGAGTGCGACTCACGCAAAACGGTTTCCATTGAAACCGTCGAGCTCGAAACGCGCAAGCTACTCCAACACCACGCCGCGCTCTCCAAAGGCAGGGTTGGCCTGATCTCCGTAGCTCAAAACTACAGCGCAACGCTCGGCGACAGCTTTATGCGCGTGGTGCCGTTTATGCCCCGAGACAGCACCACCTCGGATGACATCGACGCTGTCGAGGTGCGCCGCATTTCATCTCAGGATTTCCGCAACGGCTATTTGCTGCCCAAGGATGTTGCGGAAGGCGCGTCGGAGCTGGATTCCGAACCTGTAAAGGTAAGTCCAGACGTGTTGGCTCGTTACGAGCTTCGTTGCGGCGATATCGTCATGCCGCGCATACTCGGTCGTTACGGCGCGTCGAACCTACTTGTGGTCGGCATCGATGATGCAAAGCAGCATCTAGTTGCCTCGCACAACACCACCGCCATTCGCCCGGCGATTCCAACGATGACCGACGAGGAGCGCATGGTGTATGCAGAGATGGTCGCGGCGTACCTCACCGACGGCCATGGGTCCATAGTTTTGCAGGTATTGTCCGACAATCAGTACAGCCACGCCATCCGCCCTACCGATCTGTTCGAGATCGAAGTCCCACCGGCGCTCGACCCGCGTACGCGCGAGTATAGCGAATCCATCAACCGCTTTGCCGAGGTCGTAAGGACAAAGAAACAAGCCGAGGCCGCTGTCGCCCAAGCCCAGCGCGACCTCGAAGCCGCAAAAAAGGCCGTCGTCGAGGCACTCGACCAGACCTGCGAGTAAAACAGAAGCATCAGAAACACCCCAAGCCGGCGGTAGGACCAACTCCTGCCGCCGGCTTAGCTATCTGGGCTACTCCCATCTCATGGTTTGAGGATTCCATTTGCACACATTCGTCGAATGATCAAAGCATGGCGCATATAACCGATTGACGACCTCTTCCGCCCCGGCAATATTCCCCGCGAGCTCAAACACTCCCGCCTGCCTCGCCATCTTTGCGTACTGCGCAGAGCCATTTTGCTTCCACCAAAGAGGCGCCACGAACTCTTTCGGCATTGCTATCTTGCGAGCAGCCGCTTCTTTCTCAACTCTCTCAGCAAGCGTTGCCCCATCGACGGAGCAAGTTTTCGCGTACACCAAGATGTCGACGATGTCCTTGATTCGCGAAGATGCTCGACCGTCATGCAGTTCCATCATTGCGAGCAATTTGTCTGCAAGGGCGCTCTCCACTCGACATACCCGATAGTCGCAAACTGGGAGCCCCTCGATATCCAAACGATCGACCGGTGCAAGAATTTCAGGCTCAAGTCCCCGCACTTCATCAACTACCAAATCAATTGAAATTGGTTGTAGCTTCTTGGTTCCCATAAAGGGAGTTAACCACACCTTCGTACCGCATCGATACTCATCCTCTGCCTTAATTTGCTCCGCGCGATCAAAGACAAACGAAACGAAATCGTCTAGGTCAATCGAGGCCGCCTGCACCAGGTCGGCAATAGCTTCCTCGAGACTCTCCTCTTGAGCGACCAAGTCAATATCTCTTGTAACACGCGCATCGAGCGTTCACGCTAGGACACTTTGGCCGCCCTTGAGCACGAAGCGACTGTCGTCTCCCTTAAAAACGCGGCACAACAGACGGTGAAAGTAAAAACCAGCGATTGCCCGATTAGTATCCATCGGCGACTGCCTTGCGGCATTCCTAACAGCCATCTCCAATGCGGCAGGTGTCTTGTACTTCACCATGTCCTCCGTTTCGCGTTAGTCGTTCAGCACCATTAGCAGAGGCCTCATTAGCTCACGTCGTTTGACGGTTTTAGAGTTCTCCTTTACGAGATCTTTCAGCCGCTGCGTATTGAGTCCACGCCCAAGTGCGTCGTGATAGGCATCGATAATTAATGAGGGGTCCTCGCAATCGAGGCACAGATCGACAAGCGTGCGCTCGGGTTTGGTTACCGGCAGGCCGTCGAGCCAGACGATGTCCTGCTCAGCGATCTCGCGCTTTGCAAAAGAAAGGGATTCGTTTCTCGTATTGATGCGCATGGGCGCGGTCATCCTGTAGGGAGACAGATAGAAATCGCCCATTTGCTGTAGGTTCGCCGCTGTCGTACCGCTCACGGCGATGCCATCCCACTGGCGTTTTCTCTCCCACGCGCAAAGGGAGGGATTGGTGAGTTTCCAAAAAGCGTTGAGCTCGTCAGTGTCTCGGCGCTGCGTGCCCGACATCCGGTAGGCGCCGTGGCATATCCGTTCAAGACGCCCCACGCGGCATGAGTGTGCCAGCGCATCTCGAGAGATGTCCATACGAGCCGCCTGGGCTGTGGTGAACACGCCCTCACTCTCGGAAAGCTCGCTTATCGCCGTTATGTTGCTAAAGTACTTCATGTTGCAATTGTATGATATTTTCATACTTTTGAAACGCATTTTTGATTCTATACGATCGGTGCGCTTCGCCTATCCCATTTCTGCCGCCGGCTTGCCGTTAGGTCACCGCTCTCCGCTGCCAAGGTCTAATACTTTTCCGCGAAGTGAACGTCTGTTTTAGGACCCCTGAAGCATCCACATTTTTCGTCGGCAAAATCGCGGGATTTCAGTACCGAAACCGCAGGAAACGGTACTCCTAAAGTGTCGATGCTTCGGGGGTTCGATTTAGCTCGTTCACTTCTCGGAAAAGTATTAGACCTCGCTGCTAGCCATCCAGAAGGACATCTCTCCCCTCCCCTCACCGCCACCCAAAAACTCATCCAACATTAATCTTGGCTCAAGAATCGCTTAATCTATAACCTGCACTATAGAGTTCGACCAAGGGCGGGGCGGCACCGCGCAACGCAGGCCGCCGAACGCAACGCTCGCGCCCGGGCAGATCGCCCGGCGTCGCGCCCATCAAACGAAAGGACAGGTCATGGACGACCTCGAAAAAGTTGAAACCATCCGCACCAAGTGCAACGTGAGCTATACCGATGCCAAGGCGGCGCTCGATGCCGCCGACGGCAACGTCCTGGATGCCATCATTTGGCTCGAGTCGCAGGGCAAGACCCAGACCACGTCGGCGCATGCCGCCACCGAGTCCGCGCCAGTCGATGAGCCCTCGGCCGAGATGGTCGCCGCGCAGGCCGCCTACGAAAAGTCGAGCGAAAAGACCGACTTCTCCAAAAAGATGGACAGCGTGTGGGAGTACCTCAAAAAGCTCTTCCGCCTGAGCCTGGATACCAAGTTTATCGCCACGCGCCGCGACGCCATCATCCTCAACATTCCCATCCTGATCCCCATCGTCGCCCTGTTTGCCTGGGGCGCCACGATTTGGCTGATGCTGCTTGGCCTGTTCTTTGGTATGCGCTACCGCATCGACAGCGACGGCGACGTGCCCGGCAGCATCAACAACCTGATGGACCACGCCGCCGATGCCGCGGACGGCATCAAACAAAATCTGAACGACGACAAGTAATCGCAGATAGGGGCACGTATGGCACGAATCCTGATCGTAGAGGACGAAGAGAAAATCGCCCGCTTTGTGACGCTCGAGCTGGAGCACGAGGGCTACCAGGTGGAGCACGCCGCCGACGGCCGCACCGCCGTGGACCTGGCGCTGGAGCGCAACTACGATCTGATTCTGCTCGATGTGCTGTTGCCGCAGCTCAACGGCATGGAGGTCCTGCGGCGTGTCCGCAAGCACAAGGATGTGCCGGTGATCATGGTCACCGCGCGCGATGCCGTGATGGACAAGGTGGCCGGGCTCGATGCCGGCGCCGACGATTACCTGACCAAGCCATTTGCGATTGAGGAGCTGTTCGCACGAATCCGCGTGGCGCTGAAACGCTCGGAGGCCGTGCGGACGGCTTCGGGCGTTAGCGGTGTCGGGGCCGGAGAGGGCGCTACGGGTGCCGCTGCGATGCCCCCGGTCGGCAACTCGACCCAGGCTTCTACTTCACCCTCCCCCGCCACGCTCGCCGTGGGCCCGGTTGCGCTCGACCCCGACCGCCGCGAAGTCACGGTCGGCGGCTCGCCCATCGCGCTCACGGCTCGCGAGTTCGACGTCCTCGCCCTGCTTATGACGCACGCCGGCACCGTGCTCACGCGCGAGCGCATTGCGCACGAGGCGCTGGGCTACGACTACGTGGGCGATACCAACAACGTCGATGTGCACATCGCGCACCTACGCGCCAAGATCGAGGGCGGCGGCAGCGCCCGCATCATCCAGACCGTGCGCGGGGTGGGCTATGTCTGCCGCGCGTAACGCCGAGACCAAGCGCGTCACCTCCATCGCCCGTGCCATCAACTGGAGCTACATGTGGCGCCGCTTGGCGAGCTACGTCTGGCTCGATCTGTTGCTAGTGGTGATTGCGGCGGCGATCCTCGTCTATGGATACAACCAGACGCTGCCCGACGGCGCGTTTACCGCAGGATGGATCCCCAGCGCCACCGTTCGCGGCATGTCGCTGAAGCCCGCGCGCGGCTGGGACCTGGCAACACTCACCTATACCGTCAAGCTTGCGCGCACCACCAAGACCTTCCCCCTCGCACAGGACCTCGTCACGCTATGGCCTCTCTACCTTGTCGTTGTAGGTTGTCAGGTCATCAGCGTGCTCAACATGCTCGGCGGCGCGAGGCGCGTGCGCCGTACCATGGCGCCGCTCAACGACCTGGCCTTGCGCGTGGACGAGCTCGGCCGCATGCAACTCGCCGGCGGCAAGATGGAAACACTCGAGCAGGCCATCGAGCGCGCGAGCGTCGACTCGCCGAGCGTCACCACCGGCGACGCCGACCTGGCGAGCATCGAGGTCGCGCTCAACCGCCTACTGCGTCAGATGCAAGAAGCAAAGCTGCAGCAGATGCGCTTTGTCAATGATGCGAGTCACGAACTGCGCACGCCCATCGCGGTGATTCAGGGCTACGTAAACATGCTCGATCGTTGGGGCAAAGACGACCCGGACGTGCTGGCAGAGTCCATCGCCTCGCTCAAGACCGAAAGCGAGCATATGCAGGAGCTCGTGGAGCAGCTGCTGTTTTTGGCGCGCGGCGATGCCGGCCGCACCGTGCTGCGGCGCGCGAATACCAACCTGGCCGCACTGGTCGGCGAGGTTTGCGAAGAATCGCAGATGATTGATGCCACGCACGCGTATCGGCTGGCCTTTGACGCTGCGCTCGCCAGCGACCCGCGCTGCGACGCGCCCGTTGACGTGGCGCTTGTGAAGCAGGCTCTGCGCGTGATCGTGCAAAACGCCGCCAAGTATTCGGACGCGGGCACGACCGTCACGTTTGCCATAACTCCCGATACGGGCACGAGCGCGATCGACATAAGTGTTGAGGACGAAGGTATCGGCATGAACCAGGAATCCGCGGCTCACGCGTTCGAGCGGTTCTACCGTGCCGACAACGCGCGCGATGTCGGCGCACAGGGTTCGGGCCTGGGGCTCGCCATTGCCAAGTGGATTGTCGACAGCCACGGCGGCGTCATCGGTGTGACCTCGGTCGAAGGGGTCGGCAGCCGCTTTACGATTCGCCTGCTGCGGTAGGGGCGTCTCTCACGAATCGAAGGTGAATGCTTTTCCGCGAAGTGAACGACCTATTTTGGACCCCTGGAGCATCCGCACTTTTTGGCGCCAAAACCGCAGGGAAAACCTGACAAAACCGCAGGAAACGGTGCCTCCAAAGTGTCGATGCTCCAGGGATTCGATTTCACTCGTTCACTTCGCGGAAAGCCATTCACCTTCGATTTACGGCAGCCCGTCAGTCACCCTCTCGGCATTAAAAATGGGGCAAGGCCACGCGCCTTACCCCATTTTTTGCTAGCTATGGCAGCTTGTGCGCTACTCGCGGCACAGGTGCACGGCAAAGCCGGCGAACTCGCGCTTAAAGTACACGAGCTTGGTGCCGCCGTCGGGCAGCAGCACGCGCGACTCCTCGTTGACCTCGAGCCCACGCTCGGCAAACCACTTCTCGGCCGCATCGATGTCGTTGACGGCAAGGCCGATGTGGCCCTTGGTGCCACGACCGTCCTGCTTCATGATCTCGACCAGCGAATCGTTAAAGTACGAAACCGGGGTCTCGATAACGGGCAGACCCATCATCGTCGAGAACAGCTCCGCGATCTCCAGGGCGTCTGCCGGGTCGGTGGCGTTAATGCCCACATGGGCAACGCGCATACCAAAGAGCTCGACCGGATTGGCGTTCTGCTCACTCATACAGTCAGCGCCTACTGAGCCATGACGTCAAGAACGGCCTTCTCGGCAGCGACGCGGTTCATGCCGGTCATGAAGGGCACGCCGCTCACGTACGGGCAGGTAAGGCCCTCGGGGGCAACGGTGGTGGCGATCAGCAGGTCGGCGCCCTCGTCGCAAACGTCCTTGGCCTCGGAGATGGCGCACTGCACGATCTCGTACTTGTCGGCGTAACCGTTGGCGTCGAGCATGGTGGCGACCTTCTGGGCAACGAGCGTGGAAGTAGCAGCGCCAGCACCGCAAGCCAAAACAATCTTCTTCATAGGTAATGTCTCCCTTCGTGGTTTACTTTAGGTAAGTGTACCGCAGCGAGCGATGGCGCTCGGCCTCGATGCACTTTTATGCCAGTTTGCCTGCGCACTGCGTATAATACATCGAGTACATGTTGTCATACCGCTCGCTTTATGAGCGACTAAGGACCCTAATATGCCCGATTCCCGCACCCTCTGGACCGCCGTCGTCATTATTTGTATCGCCATATCGGTGTTCTTTAGCGTAAAAAAACGCACCACGTTTAAGCGCCTGCAACAGCTTATGGCTGCCAAGCAGTGGGACGAGTTCGATCGTTTGCTCGATGGCAAACTCACCAGCATGCTGTACCCGCGCTACAACCGCGACTACCTGCGCCTGAACTCCTATCTGCTACGCGAGGACCACAAGCGCGCCGACGAGATGTTCGATTTGCTGCTGGGGCTCAACCTGCCCAAAATGCAGCGCGTCGACCTGGTGATCAAGGCCTTTAACTACTACGTTGGCCAGGAGGACCGCAAAAAGTCCAAGGAGCTGCTGCACGAAATCAAGGGCTTTGAGGGCGGTCAGGCCGAGGCGGTCGCACACGAATGCCAGCTGATGTACGACACGATGATCCTCAAGCGCCACAACGACATTCCCGAGCTAGAGCGCATGCTCAAAGAGGCCGGTGACGACAAGGTCAAGAGCTGCCGCCTGGAATACCTGCTGGCTCTGCAGTACAAGAACAAGGGCGACGAAGCCAAGTTCCAGGAGTTCCTGGAGAAGTCGGGCCGGCACTCGATGGCTGTCAACGCGTAACGGACGGCTTGTGCTAGACTTCTAGTCTTACGGGGGCGTGGCGGAATTGGCATACGCAGGAGACTTAAAATCTCTCGCCGCAAGGATTGTGGGTTCGAGTCCCACCGCCCCTACCATATGACGCTTACGAGCCCGTGTCCCCCAGGGATGCGGGCTCGTTTCTTTTAGATGCCGATGGGACTCGAACCCGCGAGGGGGCGAGCGTCAAGCGGACGCGCAGCGTCCGCAGCGAGCCGGCGAGGGCGCCGGCAGGCGTCCGAAGCCGGTGCGGATTTGCGCAGCAAATACGCAGACGTCCCACCGCCCCGCGCCGCCACAAAGCAGCTCATTTGGGACAGGGCTAAAAAGACTGCTTCGGTCCCTTAGAAGTTGCGGTGGAATAGATCCTGTTTATACCGTTTACCAGCTTATTTAGGAACTATTTCACCGCAACTTATTTAGAGGGCGCTCAGGCTCGGGGTCCAGGCGATGGTGGGGGCGGCGCCGTCGAGAGTCTCGTTGATGGTGGCGGCCATGCCGGCGAGTAAGCTGTTCTCGCTTACAGTGAGCGTCTTGTAGCCACCGGCGCGCATGAGCTCGCGAATCACCACGGCGCCAGCGAGAATCACGCCCGCGCGTTTGGGCTGTACACCCGGTAGCGCGGCAATGCCGTCCGCGTCCAACACAGACATGCGCTCGATAGCGGCCGAGACCTGCTCCAGCGACAGCTCGCGTAGGTGCACAAAACTCGAGTCGTACGGCTCCAGCTCGTGGACCAGAGCCACCAGCGTAGTCACCGTGCCGCCCACTGCGACCAAGCGTTCGGCGCGCTCAAAGTCGCTGGGCAGGCCCCCAAAATAGGCAGCGAACTGCTCGCCCGCCCAGCCGGCAGCAGCCACAAGCTCGCCGTCCGCAGGCGGCAGTGCCGAGAAAAACCGCTCGGTCACGCGGCGGCAACCGATGTCCAGCGAGCGCGTGCCCTCCAGCGCAAAGACGCCGCGCTCCGGTGCATAGACGCCCGTCGCGAGTTCCGTGGACCCGCCGCCCGAATCGGCAACAATGATGCGCTCGCCAGCAAAGTCGTGTGCCACGCCAAAAAACGTCAGGCGCGCCTCGACCTCGCCCGGAATCACCTGTGGCTCAAGCCCCAGATCGCGCAGGCCGTCCAGCAGCAGCGCGGCATTGGACGCATCGCGCGCGGCGCTCGTGCACGTGGTGCAGATGCACGCGGCCCCAAAGGCACGGGCCTCATCCGCAAACATGCGACACGCAGCGAGCACACGCTCGACAGCCGCCTCGCAAAAGCGACCCGTCGCGTCCACACCCTCGCCCAGGTCGGTAATCTCGGTATGCTTGGACGATCCCACGATCGCCCCGCCCTCGACCTGGGCCAACACCAGTCGCGACGACACCGTTCCCAGATCGATCGCCGCCACCTTATATCGTTTGCAATCTGCCATTGCGGGTTCCCCTCCGGGCGCTACTCGCCGTTGGACACGACCGTCTGGCCCTCGACACCGTTAAACCCAAACAGCATGTCGAGCGCCTGGATATACCACGGGGCGTCCTTACCGACGTCTTCGATTTCCTTGGCAACTTCGCTGGCCTTCTTGGCGTTCGACGACTTCTTGCTCGAAGACGAATCCGAATCGTCGTCCAGGCCCTGCACTTCAATTCTCTTCTCGCCGGGCATCACCAGGCCCAAGTCCTCGGAGGCCGCGTCCTTGATACCCTCCTCCGAGAGCAGCTTGTCGACG
This sequence comes from uncultured Collinsella sp., assembly GCA_902497025.1. Lineage (GTDB taxonomy): Bacteria > Actinomycetota > Coriobacteriia > Coriobacteriales > Coriobacteriaceae > Collinsella. Next base: position 19,369 of record CABVDJ010000018.1, on the reverse strand, counting down.
CTTCTTTGCAGCTCGTCGTTGTACTGCTGGCGAATCTCGACCTGCTTGGCCAAGATATCGCTCGAGCGTTTGGCAACGTAGAGGTCGCGCACGGGAAAGTACAGGCTCACGAGCACCAGGGCGACGACAATACCGATAAACAGCCCACGCTGGGGCCCATGGGTAAAGTCGTAAATCGCCTTGACCACCGCGTTGTCGTTGGCGTAGTGCATAAAGTCCGAGCCGGAAAGACGACTTGAGGGACGGCGCGGCTTGTCGGATGTCTGGGTCGAAGGGCGCGACTCATGCTTGGAACGCGATGGGCGCACCGGACTATCCGAGGAACTATTTGGCTGAGCATTGGGATGCGAAGTCACCGGCGAACTATATCTGGAGCGATCAGCGCCAGCATAACCAGACCCGCCAAGCTGCGCGGTACGCGCACGGCGAGGTGACGGTTCGCGCGAACCGGCGGAATAGTACCTGTTGTCGTAAATCTGATCCATGTGCGCCTTGTGCGGTTGAGGTTTGTTTGCGCTAAGTCCTTTAGTTATAGCACGAGCGCCCGCACCGCCTTCGCCAGCCTTTGCTCGACATAAAAAAGGCGCTGAGCCGTATGGCCCAGCGCCCATAGTGCTTTGCGGCATCCAACCAAGGCGAGGAGGAGCCGAGTCAGCCTCCCCCCTCGCCAAATTCGCCCGTTTAGCGAATGTTGTAGAACGCGGCCTTGCCGGCGTAGCGCGCGCTGCCCTCGAGCTCGTCCTCGATACGGATGAGCTGGTTGTACTTGGCGATACGGTCGCTGCGGCACGGGGCGCCCGACTTAATCTGGCCGGCGTTGACGCCCACGACCAGGTCGGCGATCGTGGAGTCCTCGGTCTCGCCGGAGCGGTGGCTCACGATGCAAGCGTAGCCGGCCTCCTTGGCGGTCTCGATGGCCTCGAGCGACTCGGTGAGCGTGCCGATCTGGTTGACCTTGACCAGAATCGCGTTGGCGGCGCCCAGCTCGATGCCCTTCTTGAGGCGCTCGGTGTTGGTGACGAACAGGTCGTCGCCCACCAGCTGCACCTTGTTGCCAATGCGACGGGTGAGCTCAACCCAGCCGTCCCAATCCTCCTCGGCCATGCCGTCCTCGATGGAGATGATGGGATAGGCGTCGACGAGCTTCTCCCAGTAATCGACCATCTGGGCGCTCGTGTACTCCACGCCCTCGCCCTTGAGCTCGTACATGCCGGTCTCGGCGTTGTAGAACTCGGTGGACGCCGGGTCCATGGCGTACATGAAGTCGACGCCGGGCTTAAAGCCAGCCTTCTCGACGGCCTTGGTAATGTACTCGAACGGCTCGGCATTGGTCTTGAGGTTGGGCGCAAAGCCGCCCTCGTCGCCCACGCCGCCGCCCAGGCCGGCCTCGTGCAGCACGCCCTTGAGAGTGTGATAGACCTCGGCGCACCAGCGCAGGCCCTCGGCAAAGCTCGGGGCGCCCACGGGCATAATCATGAACTCCTGGAAGTCGACGTTGTTGTCGGCATGCACGCCGCCGTTGAGGATGTTCATCATGGGCGTGGGCAGCAGGTGGGCGTTGACGCCGCCCAGGTACTGGTACAGCGACAGGCCCGCCGACTCGGCAGCGGCGCGGGCAGCGGCCAGCGATACGCCCAGAATAGCGTTGGCGCCGAGCTTGGTCTTATTGGGCGTACCATCGGTGGCAATCAGTGCGGCGTCAATGGCACGCTGATCGAAGGCATCGAGGCCCACGACGGCGTTAGCGCACTCGTTGTTGACATGCTCGACGGCCTGAGAGACGCCCTTGCCCAGGTAGCGGCCTTTGTCGCCATCGCGCAGCTCGCAGGCCTCAAAGGCGCCGGTCGAAGCGCCCGAAGGCACCATTGCGCGGCCGAAGCTGCCATCCTCGAGCACGACCTCGACCTCGACGGTGGGGTTGCCGCGGCTGTCGAGCACCTCGCGACCGTAGACATCCAAAATATCGCTCATGTTGTCTCCCTCTCACTTGGAAACGGGTTGAATGATTGGCGACACGGCATTGCGCCAATGTGGCGCTTTGGTTTGCAAGTTAGCCATGTCGCACTTTTTGCATTATGCCCTAAGTTAGCCAAGGGATACAATTGTTTTTCGAAAAAATTAGCGGGAACGATAAGGCATATCAGCCCGTCGTTCCCGCAGTCTTACTCCTCTGCCTTTGCGGCATCCCACAGGTCGTTGAGGCCGTGGGTCGAAAGCTCAGCCAGATCCACATGGGCGCTAGCCGCCATCTGCTCCATCGCAGCCCAGCGACGACGGAACTTTGCCGTGCTGGAGCGCAGGGCGCTCTCGGCGTCGATGCCCTCTTTGCGCGCGACGTTCACCAGGGCAAAGAGCAGGTCGCCAAACTCCATCTCGCGCTCGGGCGTTCCCGGGGCCTCGGCCTCAAACTCGGCACGCTCCTCGGCAACCTCGTCCCACACATCCCTGACGGTCTCCCACTCAAAGCCAACGGCTGCCGCCTTGCGCGACACCTTTTGTGCCTGCATCAGTGCCGGCAGATGCGTGGGCACGCCGTCGAGCAAGCCCTCGGGCGCGGCCTCGCCCGCTGCCACGGCCTTGTCCTTGGCCGCCTTCTCGGCAAGCTTAACCTCGTCCCAAATCTTGAGCACCTCGTCGGAACTCTGGGCATCCGCATCGCCAAACACGTGCGGGTGGCGGCGGATGAGCTTGGCATCGATATCGCGCGCCACATCGGCCAGCGTAAACTCGCCCGCGTCGGCCGCGATCTGCGCATGCAACACCACTTGCATGAGCACGTCGCCCAGCTCCTCACGCAGATGCGTCGTGTCATCGGCCTCAATGCAGTCGAGCGCCTCGTAGGCCTCCTCGATCATGTTCTTGCCAATGCTGCGATGCGTCTGCTCGCGATCCCACGGGCAGCCGTCGGGCTGACGCAGACGCCAAATGGTCTGCACCAAATGCTGAAGTTCGGCCGACGCGTCTACCAGCGTCGACGGATCGCGCGAACCCTCGGCATGTTGCTGAGCCAGCTGCTCGGCCATGGTTATTCCTCCTCCATGATCACGTGGCTAAACGCGCCGTTCTCGTAGATGCCGTAGCTGTGCGAGCCGTCCTTGGGGATGCTCACGCTGCCGGGGTTGAACAGCCACAGGCCCGGATGCGCCTCGCTCGCCTCGTTGACTTTGATATGCGTGTGGCCGTAGACGAGCGCGGAGCCCTCGGGCAGCGCAGGTGCGTGGTCGACGCTGTTGTGCATGCCGGCGCCAAAAACGTGGCCGTGCGTCAGGAACAGCTCGCGGCCGGTCTCGTCGAACAGCGTGGCGTAGTCGGCCATGACGGGGAAGTCGAGCACCATCTGGTCGACCTCGGCGTCGCAGTTGCCGCGCACCGCGATGATGCGGTCGGCCAGGGCGTTGAGCAGCGGAATCACGCACTTGGGGGCGTAGTCGCGCGGCAGGTCGTTGCGCGGGCCGTGGTAGAGCAGGTCGCCCAGCAGCACGATGCGGTCGGGCTGCTCGGACTCGATGGCGGCGACCAGGCGTTCGGTCCAATATGCCGAGCCGTGAATGTCGGAAGCGATGAGGTATTTCATGGTGGTCCTTTCGGGTGGGGTTGATGGAGCTGGCGTGGCGTGCCACCGGCCGCGTTACTCAAATCGCAGCGCCGCGGCTTGTGCCGCCTGCATCACGCGCTGGAGCGGCACGTTATGCTCGCAAGCGAGGCGGGCGCAGTCCTCGTACTCGGGCGCCGCACGCTCGCTGCCGTCGGGCAGAGTCGCCACCTTAACGGACGCCTCGCCCCAAGGCGTCGCCACCCGCTCAAAGCGGCGCGGCAGGCAAACGCGTTCCATCACCTGGCGACGAATGCCGTTGGTCGTGGTTTCCAAAAAGATGATCATCTGCAGACGGTCAATGTCCTCGCGGGCGCAGATTACCTGCAGCTGCCAGCCGGGACGACCTTTTTTGCAGTAGAGAGGCAGCCAGTGCACTTCGCGGGCGCCCGCCTCGCGCAAGCGGTCGGCGGCATAGGCGAGTACCTCGGGCGACGCATCGTCGATGTCGCACTCCAGCTTGACGATGGTTTCGGGCGCATCGGTCTCGCGGGACAGCGGAGATGTACTTCCACGTTGCATACGGTCCGGATCCTTTCCGCACGGGCTCGTTTTATTCAACCAAACGCTAGCACATCACGGGCTGCGCGAGTGTGACGGCGCGTGATGAGCGCGATTTTCCTTGTCCGCAAGAAACCGACACTCCACCGCCTCAGCCAAACATGTACATCAGCCTCCAAACATGTCATTTTTTATCGGTTTTGGAGACTGACGTACACGTTTTGGAGCGGGGCCGCACACGATCAGAATCGCGCCCGCACTCCGTCCACCACAAAGTTCGCTGCACTCAACAATTTTGAACTTTCTACGCAGTTCATCGGCTAAAAATTACCCTCGGCATACTTACCTGCTGCACGATGTTACTCTAGTTGTATTTGGCTAACTAAGCGGCTGCCGAGGACCCCGCCCGGCACCGTTACGGCATAGGAGGTTTCATGTTCGAGAAGCGGCTCTTCTCCCTGGTTCCGCAGGCAACGCCCTACATTATGGCAAGCGTCCTGTTTAAGTGGATCGCGCTCATGGCAAACATCACGGTAATGTGGGTGTTTGCGCGCATCTTGGGCGGCATCGTCACGGACGGCCTTTCCGCCGCGCTCGCCGTCGACGCCCTCGCACAGACGGCCTTGCCGCTCGCCGCCGCCATCATCGTGCGCGCCGCCTCCATCTACCTGGCCCAACGCGCCGGCGACAAGGCCGCGTTCGAGGCCGTCCGCCGCGTGCGCTCGCTCGTCTACGACAAGCTCACCGCACTCGGCCCCTCCTACACCGAGACCGTCCCCACCGCCGAGGCCGTCCAGACCAGCGTCGAGGGCGCCACGCAACTCCAGGTGTACTTTGGCGGTTACCTGCCGCAGCTCTTCTTTGCCGGCTTGGCACCCATCACGCTGTTTGTACTGCTTGTGGGCCAGGCGGGTCTTCCCGCCGCGCTGCTGCTCGCCTGCGTTCCGGTCATCCCCATCTCCATCATGATGGTCATGCGCAACGCCAAAAAGATCGGTGCCGAGTACTGGGGCAGCTATGTCGATCTGGGCGGCATGTTCCTGGAGGCCGTGCAGGGTCTCACCACCCTTAAGGTCTACCAGGCCGATCGCAGCTGGCACGAGCGCATCAACGCCGAGTCCGAGCGTTTTCGCGGGGCGACCATGCGCCTGCTGGTGATGCAGCTGCGCTCCATTTGTGTCATGGACCTGGTCGTCTACATGGGCGCCGCACTCGGCATTATCGTCGCCGCGCTGCAACTCGCCAGCGGAAAGATCGGCTTTGACGCCGCCTTCCTCATCGTCTTTCTGTCGCAGGAGTTCTTTTTGCCCATGCGCCGTCTGGGGTCGCTGTTCCACACGGCCATGAACGGCATGGCCGCCTCGCGCCGCATGTTCAGCATTTTGGATACGCCCGAGCCCGAGCGCGGCAATGTTGAGCTTGACGGTCGCGGCGATATCGAGCTCGCGGGCGTGAGCTACGCATACGGTGACCGCACGGTGCTGGACAGCGCCAGCGCGACCATTGCGCACGGCTCGCTCGTGGCACTCGTGGGCGAAAGCGGCGGCGGCAAGTCCACGCTCGCGGGGATTATCGCGGGCCGCAAGGGTGCCTACCGTGGCAGCGTGCGCATCGGCGGCGTCGAGCTGCGCGATGTCACGGCCGCCTCACTCATGCGCGCCGTCACCCTGGTGCCCACCAACGGCTACCTGTTTGCCGGCACCTTGCGCGACAACCTGCTGCTCGCCCAGCCCAATGCCACCGATACCGAGCTTTTGCGCGCGCTCGACCGCACGCGCGTGGCGGCCTTTGTGCAGGCCAACGGCGGGCTCGACATGGTGATTAACGAGGGCGGCACCAACCTTTCGGGCGGCCAGCGCCAACGCGTGTGCATGGCCCGCGCCCTGCTGCACGACTCGCCGATCTATGTGTTTGACGAGGCTACGAGCAACGTCGATGCCGCAAGCGAAGCCGCGATCGGCGAGGTCATCGCGTCGCTTGCCGGCGGGCACACTGTAATTGTGGTGGCACACCGCCTGTCGACGATCGTAGACGCCGATCAGATCCTGGTGCTGGAGCGTGGCCGTATTGCCGAGCACGGGACTCACGGCGAGCTCTTGGCCACCGCGGGCGCCTATGCGCGCATGTGGAACAGCCAGGAGCAGCTCTCGGCATATGCGTATGCGGAGGGTGATGCCGAGGATGCCGGCGCGGTTGAGGCTGTTGACGGCAGCGCCGCCTGTACCGATGGCCTCAACGGTGCCGGCTCGTCTTCCGCTGCCGCGGCGCCTGACTCCGGCCACGCTCGCCGCTCGGCTCCGTCCATCATGTGGCGCATGATGGGACTCGTGCGCCCGCTGGTCGGCTGGCTCGTGCTGGCCGTCGCCCTGGGCAGCATCGGCATGCTTACCGCCGCATTTGTCCCGGCGTTTGGTGCCTTTGGACTTATGGCCGCCTTGGGTCACAACGCCCTGGGGCTTGGTCTTGTTGGCGCATGCGCGGCCTGCGCCGTCTGCGGTATCGCACGCGGACCGCTCCACTATGGCGAGCAGCTCTGCAACCATTACATCGCCTTCCGCCTGCTCGCGCACATCCGCGACCTGGTGTTTGGAGCCCTGCGCCAGCTGGCACCCGCCAAGCTCGAGGGCCGCGGCAAGGGTGAGCTCGTGAGCCTCGTCACCTCGGATATCGAGCTGCTCGAGGTCTTCTATGCACACACCATCTCGCCCATCGCCATCGCCCTGGTCTGCACCGCCGTCTTCGAGGGCTTCTTGCTGGCCGTAAGCCCCGAGCTCGCCGGCATCGCGCTTGTGGCCTACGCGGTCCTGGGTGTGCTGCTGCCTCTGGTCTCGGCCAAGGCATGCGGCACCACCGGTCGCCAGAGTCGCGAGGGAGTAGGCAAGCTGGGTGCCTTTGTGCTCGACAGCCTGCGCGGCGCGTCCGAGACCATTCAGTTTGCCGGCGGCGCCGATCGCAGCCGCGCTCTGGGCGAGCTGACCGAGCAAGTCGGCGCCGTGGATGCACGCCTCAAGCGCCGCCAGGCAGCCAGCGAGGCGGCGGCCGACGCGCTCATCCTCGTTGCCAACCTGGTGATGCTCGGACGTGCGCTGCAGCTGGTGGCTGCGGGGACGATTGATTTCGCCGCGGCATTTGTCGCCGTTTTCACCTTTGTTTCGTCCTTTGGCTCGGTAATGGCCGTGAGTCGTCTGGGTGCCTCGCTGCAGGAAACGCTCGCCTCGGGCACGCGCGTGCTCGATCTGCTCGACGAGCAGCCCCAGTGTGCCGAGGTCACGGACGGCCAGAACGTGGAGTTCGCCGGTGCCGCTGCCGAACATGTGAGCTTTAGCTATGTGGGTGGCGCGGGTGCCGACGATGCGGGACAGGCGGCGGGCGAGACGGCCGCAAGCCTCATCCTCGACGACGTGACCTGCACCTTTGCGCCCGGCACCATGACCTGCATCATGGGACGCTCGGGTTCGGGCAAATCGACGCTGCTCAAGCTGCTCATGCGCTTTTGGGACCCCACCGCCGGCGCCATCACGGTAAGCGGCGTCGATGCCCGTCGTATCAACACGGCGAGCTTGCGCAGCCACGAGGCCTATATGACCCAGGACACGCACCTGTTCTGTGGCACCGTGCGCGAGAACCTGCTCGTCGCGCGTGCCGACGCCACCGATGCCAAGCTGCTCGACGCCTGCCAGTCCGCCTCGCTCACCGCGCTCATCGACCGCCTGCCGCAGGGCCTCGACACCCCCGTCGCCGAGCTGGGCGACTCGCTCTCGGGCGGCGAGCGTCAGCGCATCGGCCTCGCGCGCATCTTCCTCAGCGACGCGCCCTTCATTCTGCTCGACGAGCCCACCAGCGCGCTCGATGCCCTCAACGAGGCAGCCGTGATGCAGGCGGTCGATGAGCTCAAGCGCCGCGGCAAGACCATCGTGCTGGTGAGCCACCGTGCCAGCACCTGCGCGTTTGCCGATCGCTCGCTTTCGGTCGAACACGGGAGGCTCAGCTAATGGCGCGCCCGGCCGACACGCCGGAGCTGGCGGGCAAGCGTGCGCGCGAGGCCCAGATGGTGTCGCAGATGATCGCGCTGTGGTGTCGCGGGCATCATGGCCGCGGGCGTGCGGATGAGCAGGCTGCCAGCGGCGATGCGCACGCGCGCGTGAAGCTTGGATTCCGGGCCATCACCCTCTGCCCCGAATGCGCTGAGCTGCGAGAATACGCCGTCGCACGCATTGAACGCTGCCCGTATATGGGCACCAAGACGTTCTGCTCGGCCTGCCCCTCGCATTGCTACCGGCCCACCATGCGCGAGAAGATCCGCGAGGTCATGCGCTGGTCGGGCCCGCGCATGATCCGCTATCGCCCCATCACCGCCATACGCCACGCGATGGTGACCGTGCAATCCAAACGGGCGGCGAAGCGGAGGAAGTAGCGCTGGAGCCGGCGCACGCCGGTGCGCCCCTCGTCTTCGTCTCAAACGTGTACATCAGCCTCCAAACATGTCATTTTTTGTCGGTTTTGGAGGCTGATGTACACGTTTTGGAGCGGGGCCGATGCCGCGCGACAAACCTCATGCGCCGCGCAGCCTTTCCACTCGATTTCGACTCGCAGCGTGCGCGGCGTGTTGAAAGTTGCACCATTACAATGGAGCGGATTCGCCAAATGCAAAGGAGTCGCTATGCCCGCATGCCCGCTGGTCGATTGCCACACCCATACTTCGTTTTCGGACGGCCATGCCTCGTTTGAGGACAACGTTCGCGCCGCTGCTGCGGCCGGCTGCCGCGTTATGGTCTCGACCGACCATCTCACCCTGCCCGCCAGCATGGACGCCAACTGCGAGGTGCAGGTCGTCGAGGGTGACTTGCCGGCGCATCGCCTGGCCTTTGAGGACGCCCGCAAGCTTGCCGCGCAGATCGCGCCGGAGCTCAGCTTTATCTATGGCTTTGAATGCGATTGGTACGAGGGCTGCGAGCCTTTGGTTGAGCGCTGGTCCGATGGCGCCGTGGTGCGCCTGGGCAGCGCGCACTGGATTGGCGACCCCGGCGATATCATAGCCGGTGCCGCGGGTACGGCGGGAACGGAAAACGTCGCTCGCCCCGATACACCCGATTCCCTTTGCGGTTGGATCGACGATGACACCAACCTGCACGTTTGGGAAAACCTGGGGGTGCGCGGCGTGTGGGAGCGCTACGTCGACGACTGGTGCCGTGCTTGCGAAAGCTCACTCAACTTTGACGTGATGGCCCATCCCGACCTGGTCATGCGCTTTTCGAAGGAGGGCTTTGCGCCCGACTTTGACCCCGCGCCGTTTTGGGAGCAGATGGCCGAGTGCGCCCACGACACGGGTCGCCGCGTTGAGGTCTCGACCGCCGCGCCGCGCAAGGGCCTCGACGACTACTATCCCGCAACCGGCCTTTTGCGCTGTTTCGCCCACGCCGAGGTGCCGATCACCTTTGGCTCGGACGCGCACCGCGCCTGCGACATCTGCTGGAACATCCGCGAGGCCCAGGCCCACGCCTACGACTGCGGCTACCGAACCTTCGACATCCCCCACCCCACCGGCGAATGGGAATCCACGCCCCTCGCCTAGCCATCCCTTCATGAGTTGCGGTGAAATAGTTCCTGTTTATGGCCCTAAGACCGTCAAACAAGAACTATTCCACCGTAACTTCTATTTCATTGGCAACTCCCGAAAGACTGCCCCAAACGACTAGTCGTTTAAGAACGTCCCCAATGACTAGTGGCGGCGAGCGTTGAGTTCGCCGGCCAGCTCGTCGAGGGTGATGCCGTAACGCTCAAGGGTTACGAGCAGGTGGTAGACCAGATCGCCGGCCTCGTAGCGGATGTGATCGTGGTCGTTATCTTTGCAGGCCATGATGACCTCGCTCGCCTCCTCGGCAAGTTTCTTGAGCAGCTTGTCCTCGACATCGGTCAGCAGACGAGCGGTGTAGCTCTCCTGTGGCGACGCATCGAGACGACCGTGAATCACCTCGGCCAGTCCCGTCAGCGTCTCGCCGATATTTCCCGGCTGCACGTTAGCTGTTCTGACTCCCATGGTTATTTCCTCTCGTTACTGCAGCGTAAAGTAGGTACCGGTCTCATCGAACCGAGGCTTTGCGCCCTTTTTCTCAAAGAACTCAACGATGACGGCATGGGCCTCATCGAGCCTTTCCTTCTCGGCCTCGAGCCAAAGCGACTGCGCCCCGCAGGCATCAGTCAGGTGTACGCGGCATGGCACGCCCGCGCGGAGGAGCTCGGCGTTGCAGTCGGCAACCTCGAACGGCGTCACGACCCTCATCGCGCTCCCCCTTCCACGCGCTTAAAGAAGCAGGTACGGTTGCCGGTATGGCAGGCCGGACCCGGCGAGTCGACCTTGACCAACAGCGTATCGCTATCGCAGTCGGCCCAGAGTTCCTTGACCTCCTGCATGTTGCCGCTCGTCGCGCCCTTGTTCCAGAGCTCCTGGCGGCTGCGGCTCCAAAACCACGTGGTACCGGTCTTGAGCGTCAGCCCCACCGATTCCTCGTTCATCCAAGCAACCATAAGCACCTCACCGGTGTCATACTGCTGAACCACACAAGGAATCAGCCCGCGGGCGTCGTATTTAAGATCCGCTGGAGTAGTAATTTCTCTCATTTCAATTCCCCAATTTAAACATCGCCGGTCGGCGAGGGTTGTCCAGGTGCCCGAGATTCCGAGCGACAAGCCCGACGACGCGTACTTAAGTACGCGAGGAGGGTTGGAGCCGGAAGGTCGGGTGCCTGGGCAAGCCGCAGCATTAGAAGTCCAATCTCACAGGAATACCTTGAGAGGCCATATACTCTTTGACTTCGCGAATGCTGAAGGTTCCAAAGTGAAAGACGCTGGCCGCCAGCACGGCGTCGGCTTCGCCCTCGATCACGCCCTCGGCAAAATGCTCGAGCGTGCCCACGCCGCCGCTCGCGATGACGGGAATCGGCACCGCGCGCGCCACGGCACGGGTGAGCGCCAGATCGAAGCCAGCCTTGGTGCCGTCGCGATCCATGCTGGTGAGCAAGATCTCACCGGCGCCGCGACGAGCCGCTTCCTCGGCCCACGCCACCGCATCGATACCCGTGGCGTTGCGGCCTCCTGCGGTAAAGACCTCCCACTTGTCGGCACCGGATGCTCCGGGCAAACCGACGCGCTTGGCATCGATCGCTACGACCACGGCCTGGCTGCCAAACGCCGCGGCGGCCTGGCTGATCAATGACGGATCGCACACGGCGGCAGAGTTAAGCGACACCTTGTCGGCGCCGGCGGCAACCATGGTCCGCATGCCCGCCAAGTCGCGAAAGCCGCCGCCCACGGTATAGGGAATGGCCAGCTCCTCGGCCGCATGCGCCGCCATCTCGATAGTCGTCGCGCGGTTGTCACTCGTGGCGGTAATATCCAGAAAGACGACCTCGTCCGCACCCTCGCGATCGTAGGCGCGGGCCAGCTCCACCGGGTCGCCCGCATCGCGCAGACTCACAAAGTTGACGCCCTTGACCACACGGCCGTCCTTAACATCCAGACAGGGAATTACGCGCTTGGTAAGCATGGGCTACTCCTCCCCTCGGGCAGCGGCCAGCGCCTGTACCAGCGTAAAGTTGCCCTCGTAGAGCGCACGACCAGTAATGGCGCCCTCGATGGCATCCTCGCCCACCGCGGCAAGCGCGCGGATATCGTCGAGTGTCGAGATACCGCCCGAAGCCACGACGGGAAAGCCCGCGACCTCGGCCACATGGCGATATGCTGCCACGTCGATGCCCGTCTGCATGCCGTCGCGCGCGATATCGGTATAGACCAGGTGTTTAAAGCCCAGCTCGGTGAGCTGCGCCACGGCATCGTCGAGTGCCACACCCGCGCCGTCGCGCCAACCATTCACCTTGACCTGGCCGTCACGGGCGGCGATATCTGCCACCAGCAGCTCGCCAAATCCGCGAGCCGCCACCTCGGCAAATCCCGGCTCGGTCACGAGCACCGTGCCCAGCGCAATGCGGCGAGCACCATAGCCGGCCAGCTCGTCGATGCGCGCAAGCGAGCGAACGCCGCCGCCCACGTCCACGGACAGACCGTCGACGCCGCAGATGGCCTCGATCGCCGCCGAGTTGACAGCGCACGCGTCCTCGTCCTCGCCAAAGGCAGCGGACAGGTCGACGACGTGCACCCAGCTCGCACCCTGCTCGGCAAAGGAACGGGCAACTGCCACGGGATCGTCGGAATATACCTTGCAGCGGTTCCGGTCGCCGCGCTCCAGGCGCACGACCTTGCCGCCGATCAAATCGATTGCGGGAAACAGAATCATCGGCCGGCCCCCTCGACGATGCTCACGAAGTTCTTAAGGATGCGCTGACCCAGCGCGGAGGATTTCTCGGGATGGAACTGGCAGCCCCACACGTTGCCGTGGCGCACGATGCACGGAAAGCTCCGCGTATAGTGCGTGCGCGCCAGCACATCGGCGGCATCGGCGTCGTCTGCCACCGCGTAGCTGTGGGCGAAGTACATGTTGGCGCCCTCGGCAAAACCGACAAGCAACGGATCGGCCGCACCGGCGGGCGTCATGTGCACCTGGTCCCACCCCACGTGCGGCACCTTCAGGCGGCTCGGCTCCAGGCGCGTACACGAACCGCGCATAATGCCCAGGCCATCGACCCAGGGGCCACCGGCCTGCTCGGGGGTGTTGCCGTCGGCGACCACGCCCTCGTCCGCCGGCACCCCCTCGTTGCCGCGTTCAAAAAATAATTGAAGGCCCAGGCAGATGCCGAGCAGCGGAGTTCCGGCGGCAACGGCGTCGAGCGCCGCGTCCGCCTCGCCGCTCTGGCGCATAAAGGCGATCGCGTCGTAGAAGGCGCCCACACCTGGGATGACCAGGCCGTCGGCAGCGCGAATCTGCTCCGGATCGTCCGACGTGCAGGCAACGGCGCCGGCGCGCGCAAGCCCGCGCACCACGCTCGACAGATTGCCCTTGTGGTAGTCGACCACCACGATCTTCGGTTCGCCCACGCGACCCCTCCTCCTCATCTTCTTCCAAAACCACCACGAAGGTACCCGTCCCCTTGGTGGTGGTTTTTATTGGCCAGTCTGCTACAGCGAGCCCTTGGTGCTGGGGATGCCCTGCACGCGGGGATCGAGCTCGCAGGCGCGGCGCATCGTGCGGCCCACGGCCTTAAAGGCAGCCTCGATAATGTGATGCGAGTTACCGCCCGCCAGCTCGCGCACGTGCAGCGTGAGTTTGGCGTCGCGCGCGAAGGCGTAGAAGAACTCGACAGCCAGCTCGGTATCAAAGGTGCCCACGCGCTCGGTCGGCACGGGCAGCTCGCAGTAAGCCTGCCCGCGGCCCGAAATATCAACAGCAGCCATCACAAGCGTCTCGTCCATGGCAATCGCCGCGTCGGCAAAGCGCGTAATGCCCACCTTGTCACTCAGCGTTTGGCAAAACGCCTCACCCAGCACAATGCCCGTGTCCTCGACGGTGTGATGCGCATCGACCTCGACGTCGCCCACCGCGCGCACCGTCAAATCAAACAAACCATGACGGCCAAAGGCGTTGAGCATGTGGTCGAAAAACGGCACGCCGGTCGAAATATCGCACACGCCGCTTCCATCCAGGTCGAGCTTTACGACAATATCGGTCTCACCCGTCTTACGGGTTACCTCGGCATAACGGCCCATCTACATCTCCTCCTTCACCAGCGCGGCAAACGCAGCCAGCACCTCGTCGTTTTCCTGCGGGGTACCCACGGTAATGCGCAGACAGTCCGCAAGCCCCGGCGCGTAGCTAAAGTCGCGCACCAAAATCGAATACTCGTCGCGCAGACGCTCGCGCACGCGCGTGGCGTGCGGCGTGCGCACGAGCACAAAGTTCGCCGCGCTCGGCCACGCCTCCACGGGCAGGCCCTCGGTAGCCATCGCGCGCAGGGCGGCCAGCTCGCGCTCGCGCTCGGATGCGACCTGCGCCACCACGGGCGCGTACGCATCGCGGGCACGCACGCAGGCAAGTGCTGCCGCCTGGCTCAGCACGTTGACCGAATAGATCTGGCGAATCGCCGCGAACACGTCGATGACTTCCGGCGCCGCGACCACGTAACCCAGACGCGTACCAGCAGCGCCAAACGCCTTGGACAGTGTATGCAGAATCACCAGGTTGGGATGCTCGGCGATAAGCCCCTGTGCCGTGGTGGCCGCGCCAAACGAATCGTCGGCAAACTCAACGTAGGCCTCGTCGACCATGACCATGCCGGGGCACGCATCGCACAGGGCCGCGACAAAGTCGAGCGAAGCCGCGTCGCCCGTGGGGTTATTGGGCGAGGTCACGATTGTCAGGTTGCACTCGGGCGCGGCCGCGAGCACAGCCGCCTGGTCGAGTTCAAAGGTCGCCGGGTCGCGCCACACGTCGCGCACCTCGGTCTGACAGAGCGACGCAAAGAACGCATACTCGCTAAAGCAAGGCGGGCAGTTGAGCAGGGTCCTCCCCGCGCCGCCAAACGCCAGCAGGTAGTTATAGAGCAGCTCGTCGCCACCGTTGCCCACGCAGATATTCTCGCGCGTCACGCCATGCCAGGCAGCCAGCTCATCGCGCAGGTCGTTCGACATGGGATCGGGGTAGCGGTTGAGCGGCGTGGCAGCCAGGGCCGCGTCGATCGCCTCGCGCACGCCGGCCGGCACGGGATAGGTGTTCTCGTTGGCCGAAAGGTTGATGCGCGTAGGCGTAAAGTTGGGATCGTAGGGCTCAATACCGGCCAAGTAGGGCTGGACGAGCTCCTTCATGCGAGACGTCAGCTCGGCCATATTAGGCCTCCCCGACGACCGCGCCAGCGGCACCGCCCGCCGCCGCCAGGTCCACACCCTCGGCAACCGTCGCCACGGCGTCGCCCGGCCAGGCGACCTTGGTCAGGTCGGCCGCGACCAGCGACTCGGCACTCACGGCATCCTCGCCCTGCTCCAACACGCGGCGACGGAGAGCGGCGGAAAGCGCGTGCGCCCACAGGCCCTCGGCCTCGGCCAGGCGCTGCGTAGCGGGGGCGTCGGAGAGCAGCCCCTCGGGCGTATAGCAAATGACACTCGAGCGCTTAACGAACTCTTCGACCGAAAGCGGGTTGGAGAACATGGCCGTGCCGCCGGTCGGCAGCGTGTGGTTGGGGCCGGCAACATAATCGCCGAGCGGCTCGGAGCTCCAAGCGCCCACAAAGATGGCACCGGCGTTGCGGATACCGCCGAGCAGGCCCATCGCATCCTTGCAGTGCAGCTCCAGGTGCTCGGGCGCCACGGTGTTCACTGCCTCGACGGCGGCAGCCATGTCGGCGGCCACCACGATGGTGCCCTCGTTATCGAGCGAGGCGCGCGTGATCTCGGCACGCGGCGACTGCGCTACCAGGATGTCGATACCCACCTCGACCTCGCGCGCAAACTGCTCGTCGCAGGTCACCAGATAGCAGGCTGCCAGCGGATCGTGCTCGGCCTGGGCCATCAGGTCGGCCGCGACCACCATGGGCTTGGCCGTGGCATCGGCCAGCACACAAACCTCGGAGGGGCCAGCGACCATATCGATTCCCACGTCGCCGGAGACGATCTGCTTGGCAGCGGCAACAAAGGCGTTGCCCGGGCCGGTGATTTTGTCGACGCGCGGAATGGTCTCGGTACCGTATGCCAGCGCGGCCACGGCCTGGGCGCCGCCCACCATATAGATTTCGTCCACGCCGCCGAGCTTTGCCGCGGCGAGCGTGTAGGGGCTGATCAGGCCGTCCTTTTGCGGCGGGGTCACCATAACCACGCGCTTGACGCCGGCAACCTTGGCGGGAATGGCGTTCATGAGCACCGTGGAGGGATACTGCGCGCGACCGCCCGGCACATAGATGCCAGCCGCCGCGAGCGGGGTCACCTTAACGCCGAGCATCGTGCCGTCCGGGCGCGTGGTAAACCAGCTCTGCTCGACCTCGCGCTGGTGGAACTCGCGAATCTGGCGTGCAGCCTTCTCGAGCGCGGCGACAAAGGCCGGATCGAGACCTTCGAGCGCGGCATCGATCTGCTCTTGCGGCAGACGGAAGCTCTGCAGCTCAACGCCGTCAAAACGCTGACAGTAATCGCGCACCGCAGCATCGCCGTTGGCACGCACGTTGGCCACGATATCGCGGGCGGCGTCGACGATGTTTTGTGGCAGCACGCCCTTGCGGTTGAGCTGGTTGGTAACGAGACGCTCACCGGGAGCAAGCATGATAGTCTTCATATCGGTATCCCCTATCGGTCGAGGTTATGTTCGAAAAACGAGAGGCCGGGCGGCGGCGCCAATCAGCCCGCAGCCCAGACGTTGGGGCGCCCGTGCGTGCTCGCACTATTGTGCCGAGCCCGCAACGGGCTCAAAATGCTTGTCCTTCACGGCTGCCGCCAAGCGATCGGCCAGATTGCGCACGCGCGGGTCCAGGCGAGCGGCGCCCGGGTTGACAAAGAAACGGGCCGTGCAGTCCATGATGCGGCCGGTGATGACCAGGTCGTTGTCGCGCAGCGTTGCGCCCGTAGCAGTAATATCCACGATGCGATCGGTCATGCCGACGATGGGGCCCAGCTCGATGTTGCCGTGCAGCGAAACGATGTCGGCGTTCACGCCGCGCTCGGCATACCAGGCACTCGCGATGCGAGGGTACTTGGTTGCCACGCGAAGCGAACCGCGGCGGGCATAGTTGCGCTCGGCCCGGCCGGCGCGCCACGCGGGCTCCGCCTCGATAAAGGTGCACAGGCCGTAGCCCAGATCGACCAGCTGCAGTAGGTTGAGGTCTGCCTCGATAAGCGAGTCCCGGCCGCAGATGCCGCAATCGGCACCGCCGCGGCCCACAAAGGCGGGCGCGTCGCTGGGGCGCACGATGACAAACTCGATATCGCCGACCATGCCCTCGCCGGCGCGCGTGTCGCGACCGCGCACAATCAGGTGACGGCCGGGGTCGCGCAGCTCAGAGACGTCCAGGCCCGCGGCCTCGAGCACGTCGAGCGTATCAGCCTTAAGCGAGCCCTTGGGCACGGCGATGCGCAGCGGACCCTCGGCGCCACGGCCCGCGGCGTGATCACCATCGGAAGCGGCGTCCTCGGCCGAGGTGCGCGCGGCCTCCAGACGCTCGAGCGAAAAGGCGAAGCCCGCCGCCGGCACCTCGATGCCGTCGCCGAACGCGCCGGTAAAGATGGAGTCGTAGCGACCGCCCGAACCGACCGGATCGGGCAGGCCGCCGGCATAGGCCTTAAAGACCAAGCCCGTGTAGTAATCAAAAGAGTTCATGATGGAGAAGTCGAAGGACAGCACCTGGGCATCCCCGGGAGCCAGGCCCTCGACCAGGGCACGCAGCTCGCGCGTCAGCGGCGCGACGATGCCGGCAGCCCCCAGCAGCGCATCCACGCGGTCGAGCACCTCGGCACCACCGTGCAGGCGCGGCAGCTCGCTAATGGCGGCCTTGACGGCATCGGACTCGGCGCTGGCAGCCACGCGGGCATCGAGGCCCACAAAGTCGTTGGCATGCACGCAGCGCAGGGCCTCGGCAGCCAGCTCACGATCCTCGCATACCGCGAGCAATTCCTTAAAAGGACGCACGCTGCCTGCGATAATGCGCGCATCGGGAAGTGCCAGCTCGCGCACGGCCTCGGCGACCAGCGAGACAATCTCGACATCGCCCGAGGTATCGCCCGCGCCGATAAGCTCAAAGCCCATCTGCGTAAACTGGCGCGAACCACCGGCATTGCGCTGACACTCGCGAACCACCGGCGCCTCGTAACGTAAGCGCAGAGGCAAGTCGGCAGCGCGCATACGGGTCGAAACCAAGCGCACGATCGGCAGCGTGTTGTCGGGACGGACCACCAACAGGCGGCCGTCGTCATCAAAGAGCTTAAACGGCGTGTCCGCAATGCGGCCGCCTTCCTCGAGCGAACCCTTGTCCTCGAGCAGCGGCGTCTCGACCGGAAGGTAATGATGCTCCCTGAAGCAGCCCTTCACCGTACATGCGATCTCCTCGCGCGCCTGAGCTTCCTCGGGCAATATGTCCCGGAATCCCCACGGTGTGGCCGTCATCTGGTGAGCCTCCTCATGCTGTGTTTCATATAGAACAGAAGACCGACATAGCTCCGCCGGTCTTCTGGGTACTTTAGCATACTAGAGTGCTTGCGGGGAGAATCGTCTCCCACGGCTCACAGCGTATTCATTTGGAAACATAGGGGCGGATTGCCGCAACCCAACCCCACCTAGACGCCAATCGCACGACGATACTCTGCCATAACCTGAGCGTCGGCTGCCGCGGGATTGGCGAAGTAGCGCCAGTCATAGGTCTCGGCCGAAACAACTCCGCGATAGCCGCGCGCCACCAACCTATCCAGGTCGGCGCGCATATCGCGGTCGCCGTCACCCCAGGCAAGATGCGTCGTGCCATCTGCCGCAACATCGACAAAATGCACGTGGGCGACATCATCGCCAAGCAGATCGAAATAATCGTCGATGGTATCCCCTGCCACCGCCATAGCGCCCAAATCCAGACACGCCTTAAGTGCCGGATGATCAACTGCCTCGATCATGCGCTTCGTGTCGGCCGCCGAGTTCACGATCATCGACTCAACCGGCTGTAGGGCCTCGAGCACCAGTCGCACGCCGCGCTCTCCCGCATGCTCGGCAATCGCACGCAGCATCGAGGCGCTGCGACCCCACGCGTCCTCGATCGGCTCGTTCAAAAATACCCAGCCGCTCGAGACCATGACCTGCTCGGCTCCAAGTTCCGCCGCGATATCCACAACGTTCTTAAAGTACGCGAGCGTGCGGGCGCGCGCCTCATTCCCGCGCGCCGCGATATTCCACGGCTTGGGGTTGTTCTGTTCGGGACAAAGCCCCACAATCCGAACCCCATACCGCTGTGATAGCTCCCGCACCTGCTCGAGCGAATCGTATCCATGGCAATCGACATACAGATGCATCGCCCCGGTCCAAAGCTCGCAACACGTGTAGCCCGAGGCCGCTGCCGAAGAAAAGAACTCCTCAAGGTCAAAATAACGATGGCTGATATTCATGACGGCAAGCTGGGGATAGCTCATAATTACTCTCCAACCCAAGCGAGGCCCCGTTCCATATAGGAGCGGGGCCCAATTACACAAACGTTATTTGCTCTTAGTAGTCGAACTGGTGATAGTAGCGACGGTAGTTGAGGTTGTGCTTGGTGACCGTCTCGTAGTAAGCGGCAAGGCGATCGGTGATCAGCGAGGAAAGGATCCACGGAGACACGATGACGCGGAACTCGTCGTCAAGGCCGGGGATCGCGAACTCGGCGGTGTCGA
>CABVDJ010000017.1 GCA_902497025.1 uncultured Collinsella sp. | reverse complement strand
TATACGGGTGCATCATCGACGTCTTCAATACAGAAAATATCAGTGCGGAGTGTTCCGGAGAGAAGCCCCGTCCCGCCCCCGGATCCCCTGCGTTTACGGCCTTGAGGTCGGCGTGGGCGGAGATCGTGGCTGATGGGGATACGTGTCCCGGTCGCTGTTTCGCGGCTTTGCCGCGAAAGGCGCGTTACTTTGGGATGGGTGGGGAACGTGGTTGTTGCGGCAACTGGCCCTCGCCAGAAATTACCCCTGGCGTACTTGCACCTCTCTTCCCTCGTGCTACACTTGCAATTGCTGTTTCAGGGCGGGGTGGAATTCCCCACTGGCGGTAAATCGGGCGGTGCCAAAGGGGCGCCGTGGAGCAGGCGAGGTGCCTGCGACTGAGCCGATGAGTCCGCGACCCGTGCGTGTGTTGGTTCGCATGCCGGCTGAACTGGTGAGATCCCAGTACCAACGGTTAGAGTCCGGATGAAAGAGGCAGGTGATCTTAATGTCTGAACAGTCGCAGCATATCCATTTTGAGAACACGAATAGGTGGAGCACCAAACAGCTCGTTACCATGGCGCTGATGTGTGCTTTGGGCGCCCTGTTTATGTATGTGCAACTACCCATCCTTCCTTCGGCGCCGTTTTTGACGTATGACCCGTCGCTGGTGCCGGCGATGGTGTGCGGGTTTGCATATGGTCCCGGTGCCGGTACCGCTGTTGCCGCCATGGCGATCGTTATCCATGCGCTCACCACGGGTGACTGGGTCGGCGCGCTTATGAACCTGGTTGCCACGCTGGGTTACATTCTGCCCGCGGCTATCGTTTACCAGAAGATGCACACCTATAAGGGTGCCGTGATTGGCCTGGTGCTCGGCGTCATTGCCGCTACAGCGCTGTCTATGGTCGCAAACCTTACCATTGGCGTATGGTTCTGGTATGGCTCGGTCGATGTGATCGCCCCGCTCATGATTCCTGCCGTACTGCCGTTTAACCTTATCAAGACCGTGCTTAACTCGGTGTTGACGCTGGCGGTGTATAAAGCAGTCTCCAACCTCATCACGCCTAAAAAGGACCAGGTCAAAGGCCGCGCATGATTGAGTGTCGGGGCGTTTTCTTTAGTTATGACGGTGCCGCACCGGCGCTCGACGGCGTCGATCTGAATATCGAGGACGGCGAGTTTTTCTGCATCCTCGGTGGCAATGGGTCGGGCAAGTCGACGTTTGCCAAGCATCTGAATGCGCTGCTGCAGCCCGATGCGGGCACGGTGCGCATTAACGGCATGGATGCGTCCGATCCCGAGCTGGTCTACGACATTCGCTCGACCGCGGGCATGGTATTCCAGAATCCCGATGATCAGCTGGTGGCAACGCTTGTCGAAGATGACGTTGCGTTTGGTCCCGAAAACCTTGGCGTGCCATCGGCGCAAATTGCGCAGCGCGTACGCGAGGCGCTGAAGGGCGTGGGCCTGGTGGGCTTTGAGTGCCACGAGACCCATGCGCTTTCGGGCGGCCAAAAGCAGCGCGTGGCGCTTGCCGGCGTGCTCGCCATGGAACCGCGCGTGCTCATATTGGACGAGGCTTCCTCGATGCTCGATCCGCGTGGACGCAAGGGCCTCATGAAGGCTTGCCGCGCGTTGCACGCTCGCGGCATGACCATCGTGATGATTACGCACTTTATGGAAGAGGCCGCCGAGGCCGATCGTGTCGCGGTGTTTCGGGCGGGGCGCGTTGCCATGCTCGGTAAGCCCGAGGAAATCTTGACGCGGGCAGACGAACTTGCGCAGCTCAACCTGGATATGCCGGCGTCGTGCTGTCTGGGCAGGTCGCTTCGTGCGAAGGGCGTGCCCGTTTGCGCACAGGTGCGTGAGGCGGATATGGTCGCCGAGATTGCGCAGGCTTATGCCGAGCGAAGTGGGGCAGACATCGCGGGGCAGTCTTCCGTATCCCAGTTGGAAATCGCTGACGGCACTGTTCCGGTAGACAACGAGGGCAACGCGTCGGAGCCCGTCATCGAGCTATCCCGTGTTTCGTACAGTTATTCGCTCAGTCCGCGCGAGCGCCGCCGCTGGCATAAGCGCTCGGCCACTGCGGGCAAATCGAACAAACAGGCTCTCTGGGGAAACGACCCCAGCAGCCCGTGGGCGCTGCGCGATGTATCGCTGACGGTGCGTCGCGGCGAGTTCCTGGGTTTGGCAGGTCATACCGGTTCGGGTAAGTCGACGCTGGTCCAGCATCTCAACGGTTTGATTCGTCCCCAGGAGGGAAGCGTTTGCGCGCTGGGGCTCGACCTATCAAACAAGAAAGACGCCGCTGCGGTTAAGGCCAATGTCGGCGTGGTGTTTCAGTATCCTGAGCGTCAGCTGTTTGCCGCAACCGTGGCGCGGGACGTGGCGTTTGGTCCGCACAGCCTTGGCTTGCCGCAAGATGAAGTCGACCGTCGTGTCGAGTCATCGCTCTCGCGCGTGGGCCTCGATCT
Source organism: uncultured Collinsella sp. (assembly GCA_902497025.1). Classification (GTDB taxonomy): domain Bacteria; phylum Actinomycetota; class Coriobacteriia; order Coriobacteriales; family Coriobacteriaceae; genus Collinsella. The sequence continues at coordinate 39,155 of CABVDJ010000017.1, read as the reverse complement.
TTCCACGGTCGGCGACAAGAGTCCCTTTGAGCTTTCGGGCGGTCAGCAACGGCGTGTGGCATTCGCCGGCGTGCTCGCCATGGAGCCCGAAGTCCTGGTGCTCGATGAACCCATGGCGGGGCTCGATCCGGCTGCCCGCAGGGATTTCCTAGGGCTCATCGATCGGCTCCATCGCGAGGGCCTGACCGTTGTCATGGTTTCGCACAGCATGGATGACCTGGCCAATTGCTGCGACCGCATCGTCGTAATGAACGAAGGCGCGGTGTTTGCCGAGGGAACCCCCGCGCAGGTGTTTGCGCATGCCGATGAGCTCAAGTCGATCGGCTTGGGCGTTCCCGCCGCCCAGCGTATGGCGCTGGCGCTTACGGAGGTGGGCGTGCCGCTGCGTCGCGGCGGGCTCTATACGGTTGAGTTGTTGGCCGACGAGTTGGCAAATTTGCTGATCGGTCGCTCGGGCGGTCCTTCTAACGTCGCGGACATTGCTAAATCCAAGACGGTCGCGCGAGAGGAGGGCTGCTAATGGAGGCGTTTTCGTTTGGCAGCTACTATCCCGGCGATAGTGCGATCCACCGCCTGGACCCGCGAACTAAGTTGCTCCTGGGCTTTGTGTTTCTGATCACGACGCTCACAGTCAGCAGCTTCCGCGGACTGGCCCCGGTCGCAATTTTCGTTGTGCTGACCTATGCCGTGTCTCGGGTGCCGGTTCGTCGCGTTCTGTCGTCGATGGCGCCGCTGCTGGCAATCGTCGTCGTGGTCGCGGTACTCAACCTGTTTTCCGACCAGAGTGGCCGCACCCTGTGGCAGCTTGGCTTTTTGCAGGTGAGCGAGGGCTCGCTGCGTTCTGCGGCGTTTATGGCGTGCCGTCTGACGTTGATGATGGCCGGCATGAGCGCCATTACACTCACCACACCGACGCTCGACCTCACCGCGGGTTTTGAGCGCCTGCTCGCACCATTTGCACGCGTGGGGCTTCCGGTGCACGAGCTCGGCATGATTATGGGTATCGCGCTGCGCTTTATGCCGCAGTTTGCCACTGAGATGAAACAGACGGTCGATGCGCAGGCGAGCCGCGGTGCGCGCGTGACGGGAGGCCCGCTCGGCGGCGTGCGTATGCTTGGCAGTGTGGCGATTCCGCTGTTCACCGGCGTGTTCCGCCATGCCGAGACGCTGTCTGCTGCCATGGATGCACGCTGCTATCACGGCGAGCAGGGCCGCACGCGCCTGCATGCGCTTGCATTTGGTCGCGGCGATGCGTTGGTGGCGGTGGTGACGGCGTTGCTGCTCATCTGCGTCATCGTCATCAACCTTCAACTTGTTTAGGCGCGATTCGAGCGCAAGAAAGGGGTCCCTATGACCGACAACGACCGCACGGCTCAGCTTGAGCGCGCCTGTTCGTATCTCAGGCGCATTCCGGCGTGGTATCTGGCCACGACCGATGTGGCCGACGGGCATCAGCCTCGCGTGAGGCCGTTTTCGTTTGCCATGGTCGATGACGGTAAGTTGTGGTTTTGCACGTCGCGCGACAAGGATGTGTGGGCGGAGCTGAGCGCGAATCCCAAGTTTGAGGTATCGGGCTGGAAGCCGGGGGAGTGCTGGATCGTGTTGACCGGCGAGGCCGCACTTGAGGACGACGCAGTTGCGAGCGACAAGGTGCGTCAAGCGTGTTTTAAGCACATGGTGGGCATTGGCGAGCAACACGATAGTGCCAACGACGGCCGCCTTGCGTTCTTCTCGGTCCGCAACATCGCCGCGCGGTTCTGCGATATCGACGGCAGCGAGGAGCGCCTGGAGCTCTAGCTCACACAAACCAGGCTCCCAAACTAGCTAGTACAGGAGGAAACGTGGACGGATTGAATACGGTTTTGGAGTATTTGACGTCGGTGCCGGCGTGGTATCTGGCGACAAGCGTGGACGGGCAGCCACATGTGCGTCCGTTCTCGTTTGCACAGATTCAGGACGGCAAGCTGTGGTTTGTGACGGCGCGCACCAAAGATGTGTGGCAAGAGCTTCTGCAAAACCAGCGCTTTGAGGCCACGAGTTGGTGGCCGGGCCATGGTTGGTTGATCCTGCGCGGGCGTGCGGGTCTGGATGACCGGGCTTCGAGCGAAATGCGCGAAGCCGGGTGGAAGCATCTAGAGCACCTGGGCGAGCACTATGAGGGGCCTAACGACCCCACGCTCGTCTTCTTTAGCGTCGAGGATCCCGAGGCTTTTATCTGCAATCACGACGAATGGGTGCCGGTCGAGCTCTAGCCAGCTGGCTCATCCTAACAACTTAGTTTTCGCATGGGCGGGCCCCGTGTTGCCCGGCACCGTAAGGAGTGCCGGTCAATACGGGGCCCGCTCCATTTGTCAATTCCTTCAAGCGAATGTGTCGGGAATGTTTCAATGCATGAATATGCAAGCCATTTACGTGTTCATGCATCTTTTGGTGCTAAAGTTTCAACCCACTTCATAACGACCACTGCGAAATGCGCATCGGTGCATAAATCGCAGACAAGGAGTCTGATATGTCATTGAAGGTTGGAATCGTCGGCGCGGCTGGATATGCCGGAGCCGAGCTCATTCGCCTCGTGCTCGGCCATCCCGAGTTTGAACTTGTTGCCATTACGTCCAACGCCGATGCCGGCCGGCCGCTGTCTTCGGTCTATCCGAGCTTTGCCGGCGTGAGCGATCTGGTTTTTACCACGCACGACGCCCCCGAGCTCAAGAGCTGCGATGCGGTTTTTCTTGCCGTGCCGCACACGGCTGCCATGGCACAGGTGCCCGCGCTCCTTGCCGCAGGCGTTTCCTGCTTCGATTTGTCTGCCGACTACCGTCTGAGCGATCCGGCCGTGTTCGAGGCGTGGTATGCCGCCGCGCATACGAGCCCCGAGCTGCTCAAGACGCGTGCTTTCGGCCTCCCCGAGCTGTTCTGCCAGGACTTAGAGACCGCTGCTTCCAGCCATGCCGACGGCAAACCCGTGCTGGTCGCCTGCGCCGGTTGCTATCCCACCGCAACGAGCCTTGCTGCCGCTCCTGCCGTGCGTGCGGGCTGGGTGGCCGAGAACGGTCCCGTGATCGTCGATGCCATCAGCGGTGTAACGGGTGCCGGCAAGTCCTGCAACGCTCGTACGCATTTTTGCAGCGCCGACGAGAACTTGGAGGCCTATGGCGTAGGCAAGCATCGTCATACGCCCGAGATTGAGCAAATCCTTGGCCTGACCGATCGCATCGTCTTTACCCCGCATCTGGCACCGCTCAAGCGTGGCCTGCTCTCCACGGTGACGCTGCCGCTCACGCCGCAGGCCATCGACTCCCTGGCTCTTGAGGACGTTGTCGACTATTACAAGCAGTTCTATGCCGGTCGCACCTTTGTGCGCGTGCTCGACGCCGACCAGCAGCCCAAGACGGCTTCGGTCGTCGGCACCAACGCCGCCCAGATTGGCCTCGCGCTCAACAAGCGCGCAGGCGTGCTGGTGGCGACGGGCGCCATCGACAATCTGTGCAAGGGCGCTGCGGGCCAAGCAGTCCAGTGCGCCAATATCGTCTTTGGCTTTGACGAGCGACGAGGCTTGCCCACAGTGGCGTGCCCGGTGTAGCACATTCGATTGTTAACGATTTGGTAGTCGGGCATCGAGTGGGGCGCCACTCTTAAGCTGGTCTCATGATTACGACTGGCATGGCGCACCAACCGATGTCCGTTTTTTGTTTGACATAAGGAGTCATAAAGACGATGAATACCGACCTGATTGATATCAAGATTCGCGCCGTCGAGGGTGGCGTTACGGCAGCGGCCGGCTTTAAGGCCGCAGGCATCCATGCGGGATTCCGGAAGAATCCCGAGCGCTTAGACTATGCGCTCGTCATGCCCGATAAACCCTGTCCCGGCGCCGGCGTGTTTACGACCAACCGCTTTTGCGCGGCGCCCGTGCAGGTGAGCCGTGCCAACCTGGGCGGTGCGGACAAGGGCTACGGTATCATCGCCGGTGTTTCAATCAACTCCGGCAACGCGAACGCCGCCACGGGCGAGACCGGCCTTGCCTGCGCGCGCGAGACCTGCAACATCGCATCGCAGGTTATCGGCTGCGAACCCCAGCAGATCCTGGTTGCCTCCACGGGTGTGATTGGCCAGATTCTGCCGATCGACACGTTTGAGACAGCCATTCCTGCTGCCTACGAGGCGCTCTCCGCCCACGGTGGCGCCGATGCCGCTCGCGCCATCATGACGACCGACACGCACTCCAAGGAGTACGCCGTGTCCTACGTCAGCGAGGCTGCGGGTCATGCGGGCAATGTCTATACGGTGGGCGGAATGTGCAAGGGCTCGGGCATGATCATGCCCAACATGGCCACCATGATCGCAGTTATCACCACCGATGCCCCCGTCGAGCCTGCGGCACTTCATGCCCTGCTGCTCTCGACCGTCAAGCAGACCTTTAACAAGGTAACGGTCGATTCCGACACCTCGACCAACGACACCTGCATCATGCTTGCTTCTGGCGCTGCTGCCGCAGATGCCGAGGCCATCGTCGAGGGCACTGACGCCTTTGACGAGTTGGCCTTTGCCGTGCACGAGGTGTGCGAGAGCCTGGCGCGCAACATCGCGGCCGATGGCGAGGGTGCGTCAAAGCTCGTGACGGTTAACATTACCGGCGCCGCCAACGACGAGGAAGCCGATATCGCCGCCCGTGCCGTCGCCAACTCGCCGCTCGTCAAGACCTGCATCGCTGGCCACGACTGCAACTGGGGCCGCGTTGCCATGGCGCTCGGCAAGTGCGGCGTGAAGTTTAATCAGGAAGACGTTTCCATCGACATGATGGGCATGCCTGTCTGTCGCGACGGTCTGACTGTTCCCTTTGACGAGGACGAGGCTCTGCGACGTTTTGAGGCGCCCGAGATCGTGATCTCGGCCGACCTGGGCGCAGGCGACGCGGCAACGACCGTGTGGACCTGCGACCTCACGCACGAGTACATCTCCATCAACGGCGACTACCGTTCCTAGATTCCAGGCGCGCTGCGCATCTTGCCGCGATTGCGGACAGTGGAGCACGGCGCGATAACGATACGAAAGACGAGGCAGATTATGAAATTCGCACGCGATTGTCGTTCGAGCGAATCCAACGAAGCAACCGCGCAGCTGCTGTTCGAAGCACTGCCGTGGATTAAAAACCTGACCGGCAAGACGGTTGTTATCAAATATGGCGGAGCAGCCATGGTTGACGAGCAGCTGCGCCGCGACGTGATGAGCGACATCGTTTTGCTCAAGATCATCGGTATGCGCCCCGTCATCGTGCATGGCGGCGGCAAGGCTATCAACGAGGCGCTGAGCCATTACGATATTCCCGTCGAGTTTAAGAACGGCCAGCGCGTGACCACGCCGGCGACTATGGATATCGTGCGCGAGGTGCTGGGCGGCAAGGTTAACCAGGAGCTGGTTGCTGCCATCAACCACCACGGCAACCTGGCCGTGGGCGTGTCGGGCAGCGATGCCGGCACGCTCATCGCCGAGCCGCTCGACCCCGAGCTCGGTCGCGTGGGCAAAGTGACGCACGTCAACACCGACTATATCGAGCGCTTACTCGATAGCGAGTACATCCCCGTCATCGCTACCGTCGCGGCGGGGGAGGACGGCGGTTTCTTCAACATCAACGCCGATACCGCCGCCGGTGCCGTTGCCGCGGCGCTCCACGCGCATAAGGCAATCTTTTTGACCGACGTCGATGGCCTGTACAAGGACTTTAGCGACAAGGACTCGCTTATCTCCAACCTAACGCTCGACGAGGTCAACGAAATGCTCTACGGCGGCGAGGTCGATAAGGGCATGATTCCCAAGCTGCGTGCGGCTGTCGATGCGCTTACCGGCGGCGTATTTCGTGCCCACATCATTAACGGTACTACGCCGCATTCGCTGCTCCTGGAGCTGCTGACCGATGCCGGCGTCGGCACCGTGATCCATTCCACCGAGACGGCTTACGAGTTCGATACGCATCCGCATCCGCTTTCGACGTTTGCTGCGCGTCTGACCGAAAACCTTGACGAGGTCGAGAAGCTTCAGACGGTCTAGCTGACCCGCAGCCGCCCCATTCCTGCACCCATAGCCCCGCGCCGTCTGGCGCCCAACGAAAGGCATCCCATGTCACTTGCAGCTCAGCAATCGCTTGAATCCCATTACGTTATGCATACCTTTGGCCGCTCTCCGGTCGAGTTTGTCGAGGGTCACGGCATGAAGCTCACCGGCGACGATGGCCGTGAGTACCTCGACTTTCTTGCCGGCATCGGCGTGTGCAGCCTAGGTCATGGCGACCCGGCTGTGCTCTCGGCGCTCGAGGCACAGACCAAAAAGCTCATGCATGTCTCCAATTACTTCTACATCGAGCAGCGCGGACAGGTCGCGGCGCTGCTGTCCAAGCTTGCTAACGACGACGTAGATGGTGCGCGCGTGCTTGCCGATGCCGTTGTCGCCGGCGATGAGACCACGGCAGCTGCTCTTGGTGCCCCGGCTGCGGATGAGCAGGTTTGGGAGACCTTCTTTGCCAACTCTGGCGCCGAGGCCAACGAGGGCTCGATGAAGCTCGCGCGCCTGTACGCCAAGCGTGCCGGTAATGGCGGCAACACCATCGTGTGCATGCGCGGCGGCTTCCACGGCCGTACGCTCGAGACCATTGCCGCCACCATGCAGGATTGGCTGCAGGACAGCTTCCGCCCGCTGCCGGGTGGCTTTGTGGCCTGCACGCCCAACGATGTGGATGAGCTGCGTGCGATCTTTAAGCAGCTGGGGAGCGAAATTTGTGCCGTGATGCTCGAGCCGATCCAGGGTGAGAGCGGTGTGCATCCCATGACCGAGGAGTTTATGGCTACGGCGCGCGACCTGGCACACGAAGTGGGCGCCGTGCTTATCGCCGACGAGGTCCAGTGCGGCATCTTCCGCTCCGGCAAGCCGTTTGCGTTCCAGACCTATGGCGTGGAGCCCGACATCATGAGCCTTGCCAAGGGCATTGCTGATGGCGTGCCCATGGGTGCCGTCGTGGCGAAGAAGGAGATTGCCGACGTGTTTAAGCCGGGCGACCACGGCTCGACCTTTGGCGGTAGCTGCTTGGCCATCGCGGCGTGTGCCGCGACGCTCTCCGCGCTTGTGCGTGGCGATTATGCCGAGCATGCTGCCAAGGTGGGTGCCTATATGGAGGCAAAGCTCGCCAAGCTGCCGCACGTGACCGAGGTACGTGGTCGCGGCTTGATGCTCGGCTGTGATTTGGATGATGCCGCGGGCGACGCGCATGGTGTTGTTGCCCGCGCGCTGGCCGCCGGTGCCGTGATCAACGCTACGGGTGCGCATACGCTGCGTTTCCTGCCGCCACTCGTCTGCGAGGAAGCCGACGTGGACAGTCTGATCGAGATCCTGTCGGGTGTTTTGGGCTAACGCGGCGCAATAACTCAATTTGGACCGAGTTCCGGACTGCGGACGTGCCCTATGCGGCATGATTCAGCGGTCTGGAGCCCGTTTTGCCTTAGATTTGCTAAGGCAGGGAGACCTGCTGGTCAAAAAACATCAAATATGAGTACTGTTACCGATTTGGTAGCAGCAATTTTGGACTAATAAGGCCAGATGGCAAGTCGAAATGGCGATGAATACACGATTTTGATCTGACTGTTAGTCCTTATAATGGACATATGTTGCGTAACCTAAGCAAACACTATCTGTTTATATGTTGCAAGCAAAGTAGCAGTACTCATTTTTGCCATTATTTGGCCACGGACCTTGAAATAAGGGGTCCTTAGGGTTCGAATCCCATGCGCTGGGCCCAAACAAAAAACGGTCCCCTTGCGAGGACCGTTTCCAATTCAGTGGTGGGCGATGAGGGATTCGAACCCCCAGCCTTGTGCGTGTAAAGCACCTGCGCTAACCGTTGCGCCAATCGCCCGTGCGGAGAGAGTATAGCAAAACAATCGCCTCATTCATCTCATATCCATTAAAGGTAACTGGCGCGTGTCGGCGCGGAGCTGATTCAGTTGAGATTGCCTGAACATTCCGCCCCTCTTTACGCCCTCGGGTATACTCAAAAGCTACTGATTCGATTTGATGCCCAGCAACAGCAGAGGGGATAGTATATGTGCGGTTTTGTCGGTTTTGTCGGTGGGACGGATAACCAATCCGAGGTGCTCACCAAGATGATGGACCGCATCGTCCATCGCGGTCCCGACATGGGCGGTCAGTTTATCGACGGCCGCGTTGCCCTGGGCTTCCGCCGCCTGTCGATCCTCGACCTGACCGAGGCCGGCGCTCAACCCATGGCCAACGAGGACGGCAGCGTCGTCATTGTCTTCAACGGCGAGATCTACAACTTCCAAGAACTCCGTTCCGAGCTCGAGGCCAAGGGCTACAAGTTCCACTGCGGCGCCGACACCGAGAGCCTCCTGCACGGCTACGAGGAGTGGGGCGAGGCCGTCCTCGATCGCCTGCGCGGTATGTACGCCTTCGTCATCTGGGACAAAAAGAAGAACAAGCTTTTTGGCGCCCGCGACATCTTTGGCATCAAGCCGCTTTACTACTATCCCATGGCCGATGCGGGCGACGGCGCTCCGGGCGTGCTCTTTGGTTCCGAGATCAAGAGCTTCCTGGACTACCCGCACTTCCACAAGGCGGTCAACAAAAAGGCTCTGCGTCCGTACATGACGCTGCAGTATTCGGCGACTGAGGAGACCTTCTTCGAGGGTGTCTACAAGCTGCCGCCGGCGCACTACTTTACCGTCGATATCCCGACCGGCAAGATGAACATCGAGCGCTACTGGGATTGCGATTACTCTGCCGTCGAGAAGCCGTTCGAAGAGTATGTCGACGAGCTGGACGAGGTCGTGCACGAGAGCGTCGAGGCCCATCGCATCGCCGATGTCAAGGTCGCGTCGTTCCTCTCCGGTGGCGTCGACTCCAGCTACATCGCCGCTTGCCTCATGCCCGACAAGACCTTCTCGGTGGGCTTTGACTACAAGAATTTCAACGAGACTAACTACGCCAAGGAGCTTTCCGATAAGCTCGGCGTCGAGAACGTTCGCAAGATGATTACCGCCGACGAGTTCTTCGGTGCGCTCGAGGACATCCAGTATCACATGGACGAGCCGCAGTCCAACCTGTCTTCCGTGCCGCTGTGGTTCTTGGCCGAGATGGCCCGCAAGGACGTTACCGTCGTGCTTTCGGGCGAAGGCGCCGACGAACTCTTTGGCGGCTACGCCTACTACGAGGATACGGTCCCGGTGCGCAAGTACAAAAAGATGGTGCCGCTGCCCATCCGTCGCGCGCTCGGTAACCTGGCGCTGCATATGCCGTACTTCAAGGGACATAACTTCCTGGTCAAGGGTGCCGAGATCCCCGAGAAGTCGTTCCTGGGACAGGCTCTGGTATGGCCGGAGCGCGAGGTCGACGGCGTGCTCAAGCCCGAGTACAACACCGGTGACGGCGCCTTCGAGCTTGCCGCTCCCATCTACGCACGCGTGAAGGGTCAGCCCGAACTGGTCAAGAAGCAGTACCTGGACATGAACATGTGGCTCCCGGGCGACATTCTGCTCAAGGCCGACAAGATGTGCATGGCGCACTCGCTGGAGCTGCGCGTGCCCTTCCTGGACCGCAAAGTCATGGAGTTCGCCGAGCACATTCCCGACCGCTACCGCATCAACGAGAACGGCAACAAACAAGTACTCCGCCACGCTGCCAACAAGTCGCTGCCCGATGAGTGGGCCACCCGTCCCAAGGTGGGCTTCCCGGTGCCGATTGTCTACTGGCTGCGCGAGCAAAAGTGGTACGACTATGTCAAGGAGTACTTCACCGCGCCGTGGGCAAGCGAGTTCTTCGATACCGACGAGCTCATGCACCTGCTCGATCTGCACTTTGCGGGCAAGGGCGATTTCCAGCGCAAGATCTATACGCCGCTCGTGTTCCTGGTGTGGTACAAGCGCTTCTTTATCGACGAGGACCAGCCCGCTGTTCAGGCTGCCTAGCCTCGGCTTACGAACGCCTGCGCGTAACGGCTCCTCCGGGAGCCGTTTTTGCGTGGGTGCGTTTCAGTTACTATAAAAACCGTCCCTGCCAAATGGCTGAGAAAGGTGAAAGATGCACCATTCGGATTCCGCGACCGTGACCACGGTCGATACGCTTGCCAAGCTTCTCGATGTGTGCGGCGAGCTGCGCGCATCAGAGCAGGTTGACGAGCGTGCTGTGACCGGCTGCTCGTTTGATTCGCGCGCGGTCTCGGCAGGTGACGTGTTCTTTTGCAAAGGTGCTGCCTTTAAGCCCGCGTTTTTGAGCATGGCGCTCGATGCGGGCGCCGTCGCATTTGTGTGCGAGGAGTCGCTGGTCGAGTCTCTGGAGCCGCTGGCGCAGGAGAGCGGTGCTGCGATGCTGGTCGTGGACAGCGTTCGCACGGCCATGGCCCTGTTGCCGCCGGAGGTCTACGACCGTCCCGACCACGACGTCAAGATCGTGGGCATCACCGGCACCAAGGGAAAAACCACGGCCGCTTTTATGCTCCAGTCCATCATCAAGGCGGCGGGCGAGTCCTGCGGCATGATCGGCTCGGTGAGTACCGACGATGGTATCGAGTGCTACGAGAGCACCAACACCACGCCCGAGGCTCCCGAGGTCTGGCGCCATATCGCCAACTGTCGCACGTCCGGTCGCCAGTCCATGGTCATGGAGGTCTCGAGCCAGGCGCTCAAGTACCAACGCGTCGAGAATCTGCCGTTTGACGTGGCGTGCTTCCTCAACATCGGCCGCGACCACATCTCGCCGATCGAACACCCCACGTTTGAGGATTATTTTGAGAGCAAACTCAGGATCTTTGACCAGGCAAAGACCGCCGTGGTGAATCTGGGCACCGAAGAGGTCGACCGTGTGCTGGAGGCAGCGTCGACGGCCGAGCGCTTGGTGACCGTTGGCGTCGAGCATCCCGAGGCAAGCCTGTGGGCGAGCGACGTACGCATGGTCGGCTTTAGCATCGAGTTCAACTTGCATGGCCTGTGTGCCGACGAGTCCGAGGCGGGGGAGAAGGTCCTGCTGGGCATCGCGGGCGACTTTAACGTGGAAAACGCGCTGGTCGCTATCGCCGCTGCGCGCGAGATCGGCATCGGTATCGAGGCTATCAAGAAGGGCCTCTCCAAACTGCGTGTGCCGGGCCGTATGGAGGTCGTGGAGTCGAAGGACGGCCGCGTGATTTGCGTCGTCGACTACGCGCACAACCAGCTTTCGTTCCGCTCGCTTTTCTCGTCGGTGAAGCGCGCGTTTCCCGCCAGCCCGGTCATCGCGGTGTTTGGCGCTGCCGGCGGCAAGGCGCAGGAGCGCCGCGAGCAGCTTCCGCGCGAGGCCGCACCGTATTCCGACCTGATGATCTTTGCCAATGAGGACCCGGCTCACGAGGACCCGATGAAGGTCTGTCGCGAGCTTGCCGAGCATGTTCCCGACGATACGCCGAACAAGATCATCCTCGATCGCGAAGCCGCTGTGCATGCGGCGTTCAAGGCGGCGCGCGAGGAGTACATCAACCCCGATGCTCCCACCATTGTCTTGCTGCTGGCAAAGGGTGACGAGGAACTCATGCACGTGGGCGACGAGTTCGTGCCCATCGAGAGCGACCTTTCGCTGGCCAATCGCCTGATCGATGTTACCCAGTTTGACTAATGAACCATGATGGCGGCGGCGCTCTGAGTGCGCTGTCGCCATAAGCGTGTTCCCTCAATCAAAACATGCCGTCCAAGTCCAAACCCTTCTATGTAAACGGAGTAACCATGTCCCACAACACCCTGCCGACTGTTGCCGAGCTTTCGGGCGAGATGCGCGAGCGCTTGGCCAAGGTCAAGTACGTCTTTACCGACCTGGATGCCACGATGCTCGCACCCGGCTCGTGCGTGCTGCGCGACAACGACGGTAACCCCTCGACCAAACTCGTCGAGGCCGTCGTGGCGCTCGCTCGCGCTGGTATTCAGGTGGTTCCCACCTCGGGCCGCAACCGTACCATGATCCACGAGGACGCGCGCGTGCTCGGCCTCAACTCCTACATTGGTGAGATGGGCGGTCTGGTTATGTACGACCTCAAAGCCAACGATTGGGAGTATCTGACCGGTGACATGCCTTACGACCCCGCCTGCGGCCTTACTCCGCACCAGGTGATCGAACAGACCGGCGTGTGCGAGAAGATCCTTGCCCGCTGGCCGCACAAGATCGAGTACCACAACGACATGTCGACCGGCTACAAATACCGTGAGGTCACCGTCGGTATGCGCGGCGATGTGCCCGACGATGAGGTCCAGGCCATCCTGGACGAGGCCGGCTGCGGTCTGATCTGGGCTTGCAACGGCCATCTGACTCACCTGTCCAAGCCGACGACGCTCGAGCTCGATCGCGTCGAGGACGGTCGCGCATTCAACATCAACCCCGCGGGCCTCAACAAAGGCGTCGCCATTGCGCGCTTCTGCGAGCACCTAGGGATCGAGCGCGAGGAGACGCTCGCGCTCGGCGACTCCGAGTCCGACTTCTACATGGCCGATCACGTGGGCACGTTCTGCCTGGTCGAGAATGGCCTGACGAGCGCCGGCGCGCCCGAGTTCCTGGCTGCTTGCGAGAACGCTTTCGTTACGCGCGGCAAAATTGTCGACGGTTGGGCGGCGACGGCAGAGCTGCTGGTCGCGGCGCGTTCGTAGCGCGGCGTCGCCGCACTTGGACATGTCTTTTCGAGAGAGACTGGTGAGGTAATGTCCGATATCGAGAATCCGGCAGGCGACACGCGCCCGATTGGCGTGTTCGATTCTGGTTTGGGCGGTCTGACGGTTGCGCGCGCGATTGCGACGGCGCTGCCGCACGAGTCCGTCTACTACTTTGGCGACACCAAGCGCTGCCCTTACGGCACGCGCACCGAGGATGAGGTGCGCTCGTTTGCGTTGCAGGCGGGTCGTTGGCTTTCGAAGCACGACGTCAAGATTATGGTCATCGCCTGCAACACGGCGACCGCTGCGGCCTTGCGTCTGGCCCAGCAGGTGCTCGACGTTCCCGTGATCGGTGTGATCGCGCCGGGTGCCCGTGCGGCAATCAACAGCACCCGCTCGCGTCGCGTGGGCGTGCTCGCCACCAACCTCACCATTCGCTCGGGCGCCTACACGCGCGCCATTCAGGATCTAGATGCCGGCGTCGATGTATACGGCTGTCCAGCCTCGAGCTTTGTCGAGGTTGTCGAACACGAGCTCGCCTCGGGTGCACATCTGCAGGAACAGTGGCTTGAGAACGAGGACATCTTCGATACGCCTGCCGTGCGTGCGCTGGTGGGTGCCACGGTTGAGCCGCTGCGCGACCACGGCATCGATACCGTGGTGCTCGGCTGTACGCATTTTCCGCTGTTGGTGGGACCTATCCGCCATGCGCTGGGGCCTGGGGTGCGCGTCGTGAGTTCCGCCGAGGAGACCACGCGCGAGCTGACCGATATCCTCACGCGCCGCGAGCAGCTGGCGGGCGACGCCGCCGAGCCGCAGCATCGTTTTGCCACGACGGCCGATAACATTGCCGAGTTTGCGGTGGCGGGCAGCTTTATCTTTGGTCAGCCGCTCAAGAGCATCGAACATATCGATATCGATGAGCTGAAATAGATGTAAGGCAGCCGCCAAAGCCTTCGCCACATATTTTGCCGAAAGGATATTTCTATGGAGTACATGCAGGTCAACCGCGCCAACGGCCGCGCCGCCAACGAGTTGCGCCCCGTTAAGCTCACCCGTGGCGTCATGAAGCACGCCCACGGCTCGTGTTTGGCCGAGTTCGGTGACACGCGCGTGCTGTGCGCCGCCACTATCGAGGAGGGCGTGCCGGGCTGGCGAAAGGGAGCTAAGGCCGGCTGGGTGACCGCGGAATACGCCATGCTGCCGGCGTCGACCGGCAAGCGCTGCAAGCGCGAGCACGCCAACCGCAAGGGTCGCTCCATGGAGATCGAGCGCCTCATTGGCCGCAGCCTGCGTACCGTCGTCAACATGAAGGCGCTCGGCGAGTACACCGTTACCGTCGACTGCGACGTGATTCAGGCCGATGGCGGCACGCGTACAGCGAGCATCACCGGCGCCTGGGTGGCGCTGCGCGACGCCCTCGCCATGTGGGTCGAGGCGGGCAAGATCGAGCGCATCCCGCTTATCGGCCAGGTGGCTGCCATCTCCATGGGCGTTGCCGACGGCAATACGCTGCTTGACCTCGATTATTCCGAGGACAGCCATGCCGAGGTCGACATGAACCTCGTCGCCACCGACACCGGCGAGATGATCGAGCTCCAGGGCACCGGCGAGCAGGCGCCCTTCGACCGCAAACGCCTCAACGCCCTGCTCGACCTGGGCGACAAGGGTATTGCCGAGCTCATCGAGCTTCAGCGCCAAGCCATCGTCTAACCTGCCAAAAAGGGACAGGTTTATTTTGGTAGGTTTTATCTGGGAAAACGTCGAAGTATAAGACTGCCGTTGATTGAGAGGGGAGAGAGGCCGAGGTCCTCGTCGTCCTCAACACGGCATTGCTATAGAGACAAGGAGGCCAGCTATGGCACTTGAGAAGATTGACATCGACACCCTCGACCCGGCGGCGACTATCGTCGTGGCAACAGGCAACGCCCATAAGCTCACCGAGATCGAGGCCATTCTGGGCAAGGTCATGCCCGAGGTGCGCTTTGTGGCGCTCGGCCAGCTGGGTGATTTTGACGATCCCGAGGAAAACGGCACGACGTTTTTGGAGAACGCCATCATCAAGGCGCAGGCTGCGGTCGAGGAGACGGGCCTTATGGCCATCGCCGACGATTCCGGCCTGGTCGTCGACGCGCTGGGCGGCGAGCCGGGCGTGTATAGCGCGCGCTATGCGGGCGTTCACGGTGACGATGCCGCCAACAACGCCAAGCTGCTCGTTAACCTGGAAGGTGTGGCGGACGATGAGCGCACCGCGCGCTTTATGAGCGTCGTTGCGCTCATCGACACGGACGGCATGGTCACCTATGGCGAGGGCACCTGCGAGGGCGTTATCGCGCACGAGGGCCGCGGCGACCATGGTTTTGGCTACGACCCGCTGTTCCTGCCGGTCGACACGCCGGGCAAGACCATGGCCGAGCTGACGGCGGACGAGAAGAACGCCATCAGCCATCGATTCCATGCGCTCGAGCACCTATCCGCCAAACTGACGGGCGAGGAGTAGGCCGTGCGCGCGGTGGTGCAGCGCGTGCTCAACGCCGGCGTGACGGTCGACGGCGAGTGCGTGGGCCGCATTGGACGCGGCTACCTGGTGCTGCTGGGTGTGGGCCATGGCGATACGCGTGTCGAGGCCGACAAGCTGTGGGGCAAGCTCCGCGGGCTGCGTATCAACGAGGACGAGAACGGCAAGACCAACCTGGCACTTGCCGATGTCGACGGCGAGGTACTCGTGGTGTCGCAGTTCACGCTGTTTGCCGACTGCCGTCACGGCCGCCGTCCGTCGTTTACGGATGCCGGCGCCCCCGATGTTGCCAACGAGCTCTACGAGTACTTCTTGACGCTTGTACGCGAGGACGTTGAGCATGTGGCGCACGGTATCTTTGGCGCTGACATGAAGGTCGACCTGGTCAACGACGGCCCATTCACCATCGTCCTCGATACCGACAATCTGTAAGTAGCCTAATTAGCTGCTTGCGTATGGCCACAACAGGGTGCTATAGTATTAGAGTTTTGTCTATCTTAAGGGTATTATCCCCTTTTTGAATTGCACCTTCTGGAGGCCCTGTTCATGGAAGAGATGGAAGTCAATCACGTCGACGACATCCACGAGAAGCTGACCGATATGGTGGGCGATCGCGTCAAGGTTAAGGCCAACATGGGCCGTACCCGCGTCGTCGAGCGCATGGGCACCATCAAGAGCGTCCACCCGGCCGTCTTCATTGTCGAGGTTGACGAGCGTCGCGGCCGCAAGTCGCGTCAGTCCTACCAGTATATCGATGTCCTCACCGGTCAGGTCGAGCTGTTCGACCCCGAGAGCGGCGAGCACATCTTTACCCCGCTCGGCAATCAGCTCGAGGAGCACTAACGGTGACCGATCGGTCCCTAACTCTTTCCGCGCCGGCAAAGATTAACCTCTACCTGGGGGTTCATACCGAGCGCGATGGCCGCGGCTACCACAGGGTCGATTCCCTGATGGCAGCCGTCGGTCTTTCCGATACCGTGACGGTCACGCCGGCGCGGGCGCTGGCCGTTCAGACGGTTCCGGCATCAGATTTTCCCATGCAAAAGAATACGGCGTATCGGGCTGCGGTTGCTATGGCCGAGCATTATGGTCGCGAGGCAAACATCTGCGTGACGATTGAGAAGCGCATTCCATTGTGCGCCGGCTTGGGCGGCCCCTCGACGGATGCAGCCGCGGTCATTGTCGCCTTGGCGGAGCTCTGGGGAATTGATCGCACCGACCCCGCGCTCGACGACATCGCGCGCGGCATTGGTGCTGACGTCCCGTTCTTTTTACACGCGAGTCCTGCGTTCTACGTTGGTGGGGGAGACGTGCTGGCAACTGAGTACCCCGCGCTGCCCGCAACGCCCGTCGTGTTGGTCAAGCCGCGCGAGGCAAGTGTTTCGACAATTGAAGCCTATCGACGTTTTGACGAGGCCCCGGTGCCTGTGGACAAGCCCGGCGCGATAGCTTCTGCCTTGCGTGCTGGTGATGCCGAGACGGCATATGCGCTCATTCATAACAACCTGGGTGTCATTTCCGCACAGATGGAGCCGCAGATTCAAACGGTTCTCGATTGGCTGCGTAAACAGGACGGCACCGTTGCTGTAGATGTGTGCGGATCGGGCGCCTGTTCGTTTGCCATTTGCGACACCGCCGCCACGGCCGAAAGGCTTGCCGAGGCTGCCCAGCAAAATGGCTGGTGGGCCTGCGCGACGGAGCTCATTCCCAATACGGTTCGCGTCGAAGTGCCAAAGAAGTAAAAATTTCTCTAGCACACGACGGAAATCTTTGTTACTATAGTCGAGCTAACGGGTTGTGGCTCAGTTTGGTAGAGCACTGCGTTCGGGACGCAGGGGTCGCTGGTTCAAATCCAGTCAACCCGACCAGAGCATGAGGAGGGACCGCTTCTTGCGGTCCCTTTTTTTAGCTATTGTTGTGATACCGCGATACCCGCGGTATACTCATTCGAGCTTGTCTCGCTGTATTGTGGAGGTCTACATGTTTGGACTGAGGGCTCCTGAGCTCATCATTATTCTCGTCGTTGTCCTGATTATCTTCGGGCCCAAGAACCTGCCGAAGCTCGGCAAGTCCCTCGGCTCTACCGTCAAGAATATCCGCGAGGGTATGGAGGGCGACGATAAGGCCGAGACCAAGCAGGCCGAGGAGGTCGTGGTCGAGCAGTCCGAGGAGGACAAGGAGATCGCTGAGCTCGAGGCCAAGCTCGCTGCTGCCAAGAAGAAGCAGGCAGAGGACAGCGACGCGGACGCAGAGTAGTCCCATCCCTTTGGGGTGAGCACCTGACCGGCTTGCCCGCAGGCTAGCCGGTCTTTTTCGTTTTGTTGACAGTTGATTGTTTGATCAGAGTTGGGGAGATATCCGTATGGACGCAAGCCAGATCGTACTGACCGCTGAGGGCCGCCAGAAGCTCGTCGAGGAGCTCGCTTGGCGTGAGGGCGATTACGCCAAGGAGATCGTCGAGGACATCAAGGAAGCCCGCGCGTTTGGCGACCTTTCGGAGAACTCCGAGTACGACGCCGCTAAGGACAAGCAGGCCCAGAACGCCGCTCGTATTGCCGAGATCCAGGCCATCCTCGCCAACGCTCAGGTTGCTGCCACCACGGGCGACCTGACCGTCTCCATCGGTTCCACCGTTTCGCTGATTGATCCCAACGGCGAGGTCATGGAAGTCACGCTCGTCGGTACCACCGAGACCAACTCGCTCGAGCACAAGATCTCCAACGAGTCTCCGGTCGGCCACGCCATCATCGGTCACGGCGAGGGCGACTCCGTCGAGGTCGTTACGCCTTCCGGCAAGACTCGCGTCTACACCATCGCCAAGATCGCACGCTAGACCACGGTCCCGCGTAAAGGTATGTTTTCGCTCCCTGGGACCGAATCCTGGGGAGCGTTTTAGTTTGAGGAGCTAACTTATGGCAGAGAACCAGAACGCCGCCGATCAGGCATCGACGCTCAACGACGAGCGCGCCACCCGCCTGGCCAAGCGCGCCGCCCTGTTCGAGGCGGGCCAGAACCCCTATCCCGAGCACTCGGAGCTTGAGGACTACGTCGCCGATATCGAGACTGAGTACGCCGATCTTGCCGATGGTGAGGACACCGAGGATGTCGTGAAGATCGCCGGCCGTGTGGTCGCCAAGCGCGGTCAGGGCAAGATCATGTTCATCGTCGTGCGCGATGCGACTGCCGAGATTCAACTGTTCTGCCGCATCAACGACATGGACGAGGCTGCCTGGAATACGCTCAAAGCCCTCGACTTGGGCGACATCCTGGGCGTGACCGGCGTGGTTGTGCGCACCCAGCGCGGCCAGCTTTCCGTTGCCCCTAAGAGCGCGACCCTGCTTTCCAAGGCCGTTCGTCCGCTGCCCGAGAAGTTCCACGGTCTTTCCGACAAGGAGACCCGCTATCGCCAGCGCTATGTCGACCTGATCGCCAACGACGACGTTCGCGAGACCTTCCGTAGGCGTTCGCAGATTCTCTCCACCTTCCGTCGCTTTATGGAGTCCGACGGCTACATGGAGGTCGAGACCCCCATCCTGCAGACCATCCAGGGTGGTGCCACGGCCAAGCCGTTCATTACCCACTTCAATGCGCTCGATCAGGAGTGCTACCTGCGTATTGCCACCGAGCTGCACCTCAAGCGCTGCATCGTCGGTGGTTTTGAGCGCGTGTTCGAGATCGGCCGCATCTTCCGTAACGAGGGCATGGACCTTACCCACAACCCCGAGTTCACCACGATGGAGGCCTACCGTGCCTTCTCCGACCTCGAGGGCATGAAGGCGCTCGCCCAGGGTGTCATTAAGGCGGCTAACAAAGCCATCGGCAACCCCGAGGTCATCGAGTACCAGGGCCAGACCATCGACCTTTCTGGTGAGTGGGCCAGCCGTCCCATGACCGACATCGTCTCCGACGTGCTCGGCAAGCAGGTCACCATTGACACGCCGGTCGAGGAGCTTGCTGCCGCCGCGCGCGAGAAGGGCCTGGAGATTAAGCCCGAGTGGACCGCCGGCAAGATTATCGCCGAGATTTACGATGAGCTGGGCGAGGACACCATCGTCAACCCCACGTTCGTGTGCGATTACCCCATCGAGGTCAGCCCGCTTGCCAAGCGCTTTGAGGACGACCCGCGCCTGACGCACCGCTTTGAGCTGGTCATCGCCGGCCACGAGTACGCCAACGCATTCTCCGAGCTCAACGACCCGGTCGACCAGGCCGAGCGCTTTGCCGCCCAGATGGCCGAGAAGGCCGGCGGCGACGATGAGGCCATGGAGTATGACGAGGACTACGTGCGCGCCCTCGAGTACGGTATGCCTCCCGCGGGCGGCATTGGCATCGGCATCGACCGCGTGGTCATGCTGCTCACCAACCAGGCTTCCATCCGCGACGTGCTGCTGTTCCCGCACATGAAGCCCGAGAAGGGTTTCCAGTCCGGTGCCGCTGCCGCCAAGGCTGCCGAGGCCGGCAACGCCGCGAGCCCGTTCGTTGAGTCGCTTAAGCCCACGCTTGATTACTCCAAGATCGCCGTTGAGCCGCTGTTCGAGGAGTTCGTCGACTTCGATACCTTCTCCAAGAGCGATTTCCGCGCTGTGAAGGTCAAGGCATGCGAGGCCGTCAAGAAGTCCAAGAAGCTGCTGAACTTTACGCTCGACGACGGTACCGGTACCGACCGCACCATCCTCTCCGGTATTCACGCTTATTACGAGCCCGAGGACCTGGTCGGCAAGACCTTGCTCGCCATCACCAACCTGCCTCCGCGCAAGATGATGGGTATTCCCAGCTGCGGCATGCTGATCAGCGCTGTCCACGAGGAGGAGGGCGAGGAGCGCCTCAACCTGATCCAGCTCGACGCCTCCATCCCCGCCGGCGCAAAGATGTACTAATTAGTTACGCGGTTCTACGAACCGCGTAACCAGTTGACGCTGCAAACCCGCCAGAGCGGCAATCTGCCTTTCAACTTCGGCGGCATGATCAAAAGATCAATGCCGCCTTGTTTCAAGGCACCTTGCTCGCTCTGGCGGGCTTTCGCTGTCGTTGCCAAGGTATCGGCGTTTCCTTGGCTGTCAAGCTGGATGTAGTCATTGGGGACGTTCTTAAACGACTAGTCGTCGGGGACGTTCTTGTTTGACTGGTCGTTTGATCCCTTGGGGACACTCCTAGTTTTGGTGCAAGGGGGACAGGTTGCTTTGCACCAAGTTGGTGCGACAGCCGTCTCTTTTATGTTTCCTTTAGCCGTCGCTGTCTAGGATGGGGGTTAGTCGATAGGAAGGGAGCACCGGGATGGACGACGCGAGCGAGCGCGCAATCGAAGAGGACATGCTCGATCAGTTCAACTACTTTGATGATGAGGACGAGGAGCTGATCGACCGTCGCGAGCCAGCGCCGCTTGATTCCTTTGATCTGGTCGATGAAGAGCCCGACGAGGACGAGGGCGAATCGGCGGAGCCCTCACAGCCTTCGCGCCTTAACTCGCTGCTTTCGAGAGCCCCCATGCACCACGGCGTTCGTGCCGGCGCGCTCCATATGAAAACTGACTGGCACCAGATCGTGACGGCAGGCGATGAGCTTGCCGTCGATGCGCCGCTCACCGATAAATCATCCATCATCTGCCGCACCGGCATGCTTATGCTGGCAAGCGGAACGGGTGCCTGGCGCGTGCGCGATACCATGAATCGTGTTGCCGCCGTACTCGGTGTCACCATCCACGTTGACTTAAGTCTTCTGTCGTTTGAGTGCACCTGCATCGAAGATGGTCACAGCTTTATGGAGGTCGTCAGCTTGCCCACAACGGGCGTCAATACCCATCGCATTTGGATGATGGAGAGTTTCTTAAAGGAAATCGAGACGTATGGGCGCCGGTTTACCGTGCACGAATACCACGAGATGCTCAAGACCGTTGAGAGTTCAAAACCCGATTACTCTCCCTGGCAACAGGGCCTTGCGGCAGCTTGTGCTTGCGGCGCCTTCGTCTTTTTGCTCGGCGGCGGCCCTATCGAGATGGCCTGCGCGTTTGTGGGCGCGGGTGTCGGCAACTTTGCCCGCTCCCATATTCTCAAGCAAGGCCTTGGTCAGTTCAGCGCGCTGACGACCGGCGTTGCGCTCGCTTGCGTTTCGTATCTGCTGGCATTGCTCGGCCTTGGCCAGGTCATACCGGGGGCAATGTCGCACCAAGAAGGCTATATCGGCGCCATGCTCTTTGTGATTCCCGGCTTTCCGCTCATTACGGCGGGCCTCGACATCGCCAAGCTCGACATGCGAAGCGGTATCGAGCGCCTTTCATATGCCGTATCGATTATTGTGATGGCGACGCTCGTAGGTTGGATGGTTGCCGAGTGTGTTGGCCTGGCGCCGGACGACTTTGCCCCACTGGGCCTTTCGCCGCTTGCCCTTACGCTCCTGCGCGTGGTGATGAGCTTCGTTGGCGTATTCGGCTTCTCGGTGATGTTCAACAGCCCGGTAAAGATGGCCGCGGCAGCTGGGCTGATCGGCGCCGTGTCCAATACCTTGCGCCTTACGCTCGTCGATGCGCCGACGCTGTTTCCCTTTCTGGGCCTGAGCGTAGGCATGCCTCCCGAGGCGGCAGCGTTTATCGGCGCGCTGGTATCGGGACTGCTGGCAAGCTTGGCCGAAGTCAAACTCACCTACCCACGTATCGCCCTCACGGTGCCTTCGATTGTCATTATGGTTCCCGGTCTGTATCTGTATCGCTCGATGTACTACATGTGCACCTTCGATACGGTCAATATGCTCGGTTGGTTTGTGCGTGCAGTGCTCATCGTGGCGTTTTTGCCCGTTGGCTTGGGCGTGGCGAGAACCCTCACCGACCCTCGCTGGCGCCACACCAGCTAATTGGTGCAAGGGGGACAGGTTACTTTGCACCCCCAATGAGTTGCGGTGAAATAGGGACTGAATTGCTGCTTAAAGGGTCAAAACAGTCCGTATTCCACCGCAACTTATGGGGTCGGGGGGATTATTGGTGCCCTGCATCTCCATAAACTCAACGCTTACGAAGCGCGCGCCGTTCGTGTTAGGGTAGTTCCACCACATAAGTAGTCGCAGACGCACGTACCACGGGCGGGCGAGATGAAGTCCCAACAGCTCCATCTTGCCCGCCCGTTTTTGTTGCGTGGTGCCGCGGCGTAACACAGAAAGGATTTTGTCCTTTATGCCTATCAACAAACGAGAGAGCCTGCTGTTCACCTTTATCATGTGCTTTTGCATGGTGCTCTGGATGAGCATCTACAACGTTGCCCTGCAGCATGGGGCCATCAGCGGCGAGGTTGTTGCCGCTGCGTGGCTCGGCTTCCCCGTTGCCTACATTTTTGCCATGTGCTGCGACTGGTTTGTTGCCAGCCCCCTTGCCAAGGGTTTCGCTTTTAAATTCCTGGTCACGCCGGGCAAGAGCTCGCCACTTGCCATGACGCTCGCCGTCAGCTCCTGCATGGTCGTTCCCATGGTCATCATCATGTCGCTGTACGGTGCCTGCGAGGGTCTGACGCACATGCCCGGCGGCATCCTTGCGAACCTGTATTCCGTGCCCGCGATCTGGATGATCAACATCCCGCATAATTTTGTGATGGCGCTGCCGTGGAACCTTTTGGTAGCCGGTCCGATTTCCCACTTCGTCTTCCGTCGCGCCTTCCCTGTGGGGACGGTTTTCGAGGAGGAGCATGCCGAGCTCTTGGAGCAGGCTATGGCTCCTGAGTGCGAGTAGCTCGCTTAGGGATCTGCTGAGCGCGGGCGACCTGCTTGGTTGGAGCCCTAAGCGTGGATAGCTCTCTCGGCGACATCGCGGGCGTGAGCGGTGCGCATGACCGGAGGGCCCGTGCTGCTCCGTTGCCCGACGTGCTAGCGCGCAGAACAATCTGTTGGTGCATTCGGCGGCTGCTGAAGCGTTTCGGCAGCCGCTTTTTATACGGAGTTTAAATACAACAGTCTGTTGTATTACGTAGAGTGGTATATCTCTAGCAGGAAAAATGCGAGAGACGGAGCATTATGGCGTTGCTAGTAGGACTGGACGTAGGGTCGACGACGACCAAAGTTTACGCGATGCACGAGGATATGACCGAGGCGTGGTGGGGATATCGCCGCCACGGGGCGTGTCAGACAGCGAGCGTGTGCGCCATGCTCGGCGAGCTCGCCGAGCGCTTTCCCCATGAGTCGCTGCGCGTTGCGGTGACCGGCTCGGGTGCGCGCGATATCGCGACCGCGCTGGGCGCCTCGTACGTTCAGGAGGTGGTCGCCAACGCGCTCGCGATCAGCAGGTTCTATCCGCAGACGCGCTGCGCCATCGAGCTGGGCGGCCAAGACGCCAAGATGATCTTCTTCCGCACCAACGATAAGGGAGACATCGAGGTTGCCGACATGCGCATGAACGGCTCGTGCGCAGGCGGTACCGGTGCATTTATCGACGAGATGGCAAAGCTCATGGGGGTCGGCACCGAATCGGGCGAGTTCGAGCAGCTCGCAAGCCGGGGAACGACCGTCCACGAGGTCTCGGGCCGCTGCGGCGTGTACGCAAAGACCGATATCCAGCCGCTGCTCAACGAGGGCATTCCTACCACCGACCTGGCGCTTTCGGCGCTTCACGCGGTCGCCCGCCAAACGATCGGCGGTCTGGCCCAGGGTATCGACATCGAGCCGCCGGTAATCTTCGAGGGCGGTGCGCTCGCCTACAACCCCACACTGGTCCGCGTGTTCCGGGAGCAACTGAATCTATCGGACGATCAGGTTATCGTCCCGCGCGATCCGCAGATCATGGTCGCGCGCGGTGCCGCCCTGTCGCTGACCGACATGTTCGCATCGTCCCAACCGATCGACCTTCCCGACGCTTTTGTCCGGCTGGATAAGCTCGAGACGGTCGCGCCCGCAAGCGGGGAGGGACGTCTTGCCCAGCCCTTTTTTGCCACACCTGCCGAGCAGGCGGATTTTACGGCACGCCATGGCAAAGAGACGCCGGCAAAGGGTCCGGATGCGTATGCGCCCGGAGAGACGGTGCGTGTGGCGCTCGGTATCGATTCGGGGAGCACGACGACCAAGTTCGCCCTGGTCGATGAGGCGGGTGAGCTTGTCGATTCGTTCTACGCGTCTAATAACGGCAGACCGCTCGACGTCGCCCAACAGGGTCTTGTCAGCTTGAAGAACCGCTGGGAGACAGCGGGAGTCACGCTTGCGATCGATGCCGTGGGCACCACGGGATACGGCGAGGAGCTTTTCGCGCGCGCGTTCCACGCCGACTACCATACGGTCGAGACGGTCGCGCACGCCCGCGCCGCGTGCGCATGCGTTCCCGATGCGACCTTCGTGCTCGACATCGGCGGACAGGATATGAAGGCCATCTGGCTCAACCACGGCGTGCTGACCGATATCGTCGTCAACGAGGCGTGCTCTGCGGGCTGCGGCTCGTTCCTCGAGGGTTTTGCCAAAAACCTCGGAATAGCCGTTGAGGATATCGCGACCGAGGCATTTTCGTCCAAAGCCCCCGCCGTTCTCGGCAGCCGCTGCACGGTGTTCATGAACAGCAGCGTCGTTTCCGAGCAGCGGCGCGGTAAGGGTCCGGGCGACATCATGGCCGGTCTCTGCCGTTCGATTATCGAGAACGTGTTCACCAAGGTCATTCGCGTTTCAAATCTCAACCGTCTGGGCGACAAAGTCGTCGTCCAGGGCGGCACGTTCCGAAACGACGCGGTGCTGCGCGCATTCGAGCAGTATCTGGGCAAACCCGTCACGCGTGCGCCCCACCCGGGGCTGATGGGCGCTATCGGTATCGCCCTGCTCGCGCGCGAGGAATGCCGCAAGGGCGACGCCGGCACGTCGTTTATCGGGCTCGATGCCGTGGAGCGCTTCGAGCATCGCGAGTTCGGCGGCGTTACCTGCCGTCGGTGCAACAACCGCTGCCAGCGCGCGGTCGTGGCATTTGGCGACGGCTCGCTTTACGTCACGGGCAATCGCTGCCCGCGCGGCGGCGCCATCTCATGGGATGAGCTCGTGCGCGAGGTTCCCGCGGCGGAGGAGCTGCGTCCGCAGGGTGCTTGCGAGGCACAGGCACCCGGCACGGGGCGCGACCGGACCGCGGCTGCCCCCAATCTCTTTGTCGACCGCGAGAAGCTGCTGTTCGAGTCGTACCCCACGGTTCCCGTCAGCGGGGGGCGCGATGTCACGATCGGCATTCCCCGTGTGCTCGAGTTCTGGGACACCATGCCGTTCTGGTCGACGTTCTTCAGCACGCTCGGCTTTAAGGTGCGCGTCTCGGGACGCAGCACCAAGGCGATGTACGAGCGCGGTCTGGCGCACGTCACATCCGACACCGTGTGCTTCCCGGCCAAGCTCGTCCACGGGCACATCCGCAATCTCGTCGACGCCGGCGTCGACCGCATCTTCATGCCCATCATCACGACGGTGCCCACCGAAAACACCGCCTCTACCAGCGAGTGGATGTGCGCCGTCGTAAAGGGATACCCCTACGTGATGCGCAATTCCGATAACCCAGAGGAGCGTTTCGGCGTTCCGTTCGATACGCCGCTGTTCCACTGGTACGACGAGGGCGACCGAAACCGCCAGCTCAAGGCGTGGTGCAAGGAGACCTTCGATATCGATGCCGACCTGGTTGCCAAGGCGACCGAGCAGGCGGACCGCGCGCAGGAGACGTTTGAGAACCAGCTGCAGCTGCGCGGCAGGCAGGTGCTCGAGAACGTGCACGAGGACGGCGGCTACGCGGTGGTGATCGCTTCGCGCCCGTACCACAACGACCCGCTGGTCAACCACGGGCTGCCCAAGCTCTTCTCTGAGCGCGGCATCCCCGTGCTGACGCCCGATGCGGTGCCGGGGGTCTGCAACGTCGATCTTTCCAACAGCCGCATCGACATCGTGAACAACTACCATGCGCGCATGCTGTCGTGCGCGGTCATCGTCGCATCGACGCCCGAGCTCGAGCTCGTGCAGATGGGCAGCTTCGGCTGCGGCCACGATGCGTATCTCACCGACGAGATCGCGCGCATGATGGGCGAGATGGGCTCCAAGGTTCCGATGATGATCAAGCTCGATGAGAGCGACGTCGCCGGTCCCATGGGCATTCGCGTGCGTTCGTTTATCGAGTCGGTCAACCGTCGTCGCGCGGAGGAGCGTGCCGAGGGCGCCCGGGTGCACGCGGTCCATCCGCTCGACGACCCGTATAAGGTCAAGTACACCAAGCGCGACCGGCACGACAAGATCGCGCTGGTCCCCAACACCTCCCATGCGTTCTGCAGGCTCATGACCGCGGCGATGCGCAATCAGGGCGTGCGCGCCGAGGCCCTTGATATCGGGCGCGAGGATGCCATCCGCCTGGGCAAACGCTATGTGCACAACGACATCTGCTTCCCCGCGCAAATCGTGATCGGCGAGGCGCTCGCGGCACTCGAGAGCGGTAAGTACGACCCGCACGACGTCGCCGTGGTGACTGGCAAGTATATCGGCGACTGCCGCCTGACGCACTACATGCCCCTGCTGCGCCGCGCGCTCGACGACGCGGGATACGACTATGTCCCGGTGCTCACCAACGACGACGTCGATGCCCACAATGCGCATCCGGGCTTCAAGCTCGGCCTTGGCCCGAGCATCCAGATCGCCTACGGTCTTCCCATGATCGATGCCCTCGAGGCCATGCTTAGGCGCATCCGTCCCTACGAGCTCGAGAAGGGCGCGGCGGACGCTGCGTTCGACCGCGCGCTCGATGAGGTTATCGAGGGCATGGAGCGCTCCGGGCTGAGAGGCCAGGCGACGGGCTTCAAACGCGCGCTTGCGATCATGGACGCCGTTCCGTACGACCGCTCGAACCCGCATCCGACCGTTCTCATCGTGGGCGAGTACCTGCTCAATTTCCATCTCGGCGCCAACCACGAGATCGAGCGCTACCTCGAGGACAACGGGCTCGAGGTCATCGAGGCGCGCATGACCGACGTGATCCGCAAGACCTATTTCTACAAGCATGCGCAGTCGCGCGAGTTCCACGTCGACCTGTCGCTGCCCGAAAAGGCCTGGTACGCCACGGCGGACAACCTGTTCGAGCTCGCGCACGACCGTTGCGACCGCCTGGGCGCGGCGAGCCCGCTCTACGAGCCGCCGACGCGCATGCCCGAGCTCGTGCGCGCGAGCGATAAGATCCTGCACCATACGTTCGATGCGGGCGAGGGCGTGCTGATTCCGGCGGAGATTCTCGAGCACGCCAAGCGCGGCTGCCGCAACTTCGTGATCCTGCAGCCGTTCGGGTGTCTGCCCAACCATGTCGTGGGGCGCGGGCTCATCCATGCGCTCAAGGAGCAGTATCCCACGGCGCAGTTCCTGCCGCTCGACTACGATCCCGACGTGAGCTTCGCCAACGTGGAGAACCGTCTTCAGATGCTCATCATGAACGCCAAGGCGCAGGGGTGCGGTGAGGCGCATGGCGAGACCGCGTAAGGACGCCGATGCGCCCGATGCACGCACCCGTATCATCGAGGCGTTTTGGGAGCTCACCGAGAACAACAGCATCTTCGAGCTGTCGGTTGGCGAGGTGACCCGCGCCGCCCAGTGCAATCGCGGAACGTTTTACTACTATTTTCACGATTTCGATGAACTCGTCGCCATCGCCATAGCCCAGCTGCTGCAGGATAACGAGCTCATCACCGATGCCCTCTGGCATTTTTCGAGCGAGGGCGACCTTTCGGCGTTCGACCGGCGCGACGTCCGCTGCCTGCTGCGGCGCATCGTCATCACCATGAGGGCGGGTGCCGCCGAGCAGGTCGTGCAGGGCATCCATACGATCATCATCGACCGCGTGAGAGAGATCGTCCACCCCGACGGAGAAGAGCTCAAGGCAGATTCGAGCTTTGCGGTGGGCTTTCTGGTCTCGGGCATCATGGGCTTTGTGATGGCGGTCGGCTTTGCCCGGGAGGGCGGCGAGGAGATAGACCTCGAGCAGCCGGGGGACAGCGCGTGCGCGTACCTGAGGGCGGTCGCCATGCAGACGGTGGAAACGGTCGCGCAAGTCGAGGGCGTCGATACATCCGAGCTGCTCGAACGCGTCTCCAAGGAGGCCGATGCCTATCGCGCATCGCGTGCGACGAGTCCCGACGTGGTGAAAGACGCCTAGGGTTTCTCTTGCGGGGCGCCTGTCGCGCATCGCGCGGTGAGTCCCGCGATGCGGTCATAACCTGCATTCATGTGAGCCGGGTTTATAGATATTCCTCCAGCTGTTAACATAGACAACCTGTGGGTAAAGAGACAAAAGCGCCGCCGACGGGCGGGCGTTTTGATTTCGATGAACTCATGTAAGGAAACGAGCATGTTAGATAGATTTACCGATCGAGCGCGCAAGGTCATGTCGATGGCCAAACAGGAGGCGCTCGATCTGCACTCAAATAAGGTGGGCACCGAGCACCTGCTGCTCGCACTCGCCAAGGAGGACGAGGGCATCGCTGCCGAGGCGCTGCGCTCGCTTGATATCTCCTACGACGACATCATGGACACCCTCAAGGAGGTCCAGACCACGGTTCCCGAGCCCAGCGAGGAGACCGAGGCTGCCAAGCTTGCCTTTACGCCGCTCGTCATTAGCGTGATGGAGCGCTCCTTCCGCGTGGCACGTGAGAACAACCAGACCTACGTGTCGACCGAGCACTTGCTGATTGGCATCGTCGAAGAGGGTAACGGCATGGCCATGGACATCCTCATGCGCCTGGGTGTGTCGTCCGCCTCCATCAAAAAGGCTATCGAGAAACTCACCGCCAAGGACCAGGACAAGAAACGTCCGCTCGCCGGTGCCGGCGCCGGCCGTCCCGGTGCGGGTCTGCCGTTCTTTAGCGGCTCGGATGGCTCTCAGCAAAAGGGGAGCGGCACCGACACGCTCAAGCAGTTTGCGACTAACCTCACGCAGAAGGCGCGCGACGGCGAGCTCGACCCCGTGATCGGTCGCGAAAAGGAAGTCCAGCGCATGATGGAGATCCTTTCGCGCCGCACCAAGAACAACCCGCTTATCTTGGGTGACCCCGGCGTGGGCAAGACGGCCATCGTCGAGGGCCTGGCCCAGCAGATCGCCGCCGGCAACGTGCCCGAGAACCTTATGAACCAGAATATCTGGACACTCGACCTGCCGGGCCTCGTTGCGGGCGCCAAGTATCGCGGTGAGTTTGAGGAGCGCCTCAAGAACGTGATCCAGGAGGCCACCGAAGCTGACGACGTCATCCTGTTTATTGACGAGATGCACACCATCATCGGTGCCGGCTCTGCCGAGGGCTCCATCGACGCGAGCTCCATGCTCAAGCCCGTGCTCGCGCGCGGTGCCTTCCAGATTATCGGCGCCACCACGGCCGAGGAATTCCGCAAGTACCTCACCAAGGACCCGGCCTTCGAGCGTCGCTTCCAGACCATCGATGTCGAGGAGCCGAGCGTCGAGGACACGGTCAAGATCCTGGCCGCGCTCAAGCCGCGCTACGAGGAGCACCACCATGTGCGCTATACGCAGGGTGCTATCGAGGCCGCCGCGAACCTCTCCGACCGCTACATCCAGGATCGCTTCCTGCCCGATAAGGCCATCGACCTCATTGACGAGGCCGGCGCCCGCGCCCGCATCGCCGCCAACCGCGCGCCCGAGCCGGTGCGCGAGGCCGAGCATCGCGTGGAGGAGCTTAAGGCCGCCGCGCAGGAGGCCACCGAGAGCGACGACATGAACAAGGCCGCCGAGATCACCGAGCAGCAAAAGGCTGCCGAGATTGAGCTCGCCGAGGCCAAGGCTGCCTGGACGGCCGAGCTCGACGCCAGCCCGCTCACCATCGATGTCTCCCAGATTGCCGACATCGTGTCCGTGACCTCGGGCGTGCCGGTGTCCTCGCTCACCGAGAGCGAGAGCCGCCGCCTGCTGCAGGCCGAAAGCGTGCTCAAGACGCGCATCATCGGTCAGGACGAGGCCGTCGAGGCCGTTGCCAAGGCCGTGCGCCGCAGCCGCTCGCCGCTCAAGGACCCGCGTCGCCCCGGCGGCAGCTTTATCTTCCTGGGCCCCACCGGCACGGGCAAAACCGAGCTCGCCAAGACGCTCGCCGAGTATCTCTTTGGCAGCAAGGACGCGCTCATCAGCTTCGATATGTCGGAGTTTGGCAGTGAGTTCGAGGTCTCCAAGCTCATCGGTAGCCCCCCGGGCTATGTGGGCCACGACGAGGGCGGCCAGCTCACCAAGGCTGTTCGCCGTCACCCGTACTCGGTCGTGCTGTTCGACGAGATCGAGAAGGCGCACCCCGACATCTTCAATATCCTGCTGCAGGTGTTGGAGGAGGGCCGTCTGACCGATAGCCAGGGCAAGACGGTCGACTTCCGCAATACGGTGATCATCATGACGTCAAACGTGGGCGCCCGCGAGATCGCGCAGGATGCGAGCGTTGGCTTTGGCACCACCGGCGAGCAGGGCCTCACCTCGAGTGAGATCCGCGGCCGCGCGATGGGCGAGCTCAAGCGCCTGTTCCGCCCCGAGCTGCTCAACCGTATCGACGACATCGTGGTGTTCCAGAAGCTCTCGGGCGAGAACCTGACCAAGATTGCGCACCTGCTGGTGGACGATCTGCGCCAGCGCCTGATCGCAAACGGCATGAACATCAAGCTTACCGATGCGGCCTACGACAAGATTGTGGCGGAGGGTACCGACCTCACCAACGGCGCGCGTCCGCTGCGCCGCGCCATCCAAAAGCTCATCGAGGACCCGCTGTCCGAGGAGCTGCTGGCCGGCGAGTGGGGCGAGGGCGATACCGTCCTGTGCGACGTGGCCGACGGCAAGTTCGTCTTTAGCCATGGCACAGGCGAGATTCCAGCGCCGCGTCCGGCAGGTGCGCTCGGGGGCGATACCGCTCCGGCAGCGCCGCACACCGGAAACGCCGCGCCTGTGAGCAGTGGCGTGAGCTCGGGCCCCGGCGGCATGATGCAAGCCGGTTCCGGCGCGCTGTAGGGCGTGGCGACAATTTGATACGCGCAATCGAGGCGCTCCGGAAAGGGCGCCTCGATTTGTAGAGCTGCGGAAGTTGTGACCGTTACGCTATACGGTCCACCGTTAGCCGATGATGCGAGGGCGCTCGGCGTTTTCGACTGGTTTATGCACGCAAAGTCTGGGAATATACAAGTCGCATGTCTTACTGTCTAACCAGTTGCGCCAAGGAGGCACCATGGACTACAAGATTACCGGCTACGAGCCCGCCCAGCTGTTCCATTTCTTTGAGGAGGTCAGCGCGATCCCCCGTGGGTCTGGCAACGAGAAGGGCATCAGCGATTTCCTGGTCGCGTTTGCCAAGGAGCGCGGTCTCGATGTGTATCAGGACGAGGTCTACAACGTCATCATTCGCAAGCCCGCATCTGCCGGCGCCGAGAATGCCCCGACCGTGATGCTGCAGGGCCACATCGATATGGTGTGCGACAAGTTGGGCTCCGTTGAGCACGACTTTACGACCGATGGTATCGACCTGGTCGTCAAGGACGGCGTCCTTACCGCCAACGGCACCACCCTGGGCGCCGACAATGGTATCGCCGTCGCGCTTATGCTTACTGTGCTCAACGACGATTCGATTGCCCATCCGGCCCTCGAGTGCGTGTTCACCACCGACGAGGAGACCGGCCTGGTTGGCGCCGAGACGCTCGACAAGTCCCAGATCAGCGCCCGCACCATGATCAACCTCGACTCCGAGGAGGAGGGCGTTGCCACCGTCAGCTGCGCCGGCGGCGTCGTCGTTACCTACACCTGCCCCATCGTGCGCGAGCACAAGACCGGTAGCACCCTCACGCTCGACATTTCCGGTCTGTTGGGCGGCCACTCCGGCAGTGATATCAACCTGGAGCGCGGCAACGGAAACCTCATCATGGCCCGCATCATTGACCGCCTGATGGTCGCCGGCGAGCCCGCCATCGTCAGCTTCAACGGCGGCACCAAGGACAACGCCATCAACCGTGAGTGCAAGGCCGTTCTGGTCTATGCCGATCACGCTGCCGCCGAGGCCGCGGCCCAGATCGCAAAGGGCATCATCGCCGACGTCACTGCCGAGCTCGAGGTCTTCGACCCCGGCTTTACCTGCACCGTCGAGATTGCCGACGACGCCGAGGTCGAGGCCATGGACGAGAAGTCCGCGCTTGCCCTCATCCGCGCCCTGCGTCTTGCCCCTAACGGCGTGATTCGCCGCAACGTCGCCACCGACGGCTCCGTCGAGGTTTCCTCCAACATCGGCGTGGTCGCCACCTCCGATGACGAGGTCAAGATTATGCTGTCCCCGCGCTCCTCGATCACCTCGCTGCAGAACGAGTTCAAGGACCGCCTGCAGACGCTTGCCGATGTCCTGGGCTTCGACGCCAAGTTTGAGTTCGAGTATCCCGGCTGGAGCTATGCCGAGCATTCGCCGGTCCGCGAAGTCTTTGTCGAGAGCTATCGAGAGCTCTTTGGCTCCGAGCTGCGCATCGAGTCCATTCACGCCGGCCTTGAGTGCGGCCTGTTTGCCGAGGCTCTGCACGGCCTGGACGCCATCGCCGTGGGCCCGACGCTCTCCGATGTCCATACCCCGGACGAGAGCATGGAGCTCGCTTCTGCCGAGCGCTTCTACGAGCTGCTCATCGACGTCCTCAAGCGCCTCGCTGCGTAAAGGTTGCGCTAGCAGCAGTCCGAGCCACGTGCTAGCGGATTGCAAATGACATTATGAGAGGGGGCACCCGGTCTTTTGCGACGGGTGTCCCCTCTCTTTTGTTTGATAATTGCGAAATTAAGGCCACCTAGTCCATTTCTGCCTTGATGAGGTCGAGGGTGCGCTGGCAGTTTTCGCGGACGGGGCCGAGCATATGCTCGCGCAGGTCCGCCATGCCGGGCAGGTCGGCGTATTCGTCCATGACCTCTTCCATGCAAATGGGCACCTCGTAGGCGAGGTCCATCATGGTCGCAAAGCAAAACTTCTCGGATAGCCCGGCATCGGTGAGTGCCGCCTCCAGCGCGGGGTCGCCCATACCGTGGTATCGGCGGATAGCGCCTGGACCGATGCGCCCCACACGATTTTCGCCGCCAACGCTCATGGCAAGGCGCGCCCGGCGGCGCATGCGCTCGTATGCCAGCCCCGATGCGACATCGTACATGGGTGCGAGCGCCGCGTTTGTGCCTTTGCCAAGGATGAGCGAGTAGTTTTTAGCGTGTGCGTCAGGCGCTCCGATAATGGCGTTATAGAACAACATATAGGTAAAAAGCACAAGATTCATGTGGTGGGGGACTGTGTTAATCAGTCGTTCTTGGATGTCTCGTGTAGTTGGTCCTCCGTCGGCGGTGTATTTCTGGATTGGCAATACACCGAGCGCCTGGCAAAAGTCCTCCTGATGCAGCCTTTCGATATTTCCGCTGCTATTGACCATTCTGTCGTACCGTTCAACGACGAGCGCGGCTTCGTCTTCAAATGTGTAATAGGAGACGTTGGCAGTTGGAATGCCAACACGCCGAGCCGTTTTCATGCAGACGAATTCGTTTAAGGCCTGATGTTTGAACCCAACGACACCATTTTTGAAGATATGGGTAGTGGGGGATGACCCTAGACATTCGCACCATTGGCCATCATGCCAAGCTAGTGCAAATTTGCCTTGATTGCCGCCCAGGGACCAGCTTTCGTTGGAGCCCATCCATGTCTCTCTTTCGTCATCGCGAATTGCTTTGAGCTTGTGAGCGATTTGAGAATTGGTAAGCGGGCGGTATGCCGAGACCCTGCCGCGGGCGGCGTCTAATTGATCGGCTCGACAAAACTGAACGGCCCCCGCGCAGTCTAGACCGATATGGCACAAGAGGGCGACGGGGTTGTTGGATGCAACATCATGCTCGGTGGCAATAGCGCGACGCTGCTCTTGACTGTCGGGCAAAAGGCCAAATAGGAACGGGCGGACGATGCTATGGCCATACGTGCGATTGGAAAGCGGCATTGTTAGCGATAACGGTGCTCCGCGATAGGTTGGGGCGTATGCAAAGCTGCAGAGTCCATGCTCGTCTTGGCGGAGAGTGCCGGCGATTTCGCCACAAATGAGGGTCGCAAGCTCCATTTCTGCCATTTATTTCACAACCTTACAGCCAAAGGAGAGGTCTGAAGTGCCGGAAAGGCCTTGCTCGGCTGCGATTTGGGCCAGCAAGGCACCATAGAAAGCTGGCGTTCCTTGTCGAGCGGGTCGTCTGCCTACGCTTGGCTTTGGCAGGGCATTCGAGTTCGCGATAGGGAGGTCCGCTATCGTCATCGGATGTTCGGAGGGTGATGCGATGGAGTCGTTATCGCTTTGCGCAAAGAGACCTATGCCGAGTGCGTTAAAGACGGTCAACAGCTTGTCGAGCCGAATGCCCGTGGCATCTCCCAGCTCGAGCGATGCGAGCAGGCGCTCCGAAACACCGGCCTTTTTGGCGAGGGTGGCACGGGTGAGACCCTGAGTCTCGCGTGCCTGGCGCACGTAGATGCCAGCTTGGCGTGGTGTGGTGATGGGAAGGGTATCCACGGCTATCTCCTAACGTGCAGGCTTTTGCATCCTAGTATGACATGCAAAAGTCTGCATGAAAAGGCCTCATGCAAAACTCTGCATGAGGCCTTATACGGACGTTTAGTTTTGAAGGGTGTTTTACAGCACTAAAATCCCTAGGTGCTCCAGCAAAATCTTGAGGCCGATGAGGATGAGCACAACGCCGCCCACGATGGTGGCGGGCTTTTCGTAGCGCGCGCCAAAGATGCGGCCAATCGCCACGCCGGCAACGGAGAAGATGAAGGTCGTGATGCCTATGAGCGACACGGCGGGAACGATGTCGACGGAAAGCGCGGCGAACGAGATGCCCACGGCCAGGGCGTCAATCGAGGTGGCGATGGCGAGGATCAGGTACTCGCCCAGGTCAATCTTTTCGGCATCCTTGCCGTCGCCTTCATCCTCGTCCTCGGTAAAGGCTTCCCACAGCATTTTGCCGCCGATGAAGGCGAGCAGGATAAAGGCGATCCAATGGTCGATGGGTCCGATGATGCCCATGAATTGACTGCCGAGCGCCCATCCGATTACGGGCATGCCGGCCTGAAAGCCGCCAAAGAACAAGCCGAGCACTACGGCGACCTTAAGGTTGATCTTCTTCATGCCAAGGCCCTTGCAGGTGGATACGGCAAAGGCGTCCATCGAAAGGCCGATAGCGAGCAATACGAGCTCTGCGAGTCCCATAGTCTGGCTCCCTCTCTGCGGGCGGGCCCGCGTGTACCTCTTGGGGGAGTAACAAAAAAGACCCGTGGTGTACGCGTTGTGCGCACAGCCACGAGTCTCGTTCATTAAGGCAAGCCAGGCCGCATCGGCCAGTGTGTTGACTTACCGCGCCACCGGAGGCGAATCCGGTCACGCGACTACTCCCTCATTTATGCGAATCCCGATGCTACCACATGAACAGCTGATTTGGGTTGGGCTCTCAGCTGTGTTCGCTCATTCTGTAAGCATCGGATTTCGCAAGCGCCGCAGGGACAAACCGTGAGAAACTATTTAGCGTTTATGGAGCGTATACGATGGGAGCGATGCCTTGGATAAGAACGAGCTGCAAAAGCGTATGGAACAGGCCATCCGCCTGACGGCACCTGGTCAGCCGATCCGCACCGCCCTCGACATGATCATCGCCGGTCACCTGGGCGCCCTTATCTGCGTCGGCGACACCGAAAACGTGCTCGCTGCCGGTAACGACGGCTTCCCGCTCAACATTTCGTTTACTTCGAACCGTCTGTTCGAGCTTTCCAAGATGGACGGCGCCATCGTTATCGATGGCGACCTCACCCAGATCCTGCGCGCCAACTTCCACCTCAATCCCGATCCCTCGCTTGCCACGAGTGAGACGGGCATGCGTCACCGTACTGCCGCTCGCATGTCGGTGCTCACCGATGCCATCGTGATCTCGGTCTCGGCCCGTCGCGCCGTCGTTAACGTGTACGTTCACGGCAAGAGCTACGAGATCCAGCCCGTCACCACCATCATGAGCTCGGTCAACCAGCTCGTCGCCACGCTCCAGACCACCCGTCAGTCGCTCGACCGCTCCTTGCTGCGCCTGACGGCCCTCGAGCTCGACGACTACGTCACGCTCGCCGACATCACCGGCATTTTCTCGAGTTTCGAGATCATGCAACAGGCAAAGACCGAGCTTAAGGATTGCATCGTCAAGCTGGGCAACCAGGGCAAGCTCGTGCAGATGCAGCTCGAGCAGCTCGCCGGTTCCAGCATGGATACCGAATACGACCTGATGATCCGCGACTACGCGAGCGATTCCTCCGAGGCAAACGCCGAGAAGATTCGTGCAGAGCTCGCTCGCATGACGCCTAAGGACCTGTCCGACCCGCAGCACGTGGCGGCAGTTCTGGGCTATGACGACCTGGACGAGGACTCCGTCATGACGCCGCTGGGCCTGCGCACGCTTTCGCGCGTGTCCGTCGTGCGCGACGGCGTGGCCGAGAAGATCGTCGACGAGTACGGCTCGCTGCAGGAGCTCATGGACGACATCAGCGAGGATCCGGAGCGCCTGGGCGACTTTGGCGTCAACAACCCTGCCATTCTTGCGGACTCGCTGTACCGCATGAAGGGCACCAAACAGGGGAACGCATAATGGCGCCCGTATGCGCCGTGGTCGTTGCCGGCGGCAGCGGTCAGCGCTTTGGAAATCCCGGCGGCAAGCAGCTCGTTAACGTGGCGGGCCGTCCGCTCATGAGCTGGTCCATCCGCGCGTTTGATCGTAGCGACAAGGTCGGCCATATCGTGGTGGTGTGTCCTGCCGAGCGCCGTGCCGAGATGCGCCGCCTTGCCATCGACCCGTTTGACTATGACACGCCCATCAGCTTTGCCGATGCCGGCGATACCCGTCAGGATTCCACCCGTGCCGGCGTGCATGCGGTTCCGGCGGGTTTCGAATATGTCGCCATCCACGATGGCGCTCGTCCGCTCATTACGACCGAGGCCATCGACCACGCTATCGACGTGCTCATGGGTGACCGCTCGCTCGACGGTGTCGTGTGCGGTCAGCCCGCGATCGACACGCTCAAGATCGTCGACGGCGATAATATCGTCGAGACGCCGCCGCGCGAGCTCTATTGGGCCGCGCAGACGCCGCAGATCTTTAGCGTCGACGCGATGAAGCGTGCCCATGCCGCGGCGATTGCCGAGGGCTTTATCGGTACCGACGACTCATCGCTGGTCGAGCGCATGGGCGGGCGCGTCCGCTGTGTCCAGAGCCCGCGCGACAACCTTAAGGTGACGGTGCCCGAGGATCTGCGTCCCGTAACCGCGATTCTGCTTGGCCGCATGGCCGAGGGAGAGGACCTTCCCTATGTTCAGTAACCTGCGCATTGGCCACGGCTACGACGTCCACCGTTTGGTGGAGGGGCGTCGATGTATCATCGGCGGGGTCGACATTCCCTACGAGCGCGGCCTGCTGGGCCACTCGGATGCCGATGTGCTCGCGCACGCCTTGGCCGACGCCATTCTGGGCGCCTGCCGCGGGGGAGACATCGGCAAGCTATTCCCCGACACCGATCCTGCCTACGAGGGTGCTGATTCGATGGTGCTGCTCGCTCGCGTGATGGACTATGCGCGCGAGCTGGGCTTTGAGTTTGTCGATGCCGATTGCACCATTGCCTGTCAGCAACCCAAGATCACCCCGCACCGCGATGCCATGCGCGCCAACCTTGCCCATGCCCTGGGCGTTGACGTCGAAAATGTAGGCGTCGCCGCCACTACGACCGAAAAGCTCGGTTGGGAAGGCCAGGGCGAGGGAATCGGCGCCTGGGCCGTCTGCCTGCTACAGAAAACCGTTAAGGAGTAACGAATGCGTATCTACAACAGCGCTACCCATAAAAAGGAAGAGTTCCAGCCCATCGAGTCCGGCAAGGTTCGCATGTACGTGTGCGGCCCCACGGTCTACGACAACATCCACATCGGCAATGCCCGCACGTTCATCAGCTTCGATGTGATTCGACGCTGGCTCATCGCGAGCGGCTACGAGGTCACGTTCGCCCAGAACCTCACCGATGTCGACGACAAGATCATCAAGCGCGCCAACGAGCAGGGCCGTACGGCTGCCGAGGTCGCGACGGAGTTCTCCGACAAGTTCATCGGCGTCATGCGCGCCGCCAACGTGCTCGATCCCGATGTGCGCCCCCGCGCCACCAAGGAGATCGGCCCCATGATCGCCATGATCAAGACGCTTATCGAGCAGGGCCACGCTTACGCAGCCGATAACGGCGATGTGTACTTTGCCGTGCGCAGCGATCCCAACTATGGTCAGGTCTCGGGCCGCAACATCGACGACCTTATGGTTGGTGCGCGCATCGAGGAGAACGAGGACAAGATCGACCCGCTCGACTTTGCCCTGTGGAAGGCCGCCAAGCCCGGCGAGCCCAGCTGGCCGAGCCCCTGGGGCGAGGGCCGTCCCGGTTGGCACACCGAGTGCGCCGCCATGGTGCATCGCTACCTGGGTACCCCGATCGATATCCACGGCGGTGGCTCCGATCTTGCTTTCCCGCATCACGAGAACGAGTGCGCCCAGGCCACCTGCGCCTGGCACCAGGGCTTCTCCAACACCTGGATGCACACGGGCATGCTGCTGGTTGACGGCGAGAAGATGTCCAAGTCACTCGGCAACTTCTTTACGCTGGCCGAGGTCCTCGAACAGCACTCCGCTGCCGCCCTGCGCCTGCTGATGCTGCAGACGAGCTATCGCTCGCCGCTCGACTTTTCTTGGGAGCGCCTGGAGGGTGCCGAGAACTCGCTCACGCGTATCGCCGGTACGGTCGAGAACCTGCGCTGGGCCGCGAACCATGCGACGGCCGATGCCGATGCGGCTGCCGCCGAGGCGTTTGCCGCCAAGGCCGCCGAGACTCGTGCCACCTTTAAGGAGTGCATGGACGACGACTTTAACACCGCTGGTGCCATGGGTGCCGTCTTTGGCTTTGTGACCGAGTGCAACCAGTACCTGGAGCAGGCGGGCGACGCTGCCG
>CABVDJ010000016.1 GCA_902497025.1 uncultured Collinsella sp. | reverse complement strand
CCTCGCTGTGGCGCGTCAACAAAGCCAAGCGTGCGCTCGCCAGTCATTTCTCAAAGGTCGGCAAGCCCGATGCCGCCATTGGTTTTGGTGCCTATGTCGAGGTTCCGCTGCTGGGGTGGTGCAAGGGCGCGGGCGTTCCGTATCTGCTGCATGAGCAGAACTCTGTTCCGGGCCTGGCCAACAAGATGATGAACTCCCACGCCGCCCGCGTGTGCATCTCGGTGCCGGCAGCGCGTTCGGTCTTTGAGCGCGAAGGTGACCCTGACCACGTGCTCATGACCGGTAACCCCGTACGTCGCTCGGTGATCGAGGGCAATCGCGCTCGCGGCCGCAAGGCACTTGGCGTTCCCGAGGACGCTACGCTGCTGCTCGTCTTTGGCGGTTCACTTGGCGCCCAGCACCTCAATGAGCGCGTGGTTTCGCTCAAAAACGAGCTGCTTTCGCGCAAGAACCTCTATGTGTTGCATTCGACGGGTGCCGACGGCTTTGAGGAGACCGAGCGCGCTTTGGCGCTGACGCCCGAGGAGGCGAAGCGTTACCGCGTCCAGCCTTACATCGACAACATGGGCGATATGCTGGCTGCTGCCGATTTGGTGCTCTCGCGTTCGGGCGCATCGAGCGTGGCCGAGATCGCTGCACTCGCCGCGCCTTCGGTGCTCGTGCCGTACCCGCATGCGACGGCCGACCACCAAACCACCAATGCCCGTTATCTGGTCGACGCCGGGGCCGGCGTGCTCTGCGCCGATGCCGATATCGACGGTTCTGCCTTTGCCGATGAGCTGCTGCACCTGGTCGATGACGCGGCGGCGCGCGACGCCATGCGTCAGGCGGCGCGTGGTCTGGCTCAGGATAGGGCCGCCGCTCTTCTGGCGGATGCGGTAGAGGGTTTGCGTTAGTTAGACGGGATATCGTCGGTCGCTCTCGCGCTGATGCGGTAGGTGCGGTACAGTTAACTGGTTACAGGCAGTGTTTACGCAAGGAGTACACGAGCACATGGCTGATTCCCAGACTGCAACCTCCGCGCCCGAGTTTAAGAGCGCCCACTTTATCGGTATCGGCGGCGCCGGCATGAGCGGCATCGCCCTCGTTCTGCACGAGCGCGGTTATGCCGTTACCGGCTCCGACCTTAAGACGTCGCGCTATATTCGCCAGCTTACCCGCGCCGGCGTGAAGGTCCACGTGGGCCATGAGGCTGCGACGATCGACGAGGTCAAGCCCGACGTGGTTGTGGTCTCCACCGCTATTCCCGAGTCCAACCCCGAGCTCGTGCGTGCACGCGAGCTGGGTATTCCCGTGTGGCCCCGCGCCAAGATGCTCTCGGCTCTGGGCCACGGCTACACCACCGTCGCCGTTGCCGGCACGCACGGCAAGACCACGACGTCTTCGATGTGCGCCACGATGCTCGATCGCATGGGTCTGGACCCCAGCTTTTTGATCGGCGGCATCGTCGAGGGCTACGACACCAACGGCAAGAACGGCTCGGGTGACTACTTTGTCGCCGAGGCCGACGAGTCCGATAGCTCGTTCCTGTTCCTGAACCCCAACGTGGTCATCGTGACCAACGTCGAGGCCGACCATCTCGATCACTACTCGGGCATCGAGGAGATCGAGGCCACCTTTGCCAAGTTTATGGGTCTGGTGGGCGAGGACGGCACCGTCATTGTTTGCGGCGAGGACCCGCATCTGGTCGAGCTCGCCAAGTCGACGGGCCGTCATGTGCTTTCCTATGGCTTTGCCGAGAACAACGACATCGTCTGCGTGCATCCGGATGTCAAGGGCATCCAGAGCGACTTTATCGTTCGCTTTGAGGATGGCACCGAGCACGCTGTCGAGATTAAGAGCAACCCCGGTCGTCACAACATGCTCAACGCCACAGCCGTCTTGACCGTCGCCCATGTCCTGGGTCTCGATATCGACGCCGCCGCTAAGGCACTTTCGAGTTTTGAGGGTGTCCGCCGTCGCTTTACCCACGTGGGCGATATCGACGGCATCACGGTGGTTGACGATTACGGCCATCATCCCACCGAGATCAAGGCGACGCTCGCTGCTGCCTCTTCGCTGGGCTACAAGCATGTCGACGTCGTGTTCCAGCCGCACCGCTATTCGCGCCTGCAGGCTCTGTGCGATGACTTTGCCGATG
Source organism: uncultured Collinsella sp. (assembly GCA_902497025.1). Lineage (GTDB taxonomy): Bacteria > Actinomycetota > Coriobacteriia > Coriobacteriales > Coriobacteriaceae > Collinsella. The sequence goes on along the minus strand of CABVDJ010000016.1, from coordinate 43,164 downwards.
CTTTTGCCAACGCCGATAAGCTGCTGCTGATCGATGTGTTCTCCGCCGGCGAGATGCCGATTCCGGGCGTTACCTCCAAGATGCTCGCAGATACCGTTCGCGCTAAGCACCCCGGCAAGGAGGTCGTGTACTGCTCCAGCCGTCTTGAGCTCAACCAGGAGCTTGAGAAGCTCGTGGGCGAGGGTGATCTGCTGCTCACCATGGGTGCCGGTGACGTTACGACCGTCGGCCCCGAGTTCATCGAGTATCTGACTGCCAAGAAAGACGCTTAAACCCCATGGGTCTGTTTAACGCCGTCATGGCGCTTTCGGGCATGATCGACACGGACGTGGTCGAGGACGAACGTCTTGCACGCCATACAAGCTATCGTATCGGTGGCAAGGCCGACCTCTTTGTGACGTGCCATAGCTACCATGCCCTGCGTCGCGCCGTGGCGGTGCTCGACCGCGAGCAGGTGCCGTGGGTGATTATCGGCAAGGGGTCCAATCTGCTTGTTGCCGATGCCGGTTATCGCGGCGCCGTTATTTCGCTGGGACGTGAGTTTCAGCGCACGGTTGTTGCCGAGGACGGCTGCACGCTGACCGTTGGTGCGGGCGTGATGTTCGCGCGTTTGGTCAACGACGCCTTGTCGCGCGGGCTTTCGGGCCTTGAGTTCGCGGTCGGTATTCCCGGTTCGGTCGGCGGCGCCGTGTCCATGAACGCAGGTACGCGGACCGAGTGGATCGGCTCTCTTATCGAGGACGTGGTCACGTTTGATCCGGCGTCCGGTATTAAGCACTATGCAGGGTCCGAGATCGCTTGGGGGTATCGCGAGTGCAGCTTGCCGCGTAACGAGATCATTCTCGAGTGCGTGCTCAAGCTCAAACCCGCGTCCAAGGCCGACATTCGCGAGCGTATGGAGCGGTACCTGACGCGCCGCAAGCGCACGCAGCCCATGGGCCGTGCATCCTGCGGATCGGTCTTTCGCAACCCGCCCGACGCAAGCGTGGGCAAGTTGATTGAGGATTGTGGATTAAAGGGTTTTTCGGTTGGCGGTGCGGAAGTTTCGCCCGTACACGCTAATTTTATCGTTAATAACGGAACCGCCTCGGCCGATGACGTGGCCGCGGTTATCAGGCATGTGCACGGAAAGGTGAGGGAGGCGTATGGCATCGAGCTCAGACCGGAAGTTAAATTCCTCGGCTTCTAGAGCATCGAAACCAACCTTCCGCCGCGCCGGAGGGCGTTCCGGCACACCTGCCCAGCCTCAACATAAGCCCGCCATGCCCTCCAAGTCTGTTGGCCCCGTTCGTCCTGCCAAGCGCCCGGTCGTCGGCTCGCAGCTGGGAGGACGCCCCGCTTCTAAAAAGACGAGTCGTCCGGCTCCGCGTCCTTCGGTGACGCCCAAGCCGGCGATGGGCACCAAGACCTCCCGACCCATGGCGACGCCCAGGCCTTCGCTGGGAGCTCGTGCGCCGCATGCCGGTCGTACGTTGCCTGGCGCTAAGCCGCGTTCGCTGACATCGGTACCCGCCGCCAAGGCGTCTTCGGCAAAAAAGGGCCTCAATCCTCTGTCATCGCTCGGTGCCATGGCGGGTAAGGCGACCGACGCCGCTTCTGCCATCAAGGGTAAGGGCAAGATCGCGGGCGGTATCCTGGCAGCCGTGGCCTTACTTGCCATTATTGCCATCGTCGTCATCAACTCTGGCCTGTTCGCCGCCACCGATATTCAGATTCATGGCAGCGAGCATGTGACCAAGCACGACGCCATGCAGCTCATCAGTCTTCCCGAGAACACGTCGCTCTTTAACGTGGATCCCGATCAGATTACCGAGGGCCTCAAGCAAAACCCGTGGGTCTCGGGTGTGGATGTCCAGCGCCAGTTTCCCCATACGCTTATCATCACGCCGACGGAGCGTAAGGTTATCGCCATTGCCTATATCAGCTCCGACGACCTTGCCTGGGCTATCGGAGACGATGACACCTGGATTGCTCCGTTGTCGACGTCTGTCGAGGTGGACGACCAGGGGAACGTCATTACATCGGGGGAGGGTGCCAACACCCTGACCGGCATCGATGCGGCCCTGGCGCTTGCCAAGCACTACGGCGCCGTGCTGTTGACTGATGTCTCAGCCGATGTCGCACCGGTTTCGGGTCGGGCGGTGAGCTCCAAGGCCGTCAAGGCCGGCCTGGATTACGCACGCGGTTTTTCGAGCGAGTTCTTGGACCAGGTGAAGGATATTTCCACGCCTTCCGTTGAGGCTATCTCGGCAAATCTCGACAACGGCGTCGAGGTGTCGCTGGGCGATTCGGATGATATCGCCAAGAAAGAACGCATCGTGACCAAGCTGCTTTCGCAGGTAGAGGGCGTGACCTATATCAATGTGCGCTCTCCGGGCAACTACACGTTTAGGAACGCACCGACCGCCTAGTATCCTAAACGGCTTTGTTGAGGGGCCATACCACGCCGTTTATCTGGTTTGTTTGGTTTTCACGGTCAATTATTTGACTGAAACGCTCATAATGTGCAAACATAATACGGTTTACCTTTGCATTTACTTTCAACCTGAAGGTTAATGTGCGCAGGGGTCAACCCATGCTATGGCTATAACCTTTGTTCGGAGGACCGACATGCACGAGACAGAGATCAACAACTACCTTGCCGTCATTAAGGTGGTCGGCGTCGGCGGCGGCGGTACCAACGCGGTCAATCGAATGATCGAAGAGGGCATCCGCGGCGTCGAGTTTGTTGCCATCAACACCGATGCTCAGGCGCTCGCGATCTCTGATGCCGATATCAAGGTGCACATCGGCACCGACCTTACCCGCGGCCTGGGCGCCGGCGCCAACCCCGAGGTTGGCCGCAAGGCTGCCGATGAGTCCCGCGACGATATCGCCGAGGCGCTCGCTGGCGCCGACATGGTGTTCATCACCTGCGGCGAGGGCGGTGGTACCGGTACCGGCGCTGCCCCCATCGTTGCCGATATCGCGATGAACGAGGTCGGCGCGCTGACCGTCGCCGTCGTGACCAAGCCCTTTACCTTCGAGGGTCGCAAGCGCAAGAAGAGCGCCGAGGAGGGCATCAAGACCCTCTCCGATTGCGTCGACACCATGATCGTTATCCCTAACGACAAGCTGCTCGACATCGCCGAGAAGAAGACCACTATGCTCGAGGCGTTCGCGATTGCCGATGGCGTCCTTTCCCAGGGCACCCAGGGCATCACCGACCTCATCACCGTCCCGGGTATCATCAACCTGGACTTCGCCGATGTTAAGACCATCATGAAGCAGGCCGGTACCGCCATGATGGGTATCGGTACCGCTTCTGGGGACACCCGTGCCGTCGACGCTGCCCAGCAGGCTATCTCCAGTCCGCTGCTCGAGAGCTCCATCGATGGCGCCACGCGCGTCCTGCTTTCCATCGCCGGCTCCAAGGACCTGGGCATCCAGGAGATCAGCGACGCCGCCGACGTTGTCGCCAATGCTGTCGACCCCGAGGCCAACATCATCTTCGGTACCGTTGTTGACGAGTCCCTGGGCGACCAGGTGCGCATCACCGTTATCGCTACGGGCTTCTCCGACTCCAACGTCAACCGTCAGGACGAGCTCTTCGCTGCCCAGCAGTCCCAGAGCAAGGCTGCTGCTTCCGCTGAGCCGCAGCGCACTGCTCCGGCTGCCAGCCCCGCTCAGGCTGCCCCGACTCGCAACGTCGGTGGTACCGAGCTGCCCAACTTTGGCAACGATCAGTTTGAGCTTCCCGACTTCCTCAAGCGCGGCAGCTTCTAAGTCGTTCTTCGCATTGTTTTGCACAGGGGCGCGTCCGTATGGATGCGCCCTTTTTGTTTCTCGTTTGTAAACGAAAGCCTCCAATCTCCTTACGTTCCCTTTACGTTTGGTCCCTACCGCTGCGGGTATCCTTTTAAAGAAGTATGACAGCCGTATAAACACGGACTGCGCGGCGACGCCGCGGTACTTGTTGTAATAGGAGGCTTTAGTATGGCAGCACGTGCGGACAACGTTTCGCGTGTCGACCATGATGGAGTTACGTTGGTAGAGGGCGCGACGCTCGATGTTCGCTTTGCCTTTACCGAGCGCACCGGTGGCGTTTCCGAAGATGCGTACTCCTCGCTCAACCTGGGCTCGCATGTAGGCGATGACCCCTTTGCTGTTCAAGAAAATCGTCGTCGAGCGCTCGAAGCCATGGGCGCCGCTGAGTGCGAGCATAATCTGCTTGTTCCCAATCAGGTGCACGGCGACCATGTCGTGACGGTGACCTCGAACGGCGCCGACGATCTCGAGAACATTCGTGAGCAGATTGCCGAGGGCTGCGATGCCATCGTCTGTACGGCCCATGAGGTGCCCGTGATGCTCTGCTTTGCCGATTGTGTTCCCGTGGTGCTGGTGGCTCCCAACGGCTTTGCCGTGGTGCATTCTGGCTGGAAGGGCACGATTGCGCGCATTTCCGCCAAGGCCAGCCAAGCACTCTGCGAGGCGGCTGACTGCACGCCGGAGGACATCTCTGCCTATATTGGGCCCCATATCCTGGGTGACGAGTATGAGGTGTCCCAAGAACTTATGGATCGCTTTGCCGCCGAGTTCGCGTGCATCGATGCTACCGCTTCCCGTATGCTCGATCTTTCCGCCGCCATTCGCGAGGCGCTGGTGGATGCCGGTGTCGATGTGAATGGCATTGTGGACACCAAACTTTCCACCGTGCGTCAAAACGACCGCTTTTATTCCTATCGCAACGAGGGCGGGACCTGTGGGCGCCATGCTGCGATCGGCGTGATGCTATGAGAAAGATCGCATCGGTCCTGAGCGCGGCAGTGCTCACGCTCACGCTGTGCGCCTGCTCCTCGGGATCTTCTACCTCTTCCATCACCGTTGCCGGCTCTACGACGTGCCTTCCCATTGCCGAGATCGCGGCCGAGGGCTTTAAAGAGGAGACCGGCACCGACGTGCTCGTCTCCGGCCTTGGCTCATCTGCTGGCATCGAAGCTGTTAGCGCCGGCACCGCCGATATCGCCAGCTCCTCTCGTGGCCTCAACGCCGATGAGCAAGACCTGGGTCTGACGCCTATCGTTATCGCGCACGACGGCATTGCAGTCATCGTGAACGACGACAACCCGGTCGATAATCTCTCGACCGAGCAGCTCCGCGATATTTACGCCGGCAAGATCACCAACTGGAAAGAAGTCGGCGGAGAGGACCTGAAGATTCAGGTTATCAACCGCGACGAGGCGTCCGGTACGCGCGAGGCCTTCCGCACTATCGTGATGGACGGCACGCCATTCGATCGCCGCTCGGCTGTTCTTTCGGGCACGGGCCAGGTGCGCGATGTCGTGTCTCGCTCGCGTGGCGCCATTGGCTACATCTCGCTGGGTTTTGTCGAGAGCCTCAACGCCAAGACCTCGGTCAAGGCCGTTTCGGTCAACCATGTCGAGGCATCCGAGAAGACGGTCGCAAGTGGCGGCTATCCCATCTCGCGTGACCTTTACTTCTTTGTGAAGGGGACGCCTTCGCAGCAGGCGCAGGATTACATCGACTATGTGACGTCCGAAAAGATGGACAAGCAGATTCGCGAGGCGGGCTTTATTCCCGTCACCAACGACGGAAAGGGGAGTGAGTAGCGTGGAAGCACAGGAAACCCCCCAGATTGAGCAGGAGACCCGGGTGCCCAAAAAGCGTGAGTTGGCGTTGGTGTCGCGCAGCACCTATCTTAAGGAGAAGGCGCTGCAGCGGATCTTCTTTGCCTGCGCGTTCTTGGCGGTCGTCACCGTCATCCTGATTTTTGTCTTTACCACGTACTCGGCGCTGCCGGTCTTTACCGACATCGGCCTGGCGGACTTCTTTAGCTTTACATGGGCGCCCTCTGAGGGCCACTACGGCATTATGTCGCTGCTGGCGGGTTCTGGTCTGGTGACTGTCGGTGCGCTCGCCATGGGTGTGCCCCTGGGTGTGGGCACGGCTGTGTATCTGGTCGAGATCGCCAGCAAGCGCGTGCGCAGGCTCATCAGCCCCGCCGTCGACCTGCTGGCGGGCATCCCCTCCATCATCTACGGCTTCTTTGGCATGGTCATCATCCGTCCGTTTATCGCGCAGCTGACCGGCGGTCTTGGCTTTGGCGCGCTGACGGCGTGGTTCGTGCTCGCCATCATGATCGTTCCCACCATCACCACGCTCACCATCGATGCCCTCAATTCCATTCCCATGGGCATTCGCGAGGCATCCTATGCCATGGGTGCCACCAAGTGGCAGACCATCTACAAGGTCGTGCTTCCTGCAGCCAAGCTGGGCATCGTCGATGCAATTGTCTTGGGTATGGGGCGTGCCATCGGTGAGACCATGGCCGTGCTGATGGTCGTGGGCAACGCCCCGGTCATTCCGGATAGCATCTCGAGCCCCATCTCGACGCTCACGAGTCAGATCGCGCTCGACATGAGTTATTCCTCGGGCCTGCACCGCTCGGCTCTGTTTGGCATGGGCGTGGTCCTGTTTATCATCTCCGCTGCACTGGTGGGTATCGTCCGCCTGATTTCCAAGAAGAGGGGGTAGGCTATGTCCGATTCCGTTGACACGATGGTCGATACGACCTCCTCGCGCGAGCGCATCAAGCGTGCCCTTTCCCATGGCAAGAAGGGCCGTATCAACAAGGACCTGTCCAACAAGATCATGCTCGGCGTGTTTCGCGCCGCGGCCTATATAACCACGCTGGTGCTGATTGCCATCATCGCCTACGTGGTCATCAACGGCCTGCCGCATATCTCGCTCGACTTTATCTTCGGCTGGCCGCAGGGCGTAAACGCCGAAGGCGGCATTTGGCCCACGATTGTCTCGACCGTCTACGTGACGGCGCTCGCCATGCTCATCTGCACGCCGGTTGCCGTCTTGGCTGCGGTCTATCTGGCCGAATACGCCAAGCAGGGCAAGATCGTCGACATCATTCGCTATGCTGCCGATGCCCTGGCCTCGGTACCCTCCATCGTTATGGGCCTCTTTGGCTACGCCTTGTTTGTCGAGGCTATGGGTCTGGGCCTTTCGATGGTCTCGGCCGCCCTGGCGCTGGCACTTCTGATGCTGCCCATTGTCATGCGTACCACCGAGGAGGCAATCCGCGCCGTTCCGCGCTATATCCGTTGGGGCGCATACGGCCTGGGCGCCACCAAGTGGCAGGTCGTCTCCAAGATCGTGCTTCCTTCTGCCTTTGGCCGCATTGCCACCGGCATTGTCCTTGCCATCGGCCGCGCCATCGGCGAGACCGCCGTGGTGCTCTACACCATGGGTCAGGCCATCAACCTGCCTATTTCGCCGCTCGATTCCGGTCGTCCCATGACCGTTCACCTTTATCTGCTTGCCAATGACGGCATCAACATGAACGCAGCCTACGGCACCGCGCTTTTGCTGATGGCGATTATTCTGGCCTTCAACCTGTTTGCGCGTTATCTGTCGCGCAAACGCCGCTAGTTAAGGAGTCCCATGTCCGTCTATCAGTCCGCTCCCACGCTGGAGCAAGCGGCCATCACGGCCAAGGATTTCAACTTTTGGTACGGTGACTTTCATGCGCTGACGGGGCTCGACCTCAACATCGCCAAAAACGCCATCACCTCGTTTATCGGTCCTTCGGGCTGCGGCAAATCGACGTTTTTGCGCTGCATCAACCGTATGAACGACCTTATCGAGGGCACCCGCGTCGAGGGCACCATGACGCTCGACGGCAACGATATCTATGCCGAGGGCGTCGACCCGGTCGACCTTCGCCGCCGCGTGGGCATGATTTTTCAGCAGCCCAACCCGTTCCCCAAATCCATCTACGAGAATGTCGCTTTTGGCCCTCGTCTGCAGGGCGTGACTAGCAAAAGCGACCTCGATGACATCGTGGAAGAATCGCTCAAGCGCGCCAACCTCTGGAAAGAGGTATCCAATCAGCTCAACAAGGATGGTTTGGCGCTCTCGGGCGGTCAGCAGCAGCGTCTGTGCATCGCGCGTGTGCTTGCGGTGCAGCCCGATGTCCTACTGATGGACGAGCCCTGCTCCGCCATCGACCCCACGTCCGTCTCTAAGGTCGAGGATCTGATGGCCGAGCTGGCGCCCGAGATGACGATCATCATCGTCACGCATTCTATGCAGCAGGCCGCTCGTATTAGCGACTACACCGCATTTTTCTTGCAGGAAGTTGCCGGCGAGCCCGCCACGCTCATCGAGTATGGTCAAACCGACGCGATCTTCACCAGCCCGGTGGATTCACGGACGGAAGACTATATCACCGGCCGCTTTGGCTGATCGGTGCGACTAGTCCCAAGCCGATCGGACCTGGTCCGGTGCGTATTCACTGTGCGGGCGGCATGACCGCACCCAACTGATTGGAGTGAACCATGCGCAAACTGTTTTCCCGTCAGCTCATCGAAGCCCGTCACGAGATGCTGAGCATCTACGAGGCCGTCGATCTGGCGCTTCACGACACCGTGAAGGCCTATGTGACCGACGACCGCAAGCTCGCCACCAAGACCAAGAAGCGCACGCTCTCGATCGATGCGCGCTGCGCCAACTTGGAGGCCGTGTGCTACAACCTGATCGCTACGCAGTCGCCGGTCGCCTCCGACTTCCGCTTGCTGCAGACGATCATCTACGTCGACTTTAACCTGCAGCGCATGACCGATAAGGTTCGCCAGATCTGCCGCGCCACGCGTCACATGGTCAAGGCCGACATCTCGCTGCCCCAGGAACTCGTCGCTACGGTCGAGGCCGAGGCCGAGGCTGTTTACCAGGTGCTGGGTTCGTCACTTTCTGCGCTCGTCACCAACGACATGTCCATCATCTGCAACCTGGCCGGCGAGGACGAGCCGGTGCATGCGGCGTACGAGAAGTTCTTCCGCACCTTTAACCGCATGGACACGGGCGATTTTATGGACGACGACAGCAACTATGACGACCTGCGCCGCGCCATCATGGTCTCGCGCTACCTCGATCGTATCGCCTCGATTTCGATCGATGCCGCCTGCCGTCTGACCTTCCTTTTGACCGGACAGCGTTTGACTGCCGGCGATATCGCCCGTACGGACGAGGATGAGCTTGAGAGCATGCGCGTGCCTTCGGGCGAGGGTGTCATCATGAGGCCTGCCGTCGATGCACACTATGTTACCAAAGTGCCCGCTAACGAGGTGAGCGAGGGTCTCCGCTACCTGCTCGAGCACCTCGAGGACGAGGACGACGCCGAGGACGACGAGGAGTAGGGCGGCCCCGTTCGTCGAAAGATTGTAAATACCTAAGTGAGCGCGGCCTTGCACATGCGAGGCCGCGCTCTTGCGTTAGCATGGGACTACTTGTTTGGCTGTCTGCGGAGGCGATTGGCAATGGATAACTATTTGGACTTGATACGCGCTCGCCGCGAGCAGATTCTCGAACGTTTTTATGCAGCACTCGATCGCGCGGGCCGTCCCCACGATGCCGCGCGCCTGATTGCCGTCTCCAAGACTGTTGGCGTTGATGAGACCGTTGCCGCTATTCAGGCGGGGTATCGCCATTTTGCCGAGAACCGCCCGCAGGAGCTCGTTCGCAAGCTTGCGGGCCTCGTAGAGCATCCGGAGCTACCCGAGGTGCGCTTCGATATGATCGGCAACCTGCAGACCAACAAGATCAATGCGGTTCTGGGCTCGGCCGAGCTGATTCATTCGGTGGGATCGCTGCATTTGGCTCAGGCTATCTCGAGCCGTGCGGTCCGCAAGATTGAGGCGGGCGAGCTCTCCGGCCCCCAGCGTGTGCTGATCGAGGTCAATGTGAGCGGCGAGGAGTCCAAGGGCGGCTTTTCGCCCGACGAGGTCCGAGACGCCGCAGGTGAGCTTGCGGAGCTTGAGGGAATTTGTGTGCAGGGCCTTATGACTATGGCGCCCCGGGGGAATAAGAATGTGGCGCGCCGCACTTTTGCCGGACTTCGCGAACTAAGGGATGAGCTTGAGGCGACGCACTCCGATCTGAGCCTGCCCGAACTTTCCTGCGGCATGAGCGAGGACTTTGAGCCTGCTCTTGAGGAAGGCTCTACGCTCGTTCGCCTGGGCAGGGTAGTATTTAGCCCGGAGTTTGCAGTAAAATAAGGCTCTGAAGTGCGCACTGATTATCAGAGCGCCTGCACTAAACCGCGAGAGGACACAACCATGGGCTTCCTTGACGAGATTAAAAATAAGATGCACCTGGGCGGCCAGCAGGGTTACGACCAGGGTTATGGTCAGGACGACGACTACGGCTACGATGATGGCTATGACGACGGCTACCAGAACAACGGTTACAGCGGTGCCTCGGGCGAGGGCTTCTACACCCAGGATGAGCCGAGCAACGGCCTGTTGGGTCAGACGCGCCGCGGCGAGGCCGAGTCGGTGGCCGTGTACACGCGCTCCGGTCAGCTGGTCGGCGACGATTCTCGCCATGCTACGACCTACAACCCGCCATCGCGCTCGCAGGAGACGGTTGCGGGCGGTTATCGTCCCGGTGCCTACGACACGCCGTCGAGCTACGCCGAGAGCACGCGTGCCCGCGCTGCTGCCCCCGCACCTGCTCCCTCACCGAGCGATGCCTCGGCGTATGCGAGCAACATCATCAACGCTACGCCGCAGCTGCCGGCCTATGTCCTGCGCCCCGAGAGCTATGACGACGTGGAGACCGTCGTGCGCCGCGTGCGCACCAAGCAGCCTGTCGCGCTGATTTTTGTGGGCGTTCGTACCGAGGTCGCCAAGCGCGTCCTGGACTTCTCTTACGGGTTTGCCTGCGGCCTGGGTGCCACCGTTAAAGAGGTTGGCGATCGCGTGTTTATGGTGCTGCCCGCCGGTTGCGAGGTCAAGGATTCGGACCTCAAGAAGCTCCGTGCCGACGGTTACCTTAAGTAAAGACAAGACGAGGAGATTCTCATCAACATCTACACCATTGTCCAGCTGGTCAATACGCTGTTCAACTTCTACTCCACGCTCATCGTTGTCTACTGCCTTATGACGTGGATCCCTATGAAACAGGGTGGATTGCTACAGGATATCGCCGCTGTTCTCGATAGCGTGTGCGGCCCGTGGCTCAATTTGTTCCGCCGGTTTATCCCGCCCATGGGCAGCGTCGATTTTTCACCGGTCGTTGCGATTATTGCGTTGCAGTTGGTGCAGAAGCTGGTTCTGCAACTTCTTATAGGTATACTCATATAAAACTGGCTTAGTAACTCACGTCGGGCGCACGGCGCCAAGGCGAAGATAAAGGAGAACTTGTTATGGCTATTACCCCTGCTGACATTCAGGCTCAGACCTTCTCTGAGGCCAAGCGCGGCTACGATCCCGCCGAGGTCGACGTCTTCCTGGAGACCCTGTCCTCTGAGGTCGACGCCATGCTTGCCAAGATCGTCGATCTTAAGGGTCGTCTGACTGCCACCGAGCAGCAGCTTGCCGATACGCAGGCCCAGCTTGCTCAGGCTCAGGACGCTGCCGCGCAGGCCGTTCCCGCCGCCCCTGTGGCCGCTCCTGCACCCGACTTCTCCGCTCAGGAGCGCCAGATTTCCGCTGCCCTTATTGCTGCCCAGCAGACCGCCGAGGGCATTGTCAACGACGCCAACGAGAACGCCGACCGCATCCGCAACGAGGCCGACGCCAAGGCCCGCGAGGTCATCCGTCAGGCCCTGACCGAGAAGCAGGCCGAGCTTGAGGAGATCGACCGTCTTAAGGCTTCCCGTGAGGAGTTTAAGGCCGAGTACCTCAAGCTCATCCAGCACTTCATGGACGATGCTCAGAACTCCTTCCCGTCCGATCTCATGGCTTCCACGCCGGTCGGTTCCGCCGCTTCTCCGGCTGTGACCGTTCCTGCTGCCGAGCCGCTGCCCGTCGCCGAGCCGGTTATCCCCGTTGCCGATCCCTTCGCACCGATCGACAACTTCGCCGCCGACGACCTGGACTAATATCCAGCTATCATTTAGCGCCTAGAAAGGGCCCGCAGCTTGCGGGTCCTTTTTTGTGGCTGCATGCAGTCTGCAAAACAAAACGCCGAGTCCTGCGTTTGAGGGCACAGGACTCGGCGAAGGGCGCGTGGTCAAAGGTGGATTTTAAGACCTGTCCCAAAAATCTACTTGAGGAGGAAGTCGGGGAGGGGAATGGTGCGGGCCTCGCGCTGCTCGGGGTCGGCGATATGGTCGGCAGGATAGCCGCAGACGAGCATGTGATAGGGATAGATGCCCTCGGGCAGGCAGAACTGCTCACAGGCCACCTCGGGCTTAAAATGGCACACCCAGCACGTACCCAGGCCCTGCTCCTCGGCCTCCATCATCATCTGATCGCAAACAATCGAGGTATCGATGGTACTCGAGTTCATCTGGTCATAGGGACGCACCCAAGCGTCGTTGGTGACGCTGCAAATGAGGAAGATGAGCGGAGCGCCAAAGATGGACCCATCACGAGCAAACCGAGGCTGACAAGCAGCTGCCTTTTCCAGAAGCTCAGGCGTATCCAACACCATCACACGGGTTGGATGATTATTACAAGCAGAAGGAGCAATACGCCCAGCCTCAACAATGGCATCCACCACAGCCCGCTCAACAGAACGATCCTCAAACTCACGACAAGAATACCGACCCCGAGCCAGATCCAAATAAGACATACAAGCCCTTCAACAATTAAAAATCAAACAAACCCAAAGTAACCCAAACAGTACCCAAAGCAGCAATCAGCCAATCGCTCATCGAATACCAAAGTAAAACCCCGAGCAATCAAGGGTCATCACAGCAAAGGCCCCACCACGCTCAACCCCTCAGCCAAAGTTCCCAATGGTGGTACGTAAGGGAGCGGGCCCGACCACTAATACCTTTTGAACGACTCTGCTTGCAGCCGGAGTGAAAAAGGTATTAGTGGTCGGGCCCGCGACCGGTGGGACACGTACCCCCAATTAACTGTTCTTCATGACAATCGAATCCACAACATCGGCCACATTCTCACAGCAGTCAGCGCAGTACTCCAGGAAGGCGTATACGTCACGCCAGGCGATGACCTCGAGCGGGTCCTTGCCGTTAACGTGCAGGTTGCGCATGGCGTTGATATAGAGCTCGTCGGCTTCGGACTCGATGGTGTTGATCTGGATGACGAGTTCGCGCAGGGTCTTGGACTTGCGGTAGTTGGGCAGCTCGACCATCAGGTCTTTCATGGCGCGGCAGGCGTCAGTCACCTTGTGGGCGATGACGATGGCGTCGGGATGGATGCTCTGGATGTTGGTGAAGTAGACGCGCTGCACGACGCCCTCGATGCGGTCGAGCACGGTGTCGAGTGAGCAGCTCATCAGATCCAGATCCTCGCGCTCGAGCGGGGTGATAAAGGCGGTGAGCAAGGCGTCCTCAAGCTCATGGTGCTTCTTGTCGGCTGCATGCTCGATCGCGTGCATCTTGTTGAGCATATCGTGAATCTTTGCGGGGTCGAAGTTCTCAAAAATCTTGGTGAGCAGCTCGGCTGCCTGAACGGCGAGGTCAGCGCAAGCGACGTAGTTGTCAAAGTAGAACGAATCGGGTTTCTTTGCCATGGATGGGTCCTTTCGAGGCGAAGACGGGTGGGCGAAGCATTGCAGTCCGGATGGACGCTCGGTTTGACTAGAGGAACATCATGAACAGCTTGGCCATGACAAAGCTGATGAGTCCGCAGGCGGGGAAGGTGAAGAACCAGGTGAACATCATGTCCTTGACGACGCCGAAGTTGATGGCCGAAAGGCGCTTGACGGCACCGACGCCCATGATGGCGCAGGTCTTGATGTGGGTGGAGGACACGGGGATGCCGGTAAGGGTGGCAAGCAGCAGGTTCGCGGCGCCCGCCAGGTCGGCGGAGAAGCCCTGGTACTTTTCGAGCTTGACCATGCTCTGGCCGACGGCCTTGATGATGCGCTCGCCGCCCACGCTGGTGCCGATACCCATAGTGGCCGAGCACAGCAGCATAATCCAGATGGGGATGCCTGCATCGCCGACGCTCGTCTGGCCGCTGGCAAAGGCCACGCCTAAAAAGAGCACGCCGATGAACTTCTGTCCATCCTGCGCGCCGTGCATAAAGCTCATGGCCGCAGCGCTCGCGATCTGAGCGTATTTAAAGAAGACATTGGCACGTCGCCTGTTGGCGGCGGCGAAAAGAATCGAGACGAGCTTGCACAGGACCCAGCCCATGACAAAGCCCAGGCCGATGGAGAGCGCCAGGCCGTAGATGACCTTCATCCACTCGTGGACGTTGACGCTGCTCGCGCCGCCGAGGGCGATAGCGGCACCGGTCAGGCCGGCGATAAGGCTGTGGCTTTGCGAGGTGGGGATACCAAAACGCGACGCTGTGGCGCCGTAGACGACGATGGAGAACAGCGCCGCGCAGAGGCACGCGAGCGCCATGGTGCTGTTTCCGCCAAAGTCGACGATATGCGAGATGGTATTGGCGACGCTCGCGTTAAAGTGCGTCATGATGAGCACACCGAGGAAGTTGAATGCGGCGCTCATGAGAATGGCGGCGCGGGCGGGCATGCAACGCGTAGTGACGCAGGTCGCGATGGCGTTGGGCGCGTCGGTCCATCCATTGACGAAGATGGCGCCCAACGCGAGGATCACGGTGACGGCAAGGACTGGGTTCGACACAATTTGGCCGAGGAAGGTTGAGAACGTTACGTCCATATATGGGCTTTCTCGAAGTTTGCAGACACGTTACAAAAACATGATAAATCGTATCACCTCCTGTGGGTTTCTTTACCGAGTTCTGATGGGAGAAGTGAACTTTTTGGCACTAAAATTGAATATTAGCCCTGTTGACCGCGGGTGTTCTTTTTGCTAACACGCCATGCGGACACGTGCGATTACTACGACACTCCAAAACCACAGTCTGTTCGCTTTACAACATGCAAACATGCGTTCGATAATAGGAGGCATGGAATATCGACAGACAGATGGCAAAACTCGGCGCGTGCACAAGCAGTATGTGGACGTCGTGGCTCGCATCCTCGCGGGCGGACAGGTCGTGCCGGTCACCGTCTGCTGGGTCGACGGTCGTTGCTTTACGATTGACGAGATTGTCTCGACCACTGGGTTTGGCCTGACGGTTCACGGCATCCGTACGGCAACCTATAAGGTGCGTTTTGGCGGGCACGCGACCGAGTTGTATCTGGAGGACCAGACGCGCGAACGACCAGATGGTTCGCAGGCCCATCTGATGCGTTGGTGGGTGTGGGCATTCGACCGTACGCTCGAGGGCGAGCGCCGTGGGTAAGGACGTACGGCATTCGGGTACAATGACAGGAATCTTGTCACCTGCTGCGCCGTCTTTCACGGCACTTTTTGAAAGGACGAACCTATGAACGATATCCAGGGCTATCAGAACGGCCCCGTCGAGAGCGGCGCAAGCCGCGCCAAGGAGATGTCGCCGCGCGCGTACAATCTCGCCATGTCTGCCCTGATCTTCTTGGGCTTTTGCGCCATGGGCGCCGGCGCCTACTTTACGAGCACCATGTCGTTTGCGCGCATGATGATGAGCGGCGCCGCCCTGCCGCTGGTCTTTGGCTCGTTTATTTTGACCATCGTCGGCATGGTCATGATGTCGGCCGCCGCCAGCAAGCAGTCCGTGGGCCTGTCCCTTGTGGGCTACGTAATCTTTGCGAGTACCTTTGGCCTGACCGCGTCGTTTGGCCTTGCCAACTACGACCTGCCCACCATCAACACTGCCTTTATCGCCACGGCCGCCATCACCTTTGTCTTTGGCGCCTTGGGCGTGACGTTCCCCAAGTTTTTCCAGCGCGTATATGGCATCGGTTTTGGCATTCTGCTCGCAACTATTCTGGTTGAGATCGTGCTGATGTTCATGGGCGTCTCGCAGACCATCACCGACCTGATCGTGATCGTGGTGTTCGCCGGGTTTATTGGCTATGACACCTATGTTGCCACGACGGTGCCGCCCACACTGCCCAATGCCGTGCTTATGGCCTCTAACCTGTTCGTGGATATTATCAACGTGTTTTTGCGCATTTTGAACATCCTCGGCCGTCGCGACTAGTGGCGAATTGCGGCGGTGCTTGCCGTGCGTGCAAATCGATGCGAAAGGCGGTCCTTCGGGGCCGTCTTTTTTGTACGCGGCGGGGTATCATGGATGGGAAAAGCCGATAGCGGCAGAGACCGAGAAAGGTGACCACTTATGGCAGACGTCGACAACAGGAACCGTAACCGCAGGTCCAACCGAGCGGGTCAGCCCAATCCCAAGCGCGAGGCCCGTGCCAAGGCCGCCGAGCGTCACGTGGCAACTGTGTCCGAAGCGTGCGCCAAGGATATCGAGCGTTCGCTTGCCGGTGTTCGCGAGTTTGACGGTATGCCTGCCGGCTTTGTCTCGGCGATGAAGGCCAAGGTTCAGAGTGCTGTGGCCACCGAAGAACAGGTTGCCGAGCCCGTCGAGGAGCCTGCCGAGGAAATCGCCGAAGCTGAGTTCGCGCCTGCTGAGGAGCCCGCTCCGGTTCTGCCCGAGGTCACCGTGCTCGATGCCTCCACCACGCAGGCCATCTTGGACAACGGTCGTGGCTATGCGCAGTTCTGCGACATGGCCGTGCTCGCCTTTGCCTCGTTCACCAATCCGGGCGGTGGCTATATTCAGGGTTATCTGGGCCAGGAGGCCACGCTGTGCGCCGATTCGTATCTATACAACGTTCTCGATAAGCAGCGCAAATGGTACGGCGAGAACCGTCGCCGCAACATCAACTGCGAGCTTTACCGAAACCGTGCGCTGGTGGTGCCTGCGGTGCGCTTCGACCGCAACCACGTGCATGCATACGCCGACGTGATCGTGGCCGCCGCGCCCAACGTTAAGCGCGCCCGCCAGGAGTATCGCGTGAGCGACGATGCTCTGCTGGATGCCCTGCGCGACCGCATTCGCTTTGTGCTTGCCATCTGCGACGAGCTAGGTCGCGAGAAGCTCGTGCTGGGCGCTTGGGGCTGCGACAACAACGGCTTTGACGCAGAGGCCGTGGCCGAGCTCTTCCGCAAGGAGCTCGCGTCGGGCGACTTTAAGGTCAAGCAAGTCTTCTTTGCCGTGCCTTCTACGCGCTGGGATGAGGATTTTGCCAAGTTCGAGCACGTGCTGGCAAACTTCCCCGAGCGCAACGAGGAGTCCTATGCCCAGGTTGCCGCTCGCGCTGCGGCAGCTCGCGCCGCCGAGCAGATCCAAGCTGCTACCGAGGATGATGAGGACGAGGACGACTGGCGCAAGTACCTGTAATCGGTACGTGCTGACAGATGGGTCGAGCCGGCGGGAGAGGCTGCTTCCGTCGGTTTTTTACTGAGCGAGGGGCTTACGATGAAAAACGTTCTATGCTTTGGCGACAGCAACACCTATGGTTACGATCCGGCGGGCATGCGCGACGGCACCGCGGTGCGCTATGCGCAGGATGTGCGCTGGTGCGGCGTGGCCCAACGTGACTTAGGCGAGGGCTGGCATGTAATTGAAGAAGGCCTCAACGGCCGCACGACGGTACGCGACGACATGTGCCATCTGAACACCAATCTTAACGGCATCCGCGCACTGCCGATGCTGCTCGAGGCCCATAAGCCGCTGGATGCGATCGTTATTATGCTGGGAACCAACGATTGCAAGACGGTCTTTGGTGTGACGGCCTCCGATATTGCCCGCGGCACCATGGCGCTGATTCGCGCGGTGCGTGCATTTCCCTGGACCAATGCCGCACCCTGCCCGCGTATTCTGCTGATGGCACCTATCAAGATCAAGCCGCAAATCGCCGATGTATATATGACCGATTTTGACGAGCGTTCCGTCGAGGCCTCGGAGCATTTTGCTGAATACTATGCGCACGTAGCCGAGCAGTTTGGCTGCGACTTTTTGAATGCAGCGGAGTTTGCCGAGCCGGGCGATATCGACTATCTGCATATGATGCCCGAAAGCCATGAGAGCCTGGGTCACGCCGTGGCGGCCAAGCTCCAAGAGATGCTCGGAGAGTAGCGCGACCCCAAGCCACCGCAAAGGGGACGGGCGCCTTTGCGGTGGCTTTGGACTGCGAATCTTAATACTGCCACATGTGGTTGACGGGGCCGGAGCCTTTGCCCATGTCAAAGCCGGCGGCCAGAGCGCCGGTTAGGTAGGCCTTGCCGGCGTTGACGGCGTCGGCAAGATCCATGCCCTGAGCCAGCGCGCAGGCGATGGCGGACGAGAGCGTGCATCCGGTGCCGTGCGTGTTGCTGGTCTCGATGCGCTTGTGGCGGAACCACGTGGTGAGTGGATCTCCCAGATGGTTGCCCTCGTCATCGAGTGGCGCGGGTTCGGCCAGTACATCGTTGGCCTCGTTGACAAGATGCCCACCCTTAACGAGGGATGCGCAACCAAAGCGGCGGGTGAGGAGCATGGCAGCATTTTGCTGCGTGCGCTCGGAGTCGACCTCATAATCGAGCAACGCCATGGCCTCGGGAATATTGGGCGTGATAACCGTCGCTAGCGGGAACAGGCGGCGGGTGAGCGCCTCGGCGGCATCTTCGGCAATCAGCCGCGCGCCCGAGGTGGCGACCATGACGGGGTCGACGACCACGTTCGTTGCGTTCCAGGCGCTCAAGCGGTCGGCGATGACTTCGATAATCTCGACAGAAGAAACCATGCCGATCTTGACGGCGCTGGGGCGGATATCGTCAAAAACGGCGTCAATTTGCGCGGCTACGATATCTGGCGAGATATCCTGCACGGCGGTAACGCCCAGGGTGTTTTGCGCTGTGATGGCGGTGATGGCCGTCTCGGCATACAGGCGGTGCGCCGTGATGGTCTTGATGTCGGCCTGAATGCCGGCGCCACCGCTGGAATCGGATCCCGCGATGGACAGGACGGCAGGTACCTTACTACGATCCATGTTCGCTCCCTTGTTCGGTCGGAATCAAATGGGTCTTTAAGCCAGCATTATAAAGATGCCCGGGCCGACTCTATGCCGAACCCGGGCGGGCGATGCAATCTCTACGCAAGTGTAAGTAAATGTTCACAAGTCAACAATTGACAGGCACCAGCTCGCCGTCAGAAGCGGCCGCGGCGACAGGGTTAGTCCTCCATGCCGAGGTCGATCGTGGTGCCCTCGAAGATCTTGTTGACGGTGCGGACGGCGCACATCTTGCCACACATGGTGCAAGTGCCCTCGGTGGCGGCGGGGGACTCCTCGTAGCGCTTCTTGCCCGTAACCGGGTCGAGCGCGCACTTCCACATGGCGTCCCAGTCGAGCTTGCGGCGTGCCTGGCCCATCTTGTCGTCCATGTCGCGGGCGTGGGGCACCTTTTTGGCGATGTCGGCGGCGTGTGCGGCAATCTTGGTGGCCATGAGGCCGTCGAGCACGTCCTGGGCGTTGGGCAGGCACAGGTGCTCGGCCGGCGTCACGTAGCACAGGAAGTCGGCGCCGGAGCTGGCGGAGATAGCGCCGCCGATGGCAGCGGTGATGTGGTCGTAGCCCACGCCGATATCGGTCACCAGCGGCCCGAGCACATAGAACGGGGCGTTGTGGCACAGGCGCTTCTGCAGTTTCATGTTGGCGGCGATCTCGTCGAGCGCCATGTGGCCCGGACCCTCGACCATAACCTGGACGCCGGCGGCCCATGCGCGCTTGCACAGCTTGCCCAGCTCGATCATCTCGGCGGTCTCGGTGGCGTCGTTGGAGTCGTAGAGGCAGCCCGGGCGACAGGAGTCGCCGAGCGAAATCGTCACGTCGTACTCGTGGCAGATTTCGAGCAGCTCGTCGTAGAACTCATAGAACGGGTTCTCGTTACCGGTGACCTCCATCCAGCCAAACAGCAGCGAGCCGCCGCGGCTCACGATGTTCATGAGGCGGCCGGTCTCCTTAAAGGTCTTTGTGACCGACTTGTTGATGCCGCAGTGGATGGTCATAAAGTCCACGCCGTCCTCGGCGTGCGCGCGCACGACCTCGAACAGGTCGTCCTTGGTAAGCTTGACCAGCGGCTTTTCCATGTAGCCGATGGCGTCGTACATGGGGACGGTACCTACCATGAGCGGCGTCTCGTCGATGAGCTGCTGGCGGAACTGGCGCGTCTTGCCCGAGTTGGAGAGGTCCATGATGGCGTCGGCGCCAAAGTCCTCGGCGATCTTGACCTTCTTCCATTCCTCGGCGGCATCGGCCTTGTCGCCCGAGATGCCCAAGTTCACGTTGACCTTGGTGGACAGGCCCTCACCGACGCCAAAGGCGCGCATGCCCTTTTTGATGTGCACGATGTTGGCGGGAATGGCGATGCGGCCGTCGGCCACGCGCTCGCGGATGTACTCGGGGTCGCGATGCTCGCGCTCGGCGACCTCCTTCATCTGCGGTGTGATCTGCCCGGCGCGGGCGAAGTCGATTTGCGTGACGAGCTTGGGCTCGGTCTGTGTGCTCATTGGCACGGCTCCCTTCGTTGGCATTACCCATATCAGGTTTGCGGGTCAGGGCGGGCGCGCCCAATCTCAGCCTGCCGTCTTGTCCTGCAAGCCCCCCGTTTATGTAATGGGCTCAAGTATAGCTCGAATGGGTACGATTGGCCTAACGAGCGTGCCTGTGAGGAGGCGAACATGGAAGACAAGCATCTATATCGAGAGACGCAATGGGATGTATCGGCCGAGGAAAGCCGTGCGCACCATGGCCTTGTCGCGATCGGTTTTGCGGTGCTTGCCGTGCTGGTGATTGCCTTTTGTATCTGGACGTTTGGTGGTCGCGGCGGCGCTGCATGGGAGTTCGAGGCTGATGATAGCCTACCGATTATGACGGTGAGGAGTACTGGCGGTAATGCCAATACGCTCGCCGTTCCGGGCGATTATTGGTACCCGTGCGATGAGTTTGTGCAGTTGCAGCTGAGTGGTGGGTCCATTCCAGGCGAAGAAATCGAACGCGTGACGTTTGACGCGGCGCTCAAAACGCTGACGGTGAAGCTCAAAGATCAAGGAGATGTGCCCACGACCATGGATATCGCCCTGACGGAATGGCGTCTGGAGCCTCCGACGGGTGTTGCGGTGTCCGAGGTTGAGCACGTCAAGATTGTCTATCAGGACGGTTCGACAAACGGGATTGCAAAGGCCGACGGTCTAGCAGAATAGGTGTCGAGCCTAGCCAGCCAATTCATAAAAGTTGCGGTGGAATAGTTCCTGATTGTGCGATAAAAGGCTCAAATAGGAACTATTCCACCGCAAGTTATATAGAGAAGGCTGAGCGGGTCAGTGTTGGGTGCCGGCTCTAGAGCATCTGTTCGTTGATGAACACGAGGGTGCCTGGGCATGAGAGCTCGGGGGCGTGGCGATAGCCGATGTTGAACTCGGTGAGACGGCCGGCGTCCTCGACCTTGTTTTCCGCCATCCACCGCACCATGGAGCCGCGCGCCTTTTTGCTGGCGGTCGACCGTTGGATGGGCTTCCCGTTGCGGATACCCTCGCCAAAGAGGCACGTGACGGCTGTGGCGTCGCCCGCGAGGTGGGGCAGAACGGCTTTGGCATACTCTACGCTGGCGAGGTTGACGATCGTGGTGTTTGAGCCTGCCGGGGCGATAGCCCGCGCGAGCTTATCGCTCCAAAATGCGTAGAGGTCTCGGGCACCGTCGACGACAAGCTTCGCGCCCATCTCCAGCCGATACGGTTCGACGGCATGAAAGGGACGAACGCACCCGTAGAGGCCGGAGAGGATCCACAGATGGTCTTGCAGCCATGCGAGCTGCGCGGAATCCATCACCTCGGGTGCCATGCTCTGGTATTGAATGCCGTGATAGGACATGGCGGCAGGGGAGAGGTGACGGGCGAGTGCGGGATTGTCGAGATCGCCGCTTTTCAGGATGGGCCCGAACTCATGCAGGGTGTTGAGGCAAGGTCCCAGCAGTTTGTCACTCACGTTCCACAGCGCCTGCAGGCCGCCGCTGCCTTCATTCCGCTCGATATCTAGCAGTGCGCGGTGGAGGCGAGCCGTCTCGCGCACAAAGGGTGGGATGCCCAGGACTTCAAAAGCATCTTGGGCCGCGCGCATCTGCTTGGCGGGCGAAATGATGACCTGCAGCATGGGCTCTCCTCTGCCAAAAAAGTTGCGGTGGAATACGGTCTGTTTTGGCTGTTTATGGGCCAGTTTAGTCCGTATTTCACCGCAACTGATGAAGGGTTGGTTAGGCTCGCTCGATGAAGGCCTTGTAGCCGCGATATGCCTCGTAGATGTCGGCCTTGTTGGCGACCTCCCACAGGGCGTGCATGGACAGGACGGCAACGCCGGAGTCGATGACGTTCATGCCGTACTTGGCCATGATGTAGGCGATGGTGCCGCCGCCACCAGCGTTGACGCGGCCGAGCTCGCAGGTCTGGAAGTCCACGCCGGCCTCGTCCATGATGTCGCGGACGAGGGCCACATACTCGGCGTCGGCGTCGTTAGAGCCGCCCTTGCCGCGGCTGCCCGTGTACTTGTTAAAGCACAGGCCGCGACCCATGAAGGCGGCGTTCTTGGTCTCGAACTTGCCGGCATAGCCCGGGTCGAAGCCGGCGGACACGTCGGAGGAGAGCATACGGCTGCGGGCGAGCGCGCGGCGCAGAGCCAGCGGGCTGTCCTCGCCGGCGAGCATCATGATCTCGGCGACGGTGTTCTCGAAGAAGCGACTCGTCATGCCGGTGGCACCCACGGAACCGATCTCCTCCTTGTCGACGATGAGCGTGATGCTCGTGCGCTCCACGTTGGTGACGTTGATCTGGGCGAGCATGGAGGGGTAGGCACAGACGCGGTCGTCATGGCCATAGCCCAGAATCATGGAGCGGTCGAGGCCCATGTCGCGGGCGGGGCCGGCGGGCACGACCTCGATCTCGGCGGAGAGGAAGTCCTCCTCCTCGACGTCGTACTGCTCCTTGAGGATATCCAGGAACATCTGCTTGACGGGCTCCTTGGGGGCGTCCTTGTCGTCCTCATCGAACTTGACGGGACGGCCGCCCACGATCACGTCGAGGATCTCGGCGTCGACGGCGTCTTTGGCAGGCTTAGACATCTGCTCGCTCGAGAGATGGATCAGCAGGTCGGAGATGGTGAAGACCGGATCGTCCGCCTTGTCGCCGATATTGATGTCGACGGTGGTACCGTCCTTTTTGCAGATGACGCCCACGAGTGCGAGCGGGGAGGCTACCCAGTGGTAGCTCTTGACGCCGCCGTAGTAGTGCGTGTCGAGATAAGCCATGTCGCCGGCCTCGAAGGCGGGGTTCTGCTTAAGGTCCAGGCGCGGCGAGTCCACGTGCGCGCCCAGGATGTTAAAGCCCTGCTCGAGCGGGGCGGTGCCCAGATTGACGAGCATAAGGTCCTTGCCGTGGTTAGCGGCATACACCTTGTCGCCTGCCTTAAGCTCGCGGCCTGCGGCGATTACGGTCTCCAGGTCGACGTATCCCGCCTCCTCGGCCATCTTGATGCCGGCCTTGACGCACAGGCGCTCGGTCTTGTTCTCACTCAAAAACTGCTTATAGCCGCGGCAAAGCTCCTCGAGCTCCTCGATTTGCTGTGGCGTGTACTTTTTCCATGCGCAGGGACGCTCCATGACGCAGGCTCCTTTCGGATCGATCGTGCTGGTTGATGTACCGTGAGCCATCGTATCACGCGCGGGCTCACGGTGGCGGGGGAGCTTGATGTGAGGTGGCCGCGGGGCGGGGAGCGTGTAAACTGGAGTGAGCAAACCGTGCCCAGCCCAAAGCGAGGTATTCAATATGTCTGACAAGCGCCGCACCTTTGCCGTTATCGACGGCAACTCGCTCATGCATCGCGCCTTCCACGCCGTGCCGCCGACCATGAACGCGCCGGACGGTCGCCCCACCAACGCGATCTTTGGCTTTCTGAACATGTTTCTCAAGATGATCGATGCCTTTAACCCCGACGGCGTCGTCGTGGCGTTTGACAAGGGTAAACCGCGCGTGCGCATGGAGATGCTGCCGCAGTATAAGGCGCAACGCCCGCCCATGGACCCCGATCTGCATGCGCAGTTCCCTATGATTAAGGAGCTGCTCGCCGCGCTCAACGTTCCGATTCTGCAGTCCGAGGGCTGGGAAGGCGATGACATCCTGGGAACCATGGCGCGCCTGGGTGAAGAGGCCGGCTGCGACATGCTACTGGTGACCGGCGACCGCGACATGTATCAACTCGTGACCGAGCACGTCAACGTGGTCTCGACCCGCAAGGGCCTGTCCGACGTGGCGATTATGACGCCCGAGAGCGTGGACGACCTGTATCACGGCATTACGCCGGCGCTCGTGCCCGATTTTTACGGTCTAAAGGGCGATACGTCCGACAACATCCCCGGTGTACCGGGCATCGGTCCCAAAAAGGCGAGTGCGCTCATTGCGAAGTACGGTAGCCTGGACGAAGTCATCGCGCATGCCGATGAGGTCAAGGGCAAGATGGGCGAGAACCTGCGTGCACACATCGATGACGCACTACTGAGCCGCAAGGTCGCAACCATTCGCACCGATGCGCCCGTCGAGCTCGACTTTGAGGCGACGTCCTTCCCGGCGTTTTCTGCCGATGAGGTTTCCGCGGCGCTGGGTACGCTTGGTATCACCGCCATGCAGAACCGTTTCTTGGCGCTGATCGGCGGCGAGGGCGGGGCTGCTGCCTCCAGTGTGTTTGAGATACCTGCTATGGTTCGCGCAGCCGCCGGCGATGCCGACGCGCTTGGTGCCGTTGCGGCTGAGGTCTCCCGCGCGATTGATGCCGGCGAGTGGGTCGCCGCCGTGGTGGACGACGACAAGGAAGAGGGCGCGCTCTTTGGGCTGACGCGCACGCTGTGGTTGGCGACGTCCAAGGGCCTGTTCGCGCTCGAGGAGGGCGACAGCTGTGCGGCGGCTGAGGTTGAGGGCTTCAACTTCGCTCACGGTGTGATCGCCGGCGTGCTTGCGCGCCTGTTTATGGAGGGCCGCGTGGCGAGCCCGGATACGAAAGCGCTGCTGCACGAGCTTTCGCCCATCGATTCTTCTGAGCCCGAGCTCATGGATCCGCTCGCTGCCGATTCCACGCGTATCTTCGATACCGTGGTCGCTGCCTATCTGCTGGATTCCGATCGCTCCGAGTTCGATGAGGCATATCTGGCCGATACCTATCTGCAGATGGCGTTGCCTGCGGCGCGCGGTGCAGAGGGTGCTGGTGAGGACGCTCCGGCGCCTGCCGCCCGTACTGCGGCTCTGACGCTGGCGCTCGTGGCGCCGTTGCGCGAGTGCATGGCCCGTGAGAACGCCGCCAACGTGTTCGATGGCATCGAGATGCCGCTCGTTCCGGTACTTGCCAAGATGGAGCGCGCGGGCATGCTCGTGGACCCCGACCGCCTGCACAGTCTGTCCGAGGGTCTGGCGACCCAGATCACCGAGGTCGAACGAAGCATTCGCGACCTTGCCGGTGACGAGACCTTTAACATCGGCAGCCCCATGCAACTTTCGCATGTGCTCTTTGATGTGATGGGCCTTCCGACCAAGGGTCTCAAAAAGACCAAGCGCGGTTACTATTCGACCAATGCCAAGGTACTGAGTGATCTTGCCCGTGACCACGAGATTGTTCGTTTGATTTTAGACTGGCGCGAGAAGTCCAAGATCAAGTCAACCTATCTGGACACGTTGGGCCCGCTGCGCCGCGGTGACGGTCGTGTGCACACCACGTACAACCAGACCATCACCGCGACGGGGCGTCTGTCTTCGAGCGACCCTAATCTGCAAAACATTCCGACGCGCTCGGAGCTGGGGCGTACCGTCAAGACGGCGTTTTCGGCAGGCGAGGGAAGCGTCTTTTTGGCGGTGGACTACTCGCAGATCGAGCTGCGTCTGCTGGCACATCTCTCGGGTGACGAGCACTTGGTGCGCGCCTTTAACGAGGGCGAGGACTTCCATGCCGAGACGGCGGCGCGCGTGTTTGGTGTGCCGGTGTCCGAGGTAACGCCCGACCTGCGCAGTCGCGCCAAGGCCGTGAACTTTGGCATCGTGTATGGCCAGCAGGCCTACGGCCTGTCGCAGTCGCTGCATATCTCGATGGCCGAGGCGCGCGACATGATCGACCGCTACTACGAGGCCTACCCGGGCGTGCGTACGTTCCTCGACAACGTGGTGGCGCGCGCCAAGCAGACGGGCTACGCCGAGACCATGTATGGCCGCAGACGCCATATTCCCGAGCTCAAGGCCAAAAACCCGCAACTCCGCGGCTTTGGCGAGCGCACGGCCATGAACCATCCCATGCAGGGCACCGCAGCAGACATCATCAAGATCGCCATGGCCCGCGTAAGTCGTCGCCTGGAAGAAGAAGGCTTTGCCGCCCACATGATCCTGCAAGTGCACGACGAACTGGACTTTGAGTGCCCCATCGACGAAGTCGAGCGCCTAACCACCATGGTCCGCGACGTCATGGAGCACGTAGTGGACCTCCGCGTTCCCCTAATCGCCGAAGTCAGCACCGGCATAACCTGGGCCGATGCCAAGTAAAGACATACCAACAACCCCAAAGTAACCAAAACAGAAGGGGGCTCCTTGCCAACAAGGAGCCCCCTTCATTCCAAACTATCAGCCAAGTATCCAGACGCCAAGACGCCATCCATGCGGCAAGCAAGTCACCGCAGGACCTGGCCGGGCGATGCGGGTAAGTTTTTCGTAGATTCCGCACGAGCCGAAGGCCACTTAATGTGGCCTTCGAGCGAGCCCAGGACCTGACCGAACGAAAAACTTACCCGCCTCGCCCGGCCAGGTCCGATGAGCTACGTTAACGAGCCGCCAAGATGGCGTCGATGAGCGTCAGTACGCCCCCGTCGTTGTTGCTCGGAATGCGCCACTTGGCGTGCGCGTTCATGTGCTCCTCGGCATTGTCCACGATAAAGCTGTGACCGACGCGCTCCAGCATGGGGATGTCGTTGTAGGTGTCGCCCACGGCGGCAGCATCGGCAATATCGATGCCCAGGTGCTCGCACAGGTGAGCGACGCCGGCGCCCTTGTCGACGCCCAGGTTCATAAAGTCGATCCACTCGCGCCCAGCGTTGGTGACGTAGAGTTTGTCCGAGAACTCGGGGCTATAGGTCTCGCGGAAAGCGGGCTCGGCGTCGTAGCCGGGGAAGAAGACCGAAATCTTGTTGGACTCGAAATCAATGCCCTCAAAGCTGTCTACGTAGTTGATTGTGTTGTAGTAGACGCTGATCTCGTCGTGGTATTGATGGTCGCGGGCAAGCACGTAGAACTCGTCGAAGCAGCACAGGACGGGGACAGCGCGAGGATCCTCCGAGGCACGGTTCAAGACCTGCTGATACAGCTCCACGTCAATATTGCTTTTATAGATATAGCTGCCGCGATAGATCACGCAAGCTCCGTTGTCGGGACAAAAGGCGAGGCGGTTCTTGATGCCCTCGAACATCTCCTCGAGCTTGGGGGCGGGACGTCCGCTGGCGGGGCAGAATACGATGCCGGCGTCGGCGAGCTTGTCCAGGCGCTCATCAAGACCCTGGGGCAGCACACGCTCGTCGGTCAGCAGCGTCTTGTCCATATCGACGGCGAGAATCTTAATGTTGCCGATGTTGGCGTCCGATTCGTAAGTTTGCATAAAAGCGAGCCTTTCGTTTCGAGATTGTTTCAGACGTTATAACCATCAACTCGTAGTCGAGCGTATTTTCGCAGGAACGGAGCGTATTTGCACCACGCTTCACAAAGTAATGAAAAAACTTTTCAGAAATTTGAATTTGTCGCTTGTGCTGCGGGCACTTTAGCGTAATATAGCGACCATCGAAAACGGAGACGGAAAAACAACCGCTTACCGAGGAAAAGGTACCGTTTACGATATTAGAATTGCGCCCGGCGATAGGTGAAAGGAGAGGCAGATGCAGTTCGTAACGATCATCACCACTGCAGACAATGCCATCCGACGCCAGCGCGCAATTTCCCGACGACGATAACAATCGTCTCTGTCCGCATGGGGCGAATTGCCTCAACAGAGTCATTTTGAGGTCGTTGGGTTTTAGCACGACATTGCTGCATGTTTCTAGGGCATGTATGTGCTGATTTTTGCTATTTAACCTGATATTGCACGGTATATGACCTTGAAATGACTTGCAACTGACCGATGTTCTAACTAGCTACCAAGGGCGAAAGGAAACAGCCATGAGCAAGGAAAAAGTCGTTCTCGCATATTCCGGTGGTCTTGATACATCCGTATGTGTCAAGTGGCTCCAGGACGAGAAGAATCTCGATGTCGTTTGTGTCTGCGGCAACGTGGGCCAGGAAGAGACCGGACTGGATGCCAAGAAGCAGAAGGCGCTCGACCTGGGCGTTCTCGATTGCCAGGTGCTCGACCTGCGCGACGAGTTCTCCGATGAGTTCCTGACCAAAGCCATTGCAGCAAACTCCATGTACGAGAACAAGTATCCGCTGCTCTCCGCCCTGTCTCGCCCGCTGCTTGCCAAGAAGCTTGTTGAGGTCGCCCACGAGTTTGGCGCGACCTACGTCGCCCACGGCTGCACCGGCAAGGGTAACGACCAGGTCCGTTTTGAGGCCGCCGTCAAGGCCCTCGACCCCGAGCTCAAGGTTATCGCCCCGGTTCGCGAGTGGGACCTGAAGTGTCGCCCCGACGAGGTCGCCTATGCCCACGCCCACAACGTGCCGGTTCCCGAGGGTGCCAACGACAACCCCTACTCCATCGACGACAACCTGTGGGGTCGTGCCATTGAGTGCGGTCACCTGGAGGATCCCTGGAATGAGCCGCTCGACGACGCTTGGGTTATGACCAAGAATCCCGAGGACACCCCGGACACCCCGACCTACACCGAGATTGAGTTTGAGGCCGGCAAGCCCGTCGCCGTCGACGGCAAGAAGATGAAGCTCTCTGAGATCGTCATCGCCCTCAACAAGATCTCCGGCGACAATGGCTTTGGCCGTCTCGATCTGGTCGAGGATCGCCTGGTGGGCCTTAAGAGCCGCGAGTGCTACGAGGTTCCCGGCGCCCTGACGCTCATCACCGCCCACAAGGCGCTCGAGGACATCTGCGTCGAGGGCGACCTGCTCAAGACCAAGATCAAGCTCGAGCAGGATTGGGCCACCGCCGTGTACAACGGCCAGTGGTACAGCCCGCTCAAGAACGCGCTCGATGCCTTTATGGCCGACACGCAAAAGTTCGTGACCGGCACTGTCCGTCTGAAGTTCTTTAAGGGCAACTGCCATGTCGTCGGCCGCAAGAGCCCCTTCAGCCTCTACGACTACGGTCTGGCTACCTACGACCGCGACACCACGTTTGACGAGAAGGCCAGCGCCGGCTTTATCGAGATCGATACGCTGTCGCTCAAGACGTGGGCAAAGGTCCAGGGCCCCAGCTCTGCTGCTGCCCAGGCCTAGCGCCTCCTTCCCTTGGTATCCGCGCGGCCCATCCGCGTGATACATAACGGGCGCACGGGGTCCCTACCTTTCGTTATGCTTGCTGACACTTCTTAACATCGGTGGCCCCTACGTTCCGCCCGCATATATGATGCCGCGTCTGCGGCTGAGTCCGAGCCCCGCCGGGGTTGTCCGGCGGGGCTCCTTCTATCAATTTGGCGGCTCTGTGCCTATATATATGAGGAGTATCCATTATGTTCAATGCTATCGCGCATGCTTTGCTTGCCCTCGCGCCCGAGTTCGATGCTGTAAGGGTCGAGGACGTTCCTATGAGCCTGAAGGCCTGGATCGATGGTTCGCAGGGCAACATCCGGAGGGAGACGTTGGGCGCCAAGTGCATGGTGCGTCACTTCTTTGCAAATTAGCCACATGGCCCCGCGCGCGGCAGGGAGTGTGTAAAACTAGCGGTTGATAAATCGCTTTAGCGACAGGGCACATTGCTTTGGACGCTTGTTTTGGTATTTGGAGAAAGGAGACGGTTCCATGGCTCTTTGGGGCGGTCGTTTTGAGGCGGGCGTGGCCGAGGTCACGCAGGAGTTTGGCGCGTCGCTGCCGGTCGACAAACATCTCTATAAGCAGGATATCGCCGGCTCTAAGGCGCATGCCAAGATGTTGGCCGCCCAGGGCATCATCAGTGCCGAGGACGAGCAGGCGATTGCCAAGGGCCTGACCGGAATCGAACAGGATATCGATGCCGGCAACTTTACCTTCGACATCAACGATGAGGACATTCATATGTCCATCGAGAGCGAGCTGACGCGTCGCATCGGCGAGGCTGGCAAGCGCTTGCATACCGGGCGTTCGCGCAACGACCAGGTGGCGACCGATACGCGCCTGGGCGTCAAGGCGCTGGCCAAGGAGCTCATGGAGGCCAATCTTGAGCTGCGCCATGTGCTGGTGGATGCGGCCAAGAAGTACGACAAGGTGATTCTGCCGGGCTACACGCATATGCAGCACGCTCAGCCCGTGCTGCTCTCGCATCATCTGCTGGCGTATTTCTGGATGTTCGCGCGCGACTTTACGCGCCTGAAGGCCGCCTTTGATGCCGCCGACAACTGCCCGCTTGGTGCTGCCGCGCTTGCCGGTACGAGCTATCCGCTCGATCGCCAGATGACGGCTGCCGAACTTGGCTTTGCGGGCGTGATCCCCAACTCGCTCGATGCGGTTTCCGACCGTGATTTCCTGCTCGATCTGCATTACGCCGGATCCGTCATGGCGATGCACCTGTCGCGTCTTTCCGAGGAGATCGTGCTGTGGTCGAGCTCCGAATTTGGCTTTATCACGCTTTCAGACTCCTACTCCACCGGCTCGTCTATCATGCCGCAGAAGAAGAACCCCGACTTTGCCGAGCTTATCCGCGGCAAGAGCGGTCGCGTGTACGGCAACCTGGTGCAGCTGCTGGTAACCATGAAGGGCTTGCCGCTTGCTTATAACAAGGACTTGCAGGAGGACAAGGAGGGCGCGCTCGATACCGCCCATACGCTCATGCAGTGCCTGTCCGTTATGGCCGGAATGATTTCGACTTGGACCGTCAACGAGGATGCCATGGCGCGTGAGTGCGGCGTGGGGCACCTTGCCGCCACCGATGTTGCCGATTACCTGGCCAAGCGTGGCCTGCCGTTCCGCGAGGCACATGCCGTGGTGGGCCATCTGGTCCTGATGTGCGAGAAGCGCGGCTGCAATCTTGAGGACCTGCCGTTTGAGGTGTTCCAGGAGGCAAGCCCGCTCTTTGAGCGCGACATTACCGAGGCGCTCGACATCCCGTCGATTGTCGCCGCGCGCACGACCGAGGGCGGCACCGCCCCTGCCGCCGTTGCCGTGCAGCTTGATCGCGCCGAGGCACAGCTCGTGGCTGACGAGGGTGTGTTTGGGTCACTGACTAAGGTCGTCGAGATGGGCCACGGGGTAAAGTAGGGATTTGGCTGAAGCCGTTTTGGCCATTTATTGATAAATCGTTTTCACTTTACGGGCGCCTGCTGATGTGGGCGCCCGTATTTTGTTGCTATGGGGGAGGGGCTTGTCGAGAACTTCTGTAGGACCTTTGGGCAGGTTGTGAAGGGGTTACGTTCGCGGGCGGCAACCGACCGCCTGCTCTGTTCGATGCGGTTGATGGGCGGTCGGATGGTACTCTAATCGGGCTTCGAAACAGAAGTGACACATATGGAGCGCTTTAATAAATTGCAACGTTTCAATAAACAGCTTTTTGTTTAACTGCAGCTAAAACTCTGTTACGATGCAGTCCAGGCGGGTGCCGGAATGGGACTTGGGCACGCGCGAACCTACTTGAAAGGCTACTTTTATGGCTATCGAGAAGACCTTCATCATGATTAAGCCCGACGCCGTGCGCGACCGCAAGATCGGCGAGATCGTTGCTCGCATTGAGCGCAGCGGCCTTGTCATCGAGCGCATGGAGATGACCACGCTCGAGCGCGCTACCGTCGAGGAGCACTACGCCCATCTGGCCGACAAGCCCTTCTTTGGCGGTCTCTGCGACTTTATGACGAGCGGTCCGGTCGTCAAGATGGTCGTTTCCGGTCTCTCCGCTGTTGCTAAGATGCGCACCCTCATGGGCGCTACCAACCCGCTTGAGGCTGCTCCTGGTACCATCCGCGGCGACTTTGCCGTCGATGTCAACGCCAACGTGATCCACGGCTCCGACTGCCTGGAGAATGCCGAGATCGAGATCAAGCGCTTCTTTGGCTAAACCAGCTTTGACTCCTTAAAGCTGTTAGCGTGTGGCTTGGGCGCCGCGGAACTCCATCCGCGGCGCCCTTTTATTCCAAAATCTATGCAGGGGCCCGCTCGGATATGTGTTCCGAGCGGGCCCCTGCTGTTAGCTTGTGGCACTGAATAGTTTAGGCTTCGTCGACGATCTTAAGGCCGCGCGTGCGATCGATCTCGTTGAGGAGGTTAACGCGACGCTCGTGACGACCACCCTCAAACTCGGCGTCGAGCCACTCGTCGACAATCATCTTGGCGAGCTCGGAGCCCACGACGCGGGCGCCAAAGGCGAGCACGTTGGTGTTGTTGTGCATGCGGGAGAGCTTGGCGCTGAAGGGCTCGGAGCATACGACGGCGCGAACACCTTCGACCTTGTTGGCGGCCAGGCTGATGCCGACGCCGGTACCGCAGATCAGGATACCCAGGTCGACGTCACCGTTGGCCACGGCCTTACCCACCTTGTAGCCGGCGATGGGGTAATCGAAGCTCTCGGAGGTGTCGGTGCCAAAGTTCACGACCTCGCAGCCGCGCTCCTTCAGGTGCTCGGAGATGATGTTCTTGAGCTCGACGGCGGCGTGGTCGTTACCGATACCAATCTTCATGAGTGGTTCCTCTCTGGTCCGTGCGGCGGAATTGCTAAAGGTTTTACCGCGTTCGACTGCATGATAGCGCGACTTTTGTGGAAACGCTCGGGCGTTTTTTGGTCAAACGCTTTAGCATGCAACAAGACTAGCTTTTCATGTATTAATGCCGTCAGTTTGCGCTTGAACGCCGTCCGCCGGAACTTGGGTTGCGGTTTTTGATGCATTGTTATCAAATAAAAGAGCTAATTATTTTCGAGAGCCCTGTCCGTTATACAAGTAGGAGATACCTATGCCTGCCGATTCTCTTCGCGATGCCGCGTTTTGCGATGTTTTGAACCGCGAGCTTGTCTGTGCACTCGGCTGCACCGAGCCCATTGCCGTTGCCTATGCAGCGGCGTTGGCGAGCCAGACGCTTGGTTGCGAACCCGATCATATGGATGTTGCCTGCTCGGGCAACATCATCAAGAACGTCAAGAGCGTGACCGTGCCCAACTCGGGTGGTATGCACGGTATTGAGGCCGCGGCCGTGCTGGGTGCCGTGGGCGGCGACGCCAAGAGCGCGCTCGAGGTGCTCGAGAGCGTTGACGATGAGGACCGTGCTCGCGTGGCCGAGCTCCTCGCCGACGCCGGCTACTGCGATGTGTCGCTTGTCGAGGGCGTGCCCAACCTCTACATCAAGGTGACTGCGACGGCCGGGGGCCATACCGCGGTCGTCGAGATTACCGATCACCACACCAATGTCACGTGCCATACGCTCGACGGTATTCCGGTGTGCGGCAAGTCGGCGGGGGAGTGTGCCGCCTGCGCCGAGCGCGTGGTGGCCGAGCGTGCGGCGGATAAGGCCGACACGCCCATGTCGATTGAGTCCATCATTGACTTTATCGAGGACGGCGACATTGAGGACGCCCGCGCTGCCGTTGAGCGTCAGATTGAGCTGAATGGCGCGATCAGTGCCGAGGGCCTTGCGCACGCTTGGGGCGCCGAGGTGGGTCGTACGCTGCTGGGTGCTCGTGCCGATGACGTCGCCTGCCGTGCCCGTGCCCGTGCGGCCGCCGGGTCCGACGCCCGCATGAACGGTTGCGCGCTGCCGGTCGCCATTGTGTGCGGCTCGGGCAATCAGGGCATTACCTGCGCATTGCCCGTCATGGAGTATGCCGAGTACCTGCGTTGCGACCACGAGCGCCTGGTGCGCGCCGTGATGCTGTCCGATCTGATCGCCGTGCATATCAAGAGCTATATTGGTGCGCTCTCGGCGTTTTGCGGTGCTATTTGCGCCGCGTGCGGCGCCGGCGCTGCGATTACCTGGCTGTGCGGTGGCACGCGCGAGCAGATTGGCGCGACGGTCTCGAATACGCTCGGTAACGTGGGCGGCATCGTGTGCGACGGCGCCAAGGCGAGCTGTGCCGCCAAGATCTCGGCTGCCGTCGATGCGGCGATTCTGGGCCATGATATGGCCATGCAGGGTCGCGGCTTCCGCGCCGGCGAGGGCCTGATCCAAGATACCGTTGAGCAGACAATCGCTAGCATGGGCTACGTAGGCCGTGTGGGTATGAAGGACACCGACGTCGAGATCCTCAACATCATGATCGGCAAAACCCAAGTGTGCTAGGACAGTTCGTCGGCTATTTGGTGCTCGTAGAAGGCTTCTACTACGGCGTTGAACTCGCGGGCGAAGTCTTCCATGGTTCCGCGCCAGGTGGCTCGGCTGGGCTTGCCTTGGCCCACAAAGGCGGTTTGGATGCCGCAATCGGGGGACGGGAAGTCGCGTTTGGGATCGTTGCCCACCATAAGGACCTCGTGTGGCTCGAGCCCCATCACCTGAAGCTGCTCTAGATAGTAGGTAGCATCGGGCTTGCAGCGGGTGGTGTTTCCCATGTGCGTCACGAGTTCAAAGGGGGCGTCGGCCAGGTCGCCCCAGCCCATGCGGCACTCGATGGCCCCCTGGGGAAAGCTGGGGTTGGTAAAGAGCGCGCAACGCAGTCCAGCGTCCTGTACGGCCTGGAGCGCGGCGTGTGCGCCCGGCATAGCGTGGGCGTTAATGACATCGTCGTTCTTGTACGGAAGAACTTCGCGGTCATAGTAGGTAAACGCCTCGTAGATGAGGGGATCGGAGAGGCAGATCCCGCATCGGCGCTCGACCTCTTCTTGGTAAAACTCAAGATTGGTGCGGTTGTCCGTTCCGCTGCGGCGATTGGCGTTGAGGTCGACCAGGATGGTGCCGAGGCGTGCCATCGTGCCACCGCGGCTGCGGCGCCCGATATCCGCGAGCATCGAAGAGACATCCTTAAAATAGCGAAGGATGAACGCGTTGAGGTTGATGCTAAGAAGCGTCTCGTCCATATCGAAAACGACTGCTTTGAGCACGCGGGCACCTTTCTCGAAAAATCGATCTAGAATCGTTGGCTCCGGATACTTTACCCCAAAGCCGAATGCCTGGCTGGTTATCGTCAAGTTGCGGAGACGTGTGTTCATAAGATTACGAAAAAGTCTCCACACGAGTAAAAAATCGCAGTTCACGCTTGAAATCGAACTCATTTCCCCGTAACCTATACGAACGTGATTGCATAAGCGTCACATTAGTATCTGTCGGCTCCCGAGTGTTCCTAAACGTTGTGTGCTTGTCGCACCCTTCTGTAGGTCCTAGCAATCGGGGCCCCGTAGTTCGAAAGGGGTCCACCTTTGAGTGAGATTCAGAACTCGTCCATTTTCTCTCTTGACGATGTCAATGAGGAGGAGATGAACAACCTCATCGACGGTACGATTACCGACTTTGATGAGGGCGATCTCGTTAACGGCACTGTCGTTAAGATCGAGCATGACGAGGTGCTCGTTGACATCGGATTCAAGTCCGAGGGCGTTATCCCGGTCCGCGAGCTGTCCATCCGCAAGGACGCTAACCCTGCAGACATCGTTGCACTCGGTGATCCCATCGAGGCTCTGGTTCTCCAGAAGGAGGACAAGGACGGTCGTCTGGTCCTGTCCAAGAAGCGTGCCGAGTACGAGCGTGCTTGGAACCGCATCGAGGAGAAGTTCAACTCCGGCGAGAACGTCGAGGGCGAGGTTATCGAGGTTGTCAAGGGCGGCCTGATCCTCGACATCGGCCTGCGTGGCTTCCTGCCCGCTTCCCTCGTCGACCTCCGTCGTGTCAAGGACCTCACCTCCTACATGGGCACCCGCATCGAGGCTCGCGTCATCGAGATGGACCGCAACCGCAACAACGTCGTCCTCTCCCGTCGCGTCGTGCTCGAGGAGTCCCGTAAGGCCGAGCGCTCCGAGATCCTGTCCAAGCTCAAGTCTGGCATGCGTCTCCAGGGCACCGTTTCCTCCATCGTCGACTTCGGCGCCTTCGTCGACCTCGGCGGTATCGACGGCCTCATCCACATCTCCGAGCTCTCCTGGAACCACGTCAACCATCCTTCCGAGGTTGTCAAGGTCGGCCAGGAGGTCGAGGTCGAGGTTCTCGACGTCGATCTCAACCGCGAGCGCATCTCCCTGGGTCTCAAGCAGACCACCGAGGATCCGTGGCGCGCACTGGTCAAGAAGTACCCCGTCGGCGCTATCGTCGAGGGCACTGTGACCAAGCTTGTCCCGTTCGGCGCTTTCGTCGACCTGGGCGAGGGCATCGAGGGCTTGGTGCACATCTCCGAGATGGCCAACAAGCACGTCGATCAGCCTTCTCAGGTCACCCACGTGGGCGACAAGGTTCAGGTCAAGGTCATGGAGATCGACCTCGACCGTCGTCGTATCTCCCTGTCCATGAAGTCCGCTGCTGAGACTCTGGGCGTCGAGATCGAGGTTACCCCGCTTCCTTCCGAGAAGAAGGACGAGGAGACCGACGCCGAGTAAATCGGTTTGACGATCACTTGTTTTAAGGGATCCGTCCGTAATGGACGGGTCCCTTTTTGCATTTGGTGCCGAGATGCACGATGCTGCCCATGCTGTCCACAGGCTATTTGGTTGTCGCTGCATGAAAAAACGCCGACATCCCGCCTCGGGGAGGAGGCGGGAACGCACCGAGTAGACGGAGGGGTGCGGAGCGCGGTCGCGTCTCGACTGACGACGTTGCCCATCGACAGGACCATTGTAGCGCATGGCGGTTCTTGGTTTATCGTGTCGAGCGTTTGCGTTGTGCCATTGCCTGCGGCAACGGTGTGTTACACTCTTGCACTGCTGAGTGGGCCAGACGGTCGCGCGATGTGCTGCTTGCAGTACGCGTGAGGAAAGTCCGGGCTCCAGAGGGCGGGATGCCGGCTAACGGCCGGGCGGAGTGATTCGACGGAAAGCGCCGCAGAAAAGAAGACTCCCACCTGCGCCGCAAGGCGTAAAGGGAAAAGCTGAAACGGTGGTGTAAGAGACCACCAGCGTCGTGGCAACACGGCGGCTTGGCAAGCCCCATCCGGAGCAAGCGCGAATAGGAACGCTATGGGCCGGCCCGGTCCGCGTTCGGGTAGCGTGCGTGGAGCTGCACGGTAACGTGCAGACAAGATAAATGACCGTTCACGACAGAACCCGGCTTATAGGCCCACTTGGCAACTATGTTGACGCTGCGAACCCGTCAGCGCGGCAATCTGCCTTACAAGCCTTCGGGCATGACCATAAGGTCAATGCCCTCGTCTTTCAAGGCACCTTGCTCGCGCTGACGGGTTCTCGCTCTCGACGGCGTCAGCTGGCCGATTTGGCGCTCATTCGTCGGTCGCCGCCATAAGGCGTGCTCCCTCCTCTTTCGGGCCAAATCGACTCAGCTGACGCCGTCTCGCTGTTTTTGCCTGGTCATCGGCGTTGCTGTTCTATTTACCGGGGTTATCGGTACGGCCTTTGCCGTATTATTGAGGCTGTTTGTTGCCGCGCTTAGTTTTGTTGAGGGGCTTTGTTGGACAGCTATTTTACTCTGCAATCGAATATTGAGGCTTCGGGCGAGTTTGTGGACCGCAAGAGCCGGTTTATTGCCCAGCTGGTCCATATTGAGTCCGAGGATGAGGCGAATGCCTTTATCGAGATGGTTCGCAAGCGTCATTACGACGCTCGACACAATGTTCCCGCGTGGATTTTAGTCGATGGACGCGAGCGCCAGAGCGATGATGGTGAGCCGAGCCGCACGAGCGGTATGCCGACGCTCGAGGTGTTGCGCGGCGCAGAGCTCAAAAATGTTTGCTGCGTGGTGACGCGCTATTTTGGTGGCACGCTGTTGGGACCTGGTGGCTTGGTGCGCGCCTATACTGCGGCGACGCAGGCGGCGGTGGCAGCTGCTCGGGAGGCCGGGCAGATTGTCGAGATGACGAGTGTCGTGCCTGTTGACGTGCATGTGGCCTATCCGCAGTATGAGCAGGTGCTTCGTTTGGCGCAGGATTCGGGTGCCAAGGTTTCGGATACCGATTACGCGGATGCCGTGACACTTCACCTGGTATTCAAAGCGGGGGAGCAGGAGCAATTTTGCGCCAAGATGCGCGAGCTTATGGCGGGGCGCGAAGAGATCGAGGTCGGCGCTCCCAAATTTGCCGAGTTCTAACGGCGACGGCCGGCGTTTTTTTGGATGGATCCCAAACGCGCCGGCCGTCGTTTTATGTTGCTGCCGTTTACTCGGCGAGCTGCTTTAGCACATCGCAGGCGATCTCGATGGCATCGTCGATGCAGCCGGGGCAGCTGCGGAGCGGACCCTTATCCGATCCGATGCCCTTGAGCGTGCCGCAGACGGTCGTCGTGTTCTTCTCGCCAAATCGCTTGGCAATCTCGCGCGACAGCTTGTAGGTCTGGCCTTTGGTCTTGGGGTTCTCCATGCCGTCGCTCATTACAAAGCCCATTATGGCAACAGCGCCCGAGATGGCGCCGCAGGTCTCGGTCATGCCACCCATGCCGGCGCCAAAGCCCTCGGTGAGGGTAAAGGCAGTCTGGGGGTCGAGCCCGACGGCAGGTGCGAGCGTGCAGGCAACGGCCTGGGCGCAGTTAAAGCCACGGGCGTGGTATTCGGCAGCCTGAGCCTGACAGGCGGTGATGTCGAGCTGGGCCGTATCGATTTGCTTCATCGTTGTCTCCTTGGTTACGGTGTACCCGCCTATGGTACCCGTGACGGGGTATGTAATCATCGAGAGCTTCATGTATGCCTCATTTTTATCTATCGAGCAAATGCCCAAGGCTTGAGATAAATACCCCTGATCAATTTGTCCTATAACCTACCTTGAGGATGGGTTGAGAGGGGTGCAGGGTAGCGGTATCGTGAACCGAATGAAACGTAACCCAGGCTAGGGAGCTAGATATGAGCGAGCAGACCATCGGTACCACATGTGTTCAGGGCGGCTATCACCCGGGAGATGCCGAGCCGCGCCAGGTGCCCATCTACCAGTCCACCACGTGGAAGTACGACACGTCCGAGCACATGGGCAAGCTGTTTGACCTAGAGGAGTCGGGCTACTTCTACAGCCGTCTGCAGAACCCCACGTGCGATCTCGTTGCCGCCAAGATCTGCGAGATGGAGGGCGGCACCGCTGCGATGCTCACGAGCTCGGGCATGGCTGCGAATTTCCTCGCGATTTTTAACGTGGCCGGTGCCGGCGATCATGTGGTCGCGAGCTCTGCTATCTACGGCGGTACCTACAACCTGCTCGCCCATACTATGGAGCGCATGGGTTTGACCTGTACCTTCGTTGCCCCCGACTGCACCGACGAGGAGCTCGAGGCAGCCTTTGAGCCCAATACCAAGCTCGTCTTTGGCGAGACCATCGCCAACCCCGCCCTTGCCGTGCTCGATATTGAGCGCTTTGCCAAGGCCGCGCACGACCACGGCGTGCCGCTGATGGTCGACAACACCTTCCCGACGCCCGTGATGTGCCGTCCCTTTGAGTGGGGCGCCGACATCGTCACGCACTCCACCACTAAGTACATGGATGGCCATGCGGCCTACCTGGGCGGCGTGATCGTCGATCACGGCCAGTTTGACTGGATGGCCCATGCAGATAAGTTCCCGGGTCTCACCACGCCTGACGAGAGCTATCACGGCGTGACCTATGCCGAGAAGTTCGGTCGCGAGGGCGCCTTCATTACCAAGGCCACCGCGCAGCTCATGCGCGACCTCGGCCCCATGCAGAACCCGCAGGCGGCCTTCTTCCTGAACAGCTCGCTCGAGAGCCTGCATGTACGCATGCCGCGTCATTGTGAGAACGGCCTGGCCGTTGCCAAGTTCCTGCAGAGCCATCCCAAGGTGCGCTTCGTGAGCTATCCGGGCCTGGAGGGCGATAAGTACTATGACCTGGCTCAGAAGTACATGCCCAACGGTACCTGCGGCGTTGTGAGCTTTGGCTTTAACGGTGGTCGCGCGGCGGCCGAGACCTTTATGAAGAGCCTCAAGCTCGCCCAGATCGCCACGCACGTGGCCGATGCCCGCACTTGCTGCCTGCATCCCGCTAATGCCACGCATCGCCAGATGAACGATGAGGAGCTCATCGCCTGTGGCATCTCCGCCGACATGGTGCGCCTGTCGTGCGGCCTCGAGGACACGGCCGATCTGATTGCCGACCTTGAGCAGGCACTCGAGCAGTGCTAGGCTAGCTCCGTACAAGGTGCCGATGCTGGCAGAAAGCTTCGGTGACCTTTCGTTCCGATTCCGTAGGCGGGACCCCAATCGCGGCTGTTTGCAGGCGATCGGGGCCCCGTTTTTTGCGTTAGGCCACTCGAAAGGATGGATATGGAGAAAACTGCAGAGCAGTTGCGCCGCGAGCACATTGCTCTAGAGGGCGACACCCATGGCAAGAACAAATGGGCGATTCTGTTTACCGTGCTCATCATGACGTTTATGGTGTGTCTGGATTCGACCGTCGTGACCGTGGCGCTGCCCGTGATGCAAAAGGAGCTGGGCGTGGGCCTCGATCGCATTCAGCTGGTAAGCTCGGTGTATCTGCTTGCGACATGCGTGGCTATGCTGCCGTTTGGCCGCTTGGGCGACGTGCGCGGCAAGGTGGGCGTATTCCAGCTGGGCGTAATCGTTTTTACGGCCGGCTCGCTGCTTTGCGGCCTTTCGGGTTCGCTCGAGGTTCTTATCCTGGCACGCATTGTTCAGGGCGTCGGTTGCGCGGCGGCCATGGCTAACAACATGGGTATCATCACCGAGTCGTTTCCGGCGCGCGAACGTGGCCGTGCCATGGGTATTCTCGCGACCTTTGTGGCCCTCGGCATGATGTGTGGCCCCGTGCTTGGCGGCATGCTGGTGGCAAGCTTTCCCTGGGAGAGTATCTTCCTCATCAACCTGCCTATTGGCGTGATCTCGTTTATCGTGGGGCTCTACACGCTGCCGCATGTTAAGCCGGAGGCCGGCGAGCGCCCCATGTCCCTGATCGAGGCCGCTCGTCGCTGCTTTGCAAATTCGGCCTTCACCATCAACCTTGTCTGCATGCTCATCGTGTTCGTTGGCATTGGCGCATCCGAGTTTATTCTGCCGTTCTATTTTCAGGACGCCCACGGCTTTGGTTCCGACATTTCCGGATTGCTCTTTTTGGCGCTGCCGATGGTGAATGCCTTTATCGGGCCGCTTTCGGGTACGGTTTCGGACCGTGTTGGCTGCGAGGGCCCTACGGCGGTCGGCCTGGGCGTGTATGTGTGCGGTCTCTTTGCGGTAAGCACGCTCGACGAGCGCTCTTCTATCCCTGTGATCGTGTGCTGTGTCGCGTTTATGTCGTGCGGTACGTCGGTTTTCCAGAGTCCTAACAACTCGTTGTACATGGGCTCGGCTCCGCGCGAAGCACTCGGCTTTGCGGGTAGTCTGGGTAGCCTGGCGCGTTATGCGGGTATGGCACTCGGCATTACGGCGGCGTCGCATATCCTGTATGGGCAGATGAGCGTGGCAATGGGCGAGGCCGTGACCAGTTTTGTTACAGGTCGTCCGGACGTATTCCTATTCGGCTTTCGCTCGGTGTTCTACGTACTCATGGCTGTGGCCGCCGTGGGCTTTGCGCTTGCCATGGTGCGTTTGGTGAAGATGCGCGCCCGCCATTAGCATGTTGGGAGGCTGTCTGCCACGATTCGCGCCGTCCCAAAAAGACTGGTTTGTGGTGCGATGTGGCTTGTGGGGCGGGCGGGGGTCGGTCCGTGGTAGACTATCGAACAACGTTTATTAATCGCGCGGTATCGTTGCCGCGAGAAGGGGTTGCGCCATGCAGGAGCTTGAGGATCGTATTCGCCATGACGGCATCGTAAAGGCCGGTAACGTCCTTAAGGTTGATGCCTTCCTCAACCACCAGTGCGACGTTGAGCTGTTCGACCACATGGGCGCCGAATGGGCCCGTCTGTTCGAGGGTGTCGAGATCAACAAGATCCTGACGATTGAGGCTTCGGGTATTGGTATGGCCTGCATCGCAGCTCAGCATTTTGGTGGCGTGCCGGTGGTCTTTGCAAAGAAGGCCCAGTCCATCAACCTTGACGGCGAGCAGTATGCCACGACCATCTATTCCTTTACCAAGCAGAAGGAGTACCCGGTTATCGTGGGTAAGCGCTTTCTGTCCGAGGGCGATAAGGTCCTGATTATCGACGACTTCCTGGCCAACGGCTGCGCGCTTGAGGGCCTTATTAAGATCTGCGAGGCTGCGGGCGCCGAAGTTGCCGGCATTGGCATCGCCGTTGAGAAGGGCTTCCAGGGCGGCGGCGATAAGCTCCGTAAGCGCGGCTTCCGCGTTGAGAGCTTGGCCCGTATCGCCGATATGGACTGCGAGAACGGCGAGATCACCTTCGCCTAAGCGCGCAACACAAGCGATTGGTATGCGATGTGACAAAGGGACTGTCCCTTTGTCACATTTTTTGTATGAGGGGAGGTGCTGATATGGATGAGAACAAGATGGAATGGCGCGAGTATGCGCGCTATGCCGAGATGTCGGTCGAGGAGTTGGCGCGCGATTGCGAGGTGCAGGTGTTTCGCGCGACGGGTCCGGGCGGACAGGGCGTGAATACGACGGACTCGGCGGTACGCATGAAACATATCCCTTCGGGGATTGTCGTGATGGCGCGCGAGAGCCGCAGTCAGTTCCAAAACCGCAGCAGCTGTCTGCGTAAGCTGCGCGCTGAGCTTGAGCGTCGCGGGCGTCCACCGCGCCGACGCGTAAAGACCAAGGTGCCTCAGCGCTCTCGCCAGCGCAGGCTCAATGACAAGCACTTCAACGCGATTAAAAAAGCCAACCGACGCAAGCCGGGCGGGGAGGAATGATCTTCTCAATAAGTTGCGGTGAAATAGGGACTGTTTTGCGGCTTTAGCTACATAAACAGTCCCTATTTCACCGCAACTTAGGTGGGTTTAGCGGGTGGGGTGCCAGACGTGGAGGGCTCCGCCGAGGACGTCGACCTCGATGCGCGAGGCGACAACGGGCTCGCCGTCGGCCTGGATGGGGTAGTCGGGCTCCTCAAAGGTAAGCTCGGCATGGCGACAGCGGCGCATGCGAACCGGTGACAGCTTGGTATGGTGGCCATCTTTGGCCGAAAGGAACATGGGAAGCGCGACCGCGCGCGGAACGGGGCCGCAGGCGTAGCAGACGTCGAGTATGCCGTCGCACGGGTCGGCGTCGGGACAGATG
>CABVDJ010000015.1 GCA_902497025.1 uncultured Collinsella sp. | reverse complement strand
ACGTTAAGTGCTTTCCTTTGCGTGCGGAACTCGCGACAAACTTAACCCGCCCCGGCCCCGATGGCCCCAGACCTGCCAAATAGGGACAGGTTTATTTTGGTCGGTTTTATCTGGGGTAATGCCGCACATGCGTTTATCTAAAGATCTGAATTCAGATAACTGAATAGACTGTCTGACAAAATCGAAACCCGCACCAACCAGCCCTTTTGCTATTCCCGGCGGGGTCCGCGGATAAAGTTTATCGCGAGTTCCGCACGAACAGGAGGCCACTTAATGTGGCCTCCGTCGTGAGCAGGACTGTAGAGCAGGAAACTTTATCCGCGGCCCCCGCCGGGAATAGCAAAAGGGCGACTCCATTGCGGAGTCGCCCTTGTTGAACTGCTTATGTGGAGCTGTTACTCGGCGTCGTGGTGACGGCGGGGCTTGCGGCCTCCGTTGTCGCCGGGACGGCGCGGACGGTCGCTGCGCTCGGAGCGCTCGCGACGCGGACGCTCACGGCGCTGGAAGTGCTCGCCGTCGCCCTCGGAGGCACCCTCGGCACGAGCCGGGGCCTCGGGCTTATCAAGACGATCGAGCGAGATCTTGCCGCGATCGTCGACCTCGATGACGACGACCTTGACCTCGTCGCCCACGTTGAGGACGTCCTCGACCTTCTCCACGCGGCCCTTGGCAACGCGGGAGATGTGCAGCAGGCCATCCTTGCCGGGCAGCAGGTTGACGAAGGCGCCGAAGGGCTGGATGGAAACCACGCGGCCGGTGTACTCCTCGCCCGGCTCGGGAACCTTGATGATGAGCTTGATGCGCTCGACCGCCTGGTCGACGGACTCGCCGGTGCCGCCGACAAAGACGGTGCCGTCCTCCTGGATGTCGACCGAGGCGCCGGTCTCGTCCTGGATACCGCGGATGACCTTACCGCCGGAACCGATGACGTCGCGGATCTTGTCGGTCGGGACCTGGATGGAGACGATGCGCGGAGCGGTGCTGCGCGTGGTGTGGCGCGGCTCGGGGATCACATCGAGCATCTTCTGCAGGATGAAGGCGCGACCCTCCTTGGCCTGCTGCAGGGCGCGGGCCAGAATGTCGAAGGTGAGGCCGGTGGCCTTGTTGTCCATCTGCAGGGCGGTGATGCCCTCGGTGGTGCCGGTGACCTTAAAGTCCATGTCGCCCAGGAAGTCCTCGAGACCCTGGATGTCGGACAGGACCACGGTCTTGCCCTCCTCCTGGATCAGGCCCATGGCGATACCGGAGACCGGGCGCTTAATGGGCACGCCGCCGTCCATAAGGGCGAGCGTGGAGCCGCAGGTCGAAGCCATCGAAGAGGAGCCGTTGGACTCCATGACCTCGGAGACGACGCGGATGGCGTAGGGGAACTCGTTCTCGTCGGGAAGCACCGGAAGCAGAGCGCGCTCGGCCAGATTGCCATGGCCGATCTCGCGGCGCTTGGGGCTGCCCATGCGGCCGGTCTCGCCGGTGCAGAACGGCGGGAAGTTGTAGTGGTGCATGTAGCGCTTGCCCTCGGTGGGCTCGATGGTATCCAGACGCTGGCCCTCGTTGAGCATGCCGAGCGACAGGACGGAAAGCACCTGGGTCTGGCCACGCTGGAACAGACCGGAGCCGTGAACGAGCGGCAGGTAGTTGTCCTTCACCATGATGGGACGGATCTCGTCGGCAGCACGGCCGTCGACGCGCTCGCCGGTCTCGACGACCATGGTGCGCATGGCCTTCTTCTCGAGCTTCTTGAGCGCCACGGGGATCTCGCGCTCCCAAGCGGCCTGCTCCTCCTCGG
Source organism: uncultured Collinsella sp. (assembly GCA_902497025.1). GTDB lineage: Bacteria > Actinomycetota > Coriobacteriia > Coriobacteriales > Coriobacteriaceae > Collinsella. The sequence goes on along the minus strand of CABVDJ010000015.1, from coordinate 43,575 downwards.
TGAACTCGGCGCGGATGGACTCCTTCAGAGCCTCGACCTTACCGATACGGGAGAGCTTGTCGGCGTCGCGAAGGGCGGCAGCCATCTCGTCATAGTGAGCGAAGATGCGCTCCTGGACCTCCTCGACGGGCTGGTCGAGCGGGTACTCCTTCTTGACGATGGGGCCGTTGACCTGCTCCCACTCAGCGACGAACTCATCCTGAGCCTGGCAGAAAGCAGCAAGGGCCTCCTGGCCAAACTTCATGGCGGCAAGCATGTCGTCCTCGGAGATCTCCTCGGCGCCGGCCTCGACCATCGAGATGAAGTCAGCAGAGCCGCCCAGCTCCAGGTCCAGATCGGAGTTCTCGCGCTCCTCGTAGGTGGGGTTGACGATAAACTCACCGGTCTCCACGTTACGGCCGATGCGCACGCAGGCAAGCGGGCCCTCGAAGGGCACGCCGCCGAGCGTCATGGCCAGAGAGGCACCCATGACGTTGATGACGTCGAAGGGGTTGACCTGGTCGGCGACGAGCGAGGTTGCGACGATGTGCACCTCGTTGCGGAAGCCATCCGGGAAGCTCGGGCGAATCGGACGGTCGATCATGCGCGCGGTGAGCGTGGCCTTCTCGCTGGGACGGCCCTCACGCTTGAGGTAACCACCCGGGATACGGCCGGCTGCGTACATCTTCTCGTTGAAGTCGACGGTCAGCGGGAAGAAGTCGTAGTTCTTGCGCTCCTTGGAGACGACCACGGTGTCGAGCATCGTGGTGTCACCCTGCTTGACCAGGCAGGCGCCGGTGGCCTGCTTGGCAAGCTCGCCTGACTCAAAGGTGTAGGTCTTGCCGTACAGCTCAAAGGTCTTGGATACGAGTGTCATTGTTCTCCTTTACCCCACAGGCCCCTTGCCTGCGGGCTTCTCATGTGACGCGGGCCCCCTGCCCCCGCCACGCTTCAGAGCGTGATTGTTCACGCCCTTACACAAAAAGAGCGCCCCGCTGCGCAGGACGCTCTTAGCATGTACAAATCCTACTGGATGTTGTCGCGGATGCCCAGAGCCTTGATGAGCTCACGGTACTCGACGATGTCGTTCTTCTTGATGTAGGAGAGAAGACGACGACGACGACCGACGAGCATGAGCAGGCCACGACGGGTGTGGAAGTCCTTCTGGTGGGACTTCATGTGCTCGGTCAGCTCCTTGATGCGCTCGGACAGGATGGCGACCTGAACCTTGGGGTTGCCGGTGTCGACCGGGGTGTTACCGAACTGGGCAGTCAGCTCAGCCTTGCGCTCTTTGGAAACAGTCATTGTTTCACCTTTCGTTTTACGTCGCCCACGGGCGACTCGATTCGCCTCGGACTGGGAAGCCGCCGGTGGAGCGAACAACCAAGGTCGAGGTACCAACAGGCCGATATGATACCACAAGCAGCCCGCGCCTGCGCATCATCACCGACCCAACATGAATTCCATCGCACGGAGGCGCTGGTCGGTATGCGTCGCCGCCCACACATGCGAAAGCCCGAGCAAGAACGCCGCCGTATGCGGGTCGATTTTCTCGGCCATAAGCGCATCGAAGGTCATCGACATGAGGGCGCGCAGCCACGCGACCTCACCGGTCGACACCAGCTCGGCACCCGGAACGCTCGACGCGCACGACCCGCACATGAGACCGCCCGCCTGGGGCGAAAAATACGACAGCATGGGGTCTCCGCACAGCACGCAGGCAGAAAAATCGGGTCGGTAGCCAACGTGCGATAGCAGCTTAAACACATATGCCGCCACAAGTAGATCCATATGTGCCGTGTCAAGCCCGCTGCCCACCAGGGCAAGCGCTCGCTGCGTGATGGCAAAGGTAAACGGGTCCTCGGCGTCCTCGAACGAGCACACGCGCGCGACCTCGGCGATCGCGCTTGCGGCGCAGGTCGTCTCGTAATCGGGCGCAGCGCCGAGCGGCGCCTCCATAAGCTCGGCCTGAGAAACCACGTCGAGTGACCGTCCATGCGCGAGCAGCATATCAACGGTGCAGAAGAGCTCGCAACGGGCCGCAAGGCGACCGCCAGGCTTACGTGCGCCCTTGGCCACCGCACGAACCTGCCGTCCCCACTCGTCAAGCATCGTCAAGATCAGGTCGGTCTCTTTGAGCTTCGTCTTGTCGAGGACGATCACCTTGGTGCGATATGTCCGGGAGCCTGCCATGCGCGCCGCGCGTCCTTAGTCCTCGGCGTTGTAGCCAAAGCGGCGAATCTGGGCCTCGTCGTCGCGCCAGCCGGCCTTGACCTTCACGTCCAGCTCCAAAAAGACCTGCGTGCCAAAGATGCGCTCAAGATCGCGACGGGCGTCGATACCGATATGCTTGATCATCTCGCCGCCCTTACCGATGATGATGCCCTTTTGGCCCTCGCGCTCGACGTAAATGGTGGCGTGCACGCGCAGCACCTTCTTGGTCTGCTCGAGCGCATCGCAGATCACGCCAACGGAGTGCGGAATCTCATCACGGGTGCGGCGCAAGACCTTCTCGCGCACAAACTCGGCAACGAGCGTCTCATCGGAAGCGTCGGTACCCATGTCCTCGGGGAACCAACGCGGACCCTCAGGCAAAAAGTGCGCAACGGTCTCGATAAATGCATCGACGTTGAAGTTCTTGACCGACGACGTCACGATCTCGTCGTCATATTCCATGAGTTCGTGGGCTGCCTTAAGCTGCTCCATGACCTGTGCGGGGTCGGCCTCATCGGCCTTGGTGAGCACCAGGACCTTCTTGGAACGAGCGTTCTTGACGCGCTCGGCAACCCAGGCGTCTCCCCTGCCGATCGGCTTGGTGGCATCAATCAAAAACGCGACAACATCAACATCGTTCAGCTCGAACAACGCGCTCTTGTTGAGCTCGGATCCCAAGCCGTCCTTGGGCTTATGAATACCGGGGGTATCGACAAAGACCAGCTGGTAGCCGGGGCGGTTGACGACGGCGCGCATGCGGCGGCGGGTCGTCTGGGCCACCGGCGAGGTGATGGCGACCTTTTTGCCATAGCAGGCATTAAGCAGCGTAGACTTGCCAGCGTTGGGACGACCGACCAGGGCCACAAAGCCGCTGCGGAAACCGGGCTCAACGTCACCAAAGCCAGCGAGGTTGTCGTCCTCGTCGCACAGGGCATCGAGTTCCTCGTCGCTCATACCCTCAAACGGGTCGAACTCCTCGAAATCCTCGAGCTCCTCGGTATCCACCGCGTCCAGGGACTCGTCGTCCAAAATCTCATCGGCAGGCTGCATATTGTCGGACATGGGAATCCCTTTCTAAATAAAGCCGAGCGCGTGGGCAAATACCAGCACGCCCACAATCGCGGCAGTGATGGAAAGAACGTATACAGAGGCGGCGGCGATGTCCTTCGCACGCTTGGCCAGCGGATGAAGCTCCTGGGTCGCCAGGTCGACGATGGCCTCCATGGCGGTGTTGCACAGCTCGCCGTGAATCACCAGGCCGCAGCAGATGATAATCGTGGCCCACTCGGCAATGTCGAGCCCCACGATGCAGCCGGCAATGACGGTACACACACCCGCCACGAGCATGACCTTGATATTACGCTCGGTCTTGACGGCGGTGACGAAGCCCTCCATCGCGTATGAGAACGACTTTAAAAAGGAAGGATGGTCCTTGTTCGATCCGGGAATCATAGACGGCTCCTAGTCGTGGGCGTGGTTGGTGATGGGGCCGACGTGGACGAGCTTGGGGTCCTCGCCGCGCCCGAGCGCCAAATCGCGCAGGATGGCGTCCTCGCGTGCCTCCATGACCTCGGCCTCGTCGTCCTCGATATGGTCATACCCCAGCAGGTGCAGCATACCGTGCACAAGCATTAGCCGGCACTCGTCGGCGGGACTGTTACCAAAACCGGGAGCCTGGCGAGCAATAACCTGCGGCGCCAAGATAATATCGCCGAGCTCAATCGTCTCGTCAGCGGGAATGTCCTCATCAAAGGCAGAGTCGCACTCAAACGAGAGCACATCGGTGGTACGGTCGATACCGCGCCACTCGTGGTTGAGCTCGTGCATCTCGTCCTCGTCGACATACGAAAGGGAAATCTCGACTTCACGCTCAGCGCCCTCGGCGGCAAGCACAACCTCGCAGATGTGCTCCACCTCATGCGCGTCGAGCAGCGTATCGAGCTCGGCATCGTTGCTGATCAATACACTCAACGGGACTCCTTTCGGTCACGTACGCGCTTCTCGCGCACATCATCATAAGTATCGTATGCCTCGACGATACGTCCCACCAAGGCATGGCGCACCACGTCGGCACGCTCGAGGTGCGAAAATGCGACATCATCGACACGGCCCAAAATCTTCTCGACATCCGCCAAGCCACCACGACGACCCACCAGGTCACGCTGGCTCAGGTCGCCGGTAATCACGAACTTGGAGTTGAAGCCCAGGCGCGTCAGGAACATCTTCATCTGCTCGGGCGTGGTATTTTGCGCCTCGTCGAGCACCACGAAGGCATCACTCAGCGTGCGGCCGCGCATGTAGGCAAGCGGGGCAATCTCGATCACACCACGCTCCATGAGCTCGTCGGTACGCTCACGATCCATCATGTCAAACAGGGCATCGTAGAGCGGACGCATGTAAGGGTCGATTTTTTCCTCGAGGGTGCCGGGCAAAAAGCCCAAATTCTCCCCCGCCTCGACAACGGGCCGCGTAAGGACCAGGCGACCCACCTCGTGGCGCTTGAGCGCGGCGACGGCGAGCGCCATGGCTAGATAGGTCTTACCGGTACCGGCGGGGCCCAGGCCAAACGTGATGGTATGCGAGCGGATGGCATCAACATAGCGCTTTTGGCCGAGCGTCTTGGGACGAATGACGCGGCCGCGATACGACAGCAGCACGTCATCGCGCAGCGACGAGACGTCGTGCTCGCCATCGCGCAGGACAGCCAAGCAACGCGAGACGTCGTCGGCAGACAGCGTGCGACCGGCAGCCGCCTCGCGAAAAGCGTGTTCGAAAAAACGCGCCACGAGTTCGACCTCGTCCGGGTCGCCGCTCACGGCAATCTGGTCACCGCGCGCAACCACATGGGCGCGAACCAAGTCTTCAACCGCGCGAAGGACAGCGTCGCCGGCGCCCAAGACGCGCGAAGGGTCAATCCCCTCGGGAACGGTAAGTCTAATCTTCGAGGCTTCCATGGACCTCCCTGCGAGCATGGACTAAGCCGGAATCATCGACTCCGATGATAGCAACATCGAGCAGGCACGGGGCCTTGAGCCCGCAGACATCGTCAAGACGGGCATGATGGAAGGAGCCGAGCGTCAGGTTGTCGCCATACTCGAGCACCGCACGCTCGACCGTGCCCACGCGGCGGCGGGCATCGGCAATCGCAAGCTCCTGAGCGGCGGCACGCATGCGGCGGCTGCGTTCGGCCATAATCTCGGGCGGTACCTGATCGGGCATATCGGCCGCAAGCGTGCCCGGACGCTTGCTATAGCGGAAGACATGCATGCGCGAAAAGCCCACGCGACGGCACAACGCCAGCGACTCCTCGAACTCCTCGTCCGTCTCGCCGGGAAAGCCGACGATGACGTCGCAAGAAAGTGACGCCTGGGGCAGATTGGTACGAATCATGCGTACCGTGTCCTCAAAGGCCTCCGCGCTATAGGGACGACCCATGCGATGCAGGGTTGCCGTACAGCCGGACTGCACGGGAAGATGCAAGAACGGCGCGATTCGCTGCGGATAGCGCGCCATCACCTTGAGCAGGCGCTCGGAAATGTCCATGGGCTCCACTGAAGAAATGCGCACGTGGGCAATCGTAGTGCGCTCCATAATGGCCTCGAGCAGCTCATCGATCTCCACGTGTTCGTCAGTCGCGCTCTTGCCGTCATAGGCGCCCAGGTTCACGCCAGTCAGCACCACCTCGGGCACACCGGCCTCCTGGGCCTCGCGCACCTGCTCGAGCACGGACTCGACAGGCACGGAGCGCTCGGGGCCGCGTGCCTTCCACACAATACAATACGTGCAGCGGTGATTGCAGCCGTCTTGGATCTTCACGCCCAGACGCGAGCGCCCCAGAGCATCGACCACATCGCTGTCGCTGCAGGCAGCCACACTATCGGATTCGACACCCAGTACCTCGCAGACACGCTCGGCGACGTCGATTTTCGACGGCTCGGCAATCACACGGTCCGAAAGCTCTAATAGCTCTTCGGGATGCAGGTTGACGACGCAGCCGGTCACGACCACGTAGGGCTCGCCTGGATATGACAGCGCATGACGGACGGCCTTGCGGGTCTTGGCCTCGGCCTCGCCCGTCACGGCGCAGGTATTGATTACGATCAGGTCGGCATCCTGGGGCTCCACCATCGCAAAGCCCTGGCGCATAAGATCGGCAGTGATACGGTCGGACTCAACCCGGTTGACGCGACAGCCAAGGTTGACGACGGAAATATGGGGTGCGAGCAAGCGGGCTCCTTAATCGAGGATATCGTCGAGGGCGCTCTTGATACGATCGGTTACCGACTTCTTGCCGGAAGCGACGTCATCGCCCATCTCGTCGGCAAAAGCGCGGAGCAGCTCGCGCTGCTTGTTGGAAAGGTTCGTGGGAACGACCACGCGCAGCTGCACGACCAGTCGACCGCGTGAGCCGCCACCGCCGATGCGCGGCATGCCGAAATTGTTGACGCTGACGGTGTCGCCATACTGCGTGCCAGCGGGGACGCACACCTTGACGACCTCGTCGGGCATAATGCCCTCGACCTCGATCTCGCAGCCGAGCGCGGCCTGCGCAATGGAGATATCGCTCACCAGGTACAGATCGTCGCCATTGCGCTTAAAGCGCTCGTGGTCGGCGACACGCACGTTGACGATCAGGTCGCCCGAGGGCTCACCGCGAAGGCCGGCCTCGCCAAAGCCGCTCACGCGCAGTTGGCGACCGGTCGAGACGCCGGCGGGAATATCGATATCGATCTTTTCGTGCGAAGGCGTGCGGCCCTGGCCGTCACAGGTCTCGCAGGGATGATCGATGACTGTGCCCTCGCCGTGGCAGTCGGGGCAAGGCGAAGAGGACTGGACCTGGCCCAAAAAAGAGCGCTGGACCGTGGTGACATAGCCCGTGCCGTGGCAGCGGCTGCACTGCTTTTCGGTCGCACCGTCAGCCTTGCCCGTACCGTTGCAATCCTCGCAGGGAGCAAGGCGGTCATAGCTGATCGTCTTTTTACAGCCAAGCGCAGCTTCCTCGAGCGTCACCGAAAGCGAGATGGCCATATCGCGACCGCGACGGCGCTCGCGCCGGCTGCGGGCACCACCGCCGGCGCCGCCGCCAAAGAATGACGAGAACAGGTCATCCATGCCCATACCGCCAAAGATATCGTTGATATCGACATAGCCGGAGCCACCAGGGCCATCGGCGGTACCAAAGCGATCGTAATTGGCACGCTTCTGCTCATCGGAAAGGACAGAATAAGCCTCGTTAAGCTCCTTGAACTTGGCCTCGGCCTCGGGGTCGTCCGAAACATCCGGGTGTACCGTACGGGCTTTCTTTAGAAACGCGCGCTTAATGGTCCGCGCGTCGGCATCCTTATCGACGCCAAGTACCTCGTAGTAATCCCTATTTTCCGACACGACCGAATCCTTCCGACTTTCAATATTGTCACAGTGCGTCCTATACCCATGCAGGGCCGACCGCAAACAGAGGGTTTGATGTTATTGCATCCCGTAGGGCGAAAGCATCGCGCGCTGCGAGCAGCTCGCAAACCACACCGACACAAGCGCGAACATGAAGCCGTTGGCGAAACCGTTGGCGAACTGCATCGCGCCACGCTTCCACCATAGCAGGCTACGGTGAAGTACCCCATCCGAGAGCACCATGAACAGGCCCATGGCAAACGGAATAAAACACATCACGGCAAAGGCCGAGAACACGCCCGAGATGGCCGACAGCACCAAAAACGGCGCGACGATGCCCATCAGGTAAAAGCCGGTACGGGCCTTGCCCTCCAGGCGCTCGGCCTCCACATGGGCGCGACCGACCAGGTCACCACCCGTGGCGCCATTGGTACCGGCATGGCCCATGCCGCTAATGCGAACCTCGTCGCCGTCGTGCGTGCCGGCAGGAAACTCAATCGTTTGCTCGGAGGTCACGCGGGTACGGCCGCTGCCGCCGCAATCGGGGCACGGATCGGCTACGACCTTGCCCGAGCCACCGCACTCGGGGCAAACCGACTGAAACGTGCCGGCGCCAAACAGGAAGGACAGGTCCACATCGATATGGCCGCGCCCGCCGCAGCTTGGGCAGGTATGGGCATGCTCGGAGGAGACAGATCCCGAGCCGCCGCAGTGTCCGCACGTATCGAATCGCGTGTAGCGAACGGTTTTGCGGGCACCGCCCTTGGCCTCCTTGGCATCGAGCTTGATGTCGACGACCACGTTGGCACCGCTTTCGGGATTGTAGGCCGCCCGCCCGCGACGCGGCTGGCCCCAAGCGCCGCCAAAGGGAAAACCGCCCTCAAAGGGATTGCCGTACCCGGCGCCGCCGGCATAGCCGCCACCGTAGGGCGAGGCCGAAGGTGCGCCCGCAAAGGGATTGCCCGAGCGCATGGCATCATAGCGCGCACGCTTCTGCTCGTCCGAAAGCACGGCGTATGCCTCGGAAACCTCTTTGAACTTTTCCTCGGCATCCGGCTCTTTGTTGACGTCCGGATGGAGCTTACGGGCCTTCTGCTGGAAGGCCTTTTGAATATCACGCGAGGTGGCGTCCTTAGAAACACCGAGAATCTCGTAGTAATCTTTTTCGTTCATCGTCGCCATGCGCGGCAACCTCCTGCTCAAAGCAGCGTATATCTTGCGGTAATTCTACCCAAGCAGTCTATGCTAGACCCCAAAACAGCTCGAACAGAACATTTCCATCGAGCCAACCCAGGTGTGTCGGCGCTAAACGGGCGCGGGCGCGACCTGTGATAACGTCTTTCGAGGCGACGCGCCCCGCATATCCCTCGACGCCATCGGGCACCCACGTGGCAAGACCCAATTCGAGTGCGTGATCGCAGGCAGCTGCCAGCTCATCCGTTGGGATGACGCGGGCCGCGCGAACCAACAGGTCGGGCCCAACACCGCGCGTCATGCGACAAGCGAGCATCAGGTCTTCGGCCGCAGCCTCGCGCTGCGACAGATATTCGACCTCGAACGCCGTCGCGTCATCGTCGCGTTGCACCAGACGCACGCGGTGCGCATCGCCTCGAGAAGACACGCCGGGGAACAAACCTGCAAGACGGTCGAAATCCTCGTCGTCGAGCATGCCCGCGGCAGAACGACCCAGGCCCAGGTAGCCCCGTCCGGTCCAGTAGGCAATGTTATGGGCGCACTCATGGCCGTCGAGCGCGTAGCTCGCCACCTCATACGGGTGATAGCCGGCGGCACCCAGGAGCTCGCGTGCCACATCCATGCAGGCGGCCTGAAAATCCTCATCAGGCTCGAGCGACTCGTCACGGCACGCCATGCGATAAAGGGGCGTGCCCTCCTCGAGCGTGAGCGGGTAGACCGACACATGATGAGGCGCCGCCGCCAACACGCCATCGAGCGTGCGCTGCCAACTCGCCGCCGTCTGCCCGGGAAGGCCGCACATCAGGTCGCACGACACATCGAGGCCAGCTTCCTTCACCGTCGCGATAGCCACAAGTGCCCGATTAGCATCGTGAATGCGGCCAATAGCGGCCAGCTCGGTATCGTCGAGGGTTTGCACGCCCAGAGAGATGCGCGTGACACCCGCCTCGGCAAGCGCGGTGGCGAGCTCAGCGGTCAGGGACTCAGGATTGGCTTCGCAAGTAAATTCAACGGGTTTGCACCACATGGAGATACGCCGGGCAAGTTCCACCAGGCGCTCCTCTGCCAGCGATGGCGTGCCGCCGCCAGTATAGACCGTGCGGACCTGCGCAAGCGCCCCGGCGTCGCCAAAGGAATCGAGGCGCGCATACAACTGCTCAAAATAGGAATCGAGCGCGGCATCCAAATCACACGCAGCAAAGCTGCGCGAGTCAAAGTCGCAGTACCGGCACTTTTGAGCGCAAAACGGCACGTGCACGTACAGCGCGGTAACGGCCACCCTTAAGCCTCCAGCGGATGAGCAGGCACCGACTCACCGGCGGCAAGCGCGGCCTCGCAGGCCACCACATCGCGTTCGATATCATCGACCAGCGACATGAACTCCTCGTACGTAGAGCAACGCACCACCTGAGCGCGCCAGGCGGCGGCATGGGGCATGCCCTTTAAGTACCAGCTTGCGTACGTGCGAGCACGCGACATGAGCGGCAGAAGCTCGTGCGTCAACGTCAGGTGCTCGCGCAGAGCCTCCAGGCGCTCGACCGAGGAGCGAGAAGGAACCGGCGTGCCATCGAGTGCAAGGGCTCGGGCATCGCCGAACACCCACGGATTGCCGTAGATGCCGCGCGCGATAAACACCGCGCTGGCACCCGAGCCGTGCAGATGCTCAGCAGCGTCCTCGGCCGAGAACACATCGCCCGAACCAATCACGGGAATCTCGACAGCGTCGGCAACCTCATCGACGACCGACCAATCGGCCTGACCCGTGTAGAGCTGCGTGGCGCAACGACCATGCACGGCGACTGCGGCAGCCCCTGCACTCTCAAGCATCTGGGCAAATGTCGCGGCATTACGGTCCTCGGCATAAAAGCCCTTGCGAATCTTGACGGTCACGGGCACGTGCGCCGCGCCCACCGTGGCCTCGACGATCTTCTCCGCCAGGTCGGGCGTGCGCATGAGCGCAGAACCCTCGCCCTTGGTGACAACCTTGCGGGCGGGGCATGCCATATTGATATCGATGAGCGACAGGCGATCGCCAACGCGCTCCTCGACGGCGGCGACGGCGCTCGCAAACTGCTCGGGCTTGGAGCCAAAGAGCTGCACGCAAATCTGCTGCTCCTCGTCGGCCGGTAGCACCAGGCGCCAGGTCTTGTTGCTGGCATAGGCAAGACCCGCCACGCTCACCATCTCGCTGTAGGCAAGGTTGGCACCGCGGCGGCGACACATGATGCGATAGGCGGGGTCGGTCACGCCCGCCATGGGAGCCATAAGGAACGGCTGCTCGGCATAGGCACCCAGCAGCCGCTTGCTGTATTCAGAAAGCGCCATGGACCTACTCGTCCACCTTGAGGATCGCCATAAACGCCTCCTGCGGGACCTCGACCGATCCGATGGCCTTCATACGCTTCTTGCCCTCTTTCTGCTTCTCGAGCAGCTTGCGCTTACGCGAGATATCGCCGCCGTAGCACTTAGCAAGAACGTCCTTGCGACGCGCCTTGACGGTGGAACGGGCGATGATCTTGTTGCCGATAGCACCCTGGATGGGCACCTCGAACAGCTGACGCGGGATGATCTCCTTGAGCTTGTCGCACAGGCCACGGGCCAGGCCATATGCCTTGTCCTTATGGACGATAAACGAAAGCGCGTCCACCTCGTCGCCCGAAAGCAAAATATCGAGCTTCACGAGCTCGGAGGGACGGTACTCGTTGAACTCGTAGTCGAGCGAGGCATAGCCCTTGGTGCGGCTCTTGAGCTGATCGAAGAAGTCCAAGATGAGCTCGGCGAGCGGCATATCGAAGCGCATCTCGACCGATTTGCTCGTCAGGTGGATCATGTCGGTCGTGACGCCGCGGTGCTCGATGGCGAGCTGCATGACGGCACCCGTGTACTCAGGCGGGCAGATGATCTTTGCCTTGAGGTAGGGTTCCTCGATACGATCGATGCGTGTGGCCTCGGGAAGGTCCTGCGGACTGCGGACATCGATCATTTCGCCGTCGGTCTTGTAGACGTGATAATCAACCGAGGGACTCGTGGCAATGAGGTCCAGGTTGAACTCGCGCTCCAGGCGTTCCTTGACGACTTCCATGTGCAGCAGGCCCAGGAAGCCCACGCGGAAGCCAAAGCCGAGCGCCACCGAGGTCTCGGGCTCCCACACCAACGACGGGTCGTTGACGTGCAGTTTATCGAGCGCGTCACGCAGGTTCTCGTAGTCCTTGTTGTCGATCGGGAACAGGCCCGTATAGACCATGGGCTTGGCCTCGCGATAACCGGGAAGCGGCTCGGGGCAGGGGTTCGACGCCCACGTAAGGGTATCGCCCACGCGAACGGCCTCGGGATCCTTCAAGCCCGTGACCACATATCCGACCTCGCCGACCGTCAGCGCGTCGACCGGGGTCTCGGCAGGACGCTTGACGCCCACGCCGTCGACCAAAAAGTCGCCCTTGGCTTGCATCATAAGCAGGGTATCGCCCTTTTTGATGGAACCATCAAAGACGCGCACCGTAGCCACCACACCGCGATACTCGTCAAAGTACGAATCCAAAATGAGCGCTTTGAGCGGAGCGTTTGCATCGCCCTTAGGCGGCGAAATCAAAAAGACAATGGACTCCAGCAGATCGTGAATGCCCTCGCCGGTCTTGCCCGAGACGCACACAGCATCATCGGCAGGGATCGCCAGGTCATCCTCGATCTCGGTCTTAACCTCATCGGGATGGGCCGAGGGCAGGTCGATCTTGTTGATGGCCGGCACAATGTCCAGATTGGCGTTCATGGCGAGCGTCGCGTTGGAGACGGTCTGCGCCTCGACACCCTGGGTGGCATCGACGACGAGCACCGCGCCCTCGCAGGCGGCCAGAGAACGCGAGACCTCGTAGGTAAAGTCAACGTGGCCCGGCGTATCGATCAGATTGAACTGATACGTCTCACCATCGTCGGCGTCATAGGAAACGCGGACGGCATTGGACTTGATCGTAATGCCGCGCTCGCGCTCGATATCCATGGTGTCGAGCAGCTGCGACTCCATGTCGCGTTCGTCGACGGTATGGGTGAGCTCGAGGATGCGGTCGCTGATCGTGGACTTGCCATGGTCGATATGCGCAACGATCGAGAAGTTGCGGATGTGGGAAATGTCAATTGAAGTATTCATGCGGACTATCTTACCCGAGCGGTACAAAAAATGGAGCCTGTTCCATAAAACAGGCTCCATTTATGCGCGTAATCTGTGTGGTGTGAAATTTACAACTTAGGCGTTGATGCTGTTCACGAGCTTGGCAAGACCGGACTTGCGGTTGGAAGCCTGGTTCTTGTGGATAACATGCTTGGCGGCAGCCATGTCGAGACGCTTGGTGACGGTCTTGAGGGCAGCCTGGGCCTTCTCGGCGTCGCCCTCGGCGACGGCGGACTGGACGTGCTTGGTCAGCGTCTTGAGCTCGGACTTGACAGCCTTGTTACGCATGCGAGCTGCCTCATTGGTGCGGATACGCTTCTTCTGAGACTTGATGTTTGCCACTTCTGGAGTTCCTTTCGAGTTCCTTGCAAAAAATGTATGACACCTCTGAGACACGGTGAGGTCATGCAAGCGCCTACTATAGCACGCTCCCCCTCAAAGGGATAGAACGAATTTGTCAAATAGGCAGGTATCATCACGATTTTCTCAAGATGTTCGTAATCCAGAGCAAAAGCGCCGTCTGAGAATCGGCCGAACCCTTGAGCGCGAGCTCCACATCAACGGCACCCTCGAGCGCTGCGATGAGCTCTGCCATCGAAAAGCGGCGTGCCCAGGTCAGGTGATTCTTGACCTGCCAGGACTGGAGCTTGAGCGTTGCGGCCAGCTCGCGACCCTGCCCACGCGCGTCGAGCGCCTTGGCGACGATAAGCTCGCGAATGCGACCGCACAGCAATGTGTAAGTCCACACGTAGCTCTTGGAGGGCAGGAGCTTAAAGAGCTCGAGCGAACGCCGCATATCGCGAGCCGAGACGGCGTTGAGGAAGTCCCAGGGTTGGACCTCGGCCGTACGTACAATCCAGCGCTCAACATCGGCAAGTTCAATCTGGGGCGACTCGACCATCTGGGCAAGCTTAGCCAAGTCGTTATCGAGCATGCGCGTGTTTTCGCCCGAACGCGAGACGAGCTCCTCGGCGGCCGCCGTCGAAATCGACTTACCGCGCTGCGTCGCCATCTGCTGAACACGGCGCGGCAGTTCCCAGCGCTTGGCACCCGAGCAATCGACGATAGCCTTCTTGTCGATCTTGGCGATTGCCTTATACAGGCGCGTATTCTTGGCAAGTGAGTCGGCGATGATGAGGCAGACCGTTGTTGGGCTGGGACTCGCCAGATACCCAACGAGCGGCTCCGAGACCGCCTTGGCGAGCTTTGAGCAGCCATCGAGGATTACCAGACGAAACTCGCTGCCCATCGGAAAGGTGTTAAGCGATCCGATAATGGACTTGATATCGGGGTCCTTGGTCATGTCTCGCTCGTCGAGGTTGAACTCGACCATACCCGATTTTTCCAGACGTGCTTTCATACGCGAGACGGCGTGGTCGCGCTTAACTCCGTCGGTACCGACGATCAGATATGCCGGAAGCAAACCGGTTTCGGACATTGCGCTCCCCTCCCGCAGGCCTTCGTATTCGTTCCGTGCCATTCTAGCCCAGGGGCCCACCACACGCCAACGACGTCGTCACGGTCGCTGGCATCGCATCGCAAAGCCATTCGCAGTCGGCGTGACGGTAATGTCGCCGTGTTCGATAGTGCACGCGAACACACCGCCCGCTTCCTTAACGGCATCGATGCAGGCATCGGACGGATGGCCGTATCGATTCCCCACGCCCGCGCTCGCGAGGGAAAGCTCGGGCTTCAGGACGTCCAGCAACTCATCATCGACTGAAACCTTGGAGCCGTGATGCCCAAGTTTAAGTACATCGATATCCCCCACCTCATGCATGAATTCCCGTTCTTGGTCGAGCTCGGCATCACCGGTGAGGAGTATGCGCAGGCCCTTGCCTTCCTGAACATAAGAGAGCAGCAGGACAAGCGAGTCCTCATTTCCCTCGCCATCCACGGCCTCGAATGGCCACATCACGCGGGCGCAAAAAGAGCCGATGTCGACCGTATCCCCACGGCGCACCTGCCGATACTCCACGCCAGGTCGGTTCAATACCTCGGCAGGAGCATCCTCCAGCGCATCCGCCGCCACGGCAATCGTTCCGACCGAAAACTGTTCGAGCACGGCAGGCAGACCACCCCAGTGGTCCTCATCCCAATGCGTCACAAAGACGGCATCGATATGGTGCACGTTATTGCGAACCAACGCCGCCACCACGCGCTCGTCAAGCCCGCAGTCGACGAGTGCCACTGCGCCGCCCTGGCGGATAAGAATCGCATCGGCCTGGCCCACATCGAGCACCGTCACCGAAGGTGGAGCGAATCGATCCCAGTAGACGTACGGAATCGCAGCCATGAACACCAGGCATGCAAGCCCCACCGCCATAGGACGTGCACGGGGGCGCGGCCACCAGACCAGCAGAACCGCCAGCAAACACGGCACTAGATAAATCCACATGCTATCAGGCGGCACGCTCACGGATGCACCCGGCACGGCGGCAAACAGCTGCTCGAAAAACAGCGTGCAACGGGCGGCAATCATGGGCACAACGAGCGCCCAAGTCCGCAACGGTCCCACGAGCGAAAAGGGAACCAGCACGATCGACACGGCAAGCAGCACGCTCACCAACGGACCGATGACCGAATTTGCCAACGGAGCAATGGGTGAGAATGTACCGAATGCAGGAATGGTAATGGGAAGTGTCGCCAGCTGCGAGCACAGCGTGACGGAAAGCATGCTGGCAACGCCCGATGGCACACCCAGCTCACCCAAAGCGTAGGTCGCATAGGGGCAAAAGCACAGAATGGCTAAGACGCTGGCACATGAAAGCTGAAAGCCCATCTCGAACAGCACTGTCGGCCGCAGCAGCACAAAGATGGACATGGTTGCGAAGAGTGCCGATGCGCCGTGCCGGCGACGCCCCGTGCCGTTTACGACAAGCGTCGCGAACACCATGCAGCACGCGCGCACGGCCGAGGGAGACGCGCCCGTAAAGGCAGCGTAGCCCACAAGCGTTATCGCCAATATCGCCCGCTGAAGACCACGTGAGCACCGAGTCTTTAGCAATACACCCTCGATTACAAACCCCACGATAGCCAAATGGCTGCCCGAGACGGCGATAAGATGCGACGTTCCCGTCACCGAAAACCAGTTGCCCGCCGGCTGGGCGCGCAGCTCGGCCGAACGACCGCAGACGACACCGGCTATGAGCGCACGCGCCGGGTCGGTCGCAGGCGCGATGGACGCAACCAGCCCATTTCGCAGCAGAAACAGCGGCCCCGGAGAGCCCTCATCGACCGACAAAATCCGAACGGCTTTAACCTTGCGCGCCTCGCCTCGGAGCGCGCGCGATCGTCCATACGCATCGTTCTCAAAGCGCGAAATTCGACCGATAGCACGTACATGCGCCCCGACCTTGAGCTCGCGGTCGCACGATAGGCGAACCATTGCCAAGTTCTTACCGTCCGCGCGTGCCTCGCAGGTATAGGAATACACGTCGTCGTTTATGGATGAATCACCCTGCACGACAAACTCGAGGCTGCTTGCCGCTCGACCGTCGAGCGCCTTCGAGGCGCTTAGCGCGCCCACAGCCCACCACGCCGAGACGACCGCTCCCGCCACGAGACCGACGGACGCGACATACAGCCACCGCTTCAATGGGGCAAGCCGCGCACAAGATTGAGCCAGCGCAACGAATACCGCCGCCGCAACGGGAATGGCCCATAGCGGCTCGAACGCTGGCGCCTGCTCCCCCAGTAGCGCATCAGCGGCCACGTTGAGCACCAAGGCGCAGCTCATGCACATGCCGGCGCACAGGGCCATCGTCCACGGCATCAGGGGCCGCGGAGGCATCACATGCTCACGCTCGGTCGCACTCATACGCAGATACAATCTTTGATTTTGGCAAGCTTCTTCTCGCCGATTCCCGACACACGCATCAGATCGTCAACCGAGGCAAAAGCACCGTTCTTTGTCCGCTCATCGATAATCGACTGGGCCATGGAGGGGCCGATGCCCGAAAGCGTCTGCAGCTCTGCCGCGCTTGCCGTATTGATGTTTACTAGGCCTGTTGCACCACTCACGCCCGATGATGCGGAAGCCCCACCATCAACACCGGCTTCCGCAATGGACGCCTGCTGCTCCCCTACCGTTGGAACGTGAATCTTCTGTCCATCGACGACCTTAGATGCCCGATTGAGCCCCGTAACGTCTGCCTCGGGCACCAGCCCGCCGGCGGCATCAATCGCCTGAGCCACTCGCGCGCCGTCCTTGAGACGATATACACCGGGCGACACAACGGCGCCATCGACATCGACATAAACCTCTACCGCAGCAGACACCTTAGGCGAAGAGCCTACGGATGTATTTCCGCTCGAGGCATCGCCGGATCCCGGCTTCACCAACGAGCCTGAACCGTCAGTGCGCTCAAACGACACACCGCCGGCACCGCCGCCAAGGTTCGCCATCGCCAAGCCGCTCGCCATCGCAATGACGACCAGTATCGCCATCAACACTGCCTTATGACCGAACAGCTTGTCCGCCCAGCGGTCCATCTTTTTGACCCGTTCGTGTTGTTCGCGCTGCGCCATAGCAAAACCTCCCAACACCATCGTGTCAGGAAAGGAGTTCCACAACAGCCACGCCCCAAAACCGGTTTTCTCGGTCAAACCAAAAGCTGACCAAAACCTTGCACAAATCTGTCCATTTATTCAGGCACACGTCAGCAAATGAACACTTAGCTGCAAAATGCTCAGATAGCAAAAGACCGACGATGCAGACGCATCGTCGGTCTATGCACATATTTACTCGTGATCTTGGTAAATCTCACGCGGAGCAAGCTCCGAATGTTTGCGTTTTAAGGTCTTGGGGGCCTTATACGTGTTGCTCTCAAAGTCGATGTACTCGGTCTGCTTGAGCAGGCGCTCGATCATCTCCTCGTGATCGAACAACTCCCAGGCCTCATGAACGGCATCGAGTTTAGCGTGCGTCTCGGGACGGCGCGGCATAAATAGCGTGCAGCAGTCGGGAGCGGCCTCAGTCGAGATATCGAACGTACAGATCTCCTCGGCGCGAGCGATGATCTCCTGCTTGTCCGAACCGATGAGAGGGCGGAACACGGGGATCTTCACGGCCTCGTTGACGGCCATGATGTTCTCAAGCGTTTGGGAGGCAACCTGCCCAAGCGATTCGCCCGTAACGATGGCCTTGGCGCCCTCGATGTGTGCAATGCGCTCGGCAATCGAATACATAATGCGGCGATACATGATCACGCGCAGGTTGCTGGGACAGGTGACCGAAATCTCACGCTGGCAGTCGCCAAACGGCACCACGTACAGGCGGCCGATCTGGACACCCGGCTCAAGCGCACGGATGATGTCCTGCACCAAATACTCGCTCGTGTCGGGCGTCTGCGGACGACCGGAGAAATGTACCGGCACGCACACCGCGCCGCGACGCGCGAGCATCCAGGTCGCCACCGGAGAATCGATACCCGACGACAGCAGCGTCACGACCTTGCCGGCAGAACCCACCGGCAGACCGCCCACGCCGCGCTCGGAGCGCGCGTACACATAAACGCTACCCTGGACCACCAGTACGTGCACCATCGCATCGGGGTCGTGCATTTGAACCTTTTTATCGGGGAAGGCCTCACACAGCACCTCGCCCACCTGACGATTGATGTCAATCGAGGTGAGCTCATAGTCGGTATTGGAACGCTTGGCGTGCACCTTAAACGAATCGAAGGAACCAAACTCGCGCAGCGCCTTCACGGCGGCGGCGCAGTACTCCTGCGGGTCGCGGTTGGTGTGATACGCCAAAGACACACGGGCAACGCCGGGAACGGTGCGAATGACACGCGCCGCCTCATCGGCCTGATGCTCGTTAAAGGTCACGAGGATATAACCGGAAATTCGAGACACGGCATTCACGGAAAAGGCGGCCAAGGCCGCCTTGATGTTATCCATGAGGATATGCTCAAAATGTGCGCGGTTCTTACCCTTCAGTCCAACCTCGTGATAGTGGACCAGGCAGACGCGAGCCGCCATTTAGGCTTCAGCAACCTTGTGGCCGAGCGCCTTCTCGTAACGGGCCTCGTCGTAAGAGATGTCGCCGTCGACAATCTCGTCCATAGCCATCGAGATGGTATCGGCACCGGAAAGCCCGATGGTGATGTCATCGACATCCTGGACGGCAAGCACGCGGTTGTGCTGGCCACGCAGCATGCTATTGATGTCGCAGGCGCGCTTGGAGGCAAGCGAAGCGAGCAGGAAGCGGTTGTGATCGGTCTTCTCCAGAAGATCGTCAATGCAAGGCTTTACAACGGACACGGACCTCAGATCCTTTCATGCATATCGAGAACGCGAACGAGCTCATCGGTCGCGCGGTCGAGATCGTCATTTACCACGACGTCGTCGTAGCGGTCGGCAAGGGCAAGCTCATCGGCGGCGTTTGCCATACGCAGCTCGATTGTCTCGGGCGTCTCGGTACCGCGACCGACTAGACGCTCGCGGAGCACCTCAAGCGAAGGCGGCTTGATAAAGATCAGCACGGCCTCGGGGAAACGCTCCTTCACCTGCAGGGCGCCCTGGACATCGATCTCCAAAATCAGAGACGCGCCCGAGGCGAGCTTGGATGTGACCTCGCTCACCAACGTGCCGTAGCAGTTACCGTGGACCTCGGCCCACTCAACAAACTCACCATTTGCCACGCGGCGGTCGAACTCCTCGCGCGTCAGAAAAAAGTAGTTGACGCCGTCGACCTCACCTTTGCGTGGTGCTCGCGTGGTAGCCGAAACCGTCAGGCCCAGGTTCGAGCGGCGCTCGCGCACACGAGTGACGAGCGTACCCTTGCCTGCGCCTGACGGTCCAGAAATCACAAAGAGCTTGGAATCCTGAGCGCTCACTTATTTGGTCAGCTGCTCGAGGAGCTGCTCGCGCTGACGGACGCCGAGGCCCTGGACGCGACGGGTAGCGGAGATACCGAGCTCCTCCATGATCTTGGCGGCCTTGGCCTTGCCATAACCAGGAAGAGACTCGATGAGGGTGGAAACCTTCATGCGGGAAGCGATGGGGTCATCGGAGTTGAGCACGGACTCAAGGGACTTCTCGCCCTTCTTGATCTGCTCGCGAAGCTCAGCGCGGGCGTGACGTGCGGCAGCAGCCTTCTCAAGAGCCTGCTTACGCTGCTCATCGGTAAGCTGAGGGAGTGCCATTCGTACCTCCAAATAGTTGGGTTATATCTGATTCAATAATTGGCATTTTAGCACGTAGAACGTACAAAATGCCCAATCGCGGCTCCATAGGTTAGACGATACCCGCAAAAAGTGCAATATACTGCGCCCAAAGTTAAGCCCCTGACCTGCGATTCCACACAAAGGATGGGAAAGTTTACGCAGGCACAGGGGCTATTTTGTGCTAATGAGACCCAAAAGTGGTGACTTAGGGGAATCTTTTACGCGACGTTTTCGACCAGCTCGGCGACGATGGCGTCAAAGGCGGCAACCGGATCGTCGGCGTCGGTGATGGGACGGCCCACCACAATGTGGCTTGCGCCGCGCTCGATAGCCTGGGAAGGCGTCGCCACGCGGGACTGATCACCAAGGGCGGCACCCACCGGACGCACGCCTGGAGTCACGATCAGGGCATCAGGACCCAGCAGCTCACGCATGTCGTGAGCCTCCATCGGCGAGCACACGATGCCATCGATGCCACTGGCCTGAGCGAGCTTTGCCAGGCGGGCGGCCTCCTCAGCCACGGGCGACTCGACGCCGATCTCGCTCAAGGCATCCTGATTCATGCTCGTGAGAACGGTGATGGCGACGAGCTTGGCGCGGTCCTCGCGCGCCTCCTCGGCACCCTCGCGGCAGGCAGCGAGCATGGCGCCCGAACCCAAGCCGTGAACCGAGAGCAGGTCGGCACCGGCAAGCGAGGCCGAACGGGCGGCACCGCGAACCTGATGCGGAATGTCATGGAACTTAAGGTCAAGGAAGACCTTAAAGCCCAAATCCTTGAACGTCTTGACGATCTCAGGACCCTCGGCGTAATAGAGCGTCATGCCAACCTTGAGCCAGGCGGCATGACCAGAAAGCTCGTGGGCGAGCTCGAGCGCACGCTCACGGTCGCAGTCGAGGGCGACGATAACGCGGTCGCGGGCATCGGTCTCTAGCATTCGAAAGCACCTACCAGCTCGTTGATGTCCTTCACGCCCTGGGACTCCGCCCAGGCCTCGAGCTCGTGCGCGATCTTAATCGAAGCGCACGGATCGACGAAGTTGGCCATGCCGACCGACACGCAGGTGGCGCCAGCGAGGATAAACTCGGCCGCATCCTCGCCGGTCATGACACCGCCGACACCGTTGATGGGGATATCGACGGCCTGGGCAACCTCCCAGACCATGCGCACGGCGATGTGGTGGCACAGCGGGCCCGAAAGGCCGCCCTTGGGCTTGGCCACGCGGGACTTGCGGGTATGGACGTCGATGGCCATGCCCTGGATGGAGTTGATAACTGAAAGGCCGTCGGCACCGGCAGCCTCGAGGGCCCTGGCGATCTCGGCGACGTTGACCGGCGCCATCTTCACGAACAGCGGCTTATCGGTCACCTTACGGCAGGCAGCCATAACGGAAGAGGCGCCCTCGGGCGTGGAGCCCATGGCGGCACCGCCGGCGGCGATATTAGGGCAGCTCACGTTGATCTCGTAGCCGGCAGCCCAGGGGCACAGCTCGACATACATCTCGAGCGCGCGGACAAACTCCTCGACGGAGTGACCGGCGACCTGGCAGATGACCTGGCAACCGTCCTTGGAGAGCTGCTCGAGCCACGGACCAGACTCACGGGCAAAGGCAGCCACGCCAGGGTTCTGAAGGCCCACGGAGTTGATCATACCGCCGGGAATCTCGGCCATGCGGGGCGCGGGGTTGCCGGGCCAGGGCTCGGCAGCGCAACCCTTGGTGGTGATGGCGCCCAGCTGGGAAACATCAAAGAAGTTCTGGAACTGCCAACCGTAGCCAAAGGTACCGGCTGCGGTGTTGATGGGGTTCTGCATCTTGACGCCGCCGAAATCGACGGCCATGTTCACGGTACCCACTAGAAGACCACCACCTTGGAAGCATCGAACACGGGGCCGCACATGCAAGCACCCTTCATACCGTCGACCGTCTCGACATTGCAGGTGTTGCAGGCGCCAAAGCCACAGCTCATCATGCGCTCGAGCGACACCTCGCAGTAGGCACCGGCCTCGGCGGCAGCGGCGGCGACCTTCTTCATCATGACGGCGGGACCGCAGCTGGCGACATAGTCGTAGCCGCCCTCGCCGAGCAGCTCGGCGGCAGGATCGGTGCAAAAACCGTGCGTGCCGAGCGAACCGTCGTCAGTGCAAACGTTGACCGTGTCGCACAGAGCGCGGAACTCATCGATGCCCACGGCCTTGGACGCGGTGCCAAAGCCCAGGCACACGTCGACGGCCACACCCTGCTCGGCAAGCATGCCGGCGAGGCACAGCACGGGCGGAACGCCGATGCCGCCCGCCACGAGCAGCGCCTTCCTGGTGCCCTCGGGTACCATCCAACCACGACCACCGGGGCCCAGCAGGTTAGAGGTGGAGCCAGGGCCCATCTGGGACAAACGACGGGTATCGTCGCCCACGACGGCGTACCACAGCTCGACGGTACCGGCCTGGGCGTCGGCGCGATAGAAGCTCAGGGGCACGCGAAGCAGCGAGGACGCATCGCCGGGCACGGCGATGTTCACAAACTGACCGGGCTTGAGCGCACTTGCAAGCTTGGGGGCCGAAATAACGAGCGAGAAGATGCCGTCGACGATCTCCTGGTTCGAGACGACCTCGAAGTCGTGCATGCGTGCAGTGGAAGGTGTGGGCATAGACGCTCCAATCCCCCATGCGATTGCATGGTCAAAACGAACAGAAAGCGCGGCACCGCAAGGGCACCGCGCACAAAAGCGATAAGGCTATGCTAGCAGATGCAGCCGTCGGCGAGCGTCTGCTTACCGCCGACAAACACATCGGTGGCACGACCGGTGAGCGTGCGGCCGGCGAAACCGGAGTTCTCGGCGCGCGACTCGTAACCGTCCTCGCCGACCGTCCAGGTGGCGGACGCGTCGAACACGGTCAGGTCGGCAACGGAGCCCGCCTTGACCTGAACCTGGTCGAGGCCCAGGATCTCACGCGGCTTGATGGCCATGAGCTCGACCATGCGGCCCATGCTCATCTTACCCGTGTTGACCAGCTCGGTGAGCACGAGCGACAGCGAGGTCTCGAGACCGATCATGCCAAAGGGCGCAAGCTCGAACTCGCGGGCCTTCTCCCACGGGGTGTGGGGAGCGTGATCGGTGACGATAACGTCGACGGTGCCGTCGATGACGCCCTGACGGATGGCCTCGGCATCCTCCTCGGTACGCAGCGGCGGGTTGACCTTGAGCGAGGTGTTGTAGGTCTCGTCTAGATCGTTCTCGGTCAGGAACATGTGGTGCGGGGTGGCCTCGCAGGTAACCTGAACGCCAGCGGCCTTGCCGGCACGCACGATCTCCAGGCCATGGGCGGTGGAGATGTGCTGGATGTGCAGCTTGGCACCGGTCAGCTTGGCGATCTCGATGTCGCGGGCGATCTGGAGCTCCTCGCCGGCAGCCGGCCAGCCCTCGAGAGCCAGACGGGTCGAAACCTTGCCCTCGTTGATCTGGCCGTGGCCGACCAGGTCCTCGTCCTGGCAGTGGCTCATAAAGACCTTGCCGAACATCTTGCCGTAGTCCATGCAACGACGGAGCATACCCGCGCCCTGCACGCCGCGACCGTCGTCGGTGAAGGCGACGGCGCCGTGGGCGACCATATCGCCCATCTCGGACATGGCCTCGCCCTTAAGACCGCGGGTCATGGCGCCCGACGGATAGACGCGGCAGTGACCGACCTCGGCAGCGCGGGACTTGACGAACTCCACGACGGTGCCGTTATCGGTGACGGGATCGGTGTTGGGCATGGCGCACACGCCGGTAAAGCCGCCCTTGGCAGCTGCGCGGGTGCCGCTCTCGATGTCCTCTTTGACCTCATAGCCGGGCTCGCGAAGGTGAACGTGCATATCCACCAGGCCAGGGACGAGGTACTTGCCGGAAAGGTCGCGGACCTCGGCTCCCTCGACGGCGAGATTCTCGCCGACCTCGGCGATCTTGTCGCCGTCAATCAGGACGTCAACGATACCGTCAAGCTCGACGGACGGGTCGACGACGTGGGCATTCTTAAGAAGCAAGGCCATTATCGGCACCTCCAAGCAGCAGATACAGGATAGCCATACGCACGCAGATACCAGCGTAGACCTGCTCCAGGATGACGGAGCGTTGCGGGTGGTCGGCCATATAGGAGTCGAACTCGACGCCGCGGTTGATGGGGCCCGGGTGGCAGATGATTGCGTCGGGCTTCATGAGCTTCTCGCGGTCCTTGGTCAGGCCGAAAAGCTTGTGGTACTCGCGAATGGTCGGGAACGGGGCACCCTCGAGGCGCTCCTGCTGCACGCGCAGCATGTAGACGACGTCCAGCTCGGGCAGGACGGAATCGAGGTCGCTCGTCACGTGGTCGCAGCCCAGGACCTCGGGCGACGGCGGCAGCAGCGTGCCGGGGGCGACGGCGTAGGTCTCGCAGCCCATAATCTTAAGGGCGGGGATCAGCGAACCGCAGACGCGGGAGTGCGCGATATCGCCGACGACGGCGACCTTCAGACCGTGGAAGTCACCCTTGTGCTCCCAGATGGTGTACAGGTCGAGCAGGGCCTGCGTAGGATGGTTGTGTTTGCCGTCACCGGCGCAGATGACGCTCGCGGGCGAGTTCTGCGTGACGATGTAGGGAGCGCCGGCGTGCTTGTCGCGCACAACGATGCAGTCGATCTTATAGGCGTTGAGGGTCTCGACGGTGTCGACGAGGCTCTCACCCTTGACCGTAGAGGTCGAGGAGCCACCAAAGTTGAGGCTGTCGGCCGAAAGACGCTTCTCGGCAAGCTCGAAGGAGCTGCGGGTGCGCGTCGAGGGCTCGTTGAACATGTTGACGATGGTCTTGCCCTTGAGCGTGGGGACCTTCTTGATGGCACGCTCGTTGACCTCGGAGAACGCCTTGGCGGTCTCGAGGATGAGCTTGATGTCCTCTTCGGAGTACTCGGTAATGTCGATCAGGTGCTTATGGTTGAACGCCACGGTACTACTCACCTCCCAGCGGCGCGGAGCCCACGTGGGAACCCGGCGCGACGTCGTTAATCTCGACAGCGGTGTGGCCGTCGACTTCCTTCATATATAGGTGCACGTTCTCCTCATGCGACGAGGGAACGTTCTTGCCGACAAAGTCCGGCGAGATGGGGAGCTCGCGGTGGCCGCGGTCAACGAGGACTGCCAGCTCAATGCGGCTCGGACGGCCCAGGTCCATGACGGCGTCTAGAGCGGCGCGGATGGTACGACCCGTGTACAGGATGTCGTCCACCAGCACGACGCGCTTGCCGTCGACGCTAAAGGGAATGTTGGTGGCGTGGATCGCGGGAGCGAAATTGGTCGCATAGTCATCACGGTAGAAGCTGATGTCGAGGCTGCCGAGCGGAACTTCGACGCCCTCGATCTTCTTGATCTCCTCGGCGAGTTTCTTTGCCAGAAGGTCGCCGCGCGTGACGATGCCGACCAGAGCGAGGTCTTCACAGCCCTCGTTGCGCTCGAGAATCTCGTGCGCGATGCGGGTCATCGCTCGATTGACGGCGGTCTCGTCCATGATGACCGCCTTGGGGGAAGTCGTGCCCATCGATCTCCTTCCTCACATGTCTTGACTGCTGACACAGTCAAAAAAATAGATGCCCGACCGCTTAAAGCGGACCAGACACCCACAGGAAAGGCTGCTCTTTGGCAGCTATGTAATTCCATGTGGGTATCTCGTACCCCTTTAATGGTCAAGGGATAGTGTAGCCAACCTCGAGCTTAATTGCGAGCGTAAATACAGAGCAATCCGTAAACGGAACCCAATGCTCCATAAACCTATATATATATTTGTGGGACGAGCTTGAAAACGCACGCACGAGCTGGCATAATCCCCTCTGCTGCACGCAAATCGGATCTACGTCCAGGGCCGTGGCGTGAGCACTATCGCCAAAAGAGGAATATCTCTGTGTAGATTACGCACAGGGAGCTGCTTCTGTGCTATAGTTCAGGCTTGTTTGTTAACGCGACATGTTCGTTTGTCGCCCAAGGAGGGTCAGTTATGTCCAAAGTTTGCGAAGTTTGCGGTAAGCACCCCGTTGCCGGTCGCTCCATCAGCCACTCTCACCGCGTCACCAACCGTAAGTTCCGCCCCAACATCCAGCGCGTCTACGTCGTCGTCGATGGTCACCGTCGCAAGATGAACGTTTGCTCCACCTGCCTCAAGTCTGGCAAGGTTGCGCGCTCCTAAATAAGGTCTTACCAACAAGTACCTCGGACTCTCCGGGTCAAAGACCTCGCGTTCACATAGAACTTACCAAAGGCGCCCTCCCCTACGGAGGGCGCCTTTTTGCACTCATTGGGGACAGACTTACATGAGTGCTTTCACGCATTGGGGACAGACATGACGTACGCATGCGGCGCCATGATCAGGTCCTGACCTGCCTCACGCCGCCTCGTTCCAGCCTGTGGTGGCCTTGGTCACGCTTGTGGCGCCAATACCGGTGATGCGGGCAATTTGCTTGACCGTGAGATGTGCCCGCCTAAGCCTCAGCAGACACGCATCACGATCGGGGCGTGGCAGGGCCTTGAGCAGCGCAGGATCTATGCTCGGAAGGACTTCGCGCGCAACGGAAAGAGCATCCTCATCGAGGATCCGTCGGCGTGGAAGAATCTCAACTGACCAGATCCGCCCGGCAACTTCCTTAAGATGCTCACAATAGCGACGAGACCCCCCGACAATATCGAGCATAGGAGCCGCGTCACAGATGTCAAAGGGATCGTAGCCCAGCTGGTATGCCCTAAAGCTTGACCAGCGGTATGCTTCGAGAGAGTCAATCGCACCTTTCACAGGATTGAGATGGATATAATCGAGTAGCTGCACCGCCTGTGTGTCCGACTCAACCGCAACACGCGAATAGCGATTGTCAAACAGATGGCCCGTTCTTCCCGTTTTCCCATTGAAATACTTAGCATACGCCGTCAGTGCGCACTGCATTGCCTTTGAAAGGTTGTCATATGGGTCATCAACCATCAAATGGAAGTGGTTGTCCATAAGGCACCAAGCCAACACTGCCACTTTATGGCGTGCAAGCCTGTCCGAGATGTCCGATAAGAAACGATATCGGTCAGAGTCATCTTCAAAAATAATCTGTTTGGAGTTGCCACGGTCAAAGACGTGGTAATAGCCGGTGAGCGAAACGGCGCGGGCGCATCGGGGCATAATCTCTCCTTTCAAAAACTGAACAGGCAACACCTAAAAGGAGAGAAGGAACGCGAAATGCTGAGCCTGTGATCTATTTATATCCAATGAGCGGCAAAAACAGGCCCAGAACGGCAAAATGGCAAAACGATGTCTGTCCCCAATGAGTAAAAGCACTCATGTAAGCCTGTCCCCAATGAGCGGGGCGATGCACTGGCAGATAGTTTTAGTTAAAACGTTTCAGTTTATTGAAGCGTTTTAGTGTGCCTTTTAGAGGAATCTTACCGTTCGCCGAATAATTTCTTGCTATCATGCAAGGCGTAGGGTAAATCTCCGATCGCAAGGAGACACAAATGGTGAAAAAGTCACCGGAAAACACTACTCCCGCAATTGTGGACAACGTAGAGGCGCTTGAGGCCAAGCTCGCTCAGATGCGAGAGGCCCAGGCGCTTTTTGCTACGTACACGCAGGAGCAGGTCGACAAGATCTTCTATGAGGCCGCCATGGCCGCCAACAAGGCTCGTATCCCGTTGGCAAAGATGGCCATCGAGGAGACCGGCCGCGGCGTTCTTGAGGACAAGGTCATCAAGAACCACTACGCCGCAGAGTACATCTACAACGCTTACAAGAACACCAAGACCTGTGGTGTCCTGGAGCGCGACGAGGCTTACGGCATCACCAAGATCGCCGAGCCCATCGGCATCGTGGGCGCCGTCATCCCGACGACCAACCCCACCTCCACCGCGATCTTCAAGACGCTGATCTGCCTGAAGACCCGCAACGCCATCATCATCTCCCCGCACCCGGCTGCCGCCAAGTGCACCATCGCCGCCGCCAAACTCGTGCTTGACGCCGCCGTCAAGGCCGGCGCCCCCGAGGGCATCATCGGCTGGGTCGATGTCCCCTCCATCGAGCTGACCAACATGGTCATGCGCGACGTCGACATCATCCTCGCCACCGGTGGCCCGGGCATGGTCAAGGCCGCTTACTCCTCGGGCAAGCCCGCCCTGGGCGTTGGCGCCGGTAACACCCCGGTCGTCATCGACGACACCGCCGACGTGCTGCTCGCCGTCAACTCCATCATCCACTCCAAGACCTTCGACAACGGCATGATCTGCGCTTCCGAGCAGTCCGTGACCGTCATCGACAGCATCTATGACCAGGTTAAGGCCGAGTTCCAGAAGCGCGGCTGCTACTTCGTCAAGCAGGGTGCCGAGATGGAGGCCCTGCGTGCCGCCATGTTCAAGAACGGCGCTCTCGACCACCGCATCCCCGGCATGGCTGCCGCCAAGATCGCTGAGCTCGCCGGCATCGAGGTTCCCGCCAAGACCAAGATCCTGATCGCCGAGGTCACCTCCACCGACCCCGCCAAGGAGGAGTTCTCCCACGAGAAGCTCTCCCCGGTCCTGGCCATGTACCACGCCAAGGACTTCCAGGAGGCCGTCGACAAGGCCGAGCACCTGGTGCTCGCCGGTGGCCCGGGCCACACCGCCTCTCTGTACGTGCACCCCGCCCAGGCCGAGAAGATCAGCCTGTTCGAGCACGTCATGAAGGCCTGCCGTATCGTCATCAACACCCCGTCCTCGCACGGCGGCATCGGTGACCTGTACAACTTTGGCATGAAGCCGTCTCTGACCCTGGGCTGCGGCTCCTGGGGCGGCAACTCCGTCTCCGAGAACGTTGGGGTGAAGCACTTGATCAACGTTAAGACTGTGGCCGAGCGCCGTGAGAACATGCTGTGGTTCCGCGCTCCCGAGAAGGTCTACTTCAAGAAGGGTTCCACGCCCGTCGCCCTCGACGAGCTGGGCAACGTCATGGGCAAGAAGCGCGCCTTCATCGTCACCGACCAGTTCCTCTTCAAGAATGGCAACACCCGCGCCATCGAGGCCAAGCTCGACGAGATGGGCATCGCCCACGACTGCTTCTACGACGTCGAGCCCGATCCGTCGCTGCAGTGCGCACGTCGCGGCGCCAAGCAGATGGCCCTCTTTGAGCCGGACGTCATCATCGCCGTCGGCGGTGGCTCCGCTATGGACGCCGGCAAGATCATGTGGATGATGTACGAGCACCCCGAGTGCAAGTTTGAGGACATGGCCATGGACTTCATGGACATCCGCAAGCGTATCTTCACCTTCCCCGAGATGGGCAAGAAGGCCTACTTCGTCGCCGTCCCGACCTCTTCGGGTACCGGTTCCGAATGCACGCCGTTCGCCATCATCACCGACAAGGAGACCGGCATCAAGTGGCCGCTCGCCGACTACGCGCTGCTCCCCAACATGGCTATCGTCGACGCCGACAACTGCATGACCGCACCGCGCGGCCTGACCGCTGCCTCCGGCATCGACGTCATGACCCACGCCATCGAGTCCTACGTCTCCATCATGGCTTCCGACTACACCAAGGGCCTCTCCGAGCGCGCTGCCAAGCTCGTCTTTGAGAACCTGCCCTCCAGCTTCACGAATGGCGCCAAGGACCCGCACGCCCGCGAGGAGATGCACAACGCCTCCTGCATGGCCGGTATGGCCTTCGCCAATGCCTTCCTGGGCCTCAACCACTCCATGGCTCACAAGCTCGGCGCTTTCCATCACCTGCCCCACGGCATCGCTAACGCCGTCATCCTGACCCGCGTCATGCGCTACAACGCCGCCGAGGCTCCCGTCAAGATGGGTACCTTCTCCCAGTATCCTTACCCCAACGCGCTGCACAACTACGCCGAGATGGCCAAGTACTGCGGCATCGAGGGCAAGGACGACAAGGAGGTCTTCGAGAACTTCATCACGAAGCTCGAGGAGCTCAAGGACTTCATCGGTGTCAAGAAGACCATCGCCGACTACGGTGTTGACGAGCAGTACTTCCTCGACACCCTCGACGAGATGACCGAGCAGGCATTCAACGACCAGTGCACCGGCGCTAACCCGCGCTACCCGCTCATGAGTGAGATCAAGGAGCTCTACCTGGACGCCTACTACGGCCGCGAGCCCCAGGACTACGCCGTCTGCTAGTTTTTAGCACGGTTTTTTGCGGCGGGGGTGCACGGGTGTTTCACACACCCCCGCCGTCGCTTCTATCGCATCGTTGAAAGGATGCAACCATGCTGCTACCCGATTCCAAGACCGAGCTCGTCCGCCGTGGCAACAAGGTCGTTTACGACCTGGGCGACAAGATCGTCAAGGTCTTTAACGAGACCAAGCCTGTCTCCGACGTGTTCAACGAGGCTTTGAATCTTGCCCGCATCAATGAGTGCGGCATCCGCAGCCCCAAGGCTCTCGAGGTTTCCCAGCTCGAGAACGCCAACGGCTGGGCGCTCGTGACCGAGAAGGTTCCGGGCACCACCCTTGCCGAGAAGATGACTGCCGAGCCCCAGCGCTTTGGTGAGTACCTCGAGATGTTCGTCGACCTCCAGATCGAGATCCACGGCTACACCTCCCCGCTGCTCAACCGTCAGCGCGACAAGTTCGCCCGCATGATCGACAGCCTTGATCAGCTCAATGCCACCACGCGCTACAACCTTCAGGAGCGTCTGGACGGCATGACCAAGGAGTTCAAGGTCTGCCACGGCGACTTCAACCCCTCCAACGTCATCGTCGGCGACGACGGCCAGCTCTATGTGTGCGACTGGGCACACGCCACCCAGGGCTCCCCTGCTGCCGACGTTGCCACCACCTACCTGCTCTTCGCCCTCAACAGCAAGGACCAGGCCGAGGCCTACCTGGAGCTCTACTGCGACCGCGCCGACATGCCCATGCAGGTCGTGCGTCAGTGGATGAGCATCGTCGCCGCTTCCGAGCTCGCTCGTAAGCGCAACGTGAACGATGAGTTCCTGAAGAACTGGATCGACGTCGTCGATTATCAGTAAAATCTGAGCGATTCATTTCGCATCGGAGGCACAAAGGAAAACCCCGCAGCTCATATGGGCTGTGGGGTTTTCCTTTACCCGTCGAGCTTATTCGCGCAACAAAATAGACTGCTCCGCATCTCTTCCTAAGAGAGATACGGAGCAGTCCCGCAATTACATCTAATAGCAGAAACGTCGATTAACGGCGGGCCGCCTTAACAAGCTCGGCAACCTTGGCGACGACCTCGTCAATCGCCACGTCCTCGCGCTCGCCCGTGGCACGGTCCTTGAGCTCAACGGTGCCATTCTTAAGGCCACGCTTGCCAAGCACCACCTGATACGGGAATCCCATAAGGTCGTTATCGGCAAACTTAAAGCCGGGACGCTCGTCACGGTCGTCGACGACGACCTCGATACCCTCGGCGCACAAGCCCTCGACGATTTGGTCGCAGACGGTTGCGCACTCCTCCTTCTTGGGATCGAGCGGAATCACAGCGACCTCGTACGGGGCAACGGAAACCGGCCAGACGATACCGTGCTCGTCGTTGTGCTGCTCCACGACGGCAGCAAGCGAGCGGGACACGCCCACGCCGTAGCAACCCATGATAAGCGGCTTCTCCTTGCCGTCCTCGTCCATAAAGGTGGCGCCCATGGCCTCGGAATACTTGGTACCCAGCTGGAAGACCTGCGAGACCTCGATGCCGCGAGCAGCAGAGAGCGGCTTGCCGCAGTGCGGGCAGGGATCGCCGGCAACGACGGTTACCAGGTCGGCCCACTCGTCGACGGTAAAGTCGCGCTCGGGGCAGGCACCGGTAAAGTGATAATCGACCTCGTTGGCACCGCAGGTCCACTGCTTGGACTCGCGCAGGCTCTCGTCGCACACCAGGCGAATGCCCTCGGGCAGGTTGACCGAACCGATAAAGCCCTTGTGCAGACCGTTCGCCTGAAGCTCCTCGTCGGTCATCATACGATAGCCCTTGCCAAAGACATGCTCGGCCTTGCAGTCATTGAGCTCGTGGTCGCCCGGGACAATGGCCACGACCGGCTTGCCCTCGGCGTCGATCAACGCCAGCGACTTGCGCGTACCGTTCTCGGGGAAACCGAAAAACTTGGCGACGGCCTCAATGGTACCCATACCCGGAGTCTCGACCTTGGTGAGCGTGCCGTCGCCGGGGCCCTCGGTCACAACGACCTTGGTGCTTGCAGCCTCGTCATCGGCAGCAAAGCCGCAATCGTCGCAGTAGACGAGCGAGGCCTCGCCGGCGTCAGCCAGAGCCATGTACTCGACGGAGGTGTCGCCGCCGATCTCGCCGGAGTCGGCGACAACGGGTAGAGCCTTGATGTAGCAGCGCTCGCAGATGTTGGCGTAGGCCTGCTTCATCTTGTCGTACTCCTCCTGCAGGCTCTCCTGCGTGGCGGAGAAGCTGTAGGCATCCTTCATGATGAACTCGCGACCGCGCATCAGACCAAAGCGGGGGCGGAACTCGTCGCGGAACTTATCCTGGATATGGTAGAGGTTGACGGGCAGCTGCTTATAGGAGCGCAGCTCATTGCGCACCAGGGCCGTGACGGTCTCCTCGTGGGTGGGGCCCAGCACGAACTCGCGACCATGACGGTCGTCAAAGCGCACAAGCTCCTTGCCATAGGCATCGATACGGCCGGACTCACGCCACAACTCGGCATCGACCATGATAGGCATCATAAGCTCCTGGGCGCCGGCGGTGTCCATCTCGTCGCGCACGATGTTCTCAATCTTGCGAATCGAGCGCCATGCGAGCGGCAGGTAGGAATACAGACCGGCGGCCTCCTTGCGGATCATGCCGGCACGGAGCAGCAGGCGGTGGCTGGCGAGCTCAGCGTCCGCCGGATCCTCTTTAAGCGTCGGCGCATAGAGCTTAGACATATACATTGCTCGGGTCATTTATTTCTCCTCAATAAGCTTGTCGACCTCTGCCATAAGCGCGTCGACAATTTGGTCCTCAGCTACTTTACCAATGATCTGGCCATGCGAAAAGAGCAAGGCCTGACCACGTCCGCAAGCAACGCCCAGGTCGGCATCAGAAGCCTCACCGGGGCCATTAACGGCACATCCCATGACGGCAATCGAAAGCGGCGCGGAATAGTTCTTAAGCCGCTCGGTGACCTCCTCGGCGATGGGAATGAGGTTAACCTGGCAGCGGGCGCACGTGGGGCACGAGACAATCTCGGGACCACGGCGACGCAGGCCCAGCGACTGTAGAATTCCCCAGGCGACCGGCGGCTCCTCAACCGGATTGGCTGTGAGCGACACACGCATGGTGTCGCCAATGCCTTCGGAAAGCAAGATACCCAAGCCTACAGAGCTCTTGATGGTGCCCTGAAGCTTGGTCCCCGCCTCCGTCACGCCCAGGTGAAGCGGAACGTGGGGAATCTCACGTGACAGGGCTCGATAGGTATCGAGCGTCGTTTGCACGCTATGGGCCTTGGCCGAAAGCACAATATTCGTAAAGCCACGATCCTCAAAGTGCTTGACGAAGCGCTCGCTCGACATCACGAGCTTTTCGGGCTGCGTGAGGTCGTCGCGCTCGGCAATATCTTGCTCAAGCGAGCCCGCGTTCACGCCAATGCGAATCGCACAGCCCGCGGCACCCGCAGCATCGATCACCGCGTCAACCTTGGCCCAATCGCCGATATTGCCGGGATTGATGCGCAGCTTGGCGGCACCGGCCTCAACGGCACCAATGGCGAGCTTATGGTTAAAGTGGATATCGGCGACAATCGGCACCGGAGACTCGGCACAGATGGTGCGGAAGCCCTCAAGCGCGGCCTCGGAGGGCACGCTCACGCGCACGATATCGCAGCCAGCCTGCGCCAACGCGCACACTTGCGCAAGCGTTGCCTGGGCATCAGCGGTATCGGTGCAGGTCATAGATTGGACCACCACCGGCGCGCCGCCACCGATCTGCACGCCGCCCACATGCACGGGGCGCGTCAGCTCGCGAGGCAAAGGATGGGATAAAGACAATCCAAACACTCCCCTACAGAATAAATCGAAGGATGTCGGAACGAAGCATATAGACAAACAGCAGCGCAAAGAGCGCGATGCCCACATAGCTCACAATCGTCTGGACCTTGAGCGGAAGCTCGCGGCCCGCAATCTTCTGAATGATCTCGATGACTAGCTTGCCGCCATCGAGTGGCGGGATGGGCAGCAGGTTCACAAAGCCAAGCGAGAATGAAATGAGGGCGGCAAACGAAAGGAACGTGGCAGGGCCGGCAGCAGCAGCCTGTGAGGACATAACGCTAATACCCACGATCGAAGAAGACTGATCGAGAATCTCCATCGTATGCTGCGGCTGGAGTAGGCGCATCACGCCATCCGCCGTCTGTACAACATAGGAGAATGACAGACGCGCCGAGGTGATCGGGTCTATACGGACCACCTGCGTAGAGGCATACACACCTAGGCGCTCGTCCTCTTTGAGCGCAACCGTGGTCGAATGCTGCTTGCCGTCACGCTCGTACTCGATGGCGATATCGTCCTTACCGGCGGCCTTGCCGATGGCATCGTAGACATCCATCCAAGTAGAACATGAGACACCGTCAACCGAAAGGATCGCATCACCGGCCTCGATACCCGCCTTGGCGGCAATAGACCCCTCGTCAACCTGACCGATCACGTTGGTATCCATCGGCACGGTGACACCCGCAATGGAATAGATGCTCATAAGGAGCAAAAAACCCGTCAAGATATTGACGATAATGCCCGCAAGCAGCATAAAGGCACGCTTGACAAAGCCCTGGCCCAAATAGGTGTGCGAGCGCTCGCGCGCAAGGAATTCGGCCTCGTCGCACGGCAGTTCCCATACATCGCCCTCGGCAGTTGAATGTTCGCGATCGAAACGGCGGCCGTCAAAGGTGGTGTAACCCGCCGCGTCTCGCGGCAGCGTCTGATACTTGGTGGGATAGTAGCTCGGCGAGGGCTTCTCCCCTTCCTCATACCAGGGAGCGATGGAGCCCCAGCCCAGCAAAAGGGCACAAGCCTCGAGCACATCCTCCTCGGAAAGCTCGAGCTCGACAGCAAGGTCGGCCACGGTCACGCGACCATGACGATAGATAGCCGCGAGCACGCGATCGGCGCACGAGACATCGGTCGGATCCATACCGCAGATGGCAGCGTAGCCACCCAGCAGCAGCGGGGTCACGCCAAACTTGGTTCCAATGCGACGCGACGTGTAATGGATGTCAAAGCGGCACGGCAGACCCAAAAAGAACTCGGTCACACGGACGCCGCAGGCACGCGCCGCCAAAAAGTGGCCGCCCTCGTGCAAAAACACGAGGACGGAAAGCATCAGCAGGCCCCAAAAGACCGATGAGAGAACGCTCAGAACAATATCCATAAAACGAAAAAGCAATCCTTATGGGTTAGGAACGGGTTGCGGCGAGCACCTGCGCAGCCTTTTCACGCGCCCACGCATCGATGTCGCGAAGCTGCTCAAACGAATCGACCGCCTGCATATCGTGGGCGTCCATGCAGGATTCCACAATGCGATCGATATCGGTAAAGCTGCAGCCATCGTGCAGGAAGGCATCGACGGCGACCTCGTTGGCGGCATTGAGCACGCACGGCATGGTGCCACCCGTCTTGCCGGCGCGCTCGGCCAGTGCCAGACAGCGGAAGGTATCCATGTCGGCAGCATCAAACGTGAGCTGCCCCAGCTCGCGGAAATCGATACGAGGCGCCGGGGTATCCCAACGCTCGGGATACGAGAACGCGAACTGGATGGGAATACGCATGTCGGATGCACCGAGATGCGCCATCACGGAGCCGTCGGCGAACTCAACCATAGAGTGAATCTTGGACTGACGCTGCACGACCACGTTAATGAAATCGAGGTCGCAGTTAAACAGATGCATGGCCTCAATGCGCTCCAGGCCCTTGTTCATGAGGGTGGCGGAGTCAATGGTGATCTTGGCACCCATGGCCCACGTGGGATGCGCGAGGGCATCGGCACGCGTCACGCGATCGAGCTCGTCTCGCGTGCGGCCAAAGAACGGACCGCCCGAGCAGGTGAGCCAAATACAATGAGCCTCGCGCGGGTTCTCCCCCAGATAGCACTGGTAAATGGCGGAGTGCTCAGAGTCGACTGGAATAAGCTGGCCCGGTTGCGCCAACGGCATAAGCAAGTCGCCACCGACGACGAGGGACTCCTTGTTGGCAAGGGCAAGGCGCTTATTCGAGGTCAAGGCCGCATGGCTCGCCTCGAGACCGGCGGCGCCCACAATAGCGACAAGCACGCAGTCGACATCGTCGCGACGCGCGAGCTCGCAAACCGCCTGCGCGCCAACGCCGAGCTTCGTTCCCTCGGGCAACTCCTGCAGCACGGCGTCATCGCCATGATCGACAGCGGCCACGGCAACCGCCGGAACCGAGAACTCGCGGGCAGCGGCAACGAGCTCGGAGGTACTGGAGTTAACGGACAGCGCCGTCACCTGCAGGCGATCGGCATGCTGGCGGCACACATCGAGCGCCTGGGTGCCGATAGAGCCCGTACAACCCAGGATGGCAACGCGAAGGCGTCCATCGGGGCCATACGTCGTCTGGAAGGACATTACAGCACGCCTCCGATCATCAGCAACAGCTGTGCGGTAATGCAGCCGAAGATAAGCGAATCGCTACGATCGAGCATTCCGCCGTGGCCCGGGATAAGGTTGCCGGAATCCTTGACGCCCACACCGCGCTTGATGCGCGACTCGATAAGGTCGCCGATAACGCCCAGAATGGACACGACCACGCCGCACAGCAGCGCATAGGGCAGGCTGAGCTTGTAGAAGTGCGTCGCCCACAGGATAAGCCAAATCAAAACCGAGCCCAGGATGCCGCCGGCAAACCCCTCCCAGCTCTTTTTGGGAGAGATCTTGGGAACCATCTTGTGCTTGCCGATACGGCTACCCACGATGTAGGCAAACGAATCGGAGACCCAAAGGGACGCGCAAACGCCCACTGAAAGCAGGGCACCGGCAAAACCGGGCACGGCATCGCGCAGCAGCACGATAGCCGACAGCATAAAGCCAGTGTAGATGGGACCCATGAGCGTCACTGCCACATCGGATATGCGGGTACGCGGCGACCAGACATACCAAATGCCCACAGCGAGCATCAGGGCAAAAAGCAGGGCATTCAGCAACATCGAATCGCCCAACGCCGACAGCGGAAAGAGTACGGCGGCAGCGATACCCATGCGCTCGTTAGCCATCTTGCCATCAAGCCTTGTCATACGGAAAAACTCATAGCAGCACAGACCGCTCATGACAGAAACAAAGATGGCCGTGGGCACGATACCCAAAACCAGGCACAGGATAAAGACAACGGCGTAGACGATACCGGCGGCGGCACGGGTAATAAAGCCCGCCAGCCACGAACCGGTGCCGCTCTTCGCTGCAGGCGCTCCCGCAGCGGCAGCTTTGCGCGCAGGCGTCTTGGGAGCAGATGCCTTGGGACGATCGGACACGATTAAGCCTCCTCGGTCTTGCTCAGTCCACCAAACCTACGGTCACGGCCCTGATAGGCCAAAATGGCGTCGACAAGGCCCCAACGATCAAAGTCAGGCCAATAGGTATCGGTGACGTAGAATTCGGAATAAGCCACCTGCCACAGCAGATAGTTCGAAAGGCGCAGCTCACCAGAGGTGCGAATCACAAGCTCAGGATCGGGAAGGCCGGCGGTATAGAGATGGGAAGCCACCATGTCGTCATCAATTGCGGCAGGATCGATCTTACCGGCGGCAGCGTCGAGTGCAATCTGACGGACAGCGCGGGTAATCTCGGCACGCGCGCCGTAGTTGACGGCAAGCGCCAGCGTCATACCGGTGTGATCGGCGCACTCGGCAAGACCGCGTTCAAAAACGTCGCGGGTCTTCTTGGGCAGCGCGGAAATGTCACCCAAAAAGACAACACGCACGTTTTCGCGCTTCAGAAGCGGCAGCTCGTCGATGAAAGTCTTGGCAAACAGATGCATCAAGACGTTTACCTCATGCTGCGGACGGTTCCAGTTTTCGGTAGAAAACGCATAGGCAGAAAGCACGTCGACGCCCAGGCGCACGCAGGCGGTAATGATCTCGCGAAGGGAGACGATACCCGCCTTGTGGCCCTCAGTGCGCGCAAGACCGCGCGACGTGGCCCAACGACCGTTGCCGTCCATGATGCACGAGATATGGTGCGGAATGTTATTGAGGTCAAGGTCGGAAAAACCGACGCCCGCAGGGGCGTCGGCAAAGTACTCGACCAGTTTATGCTCGTCGTATTGCACCTTAGATCTCCATGACCTCGGCTTCTTTTTCCTTCAGAAGCTCCTCGACCTTGGCGACATACTCATCGGTGTGCTTCTGGACCTTGGCCTGCTCGCGACGGACATCGTCCTCGGTGAGCTCCTCATCGCGCTCGAGCTTGTTGTTAAAGTCGCGACGGATGTTACGGATAGACACCTTGGCCTGCTCGGCGTACTCGCGGCACTCCTTGACGAGCTCGCGACGGCGCTCCTCAGTGGGAGCCGGGAACGGAAGACGAACGACGGTGCCATCGGAGTTGGGGGTAATACCCAGATCGGAAGCGCCGATGGCCTTGACGATAGCATTGATGAGCGCCTTGTCCCACGGCTCGATGAGCAGCATGTGGGCCTCGGGGGTCTTGACGGCGGCAACCTGCGTGACCGGCGTGGGAACACCGTAATAATCGACGGTGATGTCGGACAGAATGTTGGCATTGGCGCGGCCGGTACGAACCTTGGAGAAGTTATGCTTGAGGGACTCGAGCGACTTGTCCATATGGGCGGTGATGTTCTCTGCCATGCTTAATCCTCCTGATAGACGAGCGTGCCGACGGGCTCACCCGAAAGCGCGCGCTTGACGGTGTCCTCGCCATCGATGTTGAGGACCAAAATCGGCATACGGTTATCCTGGCACAGTGCCGTAGCCGTGGAATCCATAACCTGCAGACCGCGGACGAGAACCTCGTGATAGGTAATCTTGTCAAAGCGGACGGCATCGGCGCACTTGACGGGATCCTTGTCGTAGATACCGTCGACCTTGGTGGCCTTAATCAGAATCTCCGCACCGATCTCGCAGGCACGAAGGGCCGCGGCGGTGTCAGTCGTAAAGTACGGATTGCCCGAACCGGCGGCGAAGATAACGACATTGCCCTTGGACAGGTGGTTGATGGCGCGACGGCGAATATAGGGCTCGCAGATCTCGTTCATCTGGATAGCGCTCATCACGCGGCAGGGAACATCGTTATGCTCGAAGGCATCCTGCAGAGCAAGCGCGTTCATAACGGTTGCCAGCATGCCCATGTAGTCGGCCTGAGCACGCTCCATGCCACCGGCAGCGCCGGCCATGCCACGGAAAATATTGCCGCCGCCGACAACGACGCCGACCTCATGGCCAACGGCGAGCAGCTCCTTGACCTGCTTGGCAAGATGGTCGGTAACCTTGGGGTCGATGCCATATTGGCCGTCGCCCATCAGTGCTTCGCCGGAAAGCTTAAGAAGCACGCGTTTATATCGGATGTCGGACAAAGCGATCCTCCTTTAATTAGACTCTCAATATGATATCAAAGGCTCTGATAAGAGCCATGAAAAAGCAGGCTGTGAGTAAAACCCACAGCCTGCTCATTACCAGCTACAAGAGCTTATTTACTCGCCACGGACCAGACGGTCAAAGGCAACGACGGTAATGGTGTCGCCGAGCTCCTTGGAGACCTGCTCAGCGTACTTCTTGATGGTGAGGGAGCTGTCCTTGATGAACTCCTGCTCGGTGAGCACGGACTGCTTGTAGAACTTCTCCAGACGGCCGACAGCCATCTTCTCCTGGATAGCCTCGGGCTTGCCGGACTCGGCAGCCTGGGCCATGTAGATCTGCTTCTCGTGCTCGACGGTCTCGGCCGGAACCTGATCGCGGGTGGCGCAGATCGGTGCGACGGCGGCAACCTGAAGGGCAACGTCGTGAGCGAAGGCCTTGAAGGACTCAGCCTGAGCGGTCTCGGCCTTCTCGAAAGCAAACTCGACGAGGACGCCGATCTTACCACCCATGTGGATGTAAGAAGCGAGCGCGCCGTTCTCGGCCTTGCGGGCAGCGAAGCGGGAGATCTTCATGTTCTCGCCCATGATGTGAATCATCTCGGTGAGCTCGGAGGAAACGGTCTCCTCGCCCATCGGCTTCTCGAGCAGAGCGTCGACGTCAGCAGGCTCGGTGGTAGCGACAACCTCAGCGACCTTGGAAGCAAAGCCAGTGAACTTGGCGTTGGAGCCAACGAAGTCGGTCTCGCAGGAGAGCTCGAGCAGAGCGCCGGTCTTGCCATCCTCGGAGACGAACGCGGCGACAGCGCCCTCGTTGGTCTCACGGCCAGCCTTCTTGGCAGCCTTGGCAAGGCCGTTCTTACGCAGAACGTCGACAGCGGCGTCCATGTCGCCGTCAGCCTCGACGAGAGCCTTCTTGCACTCCATCATCGGGGAGTCGGTCATCTCGCGGAGCTGCTTGACCATAGCGGCGGTAATCTGGGCCATTGTGGTTCCTTTCAAAGAGATGAAAAAGAATTAACTAAGACTGATTTACTCGGCCTTGGGCTCAGCGGCCATCTCGGCCTCGGAGACCTGCTCCTTGCCGGAGCCAGCGAGGCAGGCGTCAGCCATGAGCTCGCACATAAGGGTGACAGCAGAGATAGCGTCATCGTTGCAGGGGATGCCGTACTCGACCTCGTCGGGATCGGAGTTGGTGTCGATCAGAGCGACGACGGGGATGTTCAGGCGCTGAGCCTCCTTGATGGCGTTCTCCTCGCGCTTGGTGTCGATGACGAAGAGAGCCTGGGGCAGACCCTTCATGTCGCGGGCACCACCGAGGTTGGTCTGGAGCTTGGTGAGCTCCTTGCCGAGAACAGCCTGCTCCTTCTTGGGGAGCACTGCCATGCGGCCGTCCTCGACCATGGCCTCGAGCTCCTCCATGCGGTTGATGCGGGAGCGGATGGTGACGAAGTTGGTCAGCATGCCGCCGAGCCAACGCTGGTTGATGTAAGGCATGTTGGCGCGCTCAGCAGCGTTCTTGACGGCCTCCTGAGCCTGCTTCTTGGTGCCGACGAACAGCACGTTGCCGCCCTTGGCGACGTTCTTGACGAAGGTGTAGGCCTGGTCGGCGTCGAGGATGGTCTGCTTGAGGTCGAGGATGTAGATGCCGTTGCGCTCACCGAAGATGAACGGCTTCATCTTGGGGTTCCAGCGACGGGTCTGGTGACCGAAGTGGCAGCCGGCCTCGAGCAGGGTGCGGATATTAATCTTGGTAGCCATGTTAAACCTCCTGTGGTTTGCCTCCGCGCGGGGTCATCCTCCAAAACCAACCCGGACATGTGCTACCAAAGCCCGGGCACCACGGTATGAAGTAGCCGCGCGTGCGTGATAAAAACCTGTTGCCGTGAAGCAACCCGATGAATGATAGCAGGAATGCATCTTCCTGCCAACCCGCAATCAAAACCACACACCTGAGCGCGGCGCGGGACGTCCCAGCCACTATTCGCCGCGGGGATGGGCTTGAGCCACAGCCCGCTTAAGCCGATCGGGTGTGAGATGCGTGTAGATCTGCGTCGTGGACAGGCTCGCATGACCTAGCAGCTCTTGAACCGAGCGCAGGTCCGCGCCGCCCTCGAGCAAGTCGGTCGCAAAGGTATGGCGCATCGCATGCGGGGCGATGTCGGCCGGAATGCCGGCGAGCGTCGCCAGCATATGAAACCGCCGCCTGAGCATGGCGGCACTCATGCGATTACCGCGCGCCGATATAAGCAGCGGATGCGGCCCGGTAGCGGGGTCACGACGCTTTGCCTGAGCGAGCAACTCCGGCCTCCCCTCCTCAATATAGAGACGCGTCGCCTCGAGCGCACGACGATACAGAGGGACGATACGTTCTTTGCTCCCCTTGCCCCACAGGCGCAGCGTGCGTTCGGACCACGCAATGGACTCCACATTGAGTGCTGCGAGCTCAGAGATACGGGCGCCCGAGGCATAGAGCAGCTCGAGCATCGCCGCATCGCGCAGTCCCGCGGGTGTTGAGGTATCAGGCGTCTTGAGCAGCGCCTCCACCTGTTGGGTCGTCAGCACACCGGGTAGATCGCGCGGGAGCTTGGGCGAGGAAATTGCCGAGACCACATCGCCCTCCACGACCCCCTCGGCAGCCATCCATCGATAGAGCGATCGGATAGCCGACAGATGCGCCGCAAGCGTTCGGGGAGCCACCTGCCCACGCGAAAGCTCGGCAAGATAGCGGCGAATGGTGCGCACGTCGGCAGCGAAAGCATCGATATCCTCGCGCTCGCACCAGGCAGCAAAGCGCTCCAGCCTCGAGCCGTAGGCCGTCACCGTGTTGGGAGAAAGTCCCTCGACACGTGAGATATAGGCGATAAACGAGTCGACGGTGTCGTACAGGTCAAAGGCTATGACCGGTCGCCTCCAAACAGATCAGGACGAGTGGCCAGATAGGCATCAAGGGCCTCGAGCGCACGGTCCGCATAGGCCTGGTAGCGGTCGCGCTTGCTGCGGCGCTTACCATCCTCGAGTGGCGGCACCAGGCCAAAGTTGACATGCATAGGCTGATAGCCCACGGTGGCAGGATCGGTCGCATAGCCCACGAGCGCACCCAGGGCGCCCACGCGCGGCAACTCGACGCCCGCGACACCGATAGCCTCGGCATAGGTGTTGAGCGCCGCGAGCAGACCGGTCGCCACGGCTTCCATGTACCCCTCGGTGCCGGTGATCTGACCGGCCAGGCGCACGCCGGTACCGGGCACGGCAAAGGTGCCATCGAGCACGTGCGGGGCGTCGACAAAGGTATTGCGGTGCATGACACCGTAGCGGAAGAACTCAGCGTTCTCCAGGCCCGGCACCATATGGAAGACGCGCTTCTGCTCGCCAAAGGTCAGGTTGGTCTGGAAGCCCACCAGGTTATAGGCGGTCTTCTCCTTGTTCTCGGCACGCAGCTGAATCGCCGCCCAGGGGCGACGTCCGGTACGCGGGTCGGTGAGGCCGACGGGCTTCATGGCGCCAAAGCGAATGGCGTCCTTGCCGGTACGCGCAACTTCCTCGGCAGGTTGGCAGGCCTGGAACAGATCGCCGCCCTCAAAGTCTTTGAGCACCACGCGGTCGGCCGTGGTAAGTGCCTCGATAAAGGCCTCGTACTCCTCCTTGTTGAGCGGAGCGTTGAGATAGTCGCCGCTCCCCTGCTCCTCGTAGCGCGACTGCGAAAACAGCACGTCCATATCGAGCGTGGAGGCATCGACGATCGGCGCCGCGGCATCGAAGAACGCA
Organism: uncultured Collinsella sp.; assembly: GCA_902497025.1. Classification (GTDB taxonomy): domain Bacteria; phylum Actinomycetota; class Coriobacteriia; order Coriobacteriales; family Coriobacteriaceae; genus Collinsella. Next base: position 174 of record CABVDJ010000015.1, on the reverse strand, counting down.
AGGGCGTCGCCACCGACGAGCTTCATGACCTCTTCGCTCAGCGCCGGTGAACACAGCGGGCCCGCGGCAATGACCACGTGTCCCTCGGGAATCTGCGTGACCTCGCCGTGCGCGACCTCGATATTGGGACGGGCGGCAACCTCGGCCTCGACAAGCTCGGAAAACTTGACGCGG
>CABVDJ010000014.1 GCA_902497025.1 uncultured Collinsella sp. | reverse complement strand
CTTCTGGTGCCCCCGGGCGGATTCGAACCGTCGACACCCGCTTTAGGAGAGCGGTGCTCTATCCCCTGAGCTACGGAGGCATGTTGTATTAGTGTAGCAGATTTACGCCGTTGTAATACAGCGTATAGCCACTCTTCGAAGTTGCGGTGGAACAGCCCTCCGGAAAGTGTGTCCCACTATCCAGGCAAATTCTGGGTCAAACTTTCCCAATGGGACCTCGCTGGAAACTGTGTCCCAGAATTTCGGCTCGAAACGGGACACGGTTTCCCAAACGACCCCGTTCCGGAAACTACATCCCGGAATCGGCGCTCGAACTGGGATGCACTTTCCCAATCGAGCCCCATGGGAAACTGCGTCCCACTTTGGGGGGCGCTCTTTAATGACTAGTTGCCTTTGTGGAAGAGGTTTTTGATGACGGAGGGGATGCTCTTGGCGCCCTTGGCCGTCACATCAATAAAGTCGGGCGAACGCACGAGCTTGTCCTCGTCGACGTACTTGCGAACCGCACGCAACGTCTCTTTGTCATCGCGCGTCGAAAACGTAAAGTGACCGGTATCCTTGGTAAAGATGGCAAAACGCGTAATCTTCTTGGTGCCGCGCAAAACCTCGGCGGCAATATAGTCGACCTCGTCCCACGGGATTTGAATATAATCCTCGGGATTGCGCTCGTTATAGTACTCAAACGCCTTATTGCCCACCATCACGTTACCGTGGCTGGTAAGCCCCATCAGACAGGTTGCCGGCGTTGCCAGATCGACCGTGCTGTTCTGAGATTGCGCCATGCGCACCTCGCCCTCCAAATAAAACAATCGGACCGCATCCAGTGTACCCACCGGGTGCGGTCCGTTTCAATGGCTCAAAAGCCCTTGCCTAGCAATTCTCGGTCTTAAGCCGAAACGTGCTTACATGAAGCCGCAGACGCGACCGATGATGCCGATGGCGAAGAGAGCCAGGATGATGACGATCGGGCTGACCTTCTTCTTGAGGAGCTTGCAGACCAGCAGGGTCAGGCACACGGCGGCAAGGCCGGGGATGAGCTGATCGAGGTTAGCCTGAAGCGTGGTGACCTTAACCGGATCAAGGGCGGTAGCACCGACGGAGTTGTACATCGTCAGCGCTTCCTTGACGCCCTCAGCACCGGAGGGCAGGTTAGCCCAGTCGATAAAGGCGCCAGCGGACTGCGTGACCTTGGAGACGACCGGGGTGAAGGAGATGGACACCCAGCGCTCGACCAGGGCGCCGATGATGAACATACCCAGGATGGAAGCGCCCTCGGTGACCTTGCCCATCAGACCACCGGAGAGGTCCTTGGCGATGGAGGAGCCGACCTTGTAGCCAAACTCCTGCGTGTACCACAGGAAAGCGTAACGGATGATGTTCCACGCGAAGAAGAACAGCAACGGACCGGCGATGCTGCCGGACAGGGCCAGGGAAGCGCCCAGAGCGCCCAGAATCGGGCGAAGGGTGAACCAGAAGGCGGGGTCGCCGACGCCGGCGAGCGGGCCCATCATACCGACCTTGACGCCCTGAATGGCGACGTCGTCAATCGGAGCACCGTTGGCGCGCTCCTCCTCGAGAGCGAGGGTGACGCCAATGACGGGGGCGGAAACATAGGGGTGGGTGTTATAGAACTCCAGGTGGCGCTTAAGAGCGGCAATCTGGTCATCCTTGCTGGTGTAGAGCTTCTTGATCGCAGGGATCATTGCGAAGCACCAGCCGCCGTTCTGCATACGCTCGTAGTTCCACGAGCCCTGAAGGAACTGATGACGGAAGCAAACCTTCTTGCGGTCAGCCTTGGTGAGCTGAATCTTGTTCTCTGCCATATGTATCACTCCCCTCCTACTCGTAATCGTTCAGAATGTCGCCGAGCGGGTCACCGGAGCCGCCGCCCATGCCGCCACCCTGCTTGGCCAGATCCTTAAGGCCAAGGTAGATGAGGGCAAGGGAGATGCCGATGAGGCCAAGGGCGATCAGCGTGAGCTGAGGGATGGCAGCAAGGACAAAGCCGAGGATGAAGAACGGCCAGGTCTCCTTGGTGGCCATCATGTTGATGACCATGGCGTAACCGACGGAAGCGACCATGCCGCCGCCGACAGCCATGCCGCCGGACAGCCAGTCGGGCATAGCGTTAAGCGCGTTGGTAACGGCCTCGGCCGGGATGATGCACAGAAGTACTGCCGGGATGGCGATACGAAGGCCCTGCATGAGGATGGCAGCGTACTGCCAGCGCTCGATGCCGGAGAAGTCACCCTTCTCGGCGCAACCGTCCATGGCGTGAGCGATAGCGGTGGCCAGGGTACGGCAGATCATGGTCAGGAACAGACCAGCGACCGACAGCGGGACGGCGACGGCGATGGCGGCGGTAACGGCCTTGGCCGAATCGGTGGCGCCACCGTTGAGGGCGAGCACCATGATGATCGAAGAAGCGACCGAGGCCAGAGCGGCGTCAGGCGCGACAGCGGCGCCGACGTTAGCCCAGCCAAGGGCCATCATCTGGAGCGAACCGCCCAGGAGGATGCCCTCCTGAAGGTGACCGGTTACGAGACCGATAAGCGTGCATGCCACGAGCGGCTGATGGAACTGGAACTCATCCAGAATGCCTTCCATACCGGCAAGCAACGCGACAATCGCAACAAGCAGAATAGTGATTGCAGACATGTATCGGACCCTCCTTTACTATGCTTGAGCGGCCAGTTCGGCCTTAGCTTTCTTCAACATGGCGTCGAGATCCTCGGAGGAATCCGAAGGAACCTTGCGGACCTCGAACTTGACGCCCTTGGCCTTGAGGGCCTCGAGAGTCTTGACGTCGTCATCGCCCATAGCGACGGCGTTGGTGACGACGACCTTGCCCTTGGAGTGAGCCATGGAACCGATGTTGACTTCCTTGATGTCGACGCCGGCCTCGATGGCCTTGAGCAGATCCTGCGGGTTCTCGAAGAGCAGCATGGCCTTGGTGTCACCAAAGCGCGTGTCCTTGACGACCTCGGCCATCTTCTTGATGGGCACGACGTTGGCATGGACTCCCGGAGGGGCAGCCTGCTCGATCATGGTCTTACGGAGCTCGTCGTGAGCAACGCCGTCGGAAACCACGATGATGCGGTTGGGGTTGATCTGCTTGGTCCACGTGGTGGCCACCTGGCCATGAAGCAGACGGGTGTCGATACGGACGTGGGCGATCTTGATGTGCCCATCGCCGATGACCGTTCCCGGAGGGATGGCGCCTGCAGGAGCAGCAGCGGCCGCAGCCGGCTTCTTCTCCTCGGGCTCCAGAGACTCGGGCTTGACGCGCACGCCAGCCTTAGCCTCAGTCACGAGATGTTTTGCGATCGCATGTGCAGTGTTCTTTGCGTCAAAGCGCTGCGAATATGCCTCGATGAGCATAGGCAGGTTGACACCGGTGACGATAGCCCAGGAATCGTGGCCCTCGATGAGCCCGCTGATCTGGTTGAACGGCGTGCCGCCCCACAGATCAACGAGGAAGAGCACCTGCTCCTGGTCCTCGAAGGAAGCGACTGCTTCCTCGACCTTGGCACGGAAGTCGTCGGGGCCCATGCTCGGCTCGAGCGAGACCACGGCAACAGACGGCTGATCGCCAAAGACCATCGAGCCCGTCTGCTTGATTCCAGCTGCCAAGTCCCCGTGGCTAGCAAGAACAATACTTACCATCACATAACCTCCTTTTTGTCTACGTATTTCCTACACGACATGAAAGGAGTATAGCTGTTTGGTTTGTGGAATTATAGCTAAATCCGCAAAAGGTTGGATTATTTGTTTAAACGTCTAGGTTTGTTACAAGTTGATTACGTTACTGCTTTTTGACTCATTACACGACAAGGCGTCGCTCATCAAGCCATGCATTTTACAGATACAAGCAGGCTGTTCATTAATATTGATTTTAGGCAAGCGCGAATGCGCTTGTACTGCCGCTATTTTGTTTAAACAGACATGGCTTGACTATTTTCGTGACTTATGGTCTATGAAACCACTCAAAATAGTTGCGGTGGAATAGTTCTTGTTTAAGAGCCAGAAGGCTGAATCTAGGAACTATTTCACCGCAACTTATAGGGAATCCTAGGTGATGTGGAGAGGGTTGGCGGCGTCAACGGCATCGGGGGCGTCGGAGAGGCCGTCAGGAGCAACGTCTGCCGGGTCCTCGTCGGGGGTCTCGATCTGTTTGATCATGACCTCTTGGCCCTGCAGCAAATAGGTCTCGCCGCTACCGCAATGGGGACAGGTCTTGCCGTGCTCGACCGTCGCGTAGTCGCAGCCGCACGCCTCGCAATGTGTCACGGCCTCGACGGGCTCCACGATAAGCTCCGCGCCCTGCGCGATAGGCTTTTTATCTGCTGCCCAGCGCCAAGCGTCGAGCAGCAAGTCGGGAACGACGCCCGAGACCTCGCCCAGCAGCAACGTCACGCTCGAGACGCGACTCACGCCATTGGCGCGCGCCACGTTCTCAACATCGCGAATGATGTGATAGACGATTCCGAGCTCGTGCACTATTAGTTCCTTCCGCCGTTCTACCGAACGGCGGTCGGCTTGACGCTGCGCGAACCCCAGACGGGCGATCTGCCTTTCAATCGTCGGTCATGGGCAAAAGCCCTATGCCCTCCTCTTTCAAGGCACCTCGCCACATCTGGGGCTCGCTCGCTGTCCAACCGCCTTCTGCGCCGTTCGCTTGCTCGTTACGTTCTTTTATTTCTTCCCAAATTTGATCTTGATGGCGCGCTTCAAAGCGTACTTGCCGAGGCTCGGGAGCTTTTGTTCGTATTTGACCATCGTGGAGCACTCGGGACGGTCGCGATCCAGATGGATGGCGTCGAACGCGCACTTGGTGGTGCACAGGCCGCAGCCGATGCACTTGTTGGGGTCGACGATCGAGGCGCCGCAGCCCAGGCAGCGGGCGGTCTCGGCGCGCACCTGCTCCTCGGTAAAGGTCTCGACGTACTCGCTAAACGGCGCAGCCTTCTCGCGTTCGCGGTCCACATGCGCAACCTCGCGGCTCGCGTTGTCATAGCTCTCAATCACGACATCATCGCGGTCGAGCGCGGTGTAGCGGCGCTGGTTGCGGCCGATGGTGAGCGTGGAGCCCGGCTGCACAAAGCGATGGATGGACACCGCGGCCTCGTGACCGGCGGCGATAGCGTCGATGGCAAAGCTGGGGCCAGTGTAGACGTCACCACCCACAAAGATGTCGGGTTCGGCGGTCTGGTAAGTCTGGGGATCGGCAAGGGCGCCCTGGCCGCGGCCGAGTTCCACTTTGGAGCCAGCCAGCAGGTCGCCCCACACAATGGACTGGCCAATCGACATGACCACGCGGTCGGCATCGACACGGCGCAGATCGTTCTCGTCGTACTCGGGCGCAAAACGGCCCTCGTCGTCAAAGACACGCGTGCAGCGCTTGAAGGTGATGCCGCACACGCGACCGGCCTCGTCCAGGTGAATCTCCTTGGGGCCCCAGCCGCAGCTGATGTGAGCGCCGTCCTCAACGGCCTCGCGACGCTCCTCCTCGCTGGCGGGCATCTGGGCCTCGCTCTCCAGGCAGAACATCTCAACGTGCTCGGAGCCCAGACGGCAGGCGTTGCGGGCAGCGTCGATGGCCACGTTGCCGCCGCCCACCACAATGGTGCGGCCGGACAGGGAATCGATCTTGCCACTGTTAACCTCGCGAAGGAAGTCGACGGCCACGGTCACATCCTCGGCATCCTCGCCCGGAATGCCGGCAAGGCGGCCGCCCTGGCAGCCGATGGCAACATAAAAGGCCTTAAAGCCCTGCTCGCGCAGCTCGTCGAGCGTCACATCGCGACCGACTTCCACGCCATAGCGGAACTCGGCACCCATCAGGCGAATGACCTCGACCTCGGCCTCGATGACGTCCTTCTGCAGCTTAAAGCTGGGAATGCCGTAGGTGAGCATGCCGCCCGGGCGCTCGTTCTTCTCGAACACGACGGGCTTGTAGCCCTTCTCGGCCAGATAGAAGGCGCAGGACAGGCCGGCCGGACCGGCACCGATGATGGCAATCTTCTGATCGAAGCCGCCGGCACGCGTCGGGGTCACCACAGGCGGGACATAGCGGGTCGCGGCATCCAGATCGCGCTGGGCGATAAACTTCTTGACCTCGTCGATGGCCACGGCCTCGTCCACACGGCCGCGGGTGCAGGCATCCTCGCAGCGGCGATTACACACACGGCCGCAGATAGCGGGCAGCGGGTTCTCGCGCTTGATGAGCGCCAGAGCCTCGTCATAACGTCCCTGAGCCGCAAGCTTCAAATAGCCCTGAACGGCAACGTGCGCGGGGCAGGCCGTCTTGCAGGGAGCGGTGCCGGACTCATGCGTCTCGATGCGGTTGTCGTTGCGGTAGTTGGGCGACCACTTGGTGTGGTCCCACTTGGTGGCGTCGGGCAGCTCCTGGCGCGGATACTCGGGCACCTGTCCGCCGGCCTTTTTGCTGCAGAGCTTCTGGCCCAGTTTGGCGGCGCCGACCGGACACACCTCAACGCAGCGACCGCAGGCCACGCACTTGTCCTTCTCGACCTTGGCGACATAGGCCGAGCGCGACAGGTTGGGCGTGTTGAACAGCTGCGAGGTGCGCAGGGCGTAGCACACGTTGACGTTGCAGTTGCAGATGGCGAAGATCTTGTTCTCGCCGTCGATATTGGTGATCTGGTGCACAAAGCCGTTGTCCTCGGCCTGGCGCAGGATGTCGTAGACCTCGTCGCGCGTCACGTAATGACCGCGGTCGGTCTCAACCACATAGTCGGCCATATCGCCCACGGCAATGCACCAGTCGGCGGGGTCATCGGCGCAGCCCTCGCCCATCACGCGACGGCTCGCGCGGCAGCTGCAGGTGCTGGCGGCATACTTGCCCTCGTATTTGTCGAGCCAGTGCTCGATATGTTCAATAGGCACCGAGGCGCTCGTGGCGTCGATAGCCTTCTCGACCGGGATGACGTGCATGCCGATGCCGGCGCCACCGGGCGGCACCATCGGCGTAGCCTTGGACAGCGGTCCCTTGGACGCTTGCTCAAAGAACTTGGCATAGACCGGATGCTCCTCGAGCTGGCTCACGCGCATGTTGAGGAACTCGGCGGAACCCGGTACCAGCATGGGCAGCACCCACTGCTTGGCGCGCTCGGGGTTTTCCCAGTTGTACTCGAGTAGGCCCGTGTAGCTCATGTCGTCGAGCATCTTCTCGATATCGGCTTCGGGCATGCCGGTGAGCTTGACCATCTCGGGCAGCGTGTAGGGACGGCGCATCTTCATCTTGCAGAGCACTTCGGCCTGTTCGTCGGTTGCGGCCTCGGCAAACGACCAGTACTCGTAGCCCAGCAGCTCGTCGCGATGCAGCAGTCGGTTGGTGCAATGCTCGCACAGCTTGACAATGGCCTCGCGCGGATGCTCCGGCAGCGGCGGCACGAACTCCGAACCGATGTCGGGCTCGGTGTAACTAATCCCCGGTCCGTTGAGAATCATGGTTGTCCCTTCTCTTGCCACAGCCCGGCGGGACCGCGGCGCCCCTCTTTTTTTGCAGGCCGGGCATGCCCCCATGCCGTTCACCCGCCATTGTTGACATTGTGTCAAAAATAGTATTGACGAACCGTCAACAATATTCAAGACTGTTAGGCGAACGGTCAGGCAAAAGAGGATGAAAGGCGGCAAAACATGGGCAACAACACAGCAGGTACCTCTGTGGTCGATGCTGTCCCCGCATCCGATAGCGCGGCAAAGCGCCTGACGGGCGACGAACGCCGTCGCGAGATCCTCGATGCCGTGCGCACCGTAAGCTCCGAGCTGGGCGTGTCCCACCTATCGGTATCGGCCGTGACCAAGCGAGCCGGCTGCACGCGCTCGCTGTTCTACCACTACTTTGCCGATATGGACGCCGCCGTCACCGCCGTCATGGACGAGGCGATCGACGGTTTTATCTCCGAGCTCGAGCAGTGGAACGCAGGCCGCACCGTCGGTGATATCGAGGGCGCGCTCGACACCGTCGCCCCGCTCTTTAAGCGTCTGGTCGCCAGCGGCCACGAGCTGCCGAGTACGCTCACTTCAAGCAGCGGCGCGCTCTACGGCGGCTTTTTGCACAACGTGGTCCAACGCGTGGCACAGTATATCTGCGACACCACCGTGGTGGATTTTGTCGCCCATCATGAGCTACGCATCGACCATGTCTACGAGACGTTCTACACCCTCATCATGGGGTTGTTGATGTATATCCGCACACACCCCGATGTACCCGACGAGACGGTCAAGGAAATCATCGCCTCGACACTCCACATCGAGGGCTATACCGCCAAGTATCCGGAGCGCAAGCCCCAGAACTGACGACATTTGGCCAAACTGCCCGCGATCAGAAGAGGGGCCGCGGGCGTGTGAAAGGAGAGCAGCATGCTGTTCGACGTTTGGGGTAGCGATACCCTTATCCACTGGGCTGGCTGGGCCATGGTCTTTATTGGCCTGATCGTGCTCAACGAGGTCGGCCGCCGCACCAAGCTGGGCGCGGCAATCATCTTTGGCGTGGCCCCGCTGGCCATGACCATCTACTGCGTCGCCATCGCCATCGGCGTTTCGCAGGGTGCCGAGTGGGCGCTCACCAACCCCACCCATGTGTACCAGAACAGCTGGTTCCACTACGCCAAGGTATACGCGGCGCTGGCCGGTTGCTGGGGCTTCATTGCCATTAAGTACCAGTGGGGCAAGATCGGCAAGGCGCATTGGTTCCGCGCATGGCCGTTTGTGATCGTCGCCATCAACATCATGATCGCCGTCGTGTCCGACTTTGAGAGCGCCTATCACTTCTTTGTCCTGGGCGAATCCACCTGGGTCACCTCCGAAGGTGCTACGCAGCTGGCCGGCTGGAACAACGTGTTCAACGGCATCGCCGGCATCATCAACATCTTCTGCATGACCGGTTGGTGGAGCGTCTACGCCTCCGAGGATCAGACCGATATGCTGTGGCCCGACATGACCTGGGTCTACATCATCGCCTACGATATCTGGAACTTCTGCTACACCTACAACTGCCTGCCCACCCACTCCTGGTTCTGCGGCTTTGCGCTGCTGCTGGCGCCCACCGTCGCCGCCTTTATCTGGAACAAGGGCGGCTGGATCCAGAACCGCGCCTTCACGCTGGCCATTTGGTGCATGTTTGCCCAGGTGTTCCCGTACTTCCAGGAGGAGTCCATCTTTGTGACCCACTCCACGCTCGACCCCGGCGCCGCTACCGCGGTCTCGGTCGCCGCGCTGATCGCCAACGTCGCCGCAATCATCTACATCGCCTACCGTGCCAAGAAGCTCGGCCGCAATCCCTACAAGCAGGATGTCTTTGAGGGCACCAGCGATTGGGAGAAGGCTACCGCTCGCCGCGCCAAGGTTGATTACGCGCACGCCGAGTAACGCGCCTGGCGCAAACATCGCTTGAGTACGAAGCCGCGTAGCCGGCTCCGCGCAACTCAACGCATTGCAGAGCCCCCGGAATGTGATTCGTCCGCGTTCCGGGGGCTTTTTGCTTCCGCGAGGATGCGGCTAAACGATGCACTCGGGTTAAATCGGATCTTATATTTCGCATGCGCTTTATATGGCTCCATTTTTGGGTACAGTGTTGTCCCGATATTGAGCTTGGGGGATATATGAAAGATGAGACGATGGGCCAAGAGGATGCGGCCCAAGATGCAGAAGCGTGTGCCGAGGCCCTGGAGAGCCTTGACCAGATCGCACTGGCCGAGATTGCGTTTGACGATTCGAGCGTTGATGTGCGAGATGAGCCGGAAATCGAAGCGCAGCCCGATGATCAGGATGCAAAAGACGATGGCGCCGCGCCCACCGAAGACGAGGCGGGGCACGAGGAATCCGAATGCGAGGCCGACGACCAGCCCGAATCCGACACGAGCGAGGAAACCATCTTGCTCGACAGCTTGCCCGCCGAAGATTCGCTGACCCGCGAGCTCCCTGGCTTAGGCTCTGCGCCTGCCGTAGACGAGACCATCGCCATGGGCGATATTCCCCTGCCGTCCGTTCCCTCGGCACACGAGGCCGAGGTTCGCCATCGCAAGATGTCGCCCAGGCGACGCAACCTGATGGTGGCAGGCGTTGTTGCCATCGCGCTCGTCGCCGGCGGCGCGGGCTATGCGGCTTGGAACGGATACCAGCAAGAGCGGGCCGCCGTGGTTGCCGCAAACGCCCATACCATGATGTCGGTGCAAATTGGCGTACATGCCGCGGGGCTCGACTGCTCCACCGGCTCAAAGATCCCCGTGCAGGTGAGTGGCCAGGACTCCGACGGCTCTTCTGTGAGCGAAACGCTCTACGTTGACGAGCACGGTCGCGGCATTAAGCTGCTGCCCGGCGATTACACGCTCTCCATTGCTGGATCCCCCATCGCGGAAGACGGCACCATCTACACCGTCCCGACCACCAAGGCGCAGGTCACCATTAAGAGCGATGGGCAGGATCTGCGCGCTCAAGCCACCTTTAAGCTCAAGGTACCTTCGGCCGACACGGTGACTGACGACCAGATCGATGCCGCCGCCAAGTATGCCGAGGAAGGGGGCGCAAGCTCTGCCGCCGCGGCAAAGATACTCCAGCAGGCGGCAATTACGCGCCGCGATGCCGCCGCCAACGCCGTAAGCGCAAGCGAGGCTCAGTCCGCCCGCGATGCCGACGCTCGGCACAAGGCGACGAACCTGTATCAGCTCGATATTCCGGTTGAGTGGTATGGCAAGGTCGCAACCTGGCAAAACGGCAGCACGCTGTGCATTTATCTGGACAGCGACACCAACACACCGCTCGTGACGCTTGTCGCAGTGCGCGACGGCGAGACCTTTACCCCCGATGACGGCGATACGGTTTTGGGCACGGTCAGCCTGGGCAACGGCTACACCGTCTACGCCAGCGGCCCTGTCTATCCGTACGTGATTCCGCAAACCATCAACGGGCGCACGCAGAACCCCGTGTCGACCTACCCCATGGACACGGCGATTGAGCTTGTCGAGCTCACGACCGGCAACCGCTACACATACAGCCAGATCAAAAACGACCTGGTCGGTAAAGACGGCAAGGCAGACGCCGCGACCAAACTCGAGACCGACTACCTCGCCCAGATTCTCCTGCCGAGCATCAAGGCCCAGGACTAGCCAGCCCGAAGACAGCCGCCCGACATCCACATCCTTAACGCAGTTGCGGTGAAATAGGGATTGTTTTTGCTGGTCAAACCGCAAAACAGTCCCTATTTCACCGCAACTTATTGGTGGCCTTTTGGGTGGCACTCAGCGCCACGGGTCGGCTTCGAACATCGGCTCGCGCTCGGGGCGGCGATCGCTGTAGGGATCGTAGCCGTCGTCGTCCTCGTTCTCGGCGCGGATGTAGGGGTCGCGCGGCTTGGGCGCCGGTTTAGGCGCAGGCTTGGGTGCGGCGGGCACTGCCTCAGCCGCCGGTGCGTTCGTCTTGTTCTCGTCTTTCATCTGCATAGCTCCTTGCCATGTGCTCACGTTCAACACCATCGATTGTCGCACGAAAAAGGGCAGCGGACCCAATCGGATCCGCCGCCCTTGGCGTTCGGCTCAAAAGGCAGATTTTAAGGCATGGCCCAAAATCTACTCGGCGTCGGGGACCTCGTAGGTGGCCGCCGGCGTATTGTCGCACACGACGGTAAAGCCGCCGTCCTTGTCGACATCGACCGTCACCTGATCGCCCTCGCGCACCGTGCCGTCGATGATAGCGGCGGCGATGGCATCCACGACCTCGCGCTGGACCAGACGCTTGAGCGGACGGGCGCCAAAGACCGGGTCCAGGCCGCCCACGGCGAGCATCTGCTTGGCCGCCGGGGTGATGGCAAGCGTCATGCGCTCCTTGGCCAGACGCGCGCGGACGTCGGCGAGCTGGATGTCGACGATCTTCTCGATCTGCGCCATGCCGAGCGGATGGAACACCACGATATCGTCGATACGGTTGAGGAACTCGGGGCGGAAGGTCTGAGCCATGGCCACGTTGACCTGATGGCGCATCTCCTCCTCGTCCTTGCCGGAAAGCTCGGCGATGGCCTTGGAGCCCACGTTGGACGTCATGATGATAATCGTGTTCTTGAAGGACACCTGGCGACCCTGACCATCGGTTAGACGGCCGTCGTCAAGCACCTGCAGCAGCACGTTAAAGACATCCGGATGAGCCTTCTCCATCTCGTCGAGCAAGATCACGGAGTACGGACGACGGCGCACGGCCTCGGTGAGCTGGCCACCCTCGTCGTAGCCCACGTATCCCGGGGGCGCACCGATCAGACGCTGGACGCTGAACTTCTCCATGTACTCGGACATGTCGATACGCACGAGCGCGCGCTCGTCGTCGAACAGGCACTCGGCAAGCGCCTTGGCGAGCTCGGTCTTGCCCACGCCGGTGGGGCCCAGGAAGAAGAAGCTGCCGATGGGCTTGTCCGGATCGGAGAGGCCCGCACGGCTGCGGCGCACGGCTGCGGCGACGGCGGAGACGGCCTCGTCCTGGCCGATGACGCGCTTATGCAGCTCACCCTCCAAGCCCTTGAGCTTGTCGAGCTCGCCCTGCATCATCTTGGACACGGGCACGCCGGTCCAGGCGCTCACGACCTCGGCGATCTCATCGGAGGTCACCTGCTCGTTGAGGCCCTCGCCGTCCTGCTGCTTTTGTGCCTCGAGCGCGGCCTCGGAATCCTGAATCTGCTGCTGCAGGCCCGGAATCACGGAGTAGCGCAGCTCGGACGCACGACCCAAATCGCCGTTGCGCGTCGCGCGCTCCTCTTCGCTCCTGGCCTCGTCAAGCTGGCCCTTGAGCTCCTGCACGTGGTCGATGGCGTTCTTCTGGTTGAGCCAGCCAGCCTTTTGCACGTTGAGTTTTTCCTGGACCTCGGCAATCTCTTGGCGCAGAGCCTCCAGACGCTCCTTGGAGGCGTCGTCGGTCTCCTTCATGAGCGCCTGTTCCTCGATCTGCAGCTGAGTGAGCTGACGCGTGGTGGCGTCGATCTCGACCGGCATGCTGTCGAGCTCCATGCGCAGGCGGCTTGCCGCCTCATCGACCAGGTCGATGGCCTTGTCGGGCAGGAAGCGGTCGGCGATGTAGCGATCGGAAAGGTCGGCAGCTGCCACGAGCGCGCTATCGGTGATATGCACGCCGTGGAAGATCTCGTACTTCTCCTTGAGGCCACGCAGAATCGAGATGGTGTCCTCGACGGTGGGCTCGCTTACCATCACGGTCTGGAAACGACGGGCGAGCGCCGCGTCCTTCTCGATGTACTTGCGGTATTCATCGAGCGTGGTCGCGCCGATCGCGTGCAAGTCGCCACGGGCAAGCGCCGGCTTGAGGATGTTACCGGCGTCCATGGAGCCCTCGGTAGCACCCGCGCCCACGATGGTGTGGAGCTCATCGATGAACAGGATGACCTTGCCCTCGGATTTTTGCACTTCTTTGAGTACGGCCTTCAAGCGGTCTTCGAACTCGCCGCGGTACTTAGCGCCGGCGACCAGCGCGCTCATGTCGAGCTCGATAAGGTCGCGATCGCGCAGGGTGCTCGGCACGTCGCCGGCCACGATACGCTGGGCGATGCCCTCGACGATGGCCGTCTTGCCGACGCCCGGCTCGCCGATGAGCACAGGGTTGTTCTTGGTGCGGCGGGACAGGACCTGGATGGTACGACGGATCTCGTCGGTACGACCGATGACCGGGTCGAGCTTGCCGGCGCGGGCGAGGTCGCAGATGTTGCGACCGTACTGCTCCAGCGCCTCAAACTGCGTCTTATCCTCGGCAGACGTCACGCGGTCATCGCCGCGTAGCTCCTCGTAGACTTGCTCGATGCGCTCCTTGGTGACGCCGGCGTCACGCAGAACGCGGCCCGCCTCGCCCTTGTCCTCGGCAAGTGCCATCAGCAGATGCTCGGTCACCACAAAGCTGTCGCCCATCTTGGTGGCCTTCTTCTCGGCCTTCTCGATGACGCGGACGAGCTCGTTGGACAGACCCATCTGCTGGCCCTCGCCCGAAACCTTGGGCGCGTGGTCGATGGCATCTTGTGTGGAGCGTGCGAGCTGGGCCGGGTCGGCACCGATGCGCTCGATGATCACGGAGATATTGCGCTCGCCGGCACCGAGCAGGGCAGACAGCAGGTGGATCGGCTCCACCGCGCCGGCCTGTGCATCGGCAGCCGTGCTCATGGCGGTCTGCAGCGCCTCGCGCGACGTCATAGCTAGCTTATCGATTCTCATGGAATCACCTCTCTTGGGGCGGCCGCCCTACGGGGCGGCTTCACGTTGTTCGAGAAGTATTGTTGCCAGCTTTGTACAATCTTATACACAAATCTAAGTCTCTATATATAAGATTTTCTGAGTGCTCTCATGACATGGAAAATCACCACAAAGGGGACAGGCGCGCTCACCCGCTGCGGCCTCATCCCCTTACTATCTCAATCTGTAACATCTAGCGACTGTTTATGGCTCCAGATGTTACAAATCAAGATGAAATGACCAGCGGCGCCCGTTCGTCTCAATCTGTAACATCTACTCGGCAAATTAGGGTCTAACTGTTACAGATCGAGACAAACCAAGAACCACCACAAAGGTGCCTGTCCCCCTTGTGGTGGTTTTCGACAAAAAGAAGCCGCCCCGATAACAGAGGCGGCATCAAGCAAGCCCATTTATTAGCGTCCCTCAAGACCCAACGAAAACGCAGCGATGGAATCGAGAACCGACAATAGCCCGTCCGCACAGATAGAGGCAGAGATTCAAGGTCAGAGTCCGGCTTAAACGGCTTAGCTATCGCACGTCACATTGTTCTCGTCGTCCCCCTATCGTATTTATAGTGCTTATAGTGAAAATAGTGAGTTTAGTGAGAAGAGTATCGCTCAAAACTCGTGGACTCAATTATTGACCTCACGCCCAGAATGAGTGGGGCAAATATTTCTATTAGAGGTCAAATCGAAGCCCAATAGGGCCTTTTCACCCCGTCATTTCGATCGATCGCTTTCTTTTGAATATTGTCGTAAGCTGGTATCACTTATCTTAATGAATGCATACTATTTGCGAGGTACCCGCCGTGAAACGCTCCACCTATATCGGCCTGCTCGTCTTAGCGTTTGCGATTACCGCAGTCGGCGTAGGAATTATCTATCTCGCATTTCTCCCCGCCTCTGCGACGCAGGCGGCGGTTGAGACCGTAAGCTATCCCATCGAGGTCCTCACCGATATCGTCAAACCCGATTCGGTCACCGTCGATTTTGACGGTACGCCCGCAGCGCTTGGTGTCAGCAACTATCCCCGTATCGAACTTGGGGCCAGGCGCTACACCAAAGATGAGCAGCTTATCGGCAAGGCAACCAGTTTACTCAAAGGCAAGACGTTTAAGCGGTGGTACGGCGCCGCAACATATCGAGCCAAGAATGGCCAAATGGTTGGCGGGTATTATTCGACCCTTGAGCTCGATGCGGCAAACGGGAGCAAATTGTGCAACGTCTCATACGACCCCGGCTGCGTGGACAATGAAGGACCGGGGGTCTATATCTCGGATGGCGACGTAATCTACGTCATGGAGGGCGACCAGACGGCAGTCGTCGATTTTATGGATCGGTGTACCGAGGATGCCTACGAACAAACCTGCGAGCCCGATCCGCAGACAGCGCGCAACAGTGGCTCGGCACGCACTTGGCTATTTGACGATGAAATAACCTGGACCCCATCGAAATAAGGACCCACTGGGCAGGCACCTTTGTGGTGGTTTCGGTTCCGATGTTCCACTGTCTCGATCTGTAACATCTAGCAGCCCTTTTCGATTCTAGATGTTACAGATTGAGATGAAATGATCGGCGGCGATCGTTTGTCTCAATCTGTAACAACCGCTCGTCAAATAGGGGCCCAGATGTTACAGGTCGAGACAAACGGGACCACCACAAAGGTGCCTGTCCTCTTTGCGGTGGTTTTCGAAAAAAGAAGCCGCCCCAATAAAAAGAGGCGGCATCAAGCAAGTCTATTTATTAGCGTCCCTCAAGACCCAACGAAAACGTCGCGGTAGCCCCGGCCACACCTTTCCCTCGGGCGACCCTCGCGAAGCGCGTGAGCACGAGGAAAGGTGTGTCCGGGGCGTACAGCAACGTTACTCGGCAGCGGCCTTGAACTTGTTGTAGTTGATCAGGCAGCCGGCCTTGACGATGGCGCGCTCCTCTGCCGTCATATCGGCAATGTAGAGCTCAATCTGCTCGACCGCACCGTCGGCACGCACCACGTAGGCGGCGATGTCCTTTAGGTCGCCATCGAGCGCGGCGCGGATACCCGGCACAAAGACGTAATCGCCCACCTCAAAGTTGGGCTCCGCCTCCATCTGGAAGGGCACCATGCCCCAGTTCATCACGTTGGAGCGATAGCGCTTGGTGGCGTACTCGTGGACGATGTTGGCCAGGCCGCCAATTACGCGCTGGCAGCTCGCGGCCTGCTCGCGGGCAGAACCGTCGCCGGGCTTCTTGGCGTAGAGCATAGAGCCGTACTCGGTCGCCTTGGCATCGGCCGCGACACCGGCGCCGGCCAGTGCCTCAAACACGCCGGCAAGCTCGGCATCGAGTACCGCCAGGTCGCCTGCTGCCTCGCCGGCAACGCGGCGCTTCTCCACGGCGTCGACCTCCTTGGAGCGACCCACATAGGCCGGATCGCGGCGGCTGAGCGTAAACTCGGCCAGGCCCAGCGGGTTGGAGCGGAAGGAGCTCGTCTCACCCGAAGGAATGAGCTCGTCGGTCGTGGTGACCGGGTCCATGATCTTGGAGCACACCTTGAGCAGGATATCGTCGCCGAGCGGCTCCATCGCGGGCCACGGCTTGATGTTGGGACCCTCGACCAGCTCGTCGGCAGGCTCCGCCTTGCCAAAGCCCCAGTACACGCGCTTTTTGTACGGCGCGTCGTCAAAGGTGTACTCGCAGGCCTCGTCCCAAGTCTCCTCGGGCAGGTCGGTCGCCGGCGTCAGGATGCCGCCGTTGGCAGCCGTCGCCGCAATGGAGCGGGCGTCCATCAGGGCCACGGCGCTCAGCTGGCCATTACCCGGCTTGGAACCCTCGCGGTTGGGGAAGTTGCGCGTGGTGTGGCGAATCGAAAGGCCGTTATTGGCAGGCGTGTCGCCGGCACCGAAGCACGGGCCGCAGAATGCCGTGCGCACGATCGCGCCGGCCTCCATAAGATCGTAGATATAGCCGCGACGCGTAAGCTCGAGCGCCACGGGCTGGCTCGTGGGGTAGACCGACAGCGAAAACTCGCCGCAGCCGGTGTTGGCGCCCTTGAGCACGCGGGCGGCCTGGACCACGGAGCCGTAGTTGCCGCCCGAGCAGCCGGCGATAACGCCCTGCTGCACGTGCAGCTTGCCGTCGACGATCTTGTCGAGCAGGCTAAAGTGCGTCTTGCCCTCACCGATCTTGGCGGCCTCGAGCTCCACCTCATGCAGGATGTCCTCGAGGTTCTCGTTGAGCTCGTCGATCTCAAAGCCGTTAGAAGGATGGAACGGCAGCGCGATCATGGGCTTGATGCTCGACAGATCGACTTCGACGCAGCCGTCGTAGTAGGCGACATCGGCGGGCTTGAGCTCGCGGTAGTCCTCGCCGCGGCCGTGCATGGTCAAAAACGCATGCGTGTCCTCGTCGGTGGCCCAGATGCTCGACAGGCAGGTGGTCTCGGTGGTCATGACATCGACGCCGTTGCGGTAATCGGTCGTCATGCTCGCGATGCCCGGGCCCACAAACTCCATGACCTTGTTCTTGACGTAGCCCTTGGCAAAGACGGCGCGGATGATGGCGAGCGCCACATCGTGCGGGCCGACGCCGGGGCGCGGGGCGCCCGTGAGGTAGATGGCCACGACGCCGGGGTAGGCGACATCGTAGGTGTCGCGCAGCAGTTGCTTTGCCAGCTCGCCACCACCCTCGCCCACGGCCATGGTGCCCAGGGCGCCGTAGCGGGTATGCGAGTCGGAACCCAGGATCATCTTGCCGCAACCGGCGAAGTTCTCACGCATAAAGGAGTGGATGACGGCAATGTGCGGCGGGACGAAGATGCCGCCGTACTTCTTGGCCGCGGAAAGGCCAAAGACGTGGTCGTCCTCGTTGATGGTGCCGCCCACGGCGCACAGCGAGTTATGGCAGTTGGTGAGCACGTAGGGCAGCGGGAACTGCTCCATGCCCGAGGCGCGCGCCGTCTGGATGATGCCGACGAAGGTGATGTCGTGGCTCGCCATGGCATCGAAGCGAATCTTGAGCGCCTCGGGGTCGCCCGACGTGTTATGTGCCTGAAGGATCGAATACGCGATGGTGCCGCGCTTGGCATCCTCGGGGGTCTGCGTAATGCCGCGCTCGGCAGCCTCGGCCGCAGGCACAACCTCGCTGCCGCCGCGCAGGTAGATGCCGTCCTCGTACAGCTTGACCATACTGTCTCCCACTCTGCCCGAAAGGCTCGGGCGCATAGCATACATTCGTTCAATATCGTGCCATAGAACGGTTGCGAGTGGGTTACGAATCTGCACGTTCACTTTATCTCGGTAAAGTACATGACAAGCATCTTTCGCCAATCTCTTGACAAGGAGTGTCCCAAAGTGCCGGCACATAAGGAACGTCCCCAAGTGCCAAATACCGCAAGAGTGTCCCCCCTTGACCACTCATTTAAGAACGTCCCCAATGACTACCGCATCCGGAGCAAGGCAACGCCGCAGGTAGAGGACGGACAGCGAGCGACGTCCAGGGCGAACAAGTTGGCATGAAAAAGGCGAGGCATTGACCTTCTGGTCATGCCTCGCCTTTTGAATGACAAATTGTCGCCCTGGGCGGCGCGCAGCGTCGGCCGGTTACGGCGTTTGGTAAAACGCCGTAACCTAGAGATCCCCGCCGGCACCCAAAAGCTTGCGCATGACCTGCTCGGGGTTAACCGAGCCGTCGCGCGGGGCCAGGGCGGTGATCTTCTTCTGCATCTTGTACTCGTGCAGCTCGTCCTCGAGCTGGCGCACGCGGGCGCGGAGCTTTTCGTTCTCGCACTCGCGCTCCTCGGCACGCTCCTTCATATCAAGGATACGCACCACGCCGGCGAGGTTGATGCCCTCATCGGTCAGCTGGTTGATGAGCTCCAAGCGCTCGATATCGGCACGCGAATACAGGCGCGTGTTGCCGCCCGAGCGCTGGGGGTTCACCAGGCCCTTGGACTCGTAGACGCGCAGAGTCTGCGGATGCATGCCGGTCAGCTCGGCCGCCACGCTGATCATGTACAGCGGTTTGTTCCTATTGTCCTCGGCCATGCTACCTGACCCCTTTCCGTCTCGTTATCGTCCATCATAAGCCCGCGGGCGCGGGCGTGCGCCACGACCGCCCTAGTACGTCGCCTTGTAACGGTTGACCTTCTCGCGGTAGTCGCGCGTGTCGGCCTCACGCAACTTGGCCATGGCGTCGCGCTCATCATCGGATAGGTTCGTGGGGACCTGCACCTTGATCTCGACGAGCAGCGCGCCCGTACGGCCACGGTGCTTAACGTCGGGCGCCCCCATTTCCTTAAAGCGGAACTTCTTGCCCGTCTGGGTACCCGCGGGCACCTTCAGACGAACCGTCGCACCGCCGGGCGTCGGCACGTCCACCGTGCAGCCGAGCGCCGCCTCGTAGACCGAGACCGGTACCTCCATGGTCACGTCGGCGCCTTTGCGCTTAAACAGCGGGTGCTCCTCCACATGCGTGGTCACGACCAGGTCGCCGCGCTCGCCACCCGCAACGCCATACTCGCCGCGACGCTTGTAGCGCAGCTTGCCGCCGTCGACCGCGCCCGCGGGCACCGAGACCGTAATGGTCTGCTGCTCGCCTGTCGAGGGAATGCGATAGGTGACCTTGTGCGTCACGCCGCGAAACGCGTCCTCGGCCGTCACATCGACGGTCAGCGACAGGTCGCCGCCCTTGCGAGCGCGGCTGCGACCCGCGCCGGCGCCGGCAGCGCCCGCAGCCCCGGCAAAGCCCGAGCCCCAATCGCTGCCCCAGGCGCCGTTGCCGCTAAAGATGCTGTCAAAGATGTCGCCCCAGCCGCTGGCACCCGCGCCGGCACCGTAGCCGCCGCCATACGCGCCGCCTGCGCCCGGCATGCCGCCGAACATGAGCATCTGGTCGTACTCTTTGCGCTTCTTCTCGTCCGAAAGCGTCTCGTAGGCCTCGCTGATCTCCTTGAACTTGGCCTCGTCGCCGCCGGCATCGGGGTGATATTTTTGCGCGAGCTTGCGAAACGCGCTCTTGATCTCTTTGTCGGAGGCGCTCTTGGATACGCCCAGGATGTCATAGAAGGTTTTGCCTGCAGCCATCGTAGCTCCTCTCCTGTTACGTCCGCCGCCCATGCAGACGACGGCTCATGCTTTCATATGGCACTAGGCCAGAAAGGGCCCCGGGTGTTGCCCCGGGGCCCTTCTCAATTACTCCTCGGTGCTCTCGGCCGTATCGGCCGCAGCATCCTCGGGCGCCGCTTCGGGCTCCGGTGCGGGGCGCTTCTCGCCACCGTAGGTCACCGTCACCATCGCGGAACGCAGGATGCGGTCCGCCATGCGGTAGCCCTTCTGGTACACGTCGTTGACGGTCTCGTCGTACTGCGACGCGTCCTCGACGCGACCCACGGCCTGGTGCTCGAGCGGATCGAACGCCTCGCCCTTGGGGTCGATGGGCTCAACGCCCTCGTGCGCAAACACATCGAGCAGCTTGGCATGCACCGCGTCGACACCGTCGACGAACTGCTTAAAGTCGTCGGCAAGCTCCTGGCTGCGGGCATGGTCGATCGCACGCTCGATATCGTCGACCACCGGCAGCAGCGCGGTGACGAGCTTCTCGGTCGCGCGCTCGCGCTCGGCGATACGCTCATTGGCAGTGCGGCGACGGAAGTTCTCCCAGTCGGCCTGCAGACGGGCGGTACGCTCGGTGGCGTCCTTTGCCTTGTCCTCGGCGGCCTTCTGAGCCTCTGCCGCAGCATCGAGCTCATTGCGCACGTCGGCAAGCTCCTTTTGGGCCTGCTCGAACTTGAGCTTAAAGTCGTTGTCGGCGGCTTCCTCACCGGCGCGGATAGCGGCTTCCACCATCTCGTCCTCGGTCATCGTCGCCTCCTTGTTGGAATCCTCTACCTGGTTCTCGGCAGCCTCGGCGGCCTCGGTCTCGTTGACCTCGGTATCGTCGACGGCCTCTACGGGAATCTTCACGTCCTTCTCCTCAGAGTCAACGGGGGCGGCGCCAGCGGCAGCCGCCTCCGTGCGAGCTTTACGGGCGGACATGATTACTTGTCCTCGTCGTCCACAACCTCGTAGTCGGCGTCGACGACGTCATCGTCGGCAGGCTGGGCGCCGGCGGCACCGTCGGTCTGCTGCTGAGCGTCGGCGTAGACAACCTGGGCCAGCTCGTAGGCCACGGACTGCAGGGACTCGCCGGCGGCCTTGATGGCCTCGACGTCAGAGCCCTCGAGCGCCTTCTTGGCGTCGGCGATAGCGGCCTCGGCCTTGGACTTCACGTCGGCGGAAACCTTGTCGCCCAGCTCGTTGAGGGTCTGCTCGGTGGAGTAGCACAGGCTGTCGGTCTGGTTGCGGACCTCGACCTCTTCCTTCTGCTTCTTGTCCTCCTCGGCATGAGCCTCGGCGTCCTTGACCATGCGATCGACTTCGTCGTCGGAAAGCGCGGTGGAGCCGGAGATGGTGATCTGCTGCTCCTTGCCGGTGCCCTTGTCCTTAGCGGAGACCTTGACGATGCCGTTGGCGTCGATGTCGAAGGTGACCTCGATCTGCGGCACGCCGCGGCGGGCAGCCGGGATGCCGGTCAGCTGGAACTTACCGAGCGACTTGTTGTCGCGGGCAAGCTCGCGCTCGCCCTGGAGCACGTTGATCTCGACGCTGGTCTGGTTGTCGGCAGCGGTGGAGTAGACCTCGGTCTTGGAGGTCGGGATCGTGGTGTTGCGGTCGATCATCTTGGTCATGATGCCGCCCATGGTCTCGACGCCCAGCGACAGCGGGGTAACGTCGAGCAGCAGGATGCCCTCGACGTCGCCGGTGAGCACGCCGCCCTGGACGGCGGCGCCGTCGGCAACGACCTCGTCGGGGTTCACGGACATGTTGGGCTGCTTGCCGGTCATGGTCTTGACGAGCTCCTGGACGGCGGGCATACGGGTGGAGCCGCCGACGAGGATGACCTCGGTCAGATCGGAGAGCTTAAGCTTGGCGTCGCGCAGGGCGTTGGTGACAGGCTGCTTGCAGCGCTCGAGCAGGTCGCGGGTGATCTTCTCGAACTCGGCGCGGGTCAGCGTGTAGTTGAGGTGCAGCGGGCCGGACTGGTTCATGGTGATGAACGGCAGGTTGATGGTGGTCTGCTGGGCAGCGGAGAGCTCCTTCTTGGCGTTCTCGGCGGCCTCCTTCAGACGCTGCAGGGCCATGGGGTCCTGACGCAGGTCGACACCGTTCTCCTGCTGGAACTTATCGGCCATCCAGTCGATGACGCGCTGATCCCAGTCGTCGCCGCCCAGGTGGTTGTCGCCCGAGGTGGACAGAACCTCAAACACGCCGTCGGCGAGGTCGAGGATGGAGACGTCGAAGGTGCCGCCGCCCAGGTCGAAGACCAGGATGCGCTGGTCGGTACCCTGCTTGTCCAGGCCATAGGCAAGAGCAGCAGCGGTCGGCTCGTTGACGATACGCTTGACGTTGAGGCCGGCGATCTTACCGGCGTCCTTGGTGGCCTGACGCTGGGCGTCGTTGAAGTAGGCCGGGACGGTGATGACGGCGTCGGTGACGGTCTCGCCCAGATACTTCTCGGCGTCGGCCTTCATCTTTGCGAGCGTCATGGCGCTCACCTGCTCGGCGGTGTAATCCTTGCCCTCGATGTCGACGACGGCACGGCCACCCTGACCCTCCTTGACCTCATACGGCACGGTCTTGATCTCAGAGGTGCACTCGGAGTACTTGCGGCCCATGAAGCGCTTGATGGAGAACACGGTGTTCTTGGGGTTGGTGACAGCCTGGTTCTTAGCGGCCTTACCCACGACGCGGTCGCCGTCGGCACGGAAGCCCACGACGGACGGGGTGGTGCGGTCGCCCTCGGCGTTCACGATAATGGTCGGAGAACCGCCCTCGAGGACGGCCATAGCGGAGTTAGTAGTACCAAGGTCGATACCAAGAATCTTGCCCATTAGAAATTCCCTCTCTCTTGTGCGTTTGCACCGACTCGACGGTCTGCCGAACGGTGTTTCGGCTTGTCTTTCAGGATGTAGTGTATCCCCTTATGGGCCGGAATATACAAAATCTAAGTCAATTCATATAAGATTTCTTATTGCTGAGAGTTTAGGTTCGCAAATGCGCAGGTAGATGCGCTGTTTGAGTTCTAGGCAAATCTATCGAGATCTATGTAGAGATGGCTGAGGCTTGGGTCCGAGGGTGCCTGGGGCTGCCTTGCGGAAAGCTCGTCCCGTTTTGAGCGTGGATTCCGGGCCGCGGTTTCCGTCTGAAGGCTCAACCGGAAACCGCGGCCCGTTTTGAGAGCTGATACCGGGTCGCAGTTTCCGCTAGCGGGTCCAACCGGAAACTGCGACCCGGTTTTCGGCAAAATAACGGGATGCCCTTTCCGCAGGCGCGCTCAATAGCTCAATATTTCAAGTCACCTTTAGCTAACATTTGCGCAGCTCAACGGCCCCACCTGCGCGTTTTTTAGTAAACCTTGGCATACTCGGCGAACGGTATGAAGATGCCGGTCAGAGGGTATTGCAAACGGTCGCTCCCGTGGTATGTTTTTGCCCGAATCAAACCGGCGCGCATCGCCTGTAGCGTCGGTCAACAGAGAGGAAACTACCATGGCTCATCCCGTAATTGATGCCGACGAGTGCATCGCTTGTGGCGTTTGCGTCGACTCCTGCCCCGCTGGCGTTCTGGAGCTCCAGGACGTCGCTACCGTCGCTGACGAGGACTCCTGCGTCGCCTGTGGCGCTTGCCAGGACGCTTGCCCCGCTGGCGCGATCACCGAGATCGTCGAGGAGTAACAACTCCCCCACTTGCACACTCAAAAGTACACCGTGCACAAAAAAGGAGGCTTCCGCATCGCCGCGGAGGCCTCCTTTTGCATATATGGGCAGCTAATTTGGAGCGGGACCCTTGGCAGTTGCGGTGGAATAGTTCCTGTTTTATGGCTTGGATGCCGATTTTAGGAACTATTTCACCGCAACTTATAGATGCGGCGTCGACTAGGACAAATCGTCCTCGTAGGGCATTAGGTCTGCCAGATAGCCCTTCTCTTTGAGCATGGCCTCGATCTCGTCGAGGGTTTGCTCGTCGTCCGCGGCAATGCGATGGAAATGATAGCCACTCGTCACCGTTAGCAGCGGAAAGCTCTTGCCGCTCTCGATATCGCGCAGATAGCGCTCGACATCGCGGCGATTGCGGATGTCCAGATCAGCCGTGATCTTACCGTACACGCGGTGATTGACGATCACGTTGAGCACGGCACCACCCGCGTCGACGATACTCGTGAGCTCATCGCCTGCCTGCTCCACGCCGTGGCGAACCTTGACCAAGCGCGTGGGAACAGCCGGACTGCTCGCCGCCTCCTGCAACACGTAGCCGCGATTGGTCGCCACGATATCGTGCCCATCGGCGCGCAGCAGGGCGATGTCTTGCACGACAATCTGGCGGCTCACACCCACCTCACGAGCAAGTGCGCTGCCGGAGACGGGGCCCTTGGCTCCCTCGAGCACGCCCATGATGGCACGGCGACGCTCGCGGGCGTCCATTATTTACCGTCCAGCAGACGCAGGTGCTTAAGCGAGAGGTCGAGAATCGGCGCAGAGTGCGTCAGCGCCCCCGAGCTAATATAGTCGACACCCAGATCGGCGAGTGCACGGATATTGCTGGCGTCCACGTTGCCCGAGCACTCGGTCTTGGCACGGCCGGCGATAAGCTCGATGGCGGCAGCCATATCGTCGTGGGTCATGTTGTCGAACATGATAATGTCGGCACCGGCCTCCACGGCCTCGCGCACCATGTCCAGGTTCTCGCACTCGATCTCGACCGTCGTGGTAAACGATGCATGGGCGCGCGCCATCTCGATCGCACGCGTCACGCCACCGGCGGCATCGATGTGGTTGTCCTTGAGCATGACGGCCGTCGACAGGTTGTAACGGTGGTTGCTGCCGCCGCCGATCTCGACCGCTGCCTTCTCAAACACGCGCATGCCCGGCGTGGTCTTGCGCGTGTCGACGAGCACGGTCTTGGTGCCCTCGAGCGCCGCGACCATGCTGTGTGTATAGGTAGCGATGCCGCTCATGCGCTGCAGATAGTTGAGCGCCACGCGCTCGCCCGAAAGCAGCACGCGCGCATCGCCGCGCACCTGGCCCACGCGGTCGCCGGCGTGCACCTCGTCACCGTCGGCAACGTCGAACAGCACCGAGCTCTGCGAATCCAACAGCTCGAAGGTGCGGGCGAACACATCCAAACCTGCGATGATGCCATCGGCCTTGGCGATAAGCTCCACCGTGGCGGGACGCGCCGTGGGGCACACGCTCGCCGTGCTCACGTCCTCAAACGTAATGTCCTCGCGCAGGGCCTGCAGAATCAGATCATCGACGACGAGCTTCATGGTAATGGGATTCATGGTTTACTCCTCCACGGCCTGCGTGCCGGCGGCACGGGCCAGATCATCGATTGCCAGGGTATCGGCGCTCAGGACGCGATGACGGCCATCGAGCACGGGATCGCCCGCCTGCTCCACGGCCAGTGACTCGCCGGTACGCATATACCACGCGGCGCGGCGGCCCCAAACCAAAGACTCGAGCAGGCTGTTGGAAGCCAGGCGGTTCTTGCCGTGCACGCCATTGCAAGCCGTCTCACCGGCTGCGTAGAGCTCGGGCATCGAGGTGCGGCCGTCCTTATCGACCCATACGCCACCCATAAAGTAGTGCTGCGTGGGCGTAACGGGGATGGGCTCGTCCAAGATGTCGCGGCCGTCCTCCAGGCAGCGTGCGCGAATGTTGGCAAAGTGCCCAGTCACCACGTCGCGCTCGACAGGGGCAAAGCTCAGCCACTCGTGCTCGGTACCGTCCTGCTTCATCTGCTCGCGAATGGCGGCGGCGACCACATCGCGCGGCTGAAGCTCGTCGGTAAAGCGCTCGCCGGCGGCGTTGAGCAAAATCGCGCCCTCGCCGCGGCAGCTCTCGCTGATCAGGAAGGTGCGGCCCGGCTGCGGCGAGAACAGTCCCGTGGGGTGGATCTGCACGTAGTCCAGGTGCTCCATCTTAATACCATGCTCCTGAGCAATGTAGCAGGCATCGCCCGTGAGCTGCGGGTAGTTAGTCGAATGGTCGTATACGCCGCCGATGCCGCCCGTCGCCCACAGCGTGTGGCGGGCATGGATCTTAAACGGCTCGCTGGCACGCACGCCCTCGGCGGTATTTGCCAGCTCGTCGGCGGGACGAACCGAGTTGTCCTCGTCCACGGGAACGGCGACGACGCCGGTGCACACCGTGGCGCCGTCACGCTCGCCCGTCAGGATGTCGGTCATGGCAACGTATTCGAGAATCTGCACGTTGTCCAGCTTGCGGACAGCCTGGAGCAGTTTGGTCGTAATCTCCTTGCCCGTAATATCGGCATGAAAGGCGATGCGCGGGCGGCTGTGCGCGCCCTCGCGGGTAAAGTCGAGGCTACCATCGGCCTTGCGCTCAAAATCCACGCCCATGGCCAGCAGGTCATTGATGACCGAGCGGCTCGAGCGGATCATGATGTCGACACTCTCGCGGCGGTTCTCGTAGTGGCCGGCGTGCATGGTGTCCTCAAAGAAGGCATCGTAGTCAGAGCCTTCGGGCAGCACGCAGATGCCGCCCTGCGCGAGCATCGAGTCGCACTCGTCGACAGCGCCCTTGGAGAGCATGATCACGCGCGCGCTCGTCGGCAGATTGAGGGCCGCATACAGGCCCGCCACGCCGCAACCGGCAATGACGACGTCACACTCCATATCGGGGTATTGTTTGGTTTCCACAGGAATCCTCTCCCTTGTAATGTGGCATAAGGGACTGTTCCTCATGTCGCATCGTTTTAGCGCGCCGCGTACTCGAGCATGCGGTCGAGCGTGAGTTTGGCCTG
This sequence comes from uncultured Collinsella sp., assembly GCA_902497025.1. Taxonomy (GTDB): domain Bacteria; phylum Actinomycetota; class Coriobacteriia; order Coriobacteriales; family Coriobacteriaceae; genus Collinsella. The sequence goes on along the minus strand of CABVDJ010000014.1, from coordinate 23,715 downwards.
TTCGGCGGCCTCGTCCGACACACCGATCTGCACCTCGCCCTCGCCCGTCTCCAGGCAGCGCACGAGCTTTTCGAGCGTGATGAGATCCATGTTGACGCAGGTGGGCTGCACCGCGGGGAAGTAGAACTTCTTGCCGGTGCCCTGGCAGCGGCGCTCGAGCTCGTAGAGCACGCCGCGGACCGTCACGATAATGAACTCGCTCGCGTCGGACTCCTCGGCATACTTGATGATGCCGGCGGTGGAGCCGATGTAGTCGGCCTCGGCCAGGACGTCGGCCTTGCACTCGGGATGCGCCAGCACGAGCGCGTCGGGATGGGCCTCCTGCGCGTCGACGATCTGCTCGACGGTGATGATGTGATGGCGCGGGCAGTAGCCGTTGTTGAGGATGACGTGCTTTTGCGGCACCTGTTCGGCTACAAAGCGGCCCAGGTTTTGGTCGGGAATGAACAGGACGTGCTGCTGCGGCAGCTCGGACACGATCTTGACGGCGTTGGAGCTGGTGACGCACACGTCGCTCCAGCTCTTGATCTCGACCGTGGAGTTGACGTAGCAGACGACAGCCAGGTCGTCGCCGTACTCGGCGCGCGCCGCGTCGACCGTCTCGCGCTTGACCATGTGCGCCATGGGGCAGTCCGCGCCCGGCTCGGGCAGCAGCACGGTCTTGGTGGGGTTGAGCAGCTTGGCGCTCTCGCCCATAAACTCCACGCCGCACAGCACGATGGTCTGCTGCGGCAGGCTCTTGGCGAGCTTGGCCAGGTAGAAGCTATCGCCGACGTAATCAGCCACGGCCTGCACCTCGGGCGCCACGTAATAGTGCGCTAGGATCACCGCGTCGCGTTGGGTTTTTAGTTGCTGAATGGCCTCGACGAGTTCTGCGGGCACCAGTGCCGCGCGCTCCGTTGCCGTCGTTGCCGATGCTAGGCCGGCCGCGATATCGCGTGCAAGCTCCGACGCATCCATGTTCGCGCTCTGTGCCATCAAGGCCCCTCTCTTTTGGCGAATCTTGGGGCTTTAGTATGACACCTAGGTTTACAGCTGACAAGACAGCTGTAAACCTAGGTGTAAAGTTGAAATAAAGATCCAATCATGTGGCAGGTCCATTTTCGAACTGACAAGCTGAGGATAGCCGAGCTCTCGATAGCGCAGAAGGCATCTTTCGCCACCGCAATACCGCTCGGCGCGAGTTGCGCGACGTGGGGCGCAAATGGGACACGCCTCCGCGAGCGGTCCGCACCCAATGTGGCAAAATCGAACTACTAAGGGGGCTCAGAATGCTCAAGATTATTGCCTGCGACGACGACGTCGCTTTTCTAGATAGACTGCACCGGATGATCGACCGTTGGTCGAGCGAGACGGGCACGGCGGTCGATGTTGCGCTCGTCACGCGCGGCGAGGACCTGCTGGCCCGCCATGCCGCATCGCGCGCCGACATCATTCTGCTCGACATGATCATGCCGCTCGTCAACGGCATGGACACCGCGCGCGAATTGCGCCAGGCCGATACCGCCGTGTGCCTGGTGTTCCTCACCTCGTCGCCCGAGTTTGCACTGGAGTCCTACGAGGTCCGCGCCTTCGATTATCTGCTCAAGCCCGTGGCTTACGAACGCCTAGCGCAGTTGCTCGACGAGCTTTCGAGCATGCGCCCGGCGGCAACCGACGAGCTCGTGATCAAAACTTCCTTTGGCTACCACGCCCTGCGCCTGTCCGACATCGAATATGCCGAGGCGCGCAACAAGCACGTGGTCTTCCACCTGCGCGACGGACGCGATATCGAGGCACTCGAGTCGTTCCGCAGCGTCGAAGACCGTTTGGCGCAAAATGCCACCTTCTTTAAATGCCACCGCAGCTACCAGGTCAACCTGCGCAATATCGATCACTTTGACCGCACGGACATCGTCATGCGCTCGGGCGCGTGCATCCCGCTTTCGCGCAGCTGCAAGCAGGGATTCCAAGACGCCTACTTTGCGGTGCGCTTTGAGGGTGGGAGACACTGATGGTCTCCTCGATCGAAATGGTCCTTTGGGCAATCCACCACGCCACGACGCTGCTCTTTGGCGTCTTTGCCTCGGCGGCGCTGTGCGGTGTCGAGATCAACCGGCGTCATGCGCTTGAACTGGTGCTGGTCGGTGCCGTAACTGGATGCGCATTTGGCCTCGCCAATGCCGTCGGCGGCGAGCTTTTCGCCCGCCAGGTATATCCGCTCGTCGTGCATCTGCCGCTCGTCATCTATTTGTGCGCGCGCTACCGCCTGAGCCCGCTGCTTGCCGTACTCGGCATTACGAGTGCCTATCTGAGCTGCCAGTTCAGCAATTGGATGGGCATTGCCGCATTTGCCGCAACCGATTCTCAGATCGCGTACTATCTGGCGCGCATCGCGACCACACTCGCCGTCTTTGCCGTCCTGTTGCATTGGGCCGGCGACATCGGTCCGCGCTTGGCGATTAAAAGCACCACCGAGCTGGGCATCCTTTTAATCCTGCCGCTCGTCTATTACGTCTTTGACTATGCCACCAACGTCTACACCACGCTGTTCCACTCGGGCTCGGTGGTAACGGTTGAGTTTTTGGCATTTGCGCTCTGTGCCTTCTATCTTATGTTTCTTGCCGTTTACCTGCGCGAATACGAAGAAAAGGAAACCGCCGAGCGAGAGCGCTGGATGCTCGAAACCCGCGACAGTGCCGCCATCAAAGAGCTCGAGGCTTGGCGTCAATCTGGGCGCGAGCTGTCGATTCTTCGCCACGATATGCGCCACTTCCTACGCGGCCTGGCCGCTTTAATTGAGGAGGGCCACACCGACGAGGCGCTCAAACGCATCGATGAACTCTGCGAAGTCGGCGATCGCACCGCCGTACGCCGCTTCTGCGCCAACGAGACCGTAAACATCGCGCTTTCGTCATTTAACTCGGATATCAATAGAAACGGCATTACCGCCAACCTGCGCGCCGCCGTACCCGAAACCATCCACGTAGGTGACGCCGACCTGTTTAGCGTGCTCTCAAATGCCTTGGAAAACGCTATCACCGCTGCAAGCGCCGCACCCCAAGGAAAGCGATTCGTCGACTTTGACCTGCGATTAGAGGACGGCCAGCTGCTGCTGTTAGTTTCCAACACGTTTGACCGCGCGCCGCGCATGGTCGACGGCATGCCCGTAGCCGGGCACACCGGACACGGCTTTGGAACCAAGAGCATTAAGCTTGCCGTCGAACGCATGAACGGCAACTGCCAGTTCCGCATTAACGGCGATCGGTTTGAGCTGCGCGCTGTGATGTAGAAGTGCGGCGCCGATCTCGAGGCGTGCCTTGCCCGCCAGACAATCGCTCGCCGGCGCTAATCCGCTACAGCGGAGCGGCCGCCGGGGTCAGCTGCTTGATGTAGGCCCACATGCGCTGCTTGGCGGCTTTGTCAGTGAGCGCCGCCTCAAAACCGTCGAGCGCGAGCACGCGGCGACCCTGCACATGGGCGACCAAGCCGGGCTTGAGCATGGCGGTGTCGAAGTCATCGATCGCCACGAGCATATCGGCGTAGGTCTCGCGCATGGCGTCAGCCGCGTTGTTGTCGAGCAGTAGCACCGCCTCGGGGTCCAAAGCCTCAAGCGCCTCACGGAACAGCTCGCACGGCAGAGTCTCGCCCACCGCGACCGCTCCGTCACCCACGCCGGCGACGCTTGCCAGCACGCAAAAATCCTCGGGCGCGTAGCCGATGGCCCCAAGCGCCTTGCGCAACGCCGCGCCATCCGGGCCGGCGGCAAGCTCGCCACCCGAACGCTCGGCCTCGTCCAAATCGCCTTTGACCAGCACGATCGGCGAGCACGCGTTGCCCGCGATACGCACGCCACGGACCGCAAGCGATGTGAGCTCCTGCTCGGCCGCCTGGGCGATGGCTTCTTTTTTCTGGCTTTGTGACGTGGACATGCGCTCTCCAATCGTTTGCGTGCCCACCATTATATAAAAGAGCCGCCCGCGAGTGGTTGCTTTGCGGGCGGCTGGGTATAAGCACGGTCGTACTGAGTTTTACGCGGCTGAGCCGCGTCACATTATGGAGGTCACCATGGCTGACATTAAGCAGATTACCCCCGAGAATTTCGATTCCATCGTTAACGACAGTCTACCCGTGCTGGTCGATTTTTGGGCACCGTGGTGCGGGCCCTGTCGATCCCTCTCGCCCATCGTTGACGAGGTTGCCGATGAGCTGGCGGGCAAGCTTGCCGTTGCCAAATGCAACGTCGACGACAACCAGGACCTGGCCATGAAGTATGGCGTCATGAGCATCCCCACGCTGATTGTGTTTAAGAACGGCGAGGAGATTGACCGCTCGGTTGGCGCTCTGCCCAAGGCGAGGCTGCAGGCGCTGCTGGAGAAGCATCTGTAATACGCTTGTTACTTACCCGCCGTCTATGAGCGCTTTTGCACCGCTCGCCGGACTTCTGGATGCACCGAGTGCAACCACGGATAGTATGGTAATCACAAACAGCCCCCAGTGAACGGGTGCGGGTCGCACAGACTCGTACCCGTTTTCTTATGCAGCTGCGCGCAGAGCGGGCGTAGTAAAATCTGAACCACTGAACTGCCCCATACAAAAGGAGATTTCCCATGCATGATGTTGGAATGAACATGAGTCAGCTTGCCATGAGCGTCAAACAGGTCGACGACACCATCGAGCTCGCTCATGAGTGGAGCCATCAGCTGCTGCATGCGACCGAGAATTTTGACATGGAGCGCATCGGCGCCAAGCTCGAGGCAGCCATGGCCGCGCTGCACGAGGCCCACGACGCACTCGAGGGCTACGAAGAGGCCATCGAGGCCGACCACAACTCCGTCGGATCCGTGAAGCTGGTGTAAAGTGGCCGGACACGAGCATGGCAGCGGATACGAGCACGAGCATCCGCACGGGGCGGACGGTGATGCGAGCTGCCACTGTAGTGGCTCCGGCTCCGAGCTGGTCCGCTTTTCGGTCACCGCGCCCGACGACCTGCTGCGCCGCTTTGACGAGCAGATCGCGCGCCGCGGCGACGTGGCCAACCGCTCCGAGGCCGTGCGCGACCTGATACGCGCCTCGATCGCCAAGGAGCAGATGCGCATGCCCGATGAGCATGTTATCGGGTCGCTCACCATGATCTACGACCACCATACCGGCGACCTGACACGCCGCCTGGACGAGGTGCAGCACGACTACACCGACGAGATCGTATCGACCATGCACGTGCATCTGGATCACCACAACTGCTTGGAGATTCTGGCGCTCAAGGGTCGCGGCGAGCGCGTCTACGAACTAGCCGACCGCCTGCTGGGCCTGCGCGGCGTTAAGCACGGAGAGCTCACGTGCGCCGCCACCAAGCAGAGCCTGGGGCTGTAACAGCACACATTTCAACGAAGGAGGGTCGCATGCGGCATGTGCATATTCATGTGACGGGCATTGTGCAGGGCGTTGGCATGCGACCGTTTGTGTATCGCGAGGCCATGACGCATGGCATTTGCGGATGGGTGCTCAATGCGGGCGACGGCGTGCATATCGAGGCGCACGCTCCGGCCGATGCGCTCGATGCTTTTGTTGCCGCGCTTTCTGAGCATGCGCCTGCGGCAGCTCGCGTTGAGCGAGTCGATATTGCGGATTTGGAGCCTGGCGGCTGGAGCGCTGCCGATGAGCAGGGCTTTCACATTGTGGCGTCGCAGGACCAGACCGCACACACGACGCTCGTCTCGCCCGATATCGCCACCTGTGACGATTGCCTGCGCGAGTTGTTCGATCCCGCCGACCGACGCTATCACTACCCCTTTATCAACTGCACTAACTGCGGCCCACGCTTTACCATCATCCGATCGCTGCCTTATGACCGAGCGGCCACGTCGATGGATTGTTTTCCCATGTGTCCCAAGTGCGCTGCGGAGTATGTCGACCCACTCGACCGGCGTTTTCACGCGCAGCCCGATGCCTGCTTTGATTGCGGGCCGCATATTACGTGGCGCGAGGCTGTAAACGGCAATGCGTGCGGGAATTCGTCCGCGACACCGGCCGTCGGCACCACACGCGAGGCCAGCGACGCTATCATCGAGCGCTGCGTTGAGCTGCTGGCCAGCGGTGGCATCGTCGCCATCAAGGGCCTGGGCGGATTCCATCTAGCCTGCAACGCTGCCAACGAGCAGGCGGTGGCCGAGTTGCGCCGTCGCAAACGCCGCAGCAACAAACCACTTGCCGTCATGGTACGCAGTCTTGCTGATACCGAGCGCCTGTGTCATATCGACGATGCTGAACGCGATCTGCTCGCTGGCAGTATCCGCCCCATCGTGCTGCTGCGCCGGCGCACTGTTAGCGAGGACAACGACGGTTCCCCCGACATCCTCGCCCTCGCGCCATCTGTCGCGCACGACCTGCCCGAGCTCGGCGTCATGCTCCCCTATACGCCGCTTCAACATCTGTTGCTTGCCGCGGCAGAAGTCTGCGGTATGCACGCGCTCGTCATGACCAGCGGAAACCTGAGCGAAGAACCCATCGAGACCGACGACGACCTTGCCTGGGAACACCTCGTTGCTGCCGGCATCGCCGACGCGTTGCTCGGTAACGACCGCGCGATCCTCTCGCGCTACGACGACTCTGTAGTGCGCGTGGTCGACGGCGCCATTATGCCCGTTCGCCGCGCTCGCGGATATGCACCCCAGCCGCTACCGTTGCCGGCGCTCGACGGCGCTCCGTCCTGCGTGCTCGCCTGCGGGCCACAACAAAAGGCCACGATTGCACTCGCGCGTGAAGGGACGAACGGCAAGACAACCTGTTTTGTGTCGCAGCATATCGGCGATGTTGAAAACGGCGGGACCTTCGATGCCTGGAACGCCGCGCGCACGCGCTTGAAAGATCTCTTTGACTTGGCGCCCGCCGCCTTGGCCTGCGATGTGCACCCCAACTATCTATCGGGCCAGTGGGCGCGCGAGCAGGCGCGAAAATGCAATCTGCCGCTCGTCGAGGTGCAGCACCATCATGCGCATGTCGCGAGCGTAATGGCCGAGGCCATCGCCGCGGGCCAGCTTACAACCGACGCGCGCGTCCTTGGCATCGCCTTTGACGGCACCGGCGCCGGCACCGATGGGACCATTTGGGGCGGCGAGTTTCTTGTTGCCAGCCTTGGCGGCTTTGAGCGCGCCGCGCATTTGCGCACCTGGGCGCTCCCCGGTGGGGCGGCCTCCGTGCGCGACGCCCGCCGCAACGCCTTTGCCCTGCTCAGTGAGCTCGGCCTGCTCGAGCACCCAGGTGCCGCTCGGCTTTTAGACAGCCTCAACGAGCAAACGCGCAACGTGACAGCCACCATGATCGAGCGCGGCATCAACAGCCCGCGTACCAGCAGCATGGGGCGTCTCTTTGATGCCGCGGCAGCAATTCTGGGCATCTGCGACAAGGCAACCTACGAGGGCGAACCCGCCATCGAGCTTGAGGCCGCCGCCTGGCGCGCGCTCGACAACGAAATCGCCCATTTTCCCGACGACAACGCCGGCTATTTCGCATCTGGCCCATCGTGGCTGGACGGCCCCTATGTTCTGGACCAGAAAGCACTCTTTGAGGCACTTTTGGGAGGAATTGAAGCCGGAGCGCCCGCCTACAGGCTCGCGCTCGACTTCCATATCGCCATCGCGCGCTCTTCGGCACGAATCGCACGCGAAATCTGCGCGCGCGAAGGCATCGATACCGTCGCGCTCTCGGGCGGCGTGTTCATGAACCGACTTCTGCTTCAGCTTCTCACCCGCGAGCTCAAAAGCGCAGGCTTTACTGTCCTTGTCCCCCACACCGTACCCGTCAATGACGGCTGCATCGCCTACGGTCAGGCAGCAGTCGCACGCACTCGCCTCGCACAGGTCGCGCCACAATAGGCTGTTCGGCCAGCCCGCAAGCCGCCGTCTCACAGGCGTAACGCGTTTGCCCGCGAACCCCGCGAGCGCTACCATCAACTGATGGATTATTGAGCGCTCATCCAGCGCAAAGCGTATAAAAGGGGAACATTATGTGCCTTGCCGTTCCCGGTAAAGTAGTCAAACGCGACGATGGCCTCAAGGCCACCGTCGACATGATGGGCATCGAGCGCCCCGTGTCGCTGCGACTCGTGCCGACGGCGCAGGTTGGCGACTATATTCTCGTACACGCCGGCTTTGGCATCCAGATCGTCGACGAGCAGGAAGCGCAAGAAACGCTCGAGCTCGTTAATGCCATGACCGAACTGGCCGAAGAAGACCAACTGGCCAGCAACCCGGCCGAGGCATACTAGTGGCGGCCGGACAGCCGGTTCGCTCCGGTATCGACTTTTCGGCATTCCGCGATCCCAAGCTGGCTCGCGAGCTCATCGAGCGCATTCATGAGCTTGTCGGCGACCGCGCCATCAACCTTATGGAAGTCTGCGGCACGCATACCGTGAGCATCGGGCGTTATGGCTTTCGCTCCATCATGCCGGCTGGGCTCAAGCTGCCGAGCGGCCCAGGCTGCCCCGTCTGCGTCACCGCCAACCGCGACATCGACCACGCGATCGCGCTCGCCAACATAGACCGCGCCATCATCACCACCTTTGGCGACATGATGCGCGTGCCCGGATCGTCCACCTCGCTCGCTGCGCAAAAGGCGGCAGGGCGCGATATTCGCATCGCCTACTCCCCGCTCGATGCACTCGACATTGCCGAGCAAAACCCCGATCGTCCGGTCATTTTTATGGGCGTGGGCTTTGAGACCACAACGCCCACCATCGCTGCCGCCATCTTGGAAGCCGAGGCACGCGGACTTTTGAACTTTTCGGTCTATTGCGCCCACAAGACCACGCCGCCGGCGTTGCGCGCCATCGCCAACGACCCCGAGACCGCCATCGACGGCTTTATTCTGCCGGGCCACGTCGCCACCATCACGGGCTTGGCGCCCTTTAGCTTTTTGGTCGACGAGTTCGATACCCCGGGCGTGGTCACGGGATTTGAACCGGTCGATATCCTGCAGGGCATCTGCATGCTGGTCCAGATGGTTGTCGAGAACAGGCCCGCGATCGACAACGCCTACCGCCGTGGCGTCAACGCAGACGGCAACCCCGTGGCGCGCCAGCTGGTCGAGCAGGTGTTTGAGCCGTGCGACACCACGTGGCGCGGGCTGGGGCCGATTGCCAACTCGGGCCTTTCCATCCGCCCCGAGTTCTCGCGCTTTGATGCCCGCGCTCGCTTTGACGTGCCCGTTGAGGCGACGGTCGAGCCGCGCGGGTGCCGCTGCGGCGACGTGCTGCGCGGGGCCATTACGCCGAGCAGCTGCCCGCTCTTTGGCCGCACCTGCACGCCCGAGCACCCTGTCGGCCCGTGCATGGTGAGCTCCGAGGGCAGCTGCGCGGCGTACTACCGCTACCGCGACTAGTCCGGACGCACCCGCACACCGGCATCACCCACGATTGGAGTTTTCGATATGTCCCGTACTGCCACCGATAGCACCGTCCTGTTGGGCCACGGTTCTGGCGGTCAGATGATGAAACGCATCATCGATGAGGTCTTTTTAGATACCTTTGGGTCGCCCGAGTTGCTCGAGGGCAACGATGCCGGCGTCGCCGCGCTGCCCACGAGCGGGCGCATTGCCATGTCGACCGACAGCTTTGTAGTCTCGCCGCAGTTCTTCCCCGGTGGCAACATCGGCCGTCTCGCCGTGTGCGGAACCGTCAACGACGTCGCGACCTCGGGCGCCAACGTGCGCTACCTGTCGTGCGGCTTTATCCTCGAAGAGGGCTATCCCATGGATAAGCTCCACCAGATTGTGCAGACGATGGCCGAAACGGCGCGCGAGGCGGGCGTGTCCATAATCACGGGCGACACTAAGGTGGTCGAGCGCGGCGGGGCCGACGGCGTCTACATCAATACCGCCGGCGTGGGCGAGGTTCCCACGGGCGTGGCGCTCAGCGGCGCCAACTGCCGCCCCGGCGATGTCATTCTGGTATCGGGTACGCTGGGCGACCACGGCATCGCCATCATGAGCCAACGCGAGGGCCTGGCGTTTTCGAGCACGATCGAAAGCGATGCCGCGCCGCTCAACCACCTGATTGCCGACGTTCTGACCGCAGCGCCCGGCACGCGTTGCTTTCGCGACCCCACGCGCGGTGGCCTAGCGTCCACACTCAACGAGTTTGCCCAGGCCAGCAATGTTGCCATGGAGGTCGACGAGGATGCCGTGCCCGTGCGTCCCGACGTGCAGGCTGCCTGCGAGATGCTCGGCTACGATGTGTTGCAGGTGGCAAACGAGGGCAAGATGGTCGCCGTCGTACCGGCCGAGCAAGCCGATGCCGCACTGAGCGCCATGCGCGCCGCCCACTACGGCGAGAACGCCGCCATCATCGGTCGCGTGCTGCCACTTGCCGAGGGCGCCCGCCCCGCCGTGCGCGTGCGCACCGGCTGGGGCTCGACCCGCATCCTCGACATGCTCGTGGGAGAACAGCTGCCGAGGATTTGCTAGGGCGAAACCACACGGTCGGCGCGATGCGGCCTGATACCCCTGGAGATGTTCAGATTCCAAGCACGCCCAACGCGGAAGCCCAGTATTATGGGGTGCGTTTTAAACCCAATGACGGGAGTTTTTATGGCAGCAGCTTTTTCCCATGTGATCTTTGACCTGGACGGCACCATCCTCAACACACTCGAGGACCTGGCGGCCGCCGGCAACCATACCTGCGAGATGCACGGCTGGCCCACGTTTGCCGTAGACGAGTACCGCTACAAGGTGGGAAACGGCATGCTCAAGCTGGTTGAGCGCTTTATGCCCGCCGAGTATGCGGGCGACGGCCGCATGTTTGAGCAGGCGCTTGCCGAGTTTAGGGCTTACTACGGCGAGCACAAGGAAGACCACACCGCCCCCTATGCCGGCACGATCGAGACGCTCGACCGCCTACGCGCCGCGGGCGTTCAGCTTGCCGTGCTCACCAACAAGGACCACGTCTCGGCGGCTCCGCTTATCGAGAAGTATTTTGGTTCCGAGCGCTTTGCGCTGGTGCAGGGCCGCGTCGATGCGTTTCCGCCCAAGCCCGAGGCGCCTGTTACGCTGCATGTGATGGAGGAGCTGGGCGCCGATCCGTCGACCACGCTCTATGTGGGCGATTCCAATGTCGATATCCTGACCGGTCACAACGCCGGCCTTAAGAGTGCAGGCGTCAGCTGGGGCTTCCGCGGCCGCGCAGAGCTGGAGTCCGCCGGCGCCGACTACGTGGTGGACACCCAGGACGAGCTAGCGGCGCTGATTCTGGGCGAGTAACGAGCGACACTGCTTAACGCAGCTGCGACAATTCTTCCGCGCGGAAAGCGCATCCCGTTTTGGAGCAATATTCCGGGTCGCACTTTCCGCAACCCACCCCATCCGGAAAATGCGACCCACTATTCGGCCAAAAACCGGGTCGCATCTTCCCAAGCACTCGATGCAACGCTGGCACAAGGAGTGTCCCCAACTACCGGCAGAAAAGGAACGTCCCCAAGTGCTGCCTGGTCATTTAAGAACGTCCCCAATGACTAAAACAAGAACGCCCCCAACGACTACCCCAACAATGGCAACACCGCAGGTAGAGGATGGACAGCGAGCGACGTCCAGGACGAACAAGTTGGCATAAAAAAGGCGAGGCATAGACCTTCTGGTCATGCCTCGCCTTTTGAATGACAAATTGTCGTCCTGGGCGGCGCGCAGCGTCAACTGGTTACGCGGTTCGTAGAACCGCGTAACCCCCTAGCTCAGCATTGCATCCATCATCTCGGAGTTGACGGAGTCGTCGGCAGACCACTCGCCATCGTCGTTGCAGGTGTACTTGAAGATAACCGTGGTCTTCCTGGGCTCGGTGGCCTTGGTCACATCGACCATAACCTGACCGGCCATCTTGTACAGCTCGTCATCGGAAGGAACCGTGTCAAGCGCAGCGACCTTCTCCTGATACTGGGTGGAGAAGTCCTCGACGATCTTGTTCATAGACTTGCAGGTGATGGAGACCTCGGCGGTCGCGACACCCTTGTCTTCGTCGACCGTCACGTCGCCGATCTTGTAGTCAAAGCCCTCGAGATAGGTCTTGGCATACTCCTTGGGATCGATACCCAGCTGCTCGAACTCGTCGCCCGAAGCCTCCTCCAGACCAGAGAGGAAGTCGTCGCCACCGTTCTTGACCTCGTCAAACTGAGTCGTAAGATCCTCGGTGATGAGCTCCTCAACCGAAGGACCTCCACAGCCGGAAAGCACGACCACACATGCAACCAAGACGGCCATGAGGGGTGCAAGCAGCAGCTTCTTTTTCATGTTGTTCCTCCCAATGAGCGGCACTGCGCTTCCCAGACGCGGCGCACGTTGTAATAAGTAAGCCCATACTATCCGCTTATGAACACCCTCGGCAACGCGAAGGCACGGTCGGTTCGTTTTAGCGTCCGAACGGTTTGCAAGCCCGCCCAACGTGCAATAAAACGCTTTCCCGCGGTGCAATAAAAAAGGTGGCCGGAAAACCCGACCACCCTTGCACATCCTTTGGACGCCGCAGTTTACTTGCGGACGACCTTAACGATGACGTCACCGGCGGCGACAGCGGAGTCGGCCTCGACGGCGAGCTCGACATCGGCAAACTCGGCGGTGTTGGACACGGCCACCACGACGCAGTCCTTGTAACCGGCAGCGGCGATCTTGGCGCGGTCGATCTTGAGTATGGGCTGGCCAGCCTTCACAACGTCGTCGGCCTTGACGAAGCCCTCGAAGCCATCACCATTCATGTTGACGGTATCGACGCCAACGTGCACCAGAACCTCGATGCCGCTATCGGACTGCAGACCCACGGCGTGACCCATGGTGACGGTCACCTTACCGTCGCAGGGAGCGTAGACCAGATCGTCCTCGGGCCACACGGCACAGCCCTTGCCCAGAACCTCGCCACCAAAGACGGGATCGGGCACGTCGGCCATCTTGATGACCTTGCCCTTGACGGGCGAGCACAGCACGTCGGCGCCAGCAGAAGCAGAGATAGAGGCCGGAGCAGCGGCAGCCGCGGGCTCAGCCTTCTTCTTGAACATGTCAAACAGACCCATACGTTTTCTCCTCTTGATTAAGCGCAACGTTGTGCGCATGCCTACGGTAATTATAGTGCCAAATGGCTCAAATGCTAAGGTGGGGACTCGAATCGCGAGCCCTTCCCGGTAGTGCTCGTGGGACGAGCATCTCCTTTGCATCGCTGGTCGATAAGCCGAGTATCGCCTGCGCACGGGACGGGCAGAAGCGGGTGCACCAAACCCGATACTTCTTTTCGCTCTCGAGTCCTGTCGCCGCCCCGTCCCTGACACTTCCTGACACCGACCGAAGCGTGCCAAAATAAACCTGTCCCTTTTTGGTAGGTTTGGCGAGCGTGGATTTTTGGACGCTTAACTAGCGAACGTGGATAATCTCCTACTTTGAGGCCGTCACCGAGCCAAAAACGGGAGATTATCCGCTCTCATTTTGGATAACCCCCCCCCTTTTTTTGTACCAAGCCGAGCTCCATGGTCAAGTAATAACGACTTCTCATCATTAGATTGTTTACATCAATTCTAATAACTATTTACTCCTTAAACTCGTTATTAGAATTGATATGATTAGCCTAATAACGAGTTTCCGGCACTAAAGATATGGAGGGCGCGATGCAAATCGAGGAGAACGGCCAGGGAACGCTCCGCAATAATCTATCGGGGAAATTGGCTTACTATTCGTTTTTTCCAACGCCCTTGCAATCATTGAGGCAGCTAAACCTCACCGAGGAAACCTATCGCACGCTTTCCGCATGCTCACGAAAGCTTGGAGAGCTTGAAGGCATGCTCTACTTTGTTCCCAACGCCGACATGTATCTGACAATGTATGTGCGCAAAGAAGCACTCCTTTCTTCGCAAATTGAGGGAACCCAGTGCACGTTTGACGGCCTACTTAGTCCATCGCAAACACAACTCCATCATAAAGATGTCGCAGACGTCGTGAATTACGTCCGTGCTGTCGACCGCGGCGTAGAACTGCTCAAAAAGATGCCCTTGTGCACGAGACTTCTTAGGCAAGTTCATGCGGTCCTGCTGGACGGAGTGCGCGGAACGGAGAAGAATCCAGGCGAGCTGCGCTCCTCACAAAACTGGATTGGCCCCTCAGGCTGCACCATTGCAACCGCATCGTTTGTCCCTCCAAACATTGAAGATTTGAGTAACACGCTCCAGGACCTCGAACGCTTTATCAATGAGCCTCAAGCCGAAATGGATCCGATTGTGCGGGCGGCGCTCGTCCATTACCAATTTGAAACTGCCCATCCATTCCTAGACGGAAACGGTCGCCTGGGCAGGCTTCTCATTACACTTATGCTCATCAATGATGGCGTTCTTCATTCTTGCTTGCTCTATCCATCGTTCCAGTTCAAGAAAAATCGAAGCGAGTACTACCGGCAACTCACATCCGTAAGGGAGAGAGGCACTTACGAGGAATGGATAGAGTTTTTCTGCAACAGTCTTCTCGAAAGTGCGAAGGACTCGGTAGGGTCTTTAAAAAACCTTGTTGACCTCCATAACCGTTCCACAGCAACCATTACCGAAAATCTCGGAAGGACTGCTGCAAACGGGCAAAGGCTGTTGGGCATTCTTGAAGAGTACCCCATCGTCGACACCGCATTCATCGCTGCCCAACTCGATATCGGCAGGAGTACCGCGAGCTCGCTCGTCAAATCATTTGAAGAATTGGGTATCCTCCGTCCTCTCGACGAGTCAAGACAGAGATACCGGCAGTACGGGTATGAAGAGTATCTTTCGATTCTCAGGGAAGACGCCGAGCCGATTAGATAGGCATCGCAGCCCAGGCAAATTAAAGCGAGCGTGGATAATCTCCCACTTTGAGCCTGCACACAGGCCAAAAACGGGAGATTATCTACGCTCATTCCTGAGTAGTCATTTATGAACGTCCCCAATGACTAGTCCGGCAACGCCGATGTTTCGGCAACGACAGCGAGCGAGCCGCATTCGGAGCAAGACGACGCCGCAGGTAGAGAACGGACAGCGAGCGGGTCGCATTTGAGACAAGGTGACGTGAAACGAAAGGGCGCTGACCTTCTGGTCGCGCCCTTGAAGTTGAACGTCAGATTGTCCAAATGCGGCCCGCGCAGCGTCGAGCAGTTACGGCGTTTGGTAAAACGCCGTAACTAACGCGCTCCGTACTGCTCGTAGTAGGCGTCGATGGCGGTCTTGAGCTCGTCGTCGATGACAACCTTGCCGTCGATCTCGTGGTTGTAGAGGGTCTCGACGACCTCAGCCATGGAGACGATGCTCGCGACGGGGAAACCGTACTTGGCCTCGATCTCCTTCTGCGCGGTGGTCACACCGCCCTTGCCGACCTCCATGCGGTTGAGGGACACGATCAGGCCCTTGATCTCGACATCGGCAGCAGCCTTGACCTTGGGATAGGTCTCGTCGATGGACTTGCCGCTGGTGGTAACGTCCTCGACCATGACCACACGGTCGCCGTCCTTGGGCTCATAACCCAGCAGGTTGCCCTTATCGGCACCGTGGTCCTTGGCCTCCTTGCGGTCGCAGCAGTACTTGACCTCCTTGCCGTACAGCTCGTGGTAGGCAATTGCGGTCACGACGGCCAGCGGAATACCCTTGTAGGCCGGTCCAAACAGCACATCAAAGTCGTCGCCAAAGTTATCGTGGATGGCTTGGGCGTAATACTCGCCCAGCTTCTTGAGCTGATAGCCCGTCACGTAAGCGCCGGCGTTCATAAAGAACGGGGACTGACGGCCGCTCTTGAGCGTAAAGCTGCCGAACTTAAGAACGTCGGACTCGACCATAAACTTGATGAACTCTTGCTTGTAAGCCTCCATGCGGGCTCCTCTCGTAATCGCGTACGTGCCTTCCAGTTTAGCGCAGGCGAAGCGTCGATGCGGGCGCGCTTTGGGGCCACGGCATTCTGTAAAGGCTTTGTCAGGGGAAATGGTTTTCCGAACAATGGGGTTGACATGTCAAACCCCCTCATCAAGAATACGGGCGGATTAAAAGGGGTACGAGATACCCAAAGCGCGCTGCGCTCAGCCTTTAGGAGGTGTGCCATGGAAGGCAGTCCTAGTCGAAAAACCTGCATGTCGCCCTCGGCACGCCGCGAGGACTCCGCACACGCATAAACGCCACCGGCAGATCGCCAAAACCACCACAAAGGCGCGCTGCACCCTTTGTGGGCTCAAGAGCTTGACGTGAGCGACATCTAGGTTTTTTGAAGCAAATACGACACGTACGCTAACTCCCCTCAACAAGGAGGACCCTATGCTGATGCTCAAAACCGTCACGGTACTCGAAGCCATCTCCAAGCGCCGCCGCACGGCGCGCCCTGCCGCTCATACCGGCCTATCCAAGAACACCATATTCGCCGCCACCCATAGTGCCGAGGACGCCCTCGTACTGCTTGACGCCACGGCAAACGGCCTCACCGTCGAGCAGGCAACTGAGCGCCTGAACGCCGTCGGCCCCAACACCATCGAGGCAACGACCAAAACGCTCGCCCGCCGCATCGCCGACGCGTTCATCGATCCCTTCGCCGGCATCCTCGCCGCGCTCGCGCTGGTCTCGCTCTACATCGACGTGCTCGCCGTACCCGAGCCGCAGCGCGACCCCTCCACGGTCATCGTCATCGGCATCATGCTGCTGGTATCGGGCGGTATGAAGTTTATCCAGGAAGCCCGCAGCGGCAATGCGGCCGAGGCCCTTAAGGACCTGGTCTCCAACACTTGCACCGCCCTGCGCGACGGCGGGCGCATCGAGATCCCCTTCGACGAGCTCGTCCCCGGCGATGTAATCCGCCTCTCTGCCGGCGATATGGTGCCAGCAGACGCCCGCATCATCACCGCGCGCGACCTGTTTGTGATCGAGTCCGCACTCACCGGCGAGAGCGAGGCCGTCGAGAAGACCACCGCCGTCACCGTCGTCGAGGGCGCCGACGGCTCCGCACTGCCACTCTCTGCCTGCAAGAACATCGTCTTTACCGGCACCTCCGTGCAAAACGGCGCCGCCATGGCGCTTGTCGTTGCCACCGGCTCGGACACCTACCTGGGCGGCATCGCCAAGATGCTCAACGGGCGCGGCGAAAAAAGCGCGTTTGACCGCGGCGTCTCGAGCGTCTCCATGCTGCTGGTGCGCCTGATGCTCGTTATGGCGCCGGCCGTCTTTGCCATCAACGCCGCCACCAAGGGCAACGTCATCGACGCGCTGCTGTTCGCCACGAGCGTGGCCGTGGGCATCACGCCGCAGATGCTTCCCGTCATCGTGACCACGAGCCTGTCGCAGGGCGCCAAGGACCTCGCCCGTCGCCAGGTTATCGTCAAGGAGCTGCCGGCGATTCAAAACCTCGGAGCGATGGACGTCCTGTGCTGCGACAAGACCGGCACCCTCACCGAAGACCGCATCGTGCTCGAGCGCTACCTCAACACCGATGGCAACGAGGACGCGCGCGTGCTGCGCCATGCGTTTTTGAACAGCTTCTTCCAGACCGGCCTCAAAAATCTTATCGACCTGGCCGTAATCGACCGTGCCGATGTGACACCCTCGACCGTCGCACCCGATTCCATGCTGGGCCAGAGCCTGCGCGACCGCTACACCAAGGTCGACGAGGTTCCCTTCGATTTCTCGCGCCGTCGCCTGAGCGTAGTTGTCGCCGACGCCCAAGGCAAAACCCAGATGGTTACCAAGGGCGCCGCCGAGGAAATGCTCGAGATCTGCTCCTTTGTCGAGATCGATGGCATCGCTCAGCCGCTCACCGACGAGAAGCTCGCCCAGATTCGCAAGCAGATCGCCGGACTTAACGCCGAGGGCCTACGCGTAATTGCCGTGGCGCAGAAGACCAATCCGCGCTGCGTGGGCGAGTTTGGCATCGCCGACGAGTGCGACATGGTGCTGATGGGCTTTTTGGCCTTCCTCGATCCGCCCAAAGCAAGTGCCGCGGGCGCCGTCGCCACCCTCGAGGCCAAGGGCGTGGCGGTCAAGGTCCTAACCGGCGACAACGACCGCGTCGCCGCCACCGTCTGCGAGCAGATTGGTATCGATGCGAGCAACGTCTTGCTCGGCTCCGAGATCGATGCGCTCGATGACGCCGAACTTGCCGAGCGCGCCGAGAAAACCCACCTCTTCACCAAGCTCTCGCCGCTGCAGAAGGCGCGCCTGGTACGTGTCATGCGCGAGATGCTCGGCCACACCGTGGGCTTTATGGGCGACGGCATCAACGACGCCGCCGCCATGCGTGCGAGCGATTGCGGCATCTCGGTCGATTCGGCCGTCGATATTGCCAAGGAATCCGCCGATATCATCTTGCTTCAGAAGGACCTGGGCGTGCTCGAGCGCGGCATCATCGAAGGCCGCCGCACTTACGGCAACCTGCTCAAGTACCTCAAGACCACGGTGAGCTCCAACTTTGGCAATGTGCTGTCCGTGACCGTCGCGAGCCTGTTCTTGCCGTTTTTGCCCATGAGCGCCCTGCAGCTGGTACTGCTGTCGCTGGTCTACGAGATCGTGTGCATCGCACTGCCGTGGGACACCGTCGATGACGCCTGGACTGCCCGCCCGCGTGCCTGGGACGCCGCGTCCATCAAGGGCTTTATGCTCGAGCTGGGCCCCGTGAGCTCGCTGTTTGACATCGTGACCTTCGCCGCGCTCTTCTTTGTCGTGTGCCCCGCCGCCGTGGACGCAAGCTGGTCCGAGCTTGCCGCTGCGGGCGACGTCACGGGTATGGCGACCTTTGCTGCGCTCTTCCAGAGCGGCTGGTTTGTCGAGTCCATGTGGTCGCAGACACTCGTGGTCCACATGTTGCGCTCCCCGCATCTGCCGAGCCCGCGCGACCACGCCGCGCCCGCATTGTGCGTTCTTACCGTGCTGGGCCTGGCGCTCGTCACCTGGCTGCCGGCAAGCCCCATCGCCGATGCGCTCGGCCTCATGCCGCTGCCCACGAGCTTTTTTGGGCTGCTCATTTGCATCGTTACCGCCTATATCGCGCTCACCCAGCTGGCAAAGCGCCGCTACATTGCCCGCCACGGCGAGCTGCTGTAGCAAGTAGGCGGAAAACACCCTGCCAGCTGCCGTTGCCACTACCACAGCTGCCAACGCCGCTGCCGTTGCCTCTGCCGCCGCCGCAGTCTATCCCCCCAGCAGTTGCGGTGAAATAGTTCCTGTTTAAAGCCCCGTGACTTTAATTTAGGGACTATTCCACCGCGACTTATTGGGAGATTAGCTAGTCCTTGGGTGTCCAGGACCAGAAGAAGTTGATGAGGGCCACGCGCGAGGCGGTGCCGGTCTTTTTGTTGATCGAGGAAATGTGACGACAGAGCGTGGAGCGCGAAAGGAAAAGCGTTGTGGCGATGTCCTGAACGCTCTGGTCCGAAACGACCAAGACCTCAAGAATATCGCGCTCGCGCCTTGTAAGCCCAAAGGTGACGACGAAGGCATCGAGGCGTTCATCGGACGTGGGCTCCGCTGCCTCCACGGGCTCGGGGTCGGAGCATGTGGGCGCAAGATCCCCACCAAGATCGTCGGTGGCAAGCGGCAGTCCGTCCCGCATCGCGGCATCATCGGCTCGTTGCCCCAACTGCCCCAGCAGCGTAATCGCAATGCCCACAAACATCACGAGCGCCGCACCGACCGCAGCCAGCACATTTTGACTCGAGACAATCGCCACTGCCGGCGCCGTCACGAACATCGAGCACACGTTGTTGACGACGCGACCCATGCACGGCCAAAAATATGACCAGCGCGCATAGAGCGAGACGGCGGCATATTTTGTGGTAAAGAACACCACGAAAAAGCCCGAGCCCAGATAAAAGATGATCGTGGCAGCAAGCTCGTTGCCGCCATTGCCATCGACGATGAGCACAAAGAACGAAAGCGTGGACAGTATGGCGGCACATGTCATGCCGATATTCATATACGAGCGGCCGTGCAGGTCAAATAGTGCGCCAGCGACCAACGAGCTCACGACAAGCAGCAGGCGCGGCCAATCGCCCAAATCGACGGTTCCGACAGCATGCAGGGTCGTGAAGCCCGCGTTGAGAGCGGCGAATACGCTGGAAAGATACGCCGTCGCCACGGTCAGGCGAACTACGGCGCGACGGAATGCCGCCTTTGCCTCGGGATCGTCATGCCACTTGGCGCCATATTCCAGAGCATCTACCGAAAGCCCGGCAGCACTGGGTTCAAAGCTGGGATCGGACTCGTCGCGCAGCTTGGCGCGTCGGGCACCGTGGAGCAACGCCACCTGCGCGATCGCACAGACGACCAGAACAGCCTGCTGAGGAATGCCGACAGGCATCACCATGTGGTTGAGAACCTGCACCAGAACGCCCATGGCGTAAGAAAGTGCGGCGGCGCGCGCCAAGCAGGGCGTTCGCGCAAAGCGCCTCGCAAAATTTGCATGAGCAGTCGATCCGCAGTAGCCCAGCGCGCAGCACGCCACCAAACCGCCGGCAATTACCACCTCAACCTGAACCGCCATAATCAACAGCAGCAATGCCGCCACCAGCAAAACGCCCGTGACGTCACTCGTTGCGTCGATAGCATGGGGACGGCGATAGTACAGAATGGGACGCACAAAGAAGCCAATCACGCTCGCGCCGATGACAAGGCTCTCATAAATAACAACCTCGTCCGGAGACACGAACTCGGCCATGCGCACATCAAAAAGATACTCGCACGCCAAAAACGTGAAGAAGAACAGCGCCAGGCATATAATCTCCCGAATGCCCCGACGCAAATATGTGGTTGTGTCTCCCATGCCCCTCATGGTTAACCCCCAGCCGCTCAATTGTCTGGAAATCTATTTTAATAAAGAACCAGTCTCAATATCGAAGCCAGGCTCGAAATGCTGCCAATTCGACCCCAGCCGTCCACATCACGCCGCGATTTTGAGCCGCATGGACCAGAAGGGACACGCGCGATCTCTAGCTCGGCCAGGAGTGTCTCCAACTACCACTCATTTAAGTACGTCCCCAATGAGTGGCCGAAGAGTGTCCCCCGCGACTAGTCGTTTGAGAACGTCCCCAACGACTAGTCAAAAAATGGGCCATGTGTCCCAGTTGTGGAGACTCCTTGAGCCGTCTGGGTATCGCGAAGGATCGCGCACTCCCCCATCATCAAAAGTGACACACGCTACCTGTTGATGGGAGGCAGCCATGGGCTTCTTTGACAAGATGTTCGAGAAGAAAGAGTGCGCGATTTGCGGTACCGAGCTGGGACTTCTAGGTAAGACAAAAATCAATGAAGGCTACCTGTGCAAAGAGTGCGCCGGCAAGCTCTCCCCCTACTTTCACGGCTATCGCTCCAGCACCGCGGACGATATCCGTGAGCAACTCGCCTACCGCGAGGCCAACGCCGAGCGCCTGTCTTCGTTCAACCCCACGCGCACGCTTTCTGCCGGGCGCACCAATATTATGCTCGATGAGGACGCGGGCCTGCTGATCATCACTTCGCAGAGCCGCTGGCGCGACGCCAATCCCGACATCATCGAGTTCTCGCAGGTACTCGGCTGCGATATGGATATCGACGAGCAGCGCACCGAGATCTATCGCGAGACCAAGGACGGCGAGCGCGAGAGCTACAACCCGCCGCGCTACGACCTGGATTACGACTTTAACCTGACCATTCACGTCAACACGCCGTACTTTACCGAGATCAACCTGCGCGTGAACGACTCCACCATCGATCAGCGCGGTTCCATCGAGTACCGCGAGGCCAAGCGCCAGGCAACCGAGGTCCGCGACGCGCTGGTGCAGCTGCGCCAGGAGACACGCGACAGCGTCGTGGCCGCTAAGGCCCCCAAGACCGCGGTCACCTGCCCCTTCTGCGGTGCAACCACCATTCCCGATGCCAGTGGGCGCTGCGAATACTGCGGCGGCGCCATCGGCGCATAGCCTCCGGCACGGAAAGGACCGATCATGGCCTTCGAGAGTGTCAACTATCAGTGCCCCGCGTGTGGCGGTCCCCTTCACTTTGCCAGTGCCGAGCAAAAGCTCGTCTGCGACTACTGCGATTCGCGTTTTGAAGTCGAAGAAGTCGAGGCTCTCTATCGCGAGCGCCAGGACAAGGCAGATGCCAAAGCCGATGCCGCAACCGCGGCCCCCAAGCCTGCTGTCGACGATGCCGTGCAGGAGCTGGCTCAAAACGCCGGCTATATTTGCTCGTCGTGTGGCGCCGAACTGATCTCGGACGGCACCGTCGCCGTCACCACCTGTCCGTACTGCGGCAACCCCGCCGTGGCACCCGGCCAGCTCTCGGGCGACTTCTCACCCGACCTGGTGATTCCGTTTAAGCTCGGGCGCGACGATGTCATGACCGCGCTCAAGAAGCACTACAAGGGCAAGATCCTGCTGCCCAAGAGCTTTGTCACCGGCAACCATATCGACGAAGTCCAAGGCGTTTACGTGCCGTTTTGGCTCTACGGTGCCCGCGTGGACGGCGAAGTGTGCTTCGACGCAACCAACGAGACCGTAACCGAGGAATCCGATCGCACCGTCACGACCACCGACCACTACGACGCCTACCGTAAAGGCAATATCTCGTTTGAGCGCGTGCCCGTCGACGGATCGTCCAAGATGCCCGACGGCCACATGGACGCCATCGAGCCGTTTGACTACGACGCGCTGCGCCCGTTCTCGGTCGCATATATGCCCGGCTACATCGCCAACCGTTACGACGAGGACTGCGAGACCTGCAAGGCGCGCGCCGAACGCCGTATGGAAGAAAGCACAATCTCGGCCCTGCGCGAGACCGTCGTCGACGAATACGACGATGCCACGGTCGAAAGCAAGCAGCTCGACTACACCTGGGAAGACAGCGACTACGCCCTGTTCCCCGTCTGGATGCTCTCCACCTCGTGGAACGGCAAGAGCTACCTGTTTGCCATGAACGGCCAGACCGGCCGCTTGGTCGGCGAGCTCCCCTGCTCCAAGCCCAAGCTCGCCATCGCCTCGGTGCTGTTCTTCGTGATCGGATTTATCCTCTCCCAGATTCTCTTTATGGGGGAATACGCCTTCGATCCGGATTACCTCACCTTTGATATCGAGGGCATCCTCATCAACGTCATCGCGCCGCTGATCATCGTGATTATCGGAGACGTGCTACTGGTAGGCCAGCTCAAGACGGCCAACGAGGCCACCCACGCCGACGAGTACTGCGGCGAGCTCGACCTGACCGAGAAGCACGACACCTTCAGCCACACCGAGACCACCGTTGTCATGAAAGACGACAAGGACGACTAAGCAATCCAACCAATACCACCCGGCCTTTGACAAGAAAGGAAGATCACCATGGGACTCTTGAAAGCTGGATTGGGAGCTGCCGGCGGCGTCATGGCCGACCAGTGGAAGGAATTTATCTATTGCGAATCGATGCCTGCTGACGTCTTGGCCTGCAAGGGCAGCAAACGCACCGGTGGCCGCAGCTCCAACACGCGCGGCGAGGACAACGTCATCTCCAACGGCTCGGTCATCGCCGTCAACGACGGCCAGGGCATGCTCGTGGTGCAAAACGGCAAGATCATCGAAGTCGCGCTGGAGCCCGGTGAGTTCGTCTTTGACACCGGCAGCGAGCCGAGCGTCTTTAGCGGCAACCTGGGCGACTCCATCAAGGAGACCTTCGCCAATATCGGCAGCCGCTTTACCTTTGGCGGCGACGCGGGCAAGGACCAGCGCGTCTACTGGTAGTGTCCCGAATGTTGGTGTAGAGCTCGGTTCTCGAGGGTAGCCGCAGGCTG
>CABVDJ010000013.1 GCA_902497025.1 uncultured Collinsella sp. | reverse complement strand
CCATAGCCACCACGGTTGCCGCCAAAGCCGCCGCGACCGCCACGGTCGCCGCCACGGTCACCATAGCCGCCACGGCCACCGCGATCGCCACCGCGACCGCCGCGGTCACCGCCACGGCCACCGCGATCGCCAAAGCCGCCGCGACCGCCACGGTCGCCGCCACGGCCACCGCGATCGTCACGGCCGCCGCGAGGACCGCGGTCCTCGTCCAGGCCCATGGCGACGAGCGGGGCGATAACCTTATCGAGAGCGGCCATCAGCTCGGTGGCCTCCTCATAAGAAAGCTCAGGCAGGAGCTTCTCCTTCTTGTTGGCAAGCTCGACCAGGCCCTCAGCGGCATCCTCGGCAGCGAAGACAACGATCTTGCGCATATCGCCCTCGGCGTCGTCGATGCGGCCGACCAGATCGGCAGCCTCGGCCTCGGCCATCAGACCATCGAGCTCACGAAGGCGCATGCCCAGCAGGTCGGACATTTCCTTCTGCTCCATCTTGGGCTTGAGGTCAAGGAGCTTGATGGCGCGCTCGATGTTCGCCATGCGCTCGGCCTTGGCCTCCTCCTCCTTGGAAATAGCAAAGCGACGGCTACGCAGCAGGCGGGCGGCCTTCTGCATCTTGTCCATCAGCTCTTCGTCATCGTAATCAACGGCGGCCTCGACAACCTCGGCCCCCTCCTCGGCGGAAACCTCGTCAGCAGCCTCAACCTCGGCAGCTTCGGTCTCCACGGTCTCGACTGCCTCAACTTCGGCAGCCATGGTCTCGTTCTCGGTCTCGTTCATGATCTCTTCGTTCTCGGACATGAGACTCCTTCTTGGCCCTCTCGGGCATCATCGCCCCATTCGCGGGGCCCGTCGCGCACTCTTTGCGCTTTAAACATTCATGCCTCTCGGCAAAACGTCCATTAGTTTATGGTGTCGTCATCTAATCTAGCTGCAGAATCTATGTGCACACATTAATGCGACATGTGCGACTCGCGACGAGCGTACACCAGTGACGCCACGAACCCGACCACGGCAATCACAGCTGCCACGCGCACGGCAGCTGCAAATCCAATCGCCTGGGCAACGTCCGTCGCAACGCCAGCCGCACCGGCAGTCGCCGCAGAACTCGAGAGCAAGCCGATAAACAGCGACGGGCCAAACGATGCGGCAATCATGTTCCACGTGTTGAGCAATGCCGTTCCGTGAGGATGCTCAGCGGCAGGAAGCGTCTCCAAGCCGGCTGTCTGCGAGGGGCTCAGCACCAGGCCGACTCCGGCATACACCACAACGGTCAGCACCACGACGACGCCGATGTTCATGCTTGCCGCCGTCATCGAGATTGCAGTCTGCCCCACGGCAATCAGGGCAAAGCCGACCGGCAGCAGCGGCCATGCGCCACGGGCGTCCATCACGCGTCCGCCCACAATCGAGGTCACGGCGTTGCAGGCAATCGCCGGCAAAATGAGCAGGCCCGCAACAAGTGCGGTCATGCCGTAGGCACCTTCAAAATAGAGCGGCAACAAAACGCTCATCGAGAACGTCGTCATCATCGATACCACCACAAGCGAGCACGCAGGCCAAAAACGAACGCTCGCCATGGGACGCACGTTAAGCACCGGATGTTCGAGCTTGAGCTGGCGGGCCGCAAACAGGCCGAGCAGCACAATGGCGGCGAAGAGCGTCGCGATGCCGGCAATCAGATTGGTCGAGAACTCGCCTACGGAATACACAAATGCCGTAATGCCGGCAGCGAGCAAAACAACCGACAGAATATCAAGCGTGGCGTTCGAGCGCTCTCCGACATTCTGAACAAGCTTTACGCCCGCCGCAGCGACCACAATGCCGCCCACCAGCGGCACTACGAACACCGCCCTCCAGCCAAACAACGTGCACATAAGACCGCTGATCACAGGTCCAAACGCCGGCCCCAGCGTAATGCAGGCACCGCCCAGGCTCAGATACAGACCGAGCTTCTCGCGCGGCGCGCAAGACAACACCACGTTCATCATGAGCGGGAACAAGATGCCCGATCCCGCAGCCTGCAAAATACGACTTGGCAGCAAAACGCTAAACGACGGAGCGACCAGGCACAGGATTTCGCCGGCGACCATGCATCCGCATGCGAAAAACAGCAGTTTACGCGTCGAGAAACGGCCGGACAGGAAGGCCATGATGGCCGTAAAGATCGACGTCACGATCATGTAGCCCGAGACGAGCCACTGTGCCGTGGTGGCACTCACTGAAAAGGCTGCCATAATGTCGTGCAACGCCACGTTAATGATGTTCTCGTTAAACGCGGCAACAAAGGCTGCAATATACATTACGACGAGAATCGCCGCAGTGGCCGATGGCGTTACTTGAACTTGTTGCTGAGATTTGCTCCCCATGCATTTCCTTCCTCTTGGAACGACAGTCGCATCGCCCCAGAGGAACAGTCCAGGGCGAAAATGAGCCCTAGACTTACGCCAGACGCCGTACACGACGAATCTGGCAACATGGTCCAACGTCGAAAGATTGTAACGCGGACGCACAGCTTTCCTTCCGCGCTATTATTAAAAGTCCACGAAAGCATAAGACATGAGGAGCCCGCCATGATTAAACCCATCATGAAATCCGAGTTCTTTTTGCGTCTGCCTTCCGAAGACGCGGGACCCGACGATGCCGCAACCGGGCAGGATCTCCTGGATACACTCCACGAGCATGAGCGCGAGTGCGTGGGCCTCGCCGCCAACATGATCGGCGTGCGCAAACGCATCATCTGCGTAAAGGACGGCAACAGGACACTCCTGATGTACAACCCTCAAATTCTTGAGCAGGTCAATGCCTATCAGACGAGCGAAGGATGCCTCTCGCTGATCGGCGAGCGTCCCTGTACCCGCTATCGCCGCATTAAGGTTGAGTATTTGGACGAGAACTTCGTTCACCGCATCAAAAACTTCTCGGGCTACACCGCCGAGATCATCCAGCACGAAATCGACCACTGCAATGGCGTCGTGGTTTAGGCCACCTGCCAAAATGAGGGTACCGGAGGCCTCCCTATGGATATCAGCCGCTTTGGCGAATTCGCCATCTTAGCGCAGTCACGCACGTTTCTTGATGCGGCGGAACTGCTTTTCATGTCGCAATCAACCCTCTCCAAGCACATCATGGCAATGGAGCACGAACTCGGCTGCAAGCTCATCGATCGAAGCCAGCGCCACGTAACACTCACCGCGCAAGGTGAGGCGCTCCTCCCCTATGCGCAAAAAATTGCGACGCTTCAGCACCGCTATCTTGCCGCCATTCAAATAGGCGCAGGTGAGCCGCTCGAGCACCTCACCGTAGGTTCTATCCCCATTATGGCCCCTTATGGGATCACGGACGCCGTCATCGATTTTCAGCAGGCGAACCCCTCATATTCTGTTGAGCTCATCGAGGGCGAGGGCGACACACTCAAGCGCATGCTCCTGCACGAGGACATTGACCTGGCCTTCATCCGTGACGGCGGCGCCATCGAGCCGGAGTTCAAAAAGATTCCCTTTACGACCGACCGGCTCGTGGCCGTCCTTCCACTCGACCATCCGCTCGCCGAACGTGACACCGTCGAGATAGACGACCTTATCGACGAGAATTTCCTCATGCTTCCCCAAGGCTCGTTCGTAAGCGAGCTCGTCCTTTCCCTTTGTCGCGAAGCTGGATTTGGCCCACGTGTTACGTTCACCGGTAAACGAGCCGAGAACATCATCTCTCTTGTCGCACGCGGCGCCGGTGTCTCATTCCTCATGCGCAAGCCGGCGGAATCGCTCGCCAGCGGAAAGGTAGCCCTGGTGCCGCTCGAGCCCGCGACGACCTCCGAGGTCAGGCTCTACCTCAAGCGAAACGCCGCGCACTCGCAGGCGGTCGTCTCGTTCATCGGCTTCCTCCCCTACCGTCAGCTCCTGCAGGGCGACCGTACGTCTTCCACCGCGGCACGACCGTCATAATCCCCGCTGCTCCACAACCGCAGACTTGTGTCCGCAAACACGCTGGCAACGGCACAAAACACAAATATGCCTCGGGCGGCACGTCGCCGTCCGAGGCATATTTAGTTAAAGTGCGCAGACAGACTAGTCCACCGAGATGTTGAGCGCCTTACCGCCCTCGTCCTTCCTGGTACCGATCACCATAGCGGCGACAAGAGCCAGAACGAAAGCGACCACACCGGAGATGACAAGGCCGATAAAGCCCGTGTCGATGCCGGCAGGGTTAATAAAGCTCGGGAAACCGAGCGGGCCGGAGGCGCCGAAGGCATAGAGCTTGGCACCCATGAGGCCGGCAATGGCGCCGCCTACACCAGCGGAAATAAAGGTTGCCCACATAAGGCGCTTACGCGGCAGCAAGATGGCGTAAAGCGCAGGCTCGTTGACACCGAAAATCGAAGAGACAAGGGCGGGAATGTTGACGGCAGCATTTTCCTCGGAGTCCTTGGTTCGGATGATCATGCCAAGCACAGCGCCGGCGATGGCACAACCGCCTGCATACACGAGCGGGTTAATGAGGTCATAGCCGTAGGTTGCGACATCGAGAAACCACAGCGGGATGATACCCCAGTGCAGGCCGAACATGACGAGCAGGCTCCAGAACGTGCCGATGACGAAGCCGGCGATGGCGGGTTGGAAGTTGATGAGCATCAGAATGATCTGGGCAACGATGTTGGAGAGGACCGTCATGACCGGACCGACCACAAGCAGGCCAAGGATGCCGCAAATGAGGAGCGTCAGGATGTTGGAGAAGAACGAGCTCACAAGCGCGGGCAGCGCGTTAGAAAGGGCCTTGTGCACCTTGGAGGCAATCCAGACGATAAAGATCGCAGGCAGAATCGTCGATGAGTAATTCTGCATGATCAGCGGGATGCCAAAAATATCACCGTAGACATTGGACTCGAAGACCGTACCGGCGCCGAGCGTGTAGAGCGGATCTCCGCCCATAAGGGCAACGAGCGTCGGGTAGACGAGGATACCGCCGAGCGCCATTCCCATAACGGGCTTAAGTCCGAACTTCTTGGCCGACGTCCAGCCAATGATTAGCGGAAAGTAATAGAAGACCGAATCTCCGATTGCCGAGAGCGTCACATACGTATTGCTGTCCTTAGCGAGCCAACCGGCAACCGTACAGAGCGCAAGCATCGACTTGATGAAGCCACCGGCCATAAGCACACCAAGAACCGGCTGCAGAATCTCGGAAATGATGGCGAGCAGGCGCGAGAACGGATCGCCCTTCTTGACATTGTCGCCCTCATCGATATCAAGCGCAGGCTTGGCGTCGAACCCACCAATCTGAACAAGGTCGTTGTAGACGGCCTCGACGGTGGCGCCGATCACGACCTGGTACTGTCCGCCGGCCTGGATGACGTCAACGACGCCCTTCGTCGCCTTAAGCTCATTGGTCTGGACAAGTGATTCATCCTTGAGGTGGAAGCGGAGACGCGTAATGCAGTGGCTCACGTCTAACACATTGTCTCGACCACCGACCTTTGTGATGATTTCATCGCAAAGCTTCTGGTATTTCATGGAATTCTCCTTTTTCTGAGCGGGGTATAGCATCGATTTCATGCCTCCGTAGTCGACGTGGGAGGGCAAGGAACCCGCTTCCCCCTTTGAAATCCGCGGACGCACGTACGCCCGGGATGCGAAACGGCAGAGAAGATGGAAGATGCCGATCACATGGCGGCGAGCCTCATTGGCCCATGTCACGCAATCAGGTCTACAAACGCGAATCTGCTGCGCCGAGAAGTCTCGTCGTCTGGCAGAACTTGTCACACAGACGTTCCGGTTCGCCCTGGGGAATCTGAGTACGCTCGGTCTCAAAGGAGAGGCCGTACTCGCGTGCCGGAAGGAAATACTCGAAATAGCCGTTGGTGTAACCGCAAACTATTCCCTCGACCGGGCATTCGCGCTTCATGCGAATACCCAAGTCGCTGCCGAGCTCACTCGGGAACACAAAGAGATGCAGGCCGCCCAAACTGATGACGGCACACTTAAGCGTGAGCGAAAAGTCGTCATGGGCAACGGTGTGATAGAACGTCTGAGGCTCGATGCGGTCGAGAACGACCTCGCGATCGAGCTTGATCTGGGAAATCGCCTCGGCAAGACCGGTCGAAACGCGCTCGACCTCGGGAATGCCGCGTCCCTGGCGAAAATTGCGGTCGCTACAGTCGCCAGCAGCACCGACGACCATGGCCGGATAGTAACCAAGACTCTGAGCGAGCTTTTTGCCGGTGAGACCGGCGAGTTCGCTCGTGAGCTCCGTGCAGTCGGGTCCGACGCAAGCGGAATGCACCGCCCAGTTCACAAAGCCCGCAAATGGCTTGCCTTCGGTATCGAAGAACGATACGACAATGACCTCATTGTCGGCGAGTTCACCTGGGATGATGCGGTTGTCGTAGAAACCGGTGATGACCCGCTTGCCCAAGCGACAAATCGCGGGCTGTGCGTTGGCGCGGCACTCCTCAAAGCATTGGCAAATGGTATCGAGGAACCAGCGGTAGTAGTTCTCGTCGAATTTTCCCGTCCACCAGCTGCGGTGGTAAGCGACGATTGAAGTATGGTCGTGCGTCGCCGAGAGCAGGACGCAATCACGGTCAATGCCGTAGCGCTCGGCGAGCATTGTCTTGACTTCCTCGGCCATGCTTTCCTCGAACTCGAGGACATCGGCATTAAAGAGAAACACTTCACGTTCGCCTTGCTGGAAGAGAATGGCGTTGGCGAAGACGTCGTCATGGACGCCCGTCGCAGGTTCAAGACGGTTGGGAAGATTGCGGTAGCCAATCAGGTAGATGTCGCCCTGTGGGGTGATTTTGCGGCGCGCGTGTCCAATGTTCATGCACGTTCTCCTTCTGTGTCACGCCGCATTCAAGGCGGCAATGATGATTTCGACGAGGCGCTCATGGGATCCGGCGGCAAAACCGGAGTTCATGGCCTCATAGGTGATCTTTTCGTACGCGTCGGGAGCCGGTAGGTACTTCTGTCCGCCGTTGACGAGCGTGGCAAAGAACACAGAGCCGGACCGAGCGGCGCGCACAGTGGCGCCGAATGCACTCGAGACCTCGGGTTGTACGCCGACAAGCTCGACGTTTCCCAGCCGGAGCAGATAGACCCTCGTGCGCTGCTCGCCAGCGGCATGAAACTCATACGTTCGGTGCGGAGCCAAAGAGTGAAAATCGGCGCGTGTCTGAGCGGGCAGGAGAACGTCGACCGTGCGGGCATCGATGCCGCTAGCGTCATCCTCACGCGCCATGCGAGCGGTCTCGATTAAAGCATCGCCCAAGGCCTGCCCCTGCTGGTGCAACATGCGGTATCCGTCCTCATGGGCATCGACCGTCTGCTTAACGCCGGCCGCATCGAACATGACGTTCATGGCGCGCTCCGCCGGACTTTGGTCGCCCGCGGCGCCTGGCAGCAACAGGGCAACGCCGCCCAGCTCGCGCTCGAGTGACATGGCGGCAAAACCAAAGAGGTCTCCGCTCGCCATGCGCCTCCCCTCGGAGTCGCGCGACCCGTCGAGCACGGAGGACTGAACGTCCGCCGTCGCGAGCACGGCAACGTACTCGCCCCCGGCATCCCTTATGGCGAGTACGGGCATCGTGTGGTCGGCAAACCCCCTGGGATTCGAGCCCAACCACCAGCCGGCAGGCGTCTCGATGTCGCGATTAACGTTCACGGGGCATTCGCCCTCCACAGTGGCGAGAGTGACGGAGCGAATGCCCGCAACAGCGCGCTCGACAGCCGTGCGGGCGGCAGCGACGAGTGCTGCGCGATAGCGCTCGTTGCGATTGCGGGTAGCATCGTCGGCAAGATGCCCGGGAGTGCGGACGTGAGGCATGGAAAACGTGTGGGTAGGAACCACCCAAGAATAAGCACCGCTGCAATTGGCGGCATCCTCAACAATCTCACGCAGATCGGCGAGTAGAGCCGGAGCGATCGAGGTGACCTCAAGCGAAAGGACGCAGGCGCGTCGCCCCGTTCCCTCGATGATAAGGGCACGGGCGAAGACCTCATGACGGAGTTCGTCGAAACCGTCGAACGGCAACACGTCCCCAAGATCGATGGCCACACGAGCGGCCCCAGCCCTCATCTCTCCTTCGTCCATGGCAGATACTCCCCTCTGATTGCCGCTCACTCGACACCGTACAGTTGCTGCGCCGTACCGCCAAGCACAAGGTCGCTGTCTGTATCGCTCAGATTTGCAGCGCGAACGCAGGCGACACCCTCGGTGAGCCACTCGCGTTTAACGGGATAGCTCGTGCCAAAAACAATATGGTCTGCACCCAGCACGTCAACCGCGCAGGCAAGGAGTGTCTTGCCCCAAGGCTGAGCATGGGACATGTCGAAATAAATGTTGTTCTCGAGGCGCCTGGAAACGGTCTCGGTTTCGACCTGAAAACGGCCAGAAGCATCAGGGCGCTTGGGACCATGAGGCAGCAGCATCTCCTTGAACGCAAAGTATGCGCCGCCGAGCATGGAGTGGACCATCTTGATATTGGGGTAGCGCTCAAAGAAATCGCCAAAGATCTCTCGGCCGATCGCCGTAGTTTGGTCGACGCAGCGGCCATAAGAGCGGCGAAGGTTGTCGTACGCGAGAAGCGATTCGTTCTCGACCGGCACGGGAACATGGTGCACGTAAACGGTGACATGGCGTTCGTTCAGGTGCTCGAAAAAGCTCGAGAAGACCTGGTCGTCGAGATAGCGCTTGCCGTAGTGAGCACAGAGCTGCACACCCGCAAAACCATCGTCGAGCCTGCGGTCGAGCTCCTCCAAATTCGCTTTGGTGCCAAAGGGCGGCACGGCGACAAGCGGAATCAGACGGCCACTTGACGCCTTCGCGTCAGCAGCCATACCGTCGTTGAAACGCCGGCACATCTCGAGCGACATCCACTCGTGACAGCCGGGGAGCTTGAGGATCGCCTTGTCGACCCCCGCCTCATCCATATCGGCCAAGCGCTTCTCGAGGGTGTAGTCGCCCTCAATGTAGTTAAGACCCGGAGAACCGGCGGGCATCTCGATCACGATCTGTCGTTTGCCGGCGGAATTCATGGTCAGATAGCCTTCGGTGTCATAGGCGCGGGGTACCTCGGCCAAAAACTGTTCGCAGAGCGTCTCGTCATGAAAGATGCGCTCGTCGAACCAGTAGGAATTTGCATCGATAATCATTGGTTGGAACCGCCTTTCATCTTGTTGAAAACATTCTAGAAAAGCAGGTACCCGGACATCAATTCCAGCTTAAGCCAACAGTATTCCATTTTGGAATAGAACTTACCGCTCACACGCGAACCTCGCCCGCTCAACGAGACAAGCGCTAACAGCACGGGCTTAGACAGAAAACGGTCGGCCCGCATCCGTTGCGGGCCGACCGTTTCATTACAGGCTACCTTTGCCGTTACGCCTGACGGTAATGATCGAAGAAGTCGGCGAGGTCTTCGAGCGACTCTTTGAGCACTTCCATGCGCGGCAGGTACACGATGCGGAAGTGGTCGGGCTCAGCCCAGTTGAAGCCGCCGCCGCGCGTAATCAGGATCTTCTTCTCGTGCAGCAGGTCAAGGGCGAATTGCTCGTCATCGGTGATGTTGAACTTCTTAACATCCATCTTGGGGAAGATGTAGAACGCCGCGCGCGGCTTGACCACCGAGATGCCGTCGATTTTGTTGAGCGCCTCATACACAAAGTTGCGCTGCTCGTAGACACGACCGCCGGGACGGATGTAGTCGTTGACCGACTGATGGCCACCGAGTGCCGTCTGAACGATCGACTGAGCCGGCACGTTGGAGCACAGGCGCATGTTAGAGAGCATGTTGACGCCCATGATGAAGTCGCTCATGCAGCGCTGGTTGCCCGAAAGCACCATCCAGCCAATGCGATAGCCCGCGATCATGTGCGACTTGGACAGACCGCTAAAGGTGACACAGGGCAAGTCGGGGGCGAGCGAGGCAATCGAGACGTGCTCGTAGCCGTCCATGCACAGGCGGTCGTAGATCTCATCGGCAAAGATCATCAGCTGATGCCTGCGTGCAATCTCGACGATGCCCTCGAGCACCTCGCGCGGATAGACAGAACCCGTGGGGTTGTTGGGGTTGATGATGACGAGGGCTTTGGTCGCGCTCGTGATCTTGGACTCCATATCCTCCAGGTCGGGATACCAATCCGCCTGCTCATCGCACAGATAATGTACGGGATGACCGCCAGCAAGGGTTGCGCACGCCGTCCAGAGCGGATAGTCGGGGCTGGGGATCAGAATCTCGTCGCCATTGTCGAGCAGCGCGTTCATCGAAAGCTGAATGAGCTCGGACACGCCGTTGCCCGTGTAGATATGCTCCATCTGAACGTTGGGCAGGCCCTTGATCTGCGAATACTGCATGATCGCCTTGCGCGCGGAGAACAGGCCACGCGAGTTGGAATAGCCTTCGCAGTCGGGCAGCTGCTGGCGCATGTCCTTGATGACCTCATCGGGCGTGCGGAAACCGAAGGGCGCCGGGTTGCCGATATTGAGCTTGAGGATGCGCTCGCCCTCGTCCTCCATACGGGCGGCCTCGTCGACGACGGGACCGCGCACGTCATACAGGACGTTGTCGAGTTTGGTGGATTTAGAAAAAGTACGCATGGTGGCGCTCCTTGCAATTTGAGCTGAGGGATGGGGTTCGGGCTTGGAATCGTTGCGGGGTGATGATGCCTCGCCTTGATCGGCGTCGCCGGCAAGCAGCCAGGTAACATCGACCTCCAAAATACGGGCGAGCAGCTCGGCCACATCGCGCCGCGGGATCGTCTTGCCGCTCACATATTGGCTCATCTGACTCTTGCCGAGTTTTTTGCCGAGCATCTCCGATGCGCGGATCACGTCCGACTGGCGAACGTCGCGATCGGACATAGTCTGTCGCAGGCGATCGCTAAACGTCTCTTGGGCCACTAGAACCTCCTTGCTGGCAAAGTTCAATTTATAGAACACGAATTGAACCATGGTTCAATTTAGCAAGCAGTATAACGCGGCGCCTCATTCGAAAGTTCAATTTCATAAGAAAATGTATCGGACTCCGAGATCTGCCCAAAGCAAACAATGGCGTGTACACGTTTAGAGGTATTCGAGAAAACGGGCGGCGGCAAGCGAAACATCGGCCGTTCGATATATGGCGTTGATCTGCCGATGGGGATGTCCCTCGAGCGGGCGCACGGCAACATCGAACTGACAGCGGCGCAAGATGAGCGCGGGAAGAATGCTCACACCCAGGCCGTCCTCAACCATGGCCATAATCGCATAGTCATCCCAGGTCGACAGCTTGGAGCACACCGTCAGTCCCGCCCGACGGAACAGCGGCGTAATCTCGTCATCGGTGCCGCGTTCTAGCAGAATAAACTGCTCGTTGGCTAAATCGGCAAGAGAAACGACCTCCGCCGTGGCAAGCAAAGAGTCTGCCGGTACTACCGCCATCAACTCGTCGCGCACCAAAGACCGCGATGCCATGCCGTTTTCTCGGGGCTCACGCGGGATAAAGCCCAGGTCACAACGACCCTCAGCTACCCATTGTTCAATCTCTGAGTAATCGCCCATCAGCAACTCATAATCGACGTCCGGGTGATCAGCGCGAAACCGTGCGATCACCGGCGGCAACACGTGGGTCGCCACACTCGAAAACGTACCGATGCAGATTTTGCCGCGCATGAGCCCACGCATCTCATCCACCCGTCGCTGCAAACGAACAAATTCCTCGCATAACGCCTCGACCGCCGGCATAACTTGCCGCCCATCGGCAGAAAGCACTACGCCCTCGCGGCTTCTATCGAGCACTTTAAAGCCCCAGTCGGCCTCGAGATCGGCCACCATACGGCTCACGCCCGACTGCGAATAGTTCAGCCGCTCGGCGGCGCGCGTAAAACTGCCGGCGCGCACGGTCTCGAGCAGCACCTGCATCTTTTGAATATTCGTTTCCACGACACGCCTCCACCTTTACATGAATTTTTGTCATGTTAGCCATGCATTATATTCGCTTTTCTTCTATTGCCAGTTCGCCCATAGTGAACATGCTCGAATATAGAGGGGACGGAAGCGCATGGACAACGGACTGTTTACGTACTTAGCAGCATTGCTATTGTTTGGCTCCAACGGCATCATCGCCGCTGCCATCGCGCTGCCGAGCTCCGATATCGTGCTGCTACGCACGTTTTTGGGCGCTCTCTCGCTTGTCACTATCCTCGCCATCACCCAACACCATAAACTGCAGGCGCCATCTCGTCCCCGCGAAGCCGCGGCCCTCCTCCTCTCGGGAGCTGCGCTGGGCGCCAGCTGGATTTTTCTGTTCCGCGCCTACCAGACGATCGGCGTCGGCGTATCCTCGCTGCTGTACTACTGCGGCCCCATCATTGTCATGGCGCTCTCCCCGCTCATCTTTGGCGAAAAGCTGACCGGCGGCAAAATCGCCGGCTTTGTCGCCGTCGCCTGCGGTGCTTTTCTCATTGCAGCGCAAGGTCTAGGCGGCAATATGCCCATTGCGGGCATCGTCTGTGGAATCGCCTCGGCCTTCTGCTATGCATTGATGGTCATCGCCAGCAAGGGTGCGCCGCACATCGAGGGCCTCGAGAACTCCGCGCTCCAGGTGAGCGCCGCCTTTGTGACCGCACTGGTCCTCACGCTCATCACGCAGGGCGCTCCCTCGTTCCTGTCCGCCGGCGTCGCCGCCAGTATTGATTGGCGCGCCGTCGCTATGCTTGGCGTCGTCAACACCGGCATTGGTTGCTTGCTCTACTTTAGCGCCGTCGCCAAGCTGCCCGTCCAGACCGTCGCCGTCGTCGGCTACCTCGAGCCGCTTTCGGCGGTCGTGTTCTCGGCCGTCCTTTTGGGCGAAGCCATAACACCGGTCCGCCTGATGGGCGCCGCGCTTATCATCGGCGGCGCGATTTTTTGCGAACTCGCCGGCAAACGCGCAAACGCCAAGGCCGGCATCGCCCAGACAGTACGTGCTTAAAAGCCCCTGCTTTGAAATGCTACCTGCGTAGATAAATAATCCCCAGCTGAGGATTATTGTCTAAAATAACCCGATGTGCCAAACTGCTCTTGTATGTATAAAGACGGCATAAAGTTTTTTGTCCTAGACAGATAACCGGATGTCTAAGGGAGTCCTCGTGGCACACAATAAACTGGAGGCAAACCTCCAAGACCAGCGCGGGCAAGGCGGGCACGGAGCCATCCCCCTCTCCGCTGGCATGCTGCTCGTAACGCTCGGCGTCGTCTATGGCGACATCGGCACGAGCCCCATGTACACCATGAAATCAATCGTCGCCAACAACGGCGGCATCGGTACCGTCAGCGAGGACATGATCCTGGGCGCGCTTTCGCTCGTCATCTGGACCATGACGCTCGTGACCACGGTCAAGTACGTGGTAATCGCCATGAAGGCCGACAACCACAACGAAGGCGGCATCTTCGCCCTGTTCAGTCTCGTGCGCAAGGTGGCGCCATGGCTGATTCTCCCCGCCATGATCGGCGGCGCGGCGCTGCTCGCCGACGGCATCCTCACCCCCGCCGTCACGGTTACCACGGCCATCGAGGGCTTGCGCACTATCGAGTGGGGCCACGCGCTTTTGGGCGACGGGCAGACCAACGTCATCATCATCACCATCATCATTATCTGCGGCCTATTTGCCATGCAGCGCGCCGGTACCTCGTCGATCGGTAAGCTGTTCGGCCCGCTCATGACGCTGTGGTTCCTGTTCCTGGCAGGCGCCGGCCTGTTCAACATGCTCGGCAACCTATCCATCCTGCGCGCGCTCAACCCCATCCGCGGCATCATGTTCCTGTTCTCGCCCATCAACCACTCGGGCATCATGGTGCTCGGCTTTGTCTTCCTGTCGACGACCGGCGCCGAGGCCCTCTACTCGGACATGGGCCACGTTGGCAAGGCCAACATCTATGCATCCTGGCCGTTTGTTAAGGCGGCCCTTATCCTCAACTATCTGGGTCAGGGAGCTTGGCTGCTCGCCAATAACTCCAACCCCCAGATGCTCGCGATGGATATCGTCAACCCGTTTTATATGATGCTTCCCGAGCCCCTGCGCCCCTTTGCCATCGTGCTTTCGGCCGTAGCGGCCATCATCGCCTCGCAGGCGCTCATTACCGGCTCGTTCTCGTTGGTTTCGGAGGCAACGCGCCTCAACCTTATGCCGCACCTGCGCATCCACTACCCCAGCGACACCAAGGGCCAGCTTTATATTCCACTCGTCAACAACATCATGTGGGTCGGCTGCATCTTCATCGTGCTGCTGTTCCAGAACTCCGAGCGCATGGAGAGCGCCTATGGCCTCGCCATTACCGCGACCATGCTTATGACCACGACGCTTTTGACGAGCTATATTGCCGGCATTCTTAAGCACGGACTGGGCGCCTGCGTCTTCGCCCTGCTTTTTGGCGCCATCGAGCTCTGCTTCTTTGCCTCGTGCCTCACTATGTTCTTTGACGGCGGCTATGTGATGATCTTCCTGGCCGCACTGTTGTTTGGCCTTATGTACGTGTGGCGCCGTGGCACCGCCATCGAGCGCACGCAGACGATTCTGTTGCCCGTCTCCAAGTACATCGATCAGCTCAACCGCCTGCGCAACGACGAGACCTATCCCGTGCTCGCCGACAATCTGGTATTTCTCACCAACAGCCCCGACCCGCTCACGCTCGACCGCGACGTGCTCTATTCCATCCTGGACAAGCACCCCAAGCGCGCCAAGGCATATTGGTTCATCAACGTGCACGTTACCGACGAACCCTATACGCACGAGTATTCCGTCGAGACCTTTGGCACAGACTTCCTCTTCCGCGTTCGCCTGGACCTGGGCTTTAAGGTCAACCAGCGCGTCAACGCCTATCTGCGTCAGATCGTCGGCGACTTGATGGCATCGGGCGAGCTGCCGCCGCAACATCACACCTACTCCATCTACGAGACACGCGGCAACGTGGGTGACTTCCGCTTTTGCATGCTGCGCAAGATGCTTGCCCCCGAAACGGACATCAACCGCAATGACCACCGCGTGATGGCCATCAAGTACGCCGTCCGCCGCGCCTGCGGAAGCCCGGCACGCTGGTATGGTCTTGAGAACTCGGCCATCATCATCGAGTACGTGCCGCTGTTTGCCCGCATGCGCCCGGCCGTTAAGCTCGTGCGCACCCAGGTGCCGCTCGAGGTTCAGATCGAAGAGGCCGAGGAAATGGAAGTCGACATCTTCTCGGACGACTTGGTCAACGGCAACGAGGCCGGTAGGGACATGAACGTCGATCCCACTGAACTGCTCGAGAGCGTCGCAGATACGCCCGAACAGCAACAGCTCGACGGCCTCGAGAGCGACCAGCTCAACGACGCCACCTTCTAACGCCATAGCGCATTGACGACAGTGGCCCTGCACCTCATGGGAGATGCAGGGCCACTTTGCATTGCAGCGAAGCTACCGGCTACGAACGACGCGGCTCGGGAACCACGAGCCTATCGGGGCTCGCGCCCTCGGCATCCATCAGGCTCACGTAGCGAATCGACGGATCCCCATACATCGCGTAGTAATAATTGCCCGTGCGCGCGCTAAAGCATCCGGTGTAGATAGTCTTCTCGAACTTGCCATCGCCCATCCTGGACGCTCCCTCGATCATCACCACGCCCTCGAGCGAGCGGAACATGCGAACGACGTTTTCGGTCTCGCTCTCCTTTTGTGGGTAATTGGCATTGAGGTACGCCGCCTTTACAAAACGGCTCGGCGAATAGCAATCGCCCGGAATGCCGCGCATGCCGGCACCGGCTCCATAGGGCTTAAGCTCGGCGCCACGCCATGTCGCCGTCTGCGGAAAATCGCTTGTGGCGGTGATATAGGTGCGGAGGTTTTCCATGTGCCACGGGAAGGTGGGCTGATTGGCGAGGGTGTCGACCGGATCGCCGTATACATGCAGGCCGTCAGCCATCATCTCGACCACGATGCTACGCTGGCTGTCGCCGATAATCCAATGGAGCAGCGACACGCCCAGCCCCTCTCCGGCAGATTTGGCGACAATCACCGTATCGCGCAGCGCGGCCTCGACCTCATCGACCGTCGAGAACGTCGCTGCCACCCACAGGGGAAACTCATAGGCCGCGATATTGGTCTTGCCGTCGACAGGGTCCTCGGCATACTCGGCATAACCCGGGAAATTGAGACCCGCCACGGCAAGGCCTGCATCGTTGCCGCAATCGAAGAACATAGGATAGTTCTTGTAATCGATGCACATACCGATCACCGCGTGTGCCGCTGTCGCGTCGTCGATAAACGAATACGGAATGTGAAACCCGCGCGGCATCACGCGAACCTGTTGGCCGTAGTCAAAGCTCCAGTCGAGATTGCGGCCCAGATACATGTGGCCAGAATTATCGGTAAATCGAATACTCGTACACATAGCGCCTCCTAGCTTTACGTTCTTGCTAATTTCATTGTCTCCAAACAAAAAGGCGCTAAACACAAAAGCCCGGACATGACAACAATGTCATGCCCGGGCCAAAAGAGACGAAGTGCGGTGCTTTGGTCCCCTTAGACCAACTTTCCAAGACAGTGGTCAATCATGTGTTGAATCATCTGCGCCTCGAAGCCCACAAAGTCCTGCTTGCGCTCGCGCATCTTGCCGTCGACGATCACGTCATAAGCGACCTTGCACTTGATATAGCGCGTGGACTTGGTGACCTCCTCGTGCGTCAGGCAGCTCTCCTCCATCTTGCTGGCACCCAGGCCAAACACCAGACGGGGGTTGTAGAGCACGTGGGGCTCGCCGGCGTCGTCCAGGTAGACGCAGACCTTCTTGGTAACGCCAATCTGGTTAGCGGCAAGGCAGCCGGCATCGTCGAGCGACTTGATGGTATCGATCAGGTCCTGAGCAACCGACTCGTCCTCGACGGTCGCAACCTCGCAACGCTGGGACAGGATAGCCTCGTCGTGGCAAAGCTCTTTAATCATACGTTCCTCCATAGGGGTCGTTGTAACCGCTTAAGTATACGGTACCCACACATTTTCATGCGAAAAATACCGTCCGTCTGCTACAAAGCGCCGAACATCAACATGCGAGGAACAACAGCGTCGTAAAGGGGCTATAGTGGGTGAGTTCGTGTCAATCGGCCTAAACTCGGGGCCGAACAAGGAAAGGGTATGCATGGACGAACTATTTCACGTCAGTGAGCGCAAGTCCACAATCGGGACCGAACTTCGCGCTGGACTGACAACATTCCTGGCGATGGCCTACATCATCGCCGTCAACCCCGCAGTGCTCTCGGGCGCTGGCATCGATGCGGGAGCGCTCGCCTGCGCCACCTGCCTGGGCGCCGGCATCATGACCATCTGCATGGGCATCTTCGCCAACCGCCCGCTCGCCTGCGCATCGGGCTTAGGCGTCAACGCGATGATCGCTGGAATCACCACCACCGTCTGCGGCGGTGACTGGCACGTGGCCATGAGCGTCATCTTCCTTGAGGGCGTCGTCATCTTGCTGCTCGTGCTTTGTGGCCTGCGTGAGGCCATCATGGACGCCATCCCGGTTGTCCTGCGTCACGCCATCTCGGTGGGTCTGGGCCTGTTCATCGCCATGATTGGCCTGTGCGATGCCGGCATTATCACCGCTGGCGCCGGTACACTCGTCGGTCTGGGCGACATCACCTCCCCTACCTTCATCGTCGGCATCATCTCCATCCTGGTGACGGTCGCCCTCGCCTGCCGCAACGTCCCCGGCTCGCTGCTCATCGGCATCGTCGTCGCCGTCATCGCCGGTATCCCCCTAGGTGTGACCCAGGCTCCGACCGGTATCATCGCCCCGCTCGACTTCTCGAGCATCGGTGGCCCCATCGCCGATGCCGGCGGCGTGCCCGCCATCGTCAAGGTCCTTACCGACCCCGCGCTCCTCGTCATCTCGTTCTCGCTGCTCATGAGTGACTTCTTCGACACCATGGGTACCGCGATGGCCGTGGCCAAGCAGGGCGAGTTCCTCACCGACGACGGCAACGTCGAGAATATCAAGGAGATCTTGATCGTCGACTCCGCCGCCGCTGCTGTGGGCGGTTTCATGGGCGTCTCCTCCATCACCACCTTCGTCGAGTCCACCTCTGGCGCTGCCGACGGTGGTCGCACGGGCCTCACCTCCGTCACCACCGGCGTGCTGTTCATTCTCGCCGCGTTCTTCTCCCCCATCGTCACCATCGTTTCCAGCGCCGCCACCTGCGGTGCCCTGGTCTACGTCGGTTACCTCATGATGAGCGAAGCCTCCGAGATCGACTGGTCCGACGTGTCGCAGGGTTTCCCGGCGTTCATGATCGTCGCCGGCGTGCCCTTCACCTACTCCATCTCTGCCGGCATCGGCCTGGGCTTTATCGCCTACGTGATCGTCGCGCTCTTTAAGGGCGAGGCCTCCAAGATCAAGCCGCTCATGTGGATCGCAGCCCTTGCCTTCCTCGTCTACTTCTTCGTGGCGTA
Source organism: uncultured Collinsella sp. (assembly GCA_902497025.1). Classification (GTDB taxonomy): domain Bacteria; phylum Actinomycetota; class Coriobacteriia; order Coriobacteriales; family Coriobacteriaceae; genus Collinsella. The sequence continues at coordinate 33,260 of CABVDJ010000013.1, read as the reverse complement.
ACGGCATAGTCTGCTAAAGCAAAACAACAAGGCACGGAGTCGCATCGAGCGGCTCCGCGCCTTTCTTTTAGCGTCTGCCCCCGTGCCAGCGTGCGACAATTGAGGCTGTCAATATCACAACACCGAGAGAAGCCTGCCTTGGAAGCGCATCATAAGCAGATAACCGTTTATTCAGAGTGTGCGGAAGGCGCGCCCGTCATCTACCTCCCCGTTGTCATGGGCGACGGTAGTGAAGTCTACGAGCGCTGCCGAGAGCTCGACTGCCCGCCGTTCACCCTTGTCGCCATTGGAGGGCTCGATTGGAATCGCGAGCTGAGCCCCTGGGAATGCGACGGAACTATACGAGATGCCGAGCCCTTTGGCGGACAGGCGTCTGAGTTTCTCGATGAACTGCTGAATCAGATAATCCCAGAGGCCGAATCATCACTTCCCTGCCCGCCCACCTGGCGCGGCATTGCCGGCTACTCGTTGGCGGGTCTTTTTGCACTGTGGGCACTTTGGCAAACAGATGTCTTTGAGCGCGTGGCGAGTGCATCGGGGTCGCTGTGGTTCCCCGGCTTTATCGACTACGCGCGCGAGCGCACGATGACAGCTACGCCCGACGCTGCCTATCTGTCGCTCGGTAAAAAGGAAACCAAGACGCCCAACCGCATGATGCGGCACGTACTCGACGATACGCGCGCGATGGAAGAGCTGTTTATAGAGCGTGACATCCCAACAACGCTGGAGCTCAACCCCGGCAATCATTTTGCCCAAACTGACCTGCGCATGGCGCGCGGCATCCACTGGATACTGACGCATTAAAAATGGCGTCCACGCGTACGCACGGGCGCCATTTTTTGATTTAGCTGAACACAACTACTATTCGACAGTCTCCTCGAGTTCAGATACGGCGGGCGTCGAGGATTGGGACATGGAAGTCCTTTCATGATGGAAGGGCGATCAGGCATATCGGATAACCTGCCCGAACGATACGATCCGGACCATTGTACGTGATACGTCATGTCTCGCGCGCGCCGTCACCTGCAAGCGGTAGCGTTACTTCCAAACGCGCTCGGCAATGCGCTTGACCAGCGCGATCTTTGCCCACTGTTCGTCCTCGGTCAGCTTGTTGCCAATCTCGCAGCTGGCAAAGCCACACTGCGGAGACAGATACAGGTTCTCGAGCGGCACGTACTTTGCGGCTTCACGGATGCGCTCGACGATAACATCCTCGTTCTCGAGCTCTGCCGCCTTGGTGGTTACCAAGCCCAGCACGACCTTCTTGCCCGGGGCAACGTACTTGAGCGGCTCAAAACCGCCGGCGCGCGGCGTATCGAACTCCAGGTAAAATGCATCGACATCCTCGTTTGCGAACAGGTACGGCGCGATGGGGTCATAGCCGCCCTCGAAGGCATAGGTGGAGTGGTAGTTGCCGCGGCACACATGCGTGTTGATGACCAGATCGTCGGGCTTGTCCGCGATGGCGGCATTGTTGAGCGCCACACCCAGCTCGCTTACCTTTTGCAGATCGACCGGGCTCATGCCGGTTTTGGCGACAAAATCGGTGTCGCAGTAGATGCCCCAGGTGCAGTCATCAAACTGGATGTTGCGGCAGCCTGCTGCGTACAGGTCGGCGATCACCGTGCGATAAGCGGCTGCGATGGCGTCGGCAAGTTCCTCATCGGTCTTATAGACAGCGCGCAGGCTCTCCTGCTGGCCGTCGCAGCGGTCGAGCGTGACTTCGGAGAACGTCTGGATCGGCGCCGGAATGGTTTGCCGCGCGACCTGGCCCTCCCCCTCGAGCGCCTTGACAAATTTAAAGTGCTCGACGAACGGATGGTTCTCGCCGCTAATGGGGCCGGTTACCACGGCGGTGTCGGCTGTGGTCTCCTCGTCGTGGAACATATAGCCCGTACGCGAGGTACGGCGTTCAATGCCGTTGAGCCCCCACATAAAGTCGAGGTGCCAGTAACTGCGGCGAAACTCGCCATCGGTAATCACCTGCAGGCCAGCGGACTTTTGCTTGTCCACCAGGTCGCGAATGGCCTCATCCTCGACGGCCTTAAGACCGGCGGCGTCGAGTGTGCCCGCAGCATAGGCGGCACGGGCGTCCTTTACGGCCTGTGGACGAAGAAAGCTGCCGACGATATCGGCGCGAAACGGCGCGTTCAGCGTGGTTAAAGCACTCATAGATATCTCCCTTTGCATTGGTTGCTTTACTGGGACAAAGTATGAGCGCTCATATAGCCATCGTAAAATATACGTTTATAACAGTTTGATATAGATGCTTCCTATATCAGTTGGGACTGCCATGAAGAGATTTGACCTGTACAGGACGCAGCAGTCTAGATATGCTGACGGATCGCGTCGATATAGGCTTGACCGTAGCGCGTAAGCGTCGTGTTCTTGCGCGTGATGATGCCGATCTCCATGTACTCATCCACATCGAGCGGAATCGAGATAATGCCGGGGCCGTTGAGTTCGTGGCTAATTACGCCCGAGCACACCGTGTAGCCGTTGAGGCCCATGGCCAGGTTGAACAGCGTCGCACGGTCGCGCACGCGGATATTCTTGCGACGCTCAAACGTCGAGGTCAGCTCCTCGGAATAGTAAAACGAGTTGTAACTGCCCTGCTCGTAGGACAGGAACGGGTAGTCTTCCAAGTCCTCGAGCGTCACGCTGGAGCGGGCCGCCAGCGGATGGTCGGCGCAGACGAAGACATGCGGCGTGGCGCAGAAGAGCCCTTCGAACACGAGCTCGTTGGCCACCAGCATGCGCTCGATGACCTCGCGGTTGTGCTCGGACAGATATAGGATGCCCAGTTCGCTTTTCATATGCGCGACGTCCTCGATAATCTCGTGAGTCTGCTCCTCGCGCAGGGTAAAGTCATAGCGCGCGGCATCGAACTCACGGATCACATCGACAAACGCGTTGACGGCAAAGGAATAATGCTGGCAGCTCACACTAAAGTGCGGCACCTGCTCGGACGCGCCCTTGTACTTGCCTTCGAGCAGATCCGCCTGATCGAGCACCTGGCGCGCGTAGCCCAAGAAGGTCTCGCCCTCCTCGGACACAATGACACCCTTGTTGGTGCGCTCAAAGATGTGCACACCCATCTCGTTTTCGAGATCGCGGATCGACGCGGTAATCGAAGGCTGCGACACAAAGAGCCGGCGCGAGGCTTCGGTAATGCTGCCGCATTCGGCAACTTTGACGACATACCTGAGCTGCTGAAGCTTCATAGCGCCCTCCCTAGACGTTCGTGACGTCGAAACCCGTCGTGCTCATCTGACGCATAAACGACGGCATTTCCCCCGTCGCGGCGCAGGAGGCAATCTGATGCAGAGCCCCGGCGACCGCATCGTCTGCCGCAGCGCCGATATGCCAGCGCGCGGCAGCCGTGACAGCCTCGTTGGCATTGGCGACTGCAACGGAGTTGGGAACGGCATCGATCATGGGCAGATCGTTATCGGAATCGCCAAATACGGCCACCTCATCGGGCGTCAGGTCCAAAGCGCGCGCCAACTCCAGCGCAGCGCAACCCTTGTCCCAACCTGCTGGAAGGATGTCAAACAGGCGCACTCGGTTGTTGGGAAACACGAGCGAGAGTTCCGGCACCTCAGCGGCAACGCGCTCGCGTAGCTCCGCGAGCTCCTCACGCGAGCGGGCGCTCCAGATATTCGCCTTGTATACCGGCGCGCCATCGACGACGGGACGGCACGGGGCCTCTTCGCCTTTGAGCCATGCGTTGCCGCCCGACTCCATGGCGCGACGAACGCGCTCGGGGTCGCTCGTCACGCAATAGGCATCGTTATCCCAAAAGTCGTCACCCAGGCTGTAGACCTTCAGATACGTATCGTCGGTCTCTTGCTCCAAGTAGTCAGCCAAGCGCATAAGGGCGGCGTTGTCGATCGCATGCGAGGCTACCGCCTCGCCGTCCACAAACATGACCTGGCCGTTGCAGAACGCGCCGGTCGAGAAGCACTCGGAACGATTTTTGAACATCCAGCCCATCGCGGACGGCTGGCGACCCGAAACCGGGCCAAAGTGCAGACCCGCCGCCTGCATGGCATGAATGCCCTCGATGGCGTAGTCGCTGGCTCCGTCATGCCCGGCTGGAATCAGCGTATCGTCCATATCGGTCAGCACAAGTTTGATCATAGAATCCCCCAGTCATTTTCACCGTAACCATTGTAACGACCTGCCAATAAGGGACAGGTTTATTTTGGCAGGTTTTATCTGGGAAAATGCAACGCCCCAGTTGCCCCCTACCAAAATAAACCTGTCCCTTTTTGGCAGGTGCGTTAGTATAGGGAACAACAGATTCGATGCGGGAGTGCCGGCGGTGCAAACCACAAGGCTGAGAGGGCATGGGGCCCAATCCTTTGAACCTGTCAGTTAATGCTGGCGTAGGGAGCATGCCGCCTTTGCAGGGGCGCTGTCTATGCACAGCGCCCCTTTTCTATGCCAAGGAGGCATGTGCAGTGATTGATTCGGAACAGCTTAAGCAACATATGGTCAAGGCCGTGGAGGAGATTCGCGCCACCAATCCAATGGCCGGCTCCATCACCAACACGGTGACGATTGACTTTGTCGCCAACGCGCAGCTCGCCGTGGGCGGTTCGGCCGCCATGGTCTATCTGCCCGACGAGGGCGAGGCGCTCGTTGCCGGCGGCGGCGCCATCTATCTCAACATGGGCACGCTCTTCCCCATCTACGAGCAGACGATCCCCCGCGCGGCCAAGGCGGCACACGACGCCGGCAAGCCCTGGGTGCTCGATCCGGTGGGCCTGGGCATCGGCAGCCTGCGCACCCAGCTGGTAAACGAGCTCAAGCAGTACAAGCCCGCCATCGTGCGCGGCAACGCCTCCGAGATCATTGCACTCGCCGGCCTGTGGGGTCTTGAGGGCGAGGCGGCTGATCTGAGCCGCGTGCGCGGTGTCGATACCACCGACACGGTCGACGCCGCCCGCGATGCCGCCGTGGCGCTCGCCCGTTACACCGGCGGCGCCGTAGTGGTCTCGGGCGAAGTCGACCTGATCACCGACGGCACGACGGTGGCCAAGTCCCACGGCGGCAGCCCGCTCATGTCAAAGATCACCGGCTGCGGCTGCTCGCAGGGCGGCGTGCTGGCCGTGTACGTCTGCGTCACCGATCCGTTTACGGCAGCCATCTGCGGCACCGCGGTCTACAACGTTGCCGGCACGCGTGCCGCCGCCGTCGCCGATGCCCCGGCAAGCTTTAAGGTCGCCTTTATCGACGAGCTCTACCGCGCAACCGCCCAGGATATTGCCGACAACCAGCTCGAGCTCGAGGAGGCATAGGCCATGTCCGAGCCTGCAACCAATACCGGCATGAACACGCTCGTCGCCGTGGCCATCGCCCCATGCGGCACCGGCGACGAGCTGTCCGCCGAGGTCGCCGAGGTCGTGCGCGTCATTCGCGAGAGCGGCCTTCCCAACCGCACCACCTCGATGTTCACCGAGATCGAGGGCGACTGGGACGAGGTCATGCAGGTCGTGCGCGACGCGACCTTTGTGTTGGCGAGCAAGGGCATCCGCACCGAAGTCGTGCTCAAAGCCGATATTCGACCCGGATTTACCGACACCATGACCGGCAAACTCGAGCGCATGGAAGCACAGATCAAAAAGCAGGAGGAAGCACGATGAGCATCCGCGACAACCTTGATATCTCGGCCTATCTGGTACTCGGCCCCGAAAACACGCTGGGACGTCCCGTGGGCGATGTGGTGGCCCAGGCACTCGACGCCGGCTTTACCTGCATCCAGGTTCGCTCCAAGGTGGCAAGCGCCCGCGAGATCATCGCACTGACCGGCGACGCCGCGCAGGCAATCGCACAGGCCGGCAAGACCGGTCAGGTCGCCCTGTTAATCGACGACCGCCTGGACTGCGTACTCGCCGCGCGCGAGCAGGGTATTGCTGTCGATGGCGTGCATGTAGGCCAGAGCGATATTCCCGTCGAGGTCTGCCGCAAACTTTTGGGCCCCGATGCCATCGTGGGCCTTTCGGCCCGCTGCGAGGAGATGCTCGAGTACGTCAAGACCGCCGACATGAGTCTGGTCGACTACCTGGGCATCGGCCCGCTCCACGAGACCGAGACCAAGCGCGATTGCGGACGCGCGGCCGACGGCTCCATCATCACCAAAAGCTTTGAGGACCTGGCCGCACTCCACGCGGCAAGTCCCGTGCCCATCGTGGTGGGCGGCGGCGTCAAGACGGCCGACCTGCCGCAGCTCAAGGCCACCGGCGTCGACGGCTTCTTTGTGGTGAGCGCCGTCTGCAGTGCCGACGACCCCTACGCCGCCGCCAAGGAGCTTGTCGACACCTGGCAGCAGGCATAGACATAGGCCGAGCAGCTGATTCGCAGCCTCATATCTTCAGCAATGGAAAGCGCATCCCGGTTTGGACCTCCATTCCGAGATGCGCTTTCCGCATGCGACCCTTACCCCGCCAGATACGCTTTCAACGCCGGCAAAGTCGCCTCCGCATCGCGGCGACCAATCTGGTAGATGCGCTCAAGTTCATCGGGCTCGCGACACAGCGACGGCACCTTCACCGATTCGCTCGGACGCACCACAAAGATCTCGCCGGCAGCCTCGCGACGTGCCAGGTCATCGAGCGTGGCATTGTAGACCTCATGCCGGTGCTCAAGCGCTGCGACAAACTCCGGATAGTGGCGGAACACGCGCCGCAGCATGGGCATCACGCTGTTGGGCTGCTTCACAAAGCCCGCCGGCTGCGTGAGTACCACGATATTGCGGTCATACCCCTGCGCAAACAGCCACGCGCTGGGAATAGAATCAGCCACGCCACCATCCAGATACTTATGCCCGTCAATAGCAACGGGACGCGTCGCCACGGGAATTGCCGACGACGCCCGAATCCACTCGATATCGCGCTCGTCGCCATACGGCAGATCGTGATAGACGGCCTTGCCCGTCTCGATATCGGTACACACGCACGTAAATCGCATGGGACAGGTGCGATACGCCTCCAAGTCGATGGGATCGCGCTCGATAGGCACCTCGTGATAAGCAAAGTCGGCATTGTACATATCGCCGGTTCGCAGCCAGCTGGTCACGCTCGCATAGCGCTTGTCGGCGCAATAGGCCTTGTTATAGCGAATGGCGCGGCCGATCTGGCGCGATTTAAAGTTGTAGCCAAACGCCGCGCCCGCCGAGACGCCCACCATATGGTCGCAGGTCAAACCGTGCTCCATCCATACATCGAGCACGCCCGCTGTATACATACCGCGGTAGCCGCCTCCCTCGAGCGCAAGCCCCACCGTGCGCGTCATATTTGACTGTGCCATGCGACCATCTCCGTTCCTGCGTTTTAAAACGGGACAAGTATACCCGTCAACATATACCGTCCCAGTCGCATTTTTATCGAACATCGCATCGTCGCGCTACTGCTTGTCGAATAATAGCCGCCCACAGCATGTACACCCATATATAATTGTGCACCGTTGTTTACACTACTCAGCTGTTATCAACAGCGAACATTAGCCGGTAAATTAACTCAACAACGCAGCAAGGCGGGGGCCTGGATACATGCAAAGCGCTGAGCAACGACGCGTGTACACAACGAGCTCGCCCGACGCAATCCGCCCCGACCTCAGAAAGCCGCTTAGAACATGGATACTGTCAGCAATTACACCGAAACGCTCGAAAAGACCGTCCGTGACCTTCTCAAGCGGCAGGAGGATCTGATCAGGACTGCCTTTACCGACCAGCTTACTGGGCTTGGCAACCGCGGCGGTTTTGCCCGTTCCCTCGAGGAGCTCTGGGAGCAGGACGCCCCCGTTACCATGGCGTTCATCGATATCGACAATCTCAAGCACTGCAACGACGTCTTTGGGCATGACGAGGGCAACCGCTATATCTTGCAGGTAAGTCTCTATCTTAAGCTGTATATGAAGGTGGGCGAAGCGGCGTTTCGCATAGGCGGCGACGAGTTTGCCATCCTATCTACGATTGCAACCGAGGACGACCTCGCCGAACGTCTGAAACACTGCCGAACGGTTCTGCTCAAAAACAACGATTCCGAGATGCCCCACTCGTTTAGCTACGGAGTGTCACATGCCGACCCCGCCCTGGGCGAAGCTTCCAATCGCATGACGCTCGATGCCGACCATCGCATGTACGACTACAAGCTACGTCATGCCATGCACCTCGATCGACGCAATATCACGCAAGTCCACGCCGACGACTTCGAAATAAGCGATCGTATTTTTGACGCCTTTTCGATGCTCAACGAGGGCCGTTATTTCTTTATCGAGAACTTGGACAAACATCGCACCCTTTGGTCACAAGGTGCCTTGCGCGATCTTGGCCTTCCCTCGGAGCACATAGACAACTGTCGCGATTACTGGAAAACGCGCGTCCATCCCGACGACCTTGAGGCCTGCATCAACGACATCGACCAAGTCTACAACGGCACCAAGCACCGTCGCGTCATGCAGTATCGTGTGCGCAACGCCGTCGGCGACTACGTCCTTTGCCGTGCTCGCGGGTTTCGTATCGACGGCGACGGAAATGTCCCCTCGCTCTATGTCGGCGAGCTCGTCAACCACTCACTTGCCGAAACCGTCGACGCTGCCACAGGCCTCGGAACGCAGCGCATGCTGGTCAACGCCATCGACGCCTGCCGCCGCGATCGTTGCGAGACAGGGCTTATAGCGGTGCGCGTTCGTGGCACGACAAAACTCAACGAGCTCTACGGGGCCGAGGCTGTCGACAACATGCTTGCCGAATACGCAGGCCGCATGCTGTCGATCACCCGCGGCAGGAGCCGGGTCTACCGTTCACGAAGCGTCCAGTTCGTCGTGCTCAGCAACGAACTAGACCACGAGGCATTCGAGCAACTGACCCGCCACCTTAAAGAGGCCGTTTTCGCTCCTGTTCGAATCGCAGGCGACACCATTACTCCCGTCTGCCTTGTCGTCCCGGCCTTTTACGAGCACTTAACCCATCAAGCGACCGCCGTTTTAGGCGAACTCGACCGTCGCCTTCGCACGGCCGGCGGGCTTGTTCCCAACGACAGCCTCCCCATACCCGAGGCGGAGCGCAAAAGCGCCATAGCCGAACGTATCGACTCGCTCACGGGCCTCTATCGACCCAGCGAGTTTATGCGGCGCGCCAACGCATTTCTCGAGGCAAGGCGCAACGGCACCTGGTGCATCGCCACAGTCGACATGGGCCACATGCGCCTGTTTAATGAATGGCACGGCCAGGCCGAGGGCGACCGCGTACTCGCCGATGTGGGCACGGTCCTCAAGGACATCGAGAATGCCGATATGGGCGTCGCAGGGTACTGGGGCCAAGATGACTTTTGTGTACTCATCCCCTTTAAGCACATCACCGTCCATCAAATCTACAACCGCGTTCGCGAGGCCGTAGCCAGACATGATGACGGCGTAGGTTTTTGGCCGTCCATGGGCGTTTACCCCATCGACTCCAATGAGGAAATCACCATCGATGCGCAGGCAAAGGCCATGTTTACCAATCGACGCGCAAAAAACGACTTTAAGGAGCGCATTGCTATTTTCCGCCCCGCGGAGTACGAGCGCGAAGTCGCGTTCCACCGCACGCTGACCGAATTCCAGTACGCGCTGTCAAATGGTCGCATCACGTACTATCTTCAGCCCCAGGTCGATATGGAAACCGGCGAGATTATTGGCGCCGAAGCACTCACCCGCTGGATTGACAAGGACGGCTCTCTCATTTCGCCCACAACGTTTATCCCCGCACTCGAGGAAAGCGGCTTTGTAGTGACGCTCGACAAGTACATTTGGCAGGGTGTCGCCATATGGCTTCGCGAGCGTCTCGATCGCCGTCTTCGCGTGGTTCCGGTCTCGCTTAATGTGTCGCGCGTGGATATCCTTGCCTGCGACGTTGCCGAACATATGGGGGCGCTCGCCGCCCAATACAACCTACCGCCCGAGCTCATGCGTATCGAGATCACCGAGACGGCTTATACGGGAGAATCCGAGGCCGTGGATAAGCTGACCGCAGATCTGCACACCCGCGGCTTCTCGACCTATATGGACGATTTTGGCACCGGTCAGTCCACGCTCGCGATGCTCAAGAACGTCAACGTCGACGTCATCAAGCTCGACCGCACCTTTGTGCCCACCGACCGCGATCAAGGCCGCAGCACGCAAATCATTTCATCGATGCTCGAAATGGCGCAGTCGCTCCATCTGCCCGTCGTGGTCGAAGGCGTCGAGACAAATGAGCAGGCAAACATGCTACGACAAATGGGCGCCCGCTACGCTCAGGGCTTCCTCTACTACCGCCCCATGCCTGCGAAGGATTTTGAGGCATTGCTCGATGGTGGCAATAACAACTGATACGCTCGCGCGCAAAACGCCACCGTCGAAGGGGGCATTTGTCTCCATTAGCTAACTTATATCCCCAATTCAAACCGAATTGGGGATATGATACAAACCGTTGTTCCGCCCAAGGAGGTTATCCATCATGAACGAGTCATATCGCCTGGGCGAGCAATCGATTATTGCCTATCTTCAGCGACTTGCGAACGGCGTCTCGACCGCCGAACTCGATGTTGCCGCGCTGCCTGCTGAGCTACGCGCCGTTGGTGAGCAACTGCAAAAGACGCATGCCATCCTGCAACAAGAGCGCCAGCTGCTTGAGCGCAACGCCTATATCGATCCGCTCACCAACTTGGGCAACCGCAACGGATTCGACCGTCACGTCGAGCAACTCTGGCGCAAAGGCGACCCCTTCACCTGCGCCTATATCGACATCGACCATCTCAAGCATTGCAACGATAGGTTTGGCCACGCCGAAGGCAATCGCTATATTCTGAGCATCTGCCGCACGCTCTCCGAAACCATGGAGCACGATGAGATGCTGTTCCGTATCGGTGGAGACGAGTTTGTGCTCATCTCGCTCTCCGCAAACGAGATTGAACTCGAGCAGCGCTTGGAGCAGGTACGTACCAGGCTGATCGAGGCGAGCTCAGGTGGCAAGGCGCCCATGATCGGCAGCTTTAGCTTTGGCTGCTCGCGCGTCGATCCACTTGCTGGCGACACGCGTCGCCAGATGACGATGGATGCCGATCGCAAGATGTATCGCTATAAGCTTATGCATCGTGTGCAGCAACCGAAAGACGATGACGCGCCGCAACGCCCAATCGTCGATCAGCTTCCCTGCAACGACCGGGTGTTCCAAGCGATCTCCATGAGCTCCGAGACGCGCTATCCGTTTATCCTCAATCTCGATACGGGAGAATCGCAATGGTCGGTTAACGCCGTGCGCGATTTTGACCTGCCCTCCCAGCACCCTTTTAACTCACTCGACATGTGGCTCGCCCGCGTTCATCCCGAGGACCGCGACAACGTACGTGCCGAGCTCGACATGGTGATAAACGGCACATGGCACTTCCACTATATGCAGTATCGCGTAATGGATGCCACCGGAAAATACGTGCTTTGCGACTGCACGGGCTACCGCTTGGACGGTACCGATACCGAGCCCGGCATGTATGTGGGCATTATCATCAACCGAAGCTTGGCAGATACGACCGATTCCGTGACCGGCTTGGGCGATATTCACGCCCTGGTCAACGCCATTGGCGAAATGCGTCGCGTGGCGCGCAAGGCTGGTTTGATCGCCATCAAAATCGACGATATCGCTCAGGTCAATGCCCGCTTTGGCTTTGATGCGGGCGACCGCGTTTTGGCAGAAAGCGCCGCCTGCCTCATGGAATGCTCGCGCGGCAAGGGTCGCCTGTTCCGCTCGACGGGGCCGACGTTCGCGGCGCTTTTCGACGACTTTGATCCCGAAGAGACCGACGCGATCGCAGAAGAAATCGAGCGGTTCCTGGGTTCTCCCGTGCTCATCGGCTCGCTTGAATATCAGCCACCCATTCGTGTGGCGACACCTCATCTGGACGTTGTCGATCGACAGCCCGTTTCCATTTTGAACGAGCTCAAAGCGCAGCTTATAGAGGCACCGCAAGTACCGGGCACCAAGCTGGACTAGCGTTGTGGGGCGCGACGTGAAACACAAGCCGTTTCGCATCGCGCCCCACGCCATCTGCCCTCTCGTGCGATAATCCTCCGCAGAAGTCACCGACAGCAGAGGGAGTTTGTGATGAAGGTTCTTTTGGTCAATGGCAGTCCCAAGGCAAACGGCAACACCGCCCGCGCACTCGCCGAGGTCGCCGAGCAGCTCAATGCCGAAGGCATTGATACCGAGGTGTTTCAGCTGGGCGCCAAGCCCATTCGCGACTGCATCGGCTGCGGTCAGTGCGGCAAACTTGGCGGTCGCTGCACCTTTGACGACGACGTGGTGAACGAGCTCATCGCTGCCGCCGAGCAGGCCGACGGTTTTGTCTTTGGCTCGCCCGTCTACTACGCGCACCCCAGCGGCCGCATCCTTTCGGCCCTCGATCGCGCCTTCTATGCAGGCGGGCATGCCTTTGAGCACAAACCCGGCGCCGCAGTCGCCGTCGCCCGTCGCGGCGGCACGTCGACCACCTTCGATGTGCTCAACAAGTACTTCACCATTAAGCAAATGCCCGTGGTTGCTTCCACCTACTGGAACAACGTGTTTGGCCGCGTGCCCGGCGACGCCGATGGGGACGCCGAGGGCCTTGCCACCATGCGAAACATCGGCAAAAACATGGCCTGGCTCCTGCGTTGCATCGAGGCAGGACGGGCCGCCGGTATCAACGCGCCCGAAGCCGATCGCGCAACGACCAACTTCATTCGATAGAGCGGCGGAGCCATGAATATTCAAATCTTCGGGACTAAGAAGTCGTTCGACACCAAGAAAGCGCAGCGTTTCTTCAAAGAACGCCGCATTAAGGTGCAGTTTATTGACCTTAAGGAAAAGGAGATGAGCAAAGGCGAGCTCACGAGCGTGATGCAGGCGGTCGGCGGTATCGACAAACTGCTCAACCCCAAAGCCAAGGACGAGGAGACGCTCGCGCTCATCCAGCACCTCACCCCTAGCCAGCGCTTCGATAAACTGCTCGAGAATCAGCAGGTTCTAGCCGAGCCCATCGTGCGCAACGGCAAAAAGGCCACCGTCGGTTATTGCCCCGATGTGTGGGGAGCCTGGGAGTAGCCTGTGTTATTTGCCGGCGCGTGGGTATAAGAGCAGGCGTTTGGCATAAGATTTAACTGTAAGCCATGTCTAACAAAGGAGGGCACATGCCCAACAAACCCGTGAAGATCATCATGCTTACCGGATACCTCGGTGCCGGCAAGACCACGCTGCTCAACCACATCCTCGCTAACGACGGCGGCATCCGCGCCGCCGTGATCGTCAACGATATCGGCGAGATCAATGTGGACGCCAGCCTTATCGCCGACGGCGGCCTTTCCGAGACCGACGACCTCATCCCGCTCACCAACGGCTGCATCTGCTGCACGCTTTCGGACGACCTTGCTAACCAGCTGCAGGGCATCGCCGATTCGGGCAACTTCGACTACATCATCATCGAGGCTTCGGGCATTTGCGAGCCCATCCCCATCGCCTACACCATCTCGAGCTTCTGCGACGAGGCCAAGGTGGGCGGCGAGCCCAAGCTCGCGCTCGACAACATCGTGGCCGTGGTCGACTGCGCCCGCATGTACGACGAGTTCAACGGCGGCCGCGACCTGCTGGCTGAGGATATCGACGAGGACGACATCGAAAGCCTGCTCATCCAGCAGATCGAGTTTTGCTCCACGCTGATCCTCAACAAGACCGATACCGTGAGCCCTGAGCAGATCGCCGAGCTCAAGGCCATCGTGCGCAGCCTGCAGAAAGACGCCGTGATCGTCGAGGCCCAAAACGGCGAGGTCCCCATGGAGGAGCTGCTCGATACCGACCGCTTCGACTTTATGCGCGCCTACAACTCCGCCGCCTGGATCGAGGCCATGGAGCATCCCGAAGAGCACGACGACCCCGAGGTGCTCGAGTACGACATCGAGACCTTTGTGTACTCGCGCCGCAAGCCGTTTGACCTGCAGAAGTTCACCGATTTTGTTGAGCAGGAGTGGCCCGACGAGGTCATCCGCGTCAAGGGTCCGCTGTGGCAGACCGGCGATCCGGACATGTGCTACATGTTTGAGCAGGCCGGCCACCAGATGCGCCTGATGGAGAACGGCCTGTTTGTCGACTCGGCGCCCGAGGGCGAGAAGCAGAAGATCATCGACGAGAACCCCGAAATCATGCAGATTTGGGACGACGAGACGGGCGACCGCATGACGAGCCTGTGCATCATCGGCCGTCACATGGACAAGGATGCGCTCATCGCCTCCCTCGATGCCTGCCTGACCGACTGGCACCGCGCCTAGGTTTATCCAAGCGGGTATTTTTCCGCCTACGTATAACCGCCAAACCACCACGAAGGTGCCCTTCGTGGTGGTTTTTCGTTCTGAGTCAAGGAGATTCATGTTCAACATTGTGCTGTATGCGCCCGAGATTCCGGCCAATACGGGCAATATCGGCCGCACCTGCGTGGTCACCGGCGCCCGCCTGCATCTGGTGGAGCCGCTGGGGTTTTCGCTCGATGACAAGACGGTACGTCGCGCCGGTCTGGGCTACTGGCAAAACTTGGACGTGACGACCTATGCCGGCTGGGAGGATTTCCTTGCGCGCAACGGCCTCTCCCCTGCCGACGAGCGCCTGCATCTGCTGACCAAAAAGGCACGCCGCACCTATGCGCAGAGTACCTACCGCGATGGAGACTACTTGGTCTTTGGCAGCGAGAGCTCGGGCATTCCCGAGCCACTGCTTGCCGCGGCGTCCGAGCGCTGCGAGCGCATCCCGATGCTGCGCGATTGTGACTCACTCGATAACGCCGAGGCCTGGGAAGCCCACGAGGAATCGCTGGGACATACCGAGGACAGCCACGAGGCCATCCTTCGGCAGGATATCTGCGGCAACTTCGTCGACCCGGACGACTACCGCATCAGCGCCCTCAACCTTTCCAACAGCGCCGCCATCGTCCTCTACGAAGCCCTGCGCCAGACAGACTTTCCGGGAATGTGACAAAGGAACTGTCCCTTTGTCACATTCGGTTATAGATAGCGACCGGTGATGCTTGCGGAGCAGGCCGCGATGTCGCCCGGCGTGCCGGCGCAGACGATTTGCCCGCCGGCGTCGCCACCGCCCGGGCCCATGTCGATCACGTAATCGGCGTTACGGATAAGGTCGAGATCGTGTTCGATCACGACAACTGTGGCGCCCTTGGCAACAAGGCCGTCGAACACGCTCAACAACACCTGAACATCGAGCGAATGTAGTCCGATCGTGGGCTCGTCGAATACGAATACGGCATCGTCCTGCACACGACCCATCTCGCTCGCAAGCTTTAGACGCTGCGCCTCGCCGCCCGAAAGCGCCGGTGTGGGCTCACCAAGCGTGAGATAACCCAAGCCCAGGTCGTGCAAGGTCTGCAAGCGCGCCTGGACTTTCTTGAGTCCCAGTGTGGCGTCGATGGCCTCGTCCACACTCATGTCCATGAGCTGCGGCAACGTAAGCAGGCTCCCGTCCTTGCCCTCGCGATGGATATGCGAGGCCGCGTCTGCATAACGCGAACCACGACATGCCGGGCAAATGATCTCGACGTCGGGCAGAAACTGCACGTCGAGCGATATCGAGCCCGTGCCATCGCACGTAGGGCAGCGCAGAGTGCCAGTGTTGTAGCTAAAGGCACCTGCCTTGTAGCCGGCTGCCTTGGCCTCTGGCGTGCAGGCGAAGGCGCGGCGCAGCTCATCATGGATGTCGGCATAAGTCGCCACCGTCGAGCGCACGTTGGCGCCGATGGGCGTAGCGTCAATCAGATTTGCGCGGGCAATGCCCTCGGCATCGACCCAACGCACGTGCCCCGGCAGGCGCTCGCCGGCTGCCTGCGCCTTGAGTGCCGGAATGAGCGTCTCGAGCACCAACGTCGTCTTACCCGAGCCCGAAACGCCCGTCACCGCAACCAAGCGACCGCGCGGGATATCGACTTCGAGTGGCTTGACGGTATGGATGGCATCGGTTGCCATGCGGATATGGCCCTGGTCGAACATCTCGTCGTCAGTCACCTGCGGACGCAAGCGCTTGGGCTCTGCGCGCAAAAACGGAGCGATGCGGCTGCCCCGCGATTGCTCGACCTCGCCTACCGTACCAGTGGCAATCACATTACCGCCGTCTGCTCCGGCAACGGGGCCCATCTCGACGAGATAGTCGGCTTCCGCCAGTACGCGCGTATCGTGGTCGACAACAACCACGGTGTTGCCGTCATCCACCAGATCGCGCATCACACCTACCAGGCCGTCGACATTGGCAGGATGCAGGCCGATCGAAGGCTCGTCCAACACATAAAGCACGCCTGTCGATCGGTTGCGCACCACGCGAGCAAGCTGCACGCGCTGGCGCTCACCCGTGGAGAGCGTGGCACCGGCGCGGTCGAGTGAAAGGTAATCGAGACCCAGGTCGACCAGACGACGGGCCGCGCTCAAAAACGAATCGCAGATATCCGTCGCCATGGGCTGCATCTCGGCCGGCAAGGATGCGGACACCCCACGTACCCACTCAATCGCATCGCCAAGCGTCATGGCCGCGGCCTGTGCCAGATTGATACCGCGCACCTGGGGCTGGCGCGCAGCCTCGGAGAGACGCGTGCCGCCGCAGTCGCGGCACGGGCCCTCGCGCAAAAAGCGCGCCACGCGCTTGAGGCCTTTGTCGTCCTTAACCTTGGCGAGTGCATTCTCGACGGTATAGACGGCGTTGTAATAGGTAAAGTCGAGCGGCGTGGCGCCCTCGCCGTTTTTGGGAACGTAGAGAATGTGCTTCTTAACCGCCGGGCCATGGAACACGATGTCGCGCTCTTGAGGTGTGAGCTGGTTAAACGGCACGTCGGTGCGCACGCCCATCTCGCCGGCCACCTGTTTCATCAGATCCCACATGAGCGTGCCCCAGGGAAGCACCGCGCCCTCGTTGATGGTCTTTGACTCGTCGGGCACCAGGCTCGCCTCGTCCACCTCGCGCATGACACCGGTGCCGCCACAGGTAGGGCATGCACCGCCGCTGTTAAAGGCAAGGTCCTCGGCGCTCGGCGCGTAGAACTCGCAGCCGCATGCCGGACACGTGAGCGACAGGCCCGCAGCCACGTTAAGGCTCGGCTCCACACGCGCCCCGCAATGCGGGCACACGTGATGGGCGCAGCGGCTAAAGAGCAGGCGCAGGCTATTGTTGAGCTCGGTCATGGTGCCAAAGGTCGAGCGCACGCCCGGCACGCTCGGACGCTGGTGCAGCGCGAGCGCCGCCGGCACGTGCAAGACCTCATCCACCTGGGCATGTTCGGCCTGCGTCAGACGACGGCGAGTATAGGTGCTGAGCGCCTCCAGGTAACGGCGCGAGCCCTCGGCGTAAAGAACGCCCAGTGCCAGCGAACTCTTGCCCGAGCCCGACACGCCGGCAATGCCCACGAGCTTTCCCAGCGGGATATCGATATCGATGTCCTTGAGGTTATGGACGCGCGCGCCACGCACCTCGATAGCCTGCGGGCTCATCTTCTGTTCCGTCACCTTTATCACCCTACTCGTGCCATAAAACGCGATCGCGAATGTACGCGCCCAGCATGGGCACGGTAAACCGGACGAGGCCGTATCCGGCAGCCTCGATGACGCGCTCGCGAATCAGGCTTGCGCGATATTTGCTCGCCCAGCTTTGGGTGCGGTCGCAGCGCTCAATGATATCCGCCATGCGCGTCGGTTTGCCCTCGTCAACCGCCATGGCCTCGATAAAGAGGCGCTGTGGACTGCGCAGCCCGTAATACAGAGGCGCGTCAACCGCTTCGTAGAACTCGGAGACGGCATCCGCATGGCCATCCTCGACATCGCGCCTTTCGATGACCTGCGAGCCACGCCGGACAGCAGACCGCCACATGTAATATCCCACCAGCTGAACCATGTAGGGATGCCCCATGCTCTTGCGCGCCGCAAGGTCCGCCGTCTCCGCGTCAACGTAAAGTCCAGCGTCTTTGACCGTCTGGATATACGAATCGCGCACCTTGGGCAAAGATATCGCCCCCAACGTACGCTGCTGGGCACGTCGCAAAAACGTCACGCTCGGCTCTTCGAGCAGATCGTCAACCATACTGGGCAAGCCGGCGAACGCCAGCGCAAGACCGCGCTGATCGCTATCGGGCAAGCCCGTGGCATCCTGGTCTCCGAGCACCTGCTGATAGAGAACGGCAAGAGCCGCCAGTTCCTCGATAGACGCCGATTGCGCCTCGTCAATCGCAAACAGTATGCCCTTGCCTGGACCGAGCCTCTTGAGGCGCTCGTTGACCAGCCCTCGCAACGTCTCGCCCTTTGCTCGCGCCGCCTCGACCGACATCCGGCCAAATGACGGCCCGAACTCCATTGACGTCACGACGGGTTTATTCGAGCGAAGCGCGTCGGCCAAGCGGTCGCATAAGCCAAGCGAAGCGGAATCGGAGACAACCGCCCATCCGCGCTCGCTGGCCAGACGTTGCAGCTCCCGCAGGAGAACCGTCTTGCCGCAGCCGCGGTTTCCCGTAATGAGCATGAGCCTGCCCGGCGCTCCGGCGCCGTTATCGAGCCCTTCCTCGAAATCTTCGATGACCGACTCGCGACCGATGAGTATCGGAGGCCGCTTGCCAGCCGTGGGCTTAAAGGGATTTGGATTCATGTCGGCCTCCTCGGATTGGCAAACCCTGGTAATAGTTATACCAACTTATACCGAGTTATACCAACAGGATGCCACAAAGAGACTGACCCTCTATCACCTATGGCCGAAAAACTCGGCGTCCGCCGCTCGCCAGGGGCGGAAGGTGGCGGGATCGACCTTTACGTGGGCTGCCTCGGGGACGTTGTACCACTTGACGGTGTAGCCAGCGCCGTGAGAGCAAAAGACCGAATCGGGCGTGTTGGGCAGATCGGCCTCGGGCTCATAGGCAGCCGCCTCGATGACGCGCTCGGCATCATGGCAAGCCGCATAGCCGGCGAACTCTAGGTACAGATGCCCGCGACCACTCGTGTAGGCAGCCACCTCCAGCGCGTAATCCTGCACCTCAGATGCCGGTACGCGACCCACAAGCTTCGCCCGGTCGCCCGCCATCGCCGGCGGCTCGTACTCGGCACCCATGCGCGTGGCATCCGAGAGCGCCCGGCCCACGCATTCCCCCGGCACCTCGAGCTCAAAGCGATACCACGGCTCCAACAGCACCGCCGCGCCGGCCTCACGCGCCTGCATGAGCCCCTGGCGAATCGCGCGATACGTGGCCTGGCGAAAATCGCCGCCCTCGGTGTGCTTGGCATGCGCACGGCCGCCCGTGAGCGTAATGCGCACATCGGTGATGGGCGAGCCGGTCAGCACACCCAGGTGATCGCGCTCCATGGCGTTGGTGAGTGCCAAACGCTGCCAGTTAAGATCGAGCTCGTCGGTCGAGGTCACGGTGCCAAACTGCACGCCCGAACCTGCTGGCAACGGCTCCAGACGCAGGTGCACCTCGGCATAGTGGCGCAGCGGCTCAAAGTGGCCCACGCCCTCGACCGGCTGCGAAATAGTCTCCTTATAGAGAATGCCGCCGGACTCAAACGCAACCGAAAGGCCAAAGCGATCAGCCAACACCCGCTGCACGACCTCGAGTTGCACGGCGCCCATCAACTGCAAATGAATCTGCTCAAGATGCGTATTCCAGCTTACGCCGAGCATGGGATCTTCATCCGCCAGCTCAGTCAACGCTTTGAACACCGCATGGACATCATGTTCGCCCGGAAGCACCGTATAGGTGAGGACCGGCGCAATGACGGGTGCATCGCCCGCAGGCTCCGCGCCCAGGGCGTCCCCTGGGCGAACGTGCGCAAGACCCGTCACGGCACAAATACCGCCAGCAGTAACTTCTTGGGCAAGCTCATACTTTTCGCCGTTATAGATGCGTACCTGATCGACCTTCTGCTCCCATGCCTCGGCGCCGGAACGTCCGTCAATCATCTGCTTGGCATGCAGCGTGCCGCCGGTCACTTTAACCCAAGCCAAGCGCTCGCCGCGATCCCCGCGGCTGACACGATAGACGCGCGCGGCAAACTCCGGAAGCCATGCCTGTTCACGCATCAGCGCGCATATGCCATCCAGCAGCTCGTCCACGCCTTGGTCCTTGAGCGCCGAGCCGGCAAAGCAGGGAAAGAGCTTGCGCTCGGCAACCATGCGCGACAGCGTCGCGACGGAAAGTCCGCCCGCCTCAAGAAACTCCTCGAGCGCCGCCTCGTCCAACGCGGCAGCGTCCTCCTGAACGGCGCCGCCCGCCAACAGTTCGCTGGCATCTAGGCAGCCCTCGGAAAGACGCTGCCCAAGTTGTGCCAGCAAAACATCGCGGCCGGGATTCTCCAAATCGATTTTATTGATATAGATGAACGTCGGGATGTCATAGCGCGCAAGCAGGCGCCACAGGGTTTCGGTGTGCCCCTGCACGCCATCGTTGGCGCCCACAACCAAAATCGCGTAGTCGAGCGCTCGCAACGTGCGCTCCGCCTCAGCCGAAAAATCGACGTGGCCGGGAGCGTCCACGAGCATGACGTGGGTATCGCCGTGGTCGAGCACGGCCTGCGATGAGGAGATCGTAATGCCACGCTCGCGCTCGATCGCGTTAGTGTCCAGATGCGAATCGCCATCGTCCACGCGGCCGCGCTTGCGAATGCGACCCGCGTTGAACAGCATGGCCTCGGCCAACGTGGTCTTGCCGGCATCGACATGCGCCAAGATTCCAACGACCGCTTGCTTCGACATGGCTCTCCTCTTATTGCAAGCCCATCGCACGCGGCAACGGGCGTTCACGCTCCACACTGGATGATACAATTTACGGGCCGGCGGGCGAAGCGGGCCCTATCCCCCGACCAAGCTCATCGCCCTGCGTTGCCGCGCGGCGATTTTCGTAGGTTCGCGCCTTGCGAAAGCCGGCTTTCAAAACAGCACAGCGAACGAAAATAGCCCCGGGTGGGACCATTTTCGTTCGCACGAATTATTGATACGCGTCCTCGCTCTTATGCCTCGCGTAGCCAATCGAACGCGACACGCGGCGTGCCGTCCGACACATACACGATGCCGGCGCGCTCGAACCCCGCCTTAATACTCGCACCCTGCATGGGCAGGTTGTCCTGATGCGTGTCGATGCGCAGGTGATCGGCACGCTCTTTGGCAAAGGCGAACATCGCAGCCGCGATACCGTGCACGGTGCCGTCGGATGCCACACGGTGCAGCACGGCGTACGGAGTGTCGCTACGCCATTGACCGTCCTCAATTACGTCATAGCACTCGTCCGGGCCCTGTAAAAATGCAAACGTCGCCACCACGCGGCCATCGACTTCGCACACATAGCTGCCACCGGCAGCGATATCGGCAGCCAGCTGCTCGGCAGAAGGCGTGCCCTCGGGCCACTGCGTGGCGTTGCCATGCGCGCGCATAAAGGCGCGGGCCGCGTCATAGATAGCCATGACGGCGGGAATGTCGGTATCGAGGGTTTTTCTGATCATCACGCGGCGACCTCACGTTTATTGGTATCACTTTGATTGAGCAATGATACCAACGTTTGGAGAGGGGCGCGATGCAGATGGGAAGCAAAAAGCGAGCCGCCTGGTCAAAGGCCAAAAGCGAGTTTTTGGGCGCTGCCACCGGCGGCGATATGAGCGACCTGTTTGCGCGCGAGGACGAGCGTCGCGACGCCTTGGACGCCGAGCGCGATGAGGCTTGGCGCTACAAGTCGTGCGAGCGCAAAAACCGTTACGACACGCGCGCCGAGGCCGAGGCAGTTATGGCCGACTGCGAAAACCGCGGGCGGCGTGGTTTGGCCTGCTACAAATGCGAATACTGCGGTGGATGGCACCTGACGTCGCACCCATGGAAATAGACGCCGCATCGGCACGGCGCTAGCGAAGCGCCGGTAATCGCACGCAAGTTACGGGCGCGGCGGCACTAAAACATCGTAACGAACTGCCTTGCCCGCAAGTTGATAGCTCGGCTTAACGCCGGCAAGCAGCGGCCCCTTCACCGGCCGCTTGATAACGACCTTGCGCGGGTGCACCGCAAGCGCAGCTTCGACCAACGTCTCCTCATCGGCGCACGGCTGTTCCAGATGACGCAAGAGTTGGAACTTCTTTTTAACCGCCGCGCTCTTGGTGCGTCCGGGAAACATGGGGTCCAGATACACCACGTCGGGAGCCGCGAGCTCGTCCTGCTCGATTAGCTCAGTTATATGGTGAAGGCCGGCAATGCTGTCCTCGCCCGCATGTAAGCGCATGCGGGCCACGGCTGCCGCAAGCGCCGGATCATCCGCCGCGCGATCCAAAGCATCCTTGAGGAGTGCCGCGATCACGCAATCCTGCTCATACAGATCGACGGTAAAACCCGCGGCCGCCAACAGCAGCGAATCCTCGCCGAAGCCTGCCGTGGCATCAATCGCCCATGGGCTCTCGATGCCTTTTGTGCGCGCAGCCTTTACCAGCAGCTCTTGCTGCAGACGGCCCTGTTTGAGTCGTGGAAGCATGCGGCCAAAATCGGCACGCAGTTCCATCGTGCCGTCGGTGAGCGTGAGGCCCTCGGGCTTCCTGGTCAGCTCAAGCCCCGCGGCCCGAGCAACAGAAAAGGGATCGACGACGCCCATGGGTACTCCTTAACAAGTAAAACGAATACGTGAGCGCCGTTTATGCCAGCACCCAACCGTCCGTTATTGTCCCACATGCGACATGGCCCACAGCATCCCGATGCAAAGCACCGCCATTAATCCCGTGCACACGGCAGCGATCGCAGAATCGCCCATGCGCCTTCCCAACGACCGCGGCTCACGCACTTGCCCTGCTCCGTACATCATGGGTCCTCCTTGAGACCAGCTCCTTGTTACGGCCTCATCATCTCAGCGCCGCACATGAGCTGCCATCGATTTGCCTTACAGCTGGCTTTCCTTTTTGAAAGATTGCCCCGCACAGACGAGAAGCGCTTTCTGACACACACGCCGTCACGTTGAACTACAATGTGCTACACGATATGTGCAGCATATGGGACGCGCCAGACTGGCAGCGCCCGCATTGAAAGGACTACCTATGAGCGCCGCGCGCAAGACACTCAAAATCCTTGCCCTCATCTATTTTGTTTTGGGCATCGCCAACCTCGTCACTGGAATCGCCGGCGCCGCGACCGGCGGCCTCGATTCCACGTACGGGTCGAACGCCATGCTCGCCGCGGTCGTGATTATCGCCAAGGGCCTCGTCGATCTTGCCGCAGGTGTTGCGGGCATCAAGGGTGCCAACAAGCCTTCGCAGGTAGACGGTGCGTTTAAGCTCGGTATTGTTGCCGCGGTCGCCACGCTTGCCAAGGCGGTTCTCACGCTTCCCGCGTTTGGCGGTGACGCCATCAACTATGGCGCCTTTGTCATCGTGGTCTACGACCTGTTCTTTGTTCAGCAGGCACACGCCGTTAAGGCCGAGAACAAGGACCGCCTGTAGGCACCTGTCTCCCATAGCCCCTGCTATCAAGCAGCTAAAAAGGGCCGATCGCGCATCTCCGCGGTCGGCCCTTTACGTTTGCCCAGATAAAACCTACCAAAATAAACCTGTCCCTTTTTGGCAGGTTGTTAGCTGTGGCGGTACTCGGCGATGATGAAGTCGATGTCGGTTTGAAGGGTGTCCAAGTTTGCCAGGCGCTCTTTGTCGGCGGGGCGTGTGCGGTAGTAGTACGGCGTCATCTGGAACACCGCCTCGATGTCGGCCTGGGTCTGAAGCGTAATATTCGCAGACACCCGCTGCGTTCCGACCAACTCGAGCTCGGTGGTCTTCGGCAGCTTCTCGTCGTTAAGGTACGGCGTATCGTAGAGCACTTCCTTAAGCCCAAACAGATGATGTGCACCCGGCACGACGGTGTAGAGCGAGCCCTCGGGCGCCAGCACGCGGGCAAACTCGCGCTCGTTAAAGGGAGCAAAGAGCTCGGTCACCATATCGAAGGCGCCATCTGCCACGGGGATATCCTTCATGTTGGCCACGAAGTAGGTCGCATCGCCGCGCTTGGCGGCCAGACGCACCATCTCTTTGCCCAAGTCGAACCCGTAAGAGTCCACGCCCGGCACCGCGCCCATGGCGCGGGTGTAATAGCCCTCGCCGCAGCAAATATCGAGCAGCGTCATGGGGCCGCTCATAGACGCGGCACGCCCAGACACCTGTTTGCGCACCAGCTCGACCATCGCATCGCGCAACGGCGCGTAGTATCCACGGTTCAGAAAGTCACGACGGCTGCGCGCCTGCGACTTAGGATCACCCATGGAGTCACCGCTCTTGGACGAGCGCAGCAGATATAGATAGCCCTCGCGCGCTCGGTCGAACCGGTGTCCGCCCGCGCATGCGGCACCGCGCTCGTCGTCCACCAACGGCTCATGGCAAACGGGACACAACAACATGGCAACTCCTTAGCGCGAACAACACAACGCCCACCATTGTCGCACGCCTTCCCCACCTAGTCATTGGGGACGTTTTTGAATGACTAGTCGTTTAAGAACGTCCCCAACGACTAGTCGATTAGGAGTATCATCGTCTGCGCAAATAAGCACGATATAGCATGTTAGAGATTGAGAGCGTATGGCTGATACCGTATCTAAGCACATTGACATGACCACCGGATCGCTGTGGCGCAATATTCCCCTGTTCGCCTTCCCCGTGGCCGCCACGAGCATCTTGGAGCAGCTGTCGAACCTCATCGCCACGGTCATTATCGGTAACTTCTCGGGCGACCAGGGAACCCTCGCCATGGCGGCGGTCGGCTCCAATGTTCCGCTTACCAGTCTTATGCTCAACCTGTTTATCGGCATGTCGCTTGGCTCCAACGTGGTCATCGCCAACGCTATCGGCCGCAACGATCAGAACATGGTCAAACGCGCCGTCCATACCTCGATTTTAATGGCGCTCGTGGGCTTTGTCGTCATCGCCCTGGGCGAGATCTTTGCCGAGCCCATGCTCGCCGCGCTCAACGTTCCCGCCGAGACCATGCCGCTCGCCTCACTCTACCTACGTGTCTTTTTGCTCAGCATGCCCTCGATCTTGCTCTACAACTTTGAGGCCGCGATCTTCCGCTCCGTCGGCATCACCCGTATGCCGCTGCAGGCGCTTGCCGTGTCCACCGTCCTCAACATTGGCCTAGACCTCATCTTTGTCCCCGTACTCCACTGGGGCGTCGCAGGCGTCGCCATCGCCACCGCCATCGCCTACACCGTCAGCGCCGCTACGCTCTTTATCCGCCTGCTCAAGACCGACTCTGTCGTCCGCGTCACCCCGCGTGACTTGGCTATCGACCCCGTCGCCCTCAAGCGCATCGTCAAGATCGGCCTGCCCGCCGGCATCCAAAGCGCCGTCTTTGCCGTCGCCAACATCATCATCCAGTCCGCCATCAACAGCCTGGGCACCGAGGTCATGGCGGCATCGAGCGCCGCCATGAGCCTGGAGTACGTGTGCTACAACCTGCTCAACAGCTTTAGCCAGGCTTGCACCACCTTTGTGGGACAAAATCACGGTGCCCGCCAGATCGACCGCTGCACCAAAACGCTCAAGGTCTGCCTGGTCGAAGGCGGTATCGTCGCGCTCACCACAATTATCGTTATTGTCGGCCTGGGGCGCGAGATCTTGTCGCTCTTTAACAGCGATCCCAACATCGTCTCGATCGGCTATATCCGCGTGTGCTCGATCTTCCCGGCGTACGCCTTTAGCATGTTCTACGAAAACATGTCGGGCTACCTGCGTGGCTTTGGTATCTCGCTCACGCCCGCCCTCATCACCATGATCTGCGTCTGCGGCATCCGCTTCTATTGGGTGTTCTGCGTGTTCCCGCACTTCCGCACCTTTGCGAACATCATGATGGTCTACCCCATCAGCCTGGGCACCACGGCGTTCTTTATGGTCGTGGCGGTGCTACTCTGCCACCCGGCACGCACCTATCGCGCCACCCAAGCCAAAGCGACAGCCCGCTAAACACCGCACTCAACGCCACGCCAGTCATTAATTGACAATATGCGAGCTCATATAGCCGATAAAGTGCCTCGTGGCGATGGGCATGGTGTCCCAACTGCGCCAGGCGGCCACCACGTCGCGCGAGGGGGCATGCACGATGGGCCGCACACGAATATCGGCTCGCATGCCCTCCACAGTACGACGGTAGAGCATACTCACGCCTAGGCCCTCCTCCACCATCGCCATGATGGTGTAGTCGTCGGTGACCTCGCTCGTCACGTGCGGCGACAGGCCATGCGCCGCGAATGCATCGAGCACCAGGCTCTGTTCGCCCTCATCCAGAAGCACAAACGGCTCGGAAGCCAGGTCGGCGAGCGTCACCTTTTCCTTTGCCGCCAGCGGATGCGCGACAGGCAACAGTGCCACCAACTCGTCGTGATAGACCACGCGCTTCTCGAGGCCAGCAGTAAACCCGCGTGCCGTAAAGCAAAAATCCACTACGCCGTCGTGCACCCATTGGGCGTTGCGCGTGTAGTCGCCCTGCTTAAGGGTAAAGCGTACGCCCGGGTGCAGCGCCCCAAAGTCGCGGATCACGCGCGGTAACACGGTTCGACTCACGTTGGTAAACGTCGCGATGCGAATATCGGTCGACGAAAGCCCCAGCAGCTCCTGGCGCTTGCCCTCGAGCTCAGCCTCGGCAGTCACAATCTGGCGCAGATACGGCAGATACTGTTTACCGTCGCGCGTAAGCGAGACGCCCTGCTTTCCGCGCTCGATAAGCGTGGTTCCCAGCTCGCGCTCGAGCGCCTTGACGGCCTGGCTCACCGCGCTTTGCGTATAGCCCAGCTCGTCGGCCGCACGTTTCAGGCTGCCGCAATCGACCACCATACAAACAATCTGATACCGCGATGCCATCGTGCCTCCACATCAATGCAGCCGTAAAACGTTTTGCCAGCGCTTTTTCTGCCTACATTAGTATTTCTTAATCATACTGAAGATACATTCGCTTTACTACATCCACATCTGGGAGCAGAATCCTTTTTGCGAAACCGTTCTGTAACAAAAGGAGTCCCATGGATCGCAAAAAAGCAATCGCGCTCTCATTTTCCGTTCCCGTCGCATGGGGCTTTTCGTATCCCCTCATGAAGATCGGCATGGACAGCATGAACGCCACGAGCATCGTTGCGCTGCGTTGCATTATCGCCTTTGTGGTCTGCCTGTTGCTCTTCCACAAGCGCGCCTTGCACATCAACCGCGACCTTATGGTCCGCGCCGCCATCATCGGCGCCATTATGGCAACCGAGCTCACCTGCATGTGCCTGGGCTCCAGCCTCACTTCTGCCTCCACCGCCGGCTTTTTGCAGAGCCTGACGGTCGTAATCGTGCCGTTTGCCAACGCCGCCCTGTTGCGCAGTGTCCCCGAGCGCAAAGTGCTCGTCGGCACGGCCATCGTCACCTGCGGTATGTTGCTGCTCTCGGGCGCTGACTTTACCAGCCTGAACCCGGGCGCGATCATCATGCTGCTCTCCGCCTTTGTCTACGCCGGGCACATCATTGTGGCGAAGCGCTTTGTCGAAGATGTCGACCCGCTGGCTCTGGGCGTTTGGCAGCTGGGCTTCGGCGGCCTGTTCTCGGGCATCGCGGCATTCACCTTTGGCGGTTTCACGCTTCCTGGCACGCCGGGCGAGGTCGTAGTCGTCGTCGCGCTCGCACTCATCTGCTCTGCCTACGGCTTTATCACCCAGACGCTCGTGCAGCCCCACGTGCCTGCCGAGACCACCGGCTTTGCCTTCTCGCTCGAGCCGGTCTGCTCCGCCGTCTTTTCGTTCTTCCTAGTCGGTGAGGTCCTGAGCCCCATCGCCTTCCTGGGTGCAGCTCTCATCCTCACCGGCGTCATGGCGGCAACCGTCGAGCTTCCGCGCCTCCGCGCACATGGACAGGCTCGCATGGCGGGAGCGCCCGAGCGCGTCTCGTAGACCCCACTCTTCATGCAGCCGCGGCATAAAGGCAACCGGCGCGCCTTTACAATAGATGCCAACAGAGCATCTGCCATAAAGGAGCCCCATGGACACTGCAACTCGCGACCGCAACATAGCAACTTGGTTGGGCGATGCGCCGCAGCCGGTACGTGACACCACGAACCAGCTGCTCGAGCGCATCGCCCTTTTGCGTGCCGAGCAGACCATCTACCCGGCACAAGACGACATCCTCAATGCCCTCGCCTACACGCCGGCCGACCAGCTCAAAGTTGTCATCTTGGGTCAAGACCCCTATCACGGGCCCAACCAGGCCATGGGGCTGTCGTTCTCGGTCCCCGCGACGCAAACCAAGTTGCCGCCGAGCCTCCGCAACATCTATAAGGAGCTCAAAGCCGATCTGGGCTGCCCCATTCCCGCCACGGGAGACCTAACCCCCTGGGCACAGCAGGGCGTCCTGCTCCTCAACACTACGCTCACTGTGCGTGAGCATGCCGCCAACTCGCACGCCAAACTGGGCTGGAACACCCTGACCGACTATGTTATCGAACGCTGCTGCCAGCTGCCCCAACCGATAGTCTTTTTGGCATGGGGCCGCTTTGCCCAGCAGATGGTTGAGGGCAAGCTCGCCGCGATCGGCGCGGGCAAGGCAACCGACAAGTTCTGCCTGGCCTCCACGCACCCCTCGCCGCTTTCGGCCAACCGTGCCACAGCAGAACTCCCCGCCTTTATGGGGTCGCGTCCCTTCTCGGCAGCCAATCAGCTACTCGAACAGCACGGCTCGACCCCCGTCAACTGGACTTGCCTCGGCTAAAAGTCGATACATCAAAAATGCGCCCGACGGCTTTCCATCGGGCGCATTTCCTATTCGGGCCAAATAAATTGTGTGCGGCCGGCCTCGCCGCCATCGATTAGCAGACTCTGCCCGGTCATAAACCGGTTGGTCACGCCCACAAAGTAGATCCACTCAGCGATCTCTCGAGCGGTAGCCCAGCGTTTAAGCGGCGTGAGCTCCATAATCTGGTTCCACAGGTGCTCGTCTTCCATCACGCAACGGTTGAGCGGCGTGATAACGCCACCCGGGTCCACACTGTTGGCGATGGCCTGCGGCGCCAGACGGTTTGCAAGGTTCTTGGTGTAGGCGATAACGCCGCCCTTGCTGGCAGCATAGGCGGGAAACTCCGATCCCGTATGCCCGCTCGCCGACCCCACATTGACCACGGATTTGATAGCCGGCGCCGGCTTGGCGGCAAGCCCCTCTTCCACAAAGGCGTAGCGCTCGGTCACGTTAATGGTGCCACGCAGGTTGGCGGCGATGTCGTCGGCCGAATCCTGCGTGCCGGCAACGTTCACGATCGCCTGGGGCTCAAGGTCGCTTGGAAACGAGTCCGGCTCGCGGACATCAACAATCAGATGGCGGTAGCGCTCGTGTTCGATCGCCGCCGGCAGCAGATCAAAGCCCACGACCTCGTGGCCCTCATCCAAAAAGCGCTGCACGCACGCGGCTCCGATACCGCCCGAAGCGCCCGTGATCAAAACCCGCATACTTGCTCCTTAGGCGGTTGCGTGGCGCTCGAGGTAATCGGAGCCCACATTCTCGCGCTCCCAGCCGCGCACGACCTTGTAGCCCACGGGACTCAGGAAGACCTCGCACAGCAGCTCGGCGACGGCGCCCGTCAGCGAGCACATAAGAACCTGCACCCAGGTCCAGCCAAAGAACGTGTGGCTCACCACAATGGCAAAGACCAGGTTGTCGATAAACTGGCCAACACCCGTGGACACATAGGAACGGAAGGCAAAGCTCGCAAAGTTATTCTTCTTGAGCATACGGCCAAGCGACTGGTTGAGCGTGGAGTTAACCACGGCAGAAACGAGCATGGCAAGCGAAGAGCCCAGCACCACGTACCAGGTGCCGCCGATGGTGGCGTTAAGGGCGGTGTTGACCTCGATCATGCCCGTGTCGTAGTAGGCGCCCCACATGCCGGGCGTGAGCGAACATGCCCAAAAGCACAGGCTCACGGCCAGGTTGACCAGCAGCGCGAGGATAGAGATTTTGATGGATGCCTTGGCGCCAAAGCGCTTGCAGATCATGTCCTGGCACAAAAACGAAACCCAGCTCACCACAAAGCCGCAATCGAGCGCCAGATACGGCAGGCTGATAAGCTCTTTGTTGGCCAGCAGGTTCATCATGATGACACTCACGAAAAACAGCGAAACCGTTGCCGCGGGAATGCTCCGCAACAGGACCTTATAGTCCTCCATGACCTTCTTGATCATTATGTACTCCTTTGGTTTTAGGTTTAACGAGCAGGATATCGGACCCGAACTGCTCGGACGCCCCGGTCTTGAGACGACGGTGGGTATGATAGCCGCTCGCGTGGCATAAGGCAAACAAACGGCGCGGCAGCCCCACAGGACCACCGCGCCAATGCGTTAAAAGGCTACGTTGCCAAACTCCGACAGGATCAGGTCGGGGTTGTGGTCGGTTGCCCAATCCACGTTCCACGGGCTCGTGAACAGCAGCAGCTTACCGCCGCGCATGTCCTCGACGCGCAGCGTGTCGCGCGTGAGCGAAAGGCCCGGGATATCGATGGTGTCGGGGTCGTTCTGGATCCAGCGGATATCCGTATAGGGCAGCGGCTGGCGACGAACCTCAACACGGTACTCGGCCTTGAGGCGGCGCTCGAGCACCTCAAACTGCAGCACGCCGACCACACCCACGATGACGCTCTCCATGCCGGCACCCAGCTCGCGGAAGATCTGGATGGCACCCTCCTGGGCAAGCTCCTCCATGCCCTTGACGAACTGCTTGCGCTTGAGCGTGTCGACCTGCGTAATGCGGGCGAACATCTCGGGGGCAAACGTCGGGATCTGCGGATACTGCACGTGGCGCTTGCCGGAGCACACGGTGTCACCGATGCTAAAGATACCCGGGTCGAACAGGCCCACGATATCGCCCGCGTACGCCTCGTCCACGATGGCGCGGTCATCGGCCATCATCGACGTGCCCGTGGCAAGCTTGAGCTTGCGGTTGCCCTGCACGTGGAAGGCGTCCATGCCGCGCTCGAACTTGCCCGAGCAAATGCGCACAAAGGCGATGCGGTCGCGGTGGTTCTTGTCCATGTTGGCCTGGATCTTAAACACAAAGCCGCTAAAGTCGTCGCGGCAGGGATCGACCGGCTCGGTGGTGAGCGTATCGGTATAGGCGCGCGGCGTCGGGGCCAGACGCAGGAACTCCTTGAGGAAGGGCTCCACGCCAAAGTTGGTGAGCGCCGAGCCAAAGAACGCCGGGCTCAGCTTGCCGCAGGCCACAGCATCCAAGTCGAGCTCGTCGCCGGCGCCATCGAGCAGCTCGATGTCGTCCATCAGGTTCTTATGGTTTTCCTCGCCGATGAGCTCGTCCATGGAAGGATCGCCCAGCTCGGCCTCGACCTCGGCGACCTTCTTGGTGGCGTTGGCGTGACCGTCGCCCTCGAAGGCGATAACGCGACGGGTCTGACGGTCGAACACGCCGCGGAAGTTGCGGCCGCTGCCGATCGGCCAGTTCATGGGATAGGTGTTGATGCCCAGAACGTTCTCGATCTCTTCCATGAGCTCAAACGGATCGCGAGCCTCGTGGTCGAGCTTGTTCACAAAGGTGAAGATGGGAATGTGGCGCAGCGTACAGACCTTAAAGAGCTTCTTGGTCTGGGCCTCGACGCCCTTGGCGCCGTCGATAACCATGACAGCGGCGTCGGCAGCCATAAGGGTACGGTAGGTATCCTCCGAGAAGTCCTGGTGGCCGGGGGTATCGAGGATGTTGACGCAGGCGCCGTTATAGGTGAACTGCAGCACCGAGGAGGTAACGGAGATACCGCGCTCCTTCTCGATGTCCATCCAGTCCGAGACGGCATGCTTGGCCGAGCTCTTGCCCTTGACCGAGCCGGCGGTCTGAATGCTGCCGGTATAGAGCAGCAGTTTCTCGGTAAGCGTGGTCTTACCGGCGTCCGGGTGGCTGATGATCGCGAATGTGCGGCGCGACGAGATTTCATCCGACAGGCTTGCCATGCGGATCCTTTCTTGCATTGAGTGCATTACGTCGATGTAACCGCCCTATTGTAGCCGCGAAATCCCGCTCTAGAGCGCCTATCAGGACAAATTCATCAGTTGGGACCTGGGTAGCCGGCCCAATCCGTATTTATCTCTTGCATAACTGTGCATAGTGTATATATACTGTGCTTACCGGTTATATACACGTGTAGCCCAACAGCTAAGGAGCCGCTGTGGACATCATCCTATCCAATTCGAGCGACAAGCCCATCTACGAGCAGATAACCTCGCAAGTCAAAGCTCAGATCTTATCGGGCACGCTCGCTGCGGGAGCCAAACTCCCCAGCATCCGTGCACTCGCGAGCGATCTTGGCGTGAGCGTCATCACCACCAAGCGCGCCTACGCCGACCTGGAGCAGCTCGGGTTTATCTACACCGTGCAGGGCAAGGGCTGTTTTGTCGCCGAGGGCAACCAGGAGCTTTTGCGCGAAAACCAGCTCTGCCATATCGAAGAGCTGCTTGCGAAAGCGGCGAGCCAAGCCGAAACCCTGGGCGTCACGCGCGACAAACTGCACGAGATGCTCGACCTGGTGGCCCCCGAAACCATGCAGTAGCCATCTGCAAGAAAGGCTATACCATGCAAAACTTGCTTGAACTCAAAGGCATCTCACGCGCTGTAAGCGACCGCTTTTCGCTGCGCGACGTCACGCTTGCCGTGGAGCCTGGCCAGATCGTCGGCTTTGTTGGTGCCAACGGTGCTGGCAAAACAACGACGATTCGAGCCGCGCTCGGGCTTATAAAGCTCGATGCCGGCGAGGTGCGCCTGTTTGGGCAGCGCTGTGGCGCCGACGCGCCCGATGAGACACAGCGCTGCCTGCGCTCCCGCGTCGGTCACGTCCTGGACACATGCCCCTTCCCTTCAACGCTCAAGGTGGGCCAGATCGAGGCGCTCGTAGGTCAGGCGTACCCCACGTGGGACCGCAAAACGTTCGCCGGATTCATCGACCGATTTGGCCTCGATCCCAAGACAAAGGTCAAGGACCTCTCCCGCGGCATGGGCATGAAACTGCAGCTTGCCTGTGCACTCAGCCATAATGCCAAGCTACTCCTTTTGGACGAAGCCACCGCGGGCCTCGATCCCATGGCGCGCGAGGAACTGCTCGATGAGCTGCTTGCTTTTGTCGCCGACGGCCAGCACAGCGTGCTGCTCTCGAGCCACATTACGTCCGACCTCGATCGCGCCGCCGACCGCGTCATCTGCATCGATAACGGCTCGATTGTGTTTGACCTGCCGCG
>CABVDJ010000012.1 GCA_902497025.1 uncultured Collinsella sp. | reverse complement strand
CCCTCGAGAACCGAGCTCTACACCAACATTCGGGACACTACCCAGCGATGCGCGACTGCATGCGCGAGGCCGGCTCCTGGCAGCTGAGGCGCCGCGTGGGCCAGCATCTTCTCTTCGGTCTTCCGCGCCAGGTACGCCGCCACCGCCGTGGCCATGTACCACGCGGCGTGCGAGATGCTGGTGGGGTGCTGCCTGGGGGCGGCAAGGGCGCTCGAGGAGGCGGAGCCTGACGCGCTAGCGCACCTGGACTTCCCACCGTCGCACTGGAAGCGCCTGCGCACCAACAACTTGCGGGAGCGCGCCAAAAGGGAAACCAAACGCGGCTCGCGCGTGGTGCAGGTTTTCCCGTCGGAGAGTTCGCTGCTCAGGCTCGTGGGAGCCGTCATGTGCGACCAGGCCGAGACATGGGCCGGCTCACGCTACTTTTCGGAGAGGAAGATGGCCGAGATGCACGACGTGGAGCTCCGTAGGGGCGCCTTGGGCTGTCATGACTGGGCCGAGCCGGGAAAGACCGACAGGAAGATGGTCGAATCCAGCCTGGAGCTTGCTGACGGCGTGGAGACGGCCTAGGATCTCGATAGATTCCGGATCCTGGATGCAGGGGGCAAAGTGTCCATTACACCAACTATCGCGACACTACCCGGTCGAGCGGTAGGCATAGCCGTCCTTCTGGTAGTTTGCCGTGTGGTCGGAGTGGGCGATTGCCATGAGCTCGTCGGTCAGGCCAAAGTACAGATGGCGCTGGTCCAGGTCTCCGTACCAGTTGTCGCTGGTGTCGTCCCAGGTCAGATCCATCTGGCACCATTTGCCGTCGATCTTTACGGCGTTCCAGGTGTGGCCGTTGCCGGTGATACGGCCGTTGGCGATGCCCGCGGCGTCAAGGAGCTTGGAGTAGATGCGCTGGTAGCTCTCGCAGGTGCCCTGGTGGCGCGTGAGGCCGCTTTCGGCCGAGCACCAGTTGAGGTCGTGGTCGTACTCCAGCTGGTCGAGCGTCCAGTCGTGGAGGCACAGGGCGCGGGCGTAGTCGGACCCGTCGGTATCGGCGCTGCATTTGTCGACTGCGGACTTCACGATGGCGCTGACCGCCGGATAGGCGTCGTCGTTCGCGCTCGCAAACACGTTTGAGCGCAGATAGTACACGCCGGCCGCCTTATCCATCAGGTAAAAGCGCAGGTAATAGGTGCCGCTAGCGGTCATTTCGAACTGGTAGTCGTGCGATGTGCATTCGCCGGTGTATTGCTGCCACTGGTTACGGCTGGGGTCGGCAACGCTTTCGCTGCTACCGTCGGGATCCATATACGTCGGTGCGTCCATGCGGAATTGGTACGCACCGCTTCCGCCCGTCGCAGTCACATGGAACGTGGTCTCCTGGCCGAGCCTCGGGTCGTTCCATTGGACGGTGAGCGTGATGTCGCCGCTTTGCGCGGTGGTGCTGTGCTGGTAGTTCGCGGCCGCGTTCGCCGGTTTGATTTCAAATGGGATCGCGCAGGTGCCGCTGTAGTTCTGGTCGTCGGCGGTCACAACGGCGGTCGCCTGACCGATGGCTACGTTGTTCTCGTAGGCGACAGTGTACTGGTCGCTCGGCACGGTCGACGACGTGACGGTGGGCATCACGGGATTGCCCGTGTAGCGAATGTCGGTGTCCTCGATACTGAACATGCTGGCGTCGATCGGCTGCGTTGCGTTGGCCGTTACATTGGTGCCGGAGGCGGCGCTGATTTGATCGTTTGCCCGGGCTTGGCCCGACGTGGTTTCGGCTGGGCTCTCGTTAGGTTTGCCGGCGCTTTGCGCGGCGGGTTCTGGCGCACTGGCGATTTCGGCAAGCGCGGGTGACGGGATAAAACCAACCGTCATTACGAGCGAGAGCGCGATGGAAAGGACGCAGGAGGCAGGATTACGCATGACGGCCCCTTTTCTGTAATCGGAACAGGTACGATTCTGCAAGCGTACCGGCATTTAATATGAGCAGGACATTGTCAAGAGACAAAATCGGGCCTGGCCCCAACGATATGGGGTCAGGCCCTCTCCCTATATCAACCCTTCCGCGGCGACCTCGGCGTGTCTTCCCGACGCTCGTCTTTGCAGTTTAATATCCGCCCGTGGCGATCTCTCGCTGGGCAATCCGTTGCTACGGCTGAGGCTTCTTCGTCGAACCGACAGTCTGTGCACGCGTGTGGCGCCCTGGGCGCTCGCAGAAAAGGGACCTGAGGTTCGCCTCAACGGCTTCGGATCAAACCGCTTCCGGGGTGATCGGCTTATGTGCGGGGGAGCCTCCCCCTACGCCTCCTCGGCCATGAGGCCGACCGCCCACACCCAGCAGGCGAGCTCGCGCGCCGTGGCCACGTTCGCCTTGTTGCCGTGGACCCCGCGCGCGAGCAGCGCCTCCCGCCTCTCGACCAGCCTCCGCACGCCCTTGGCGGCATGCCTCCGGGCGCCCCGGTCCGGGGCCTGGCCCCTGGCGAGGTCCTTCGGCCGCCCCGAGCACGTCAGGTAGTGCCACGCGGCCTCGACCAGCGCCTTCCTCAGGTGCTTGTTGCCGGCCTTGGTGATCGCGCCCCTGCGGTCGCTCTCCCCGCTGGAGTGCTCGGAGGGCGTCAGGCCGACCCACGCGGCGAACGAGCGGGCGTTCCCGAACCTGGAGAACTCGCCGGCCTCGAACACGAGGTCGGCGGCCGTCGCGGTGTCGACGCCCTTGAGGCAGCGCAGGGAGTCGACCCTCCTCCTCCACCTGGGCTTGCGGGCCTCGGCCTCGACGAGCCCCTCGAGCCTCGCCTTCTCCTCCGCCGCCCGCCTGACCGCGTCGACGTAGTAGGCGAGCACGTCGTTGTCGGCCCCCTCCGCGAACCTAATCGACTCGATCCAGGACCAGTGCGCCCGGGTCCAGTTGCCCTTCCTGCGGCCGGTGGGCGTCCTCTCGTCGAAGGCGAGCCCGTGCCTGAGCAGGAACTTGGAGAGCCGCTGCTTCGCGCGCGAGAGGTCGTCCCTCGCGTCCTCGAGCGCCCTGGTCAGGTCGCGGGCGGCCTCGCACTCGTCGTCGGGGACCCACACCTCGACCACGTTGCCGACCGACAGCATGCGGGCGAGGAACTCGGCGTCGTTGCGGTCGTTCTTCCTGCGCCTGTCCGCGCTGGGCTTGATCATCTTCGAGACGGCGCCGACCACGCAGTCGACCCCGAGGCCGGAGAGCCTCTTCTGTAGGTCGAACCCCGTGACCCCGGATTCGTACACGCACCTGGCCTTTGGGTCCACGGACCGCACCCACTCCGCGACTGCCCCGGCGTCGTAGCCGAAGGTCGCGCAGCGCACCTCCCCGGTCATGACGTCGAGGGAGACTGCCTTTATCGAGCGGGCGTGGACGTCGAGGCCGACGAAGGTGGTAGTATCGAGCATGGGAGCCCCTTCCATGAATGCGGCGTGGCCGCCGCGGCTGAATTAGACACTCACCATTGTCGGCCTAATCCGCGGTCTTTCATGCAGCAGGGGCTCTCAATGTTTTTATGTCCTGCTCATATCGTCTGTAATCGGAACAGGTACGATTCTGCAAGCGTACCGGCATTTCAACGATTGCAGTATAAACGAAAAACCGCAGGTTGTAGACGAGTTTGGCGTGTTTCAAGGGCGCGGTAAGCATTTGCCGTTCCAAGCGATGTTGCGAACGCAGACTGGTGATTGCTTGCTGGCTTGTGGTGGTGTTTGGGTTGCTAAGCGAGGGCTGCTTGTTGCGTGGGTTGGTTTTATTGGTGTGGGTTTGGACACTGTATGGAGATGACGATGGCTGGAGCGGGGTAGGGAGTTGTGACGCGGATTGGGGATGCTGGGTGGCTGGCCGATTGCGTGCAACGGCCTAACGCGTTGTTTGCGGTGCACGGCCAATAGATCTCTGTAGGGGGCCTACCCAACGTAAGGCGTCTGAAGGCATTTCCCTGGAAGCTCGGGCTTCCTGGATATCTTGGCGATTAAGATGCGCCCCATGCTCAGCCGGCATATAGAATGGACTGTGGACGTGACGATTGCCTGCTGCTGACATGTTGGTTAATCGACGATGATGGCAGCGACGGAGATTGATTGGGGCAGTCGGCATGTTCGCGAGCGAAAAGGCGGCCCTGCTCGGCGATGTGCCGACTTTTATTGTAGCGAAGGCGTTGGTGACGCCGAGAGGCGGCAAGGCCGACAAAACTATTGCGAAGGCAAGGGATCAACATGGCATTTGAAGCACGTCAGAGTACGGTTGGAAAGCTGCTTAATGACTCAATCTATAGAATCCCTCGCAATCAGCGCGCTTACGTGTAGGATGAGCATAACTGGAAAGATCTATTCGAAGACATCAAGCTTGTGACAGAGGAAGTTGCTACGTCGCATTTCATCGGTTCGATAGTGCTGATGGAGGAAGAAGAAGAAGACAGCCTCGGGGTTTTTACAATAATTGATGGTCAACAAAGAGTTATTACCCTAACGCTCTTGCTGTCTAGCCTCATGTTCGCATTCAAGAAAAGGAATATGATTAACCACGCTAATGGCACAAAAAAATATCTAGTGGCGATAGATACTAAGGATGTTGAGCACGCGATCGTCGCTCCGGAGAATCATTTATCATTAACGAGGATCGTCGAAGGAGTAATTGCTATCTCTCCTGAAGATGCGGCTGCCATGTCTGCTGTGGCTTTCTCGAAGAGCAAACGCGCGTCCGGATCAAAAGACGAACTGATCGTTAAAGCCTTCCAATATTTCAGTGCAAGTTTCGCCAAGATGAAGGATGAGGAGTTGCTGGCCTTCAGGGATGCGGTCATTTCTGTCGCATATGTAAACATCAAATCATCGTCTGAGGAAGATTCGTACACAATATTCGAAATATTGAATGCGCGAGGTATCGAGCTTGAGGACCATGAGCTTCTGAAGAACTATATTATGCGCTATATCCATCCTATAGAAAAGCGCGATGATGCAAAACAGGTATGGTCGGAAATTGAAGCAACAGTCGGCTCGAACATGAAAGCTTTTTTGCGTCACTACGCAATTCAAAAATATCGCCTAGGTCAAGGCGACAAGGATGGAGCATATAAGAAAATAAGGGATTTTACGGATCCAAAGAAGGCTGCTGATCTTCTCTATGATTTAAGGCTAAAAGCCGGATATTATGCAGAGATTGTCGAGCCAACCAGCGATGACAGAAATGCGGAAATCTTGAGTTTCTTAAGAACACACAATGTCCGCGTCTTCAGGCCGCTTCTTATGAGTTTAATGCACGCTCGCGAAATAGAGCAGCCAACGAGCGAGCAGTATGATGATGCGATTGGATTTATTTACCGGTTCTATATTTGCTATAAGATAATCGGGGGAATGGAGTCGAACCACCTATCGGATTCGATCGTGAAA
Source organism: uncultured Collinsella sp. (assembly GCA_902497025.1). Lineage (GTDB taxonomy): Bacteria > Actinomycetota > Coriobacteriia > Coriobacteriales > Coriobacteriaceae > Collinsella. The sequence continues at coordinate 46,787 of CABVDJ010000012.1, read as the reverse complement.
CACTCATACGCAATCGAGTTGAACTGCACCCAGCAAGTGTTAGATGAGTGGAAAAATAGTTTTAACGAAAAACTGCCTTCAGAAGAAACATTTCGAATTAATCTCCTTTCGCTTGGATGGTCTCATTCGTGGCCGTTGTATAGCGAAACAAAGTTGAAGGATCGCTGCAAGTTGGTCCTTGCCTTGCTCGAGGAGCTTAAGTCTGGTGTTAGGGTTTCTGAGGCATTCACAATAGAGCACATTCTTCCGGATTCGCAGGCTCAGGAAAACTCGATTATTGGGAACTTGCTCATGCTAGAAGAGCGACTTAACGCGAAATGTAAAGACAAATCGCTTAAGGAAAAGCTGCCCATATACGCTGAATCGCGTTATGCCACTACAAGAGCTTTTGCTAAACGCTATGCGAATGGTTGTTTTGACGTTAAGAAGCGCGTTGATTTTATCGCGAAAGATTTGTTTGAAATGGTCATCCACTAGCTTGCACCGCGCGGCCGCGGCGCTTGAGCTCGTCAAGAAGTGCATCGACCCGGCGATAAGGCGGCAGGCCGAAGGGTTCGAATGGGATCCGAAAGCGCTGGAGTAGGCTCTCGCCTGGCCATAGGAAAGGTAAGGGTGGAAACCGATGGCGGACAAGGAGCGACCAAGGTGAACGAGGATGACATCATCGGCGTCGTGAGGGAGTACATCGAGGACAAGGAGAACTCGTACGCCCTCATGCTTACCGGGGAATGGGGATGCGGGAAAACCTACTTTGTCGAGCACGCACTGACCGAGAAGCTGGAGGAGGATGAGAGCCGGCATCCCGTCGTGGTGGCGTCCGCCTACGGCGCCAAGGACTTAGCGGAGCTCTGCGGGGCGATTGAGTCTGGTTTCATCTCGAAATACGCCATAGGGTGCGCGGCCGGCGGGGAGAGGGGCAGGTGGGATTCACTCGTCGGGTTCGCCAAGGACACGGGAATATCGTTCCTCGGGAAAAAGATCAGGGAGCTGGAGAAGAAGGCGGGCGTCGATCTCAAGATGGCGCCGCTGAATGCCGTGAACCTCATCATCGGCCCCGAGACCCTCCTCGTCATAGACGACGTGGAGAGGTGCGACATGGGCATTCGCGAGCTGCTCGGGGCGGTCGACCACCTCGTCGTTGGCTGCAGGAAGAAGGTCCTCCTCGTCTGCAACGAGGATGAGTGGAGGAAAGGGCTAGGACCGAAGGGGGAGAAGGGGACGACCAGGGAGTACGAGAGCCTCATCGAGAAGACCGTCTGGCGGAAGTGCCGGTTCAGGCCCTCGGTCGGCTCGGTTGTGGAACGCGTTCTGGGAGGCGTGCTGGGCGGCATCTACCCAGGCGCGCTCGAGGACGCCGTTTCGGCGATTGAAGGAAGCGAATCGCCGAACTTGCGATCCCTCAGCAAGATGCGCCCCGTGCTGGTCGGGATGAAGGAATCCGGGTTCTTCGCTGAACCCACCGACCCGGAGTCTGCCAGGGCAGTTTTCAAAGAGGCTTTCGGCTTTGCAGCGGGGGCGGCGAAGGGGATGCGCATCGGGCCTCCGTCAAGCCGGGAGGATTCCATCCTTAGGGGTGGCATTTTCGAGTCGCGCCGGCTCAAATACGCCGCTCTGGACTTCATCCCCCGCTTTTTCGAGAGGTGTGAGGGGGTCGATTCCAAGCATGTTCGTTCCTGCCTGGAAGATTACCTTGCGACCTTTCATCCCGACGGGCCGGCCGCGCGGAAAGCTATTGAATGTATCGAAGGCATCAGACACGCCACTTTCCGCGATGCCGATGTCCTTGGCATGGTGGAGACTTTAGTCGCCGGGATTGTCCCCGGGGACGGGAGCCGCGGCTTGTCGTTCGACGTCTATCCCGACGTCCTGCGTGCCGTCAAAGGCATTGCGGGGGAATTTGCTGACGCCTTTCCCGAAGGGGTCGCGCCGCTCGTCAAGGCGATGGAATCCTCCATTGGACGGGATCCCGAGTCTGCAGTGAGGTCAATCGGAAAGAATCGAGTCGAATGGCAGGAGATCCCTTTCGACTCGAGCGAAGCGCATGAGATTCCGGCTTTGGAGGAGGTCGACAGGCTGAGGGAGCTCGCCTTGACGACGCTACGCGAACGGGAGTCGGAGTCTCTTGGCAACGTCCTGATAAACGCCCCCGACCAATTCGCGACGAAGCTCTATCTGGCTTTCTCGAAATCAGATGACTGGTCGGAACCCATCCTGTCGCTCATTTCCCTCGACACTTCCCTCCTCGCGAGGGCGATGGAGAAGATGCCTCCCGAAGATATTCGGCTTGTGCACAGTGTCCTTTTTCCGGGCGACCACATGAGGTCGTGCACGGCCTCGCTCGAGGGCGAGGACAGGAAGGCCCTCGTAGCTTGGGCCAAGAGGCTCGGATCGGAGATCGGCAAGGTCGAGACCATGGAGTATTACCAAAGGATCTATTTCGACGCCATATCCAAGAGTCTCGAATGTCTTGCCGATATCTAGGATCCGCAGCTGTTGCCAAGTTGAAACGTGGCTTAGGATTTGCAGAAGATCTTCTAATGGCAGTCTTACGACAAGGACGAGGATGCCCTAATGCCTTGCCCAGGCTCCATCCAGCTCCGCCGCGCAGCTCTCGAACACGCACCTAACGGCGGCCATTTCCGACGGGGTCACGCGCCCTCCGCTCGCCTTATCCGAGGGCCTATGCGGCGGGGCTTGACTTCGAGGACGTCGTCGACTCGTCCCTCGAGCTTGTAAGGCTTGCTGAGGTAGGCGGACTAGAGTAAGAAAAGAGAAATCAAAAGGCGAATTTATCGCGAGGAGCAAAATGTCCCAAATAAATCAGATCCAAGAAGAGCTAAGGCAGATCGAAGGCGGGCGTTTTCAAACACTAGCAAATCAGTATCTATATAGGAGATATTCGCTTAACAACATCATTGAATTAGGATCCCAATGCGGCACGGATAAAACCACGACCGGAGTGCCAGACATGTACTCCGTAGGAGAGAATGGACACTACCTCTTCGCGGCATACACAACCTCTAAATCCGACATCCGCAATAAGCTGCTAAATGATGCTAAAGACTGCCTCGACAGGAGCAAAACCGGAATCAATCCGCAACTCATAGATCGAATCATCCTGTGCCACACATACTTTCGCCTTTCACCTCTGGTACTCGAGGAGGTCCGTGCCATCGATCCACGGATAGAAATAATCGGGCCAGAGACAATTGCGAGCGACCTTGATGGAAAATACCCTGCGCTAGCGCATACGGTATTGGGCGTTCCACTCGGAAAGGGATCATTCATCGCCCCAGACCGCTTCATCGAGCGAAGCCTGAACGACCGTTTCTCAACCGACCTGTCGAAGCTCCTCATGCACAGGGATTCCGAGTTTTCAGTCATCGTCGAATCGATAGAGCAAAACAAGGCAGTGGTGATTCAGGGGCAGTCTGGATCGGGGAAAACCAAGATCGCCCTCGACGCATGCCTCTCATTCAGCAAACGGCATCACTGGGATCTTCTTATCTTGGACTCTAGGTATTCATCGCATCTCGACGATGATATCGAGCTGATTTTGTCGGAGTCGGAAAACATTATCCTTCTAGTCGATGATGCAAACGGCAACCTGTCACTTGAGCACTTGCTGGGAATCTGTTTGGAAAACAAAAAGCTAAAGATTGTCCTCACCTGCAGGAAGATGCACCGAAGCGAGTTGACCGCAAAAATCGGCAGTTATCTAAATTTCAGAGAAATAGAGCTGGAGCCTCTAACCGCGGAAAATATAGAAGCGATACTCGAGACCGAATACAACATAAAAAACATAGCACTGAGGGAGAGAGTATCGGCAATCGCAAACGGAAACCTGCGCTTGGCTATCATGGCAGCAAGCCCCATAGCAGACGGCAATTTCGAAGCCATCCAAGAGCCATACGATCTTTTGAACATCTATATGAATTCTGCTTTAGCTGGGTACTCCAGCAGGGAGCAGCGTCTCGCAGAGAACCTTGCAATCTACGACTGCTGCGATCTTATTGAAGGAGACCCTTGTTACGAGGAACTCTTGGGGCTGGGGTACGACGACGCCGAGATTCGGGATTTTGCATCCAGATTGAACGACCAGGAAATTGTCACGATCCTTACCTCCGCCGATGGCGTGCTAGCCATAAGAATGGAAGAGCAGAATCTTCGCGACTTCTTGATATGCCGCCACTTCGCAAAAGAAGGGAACGGCAGTTTTGCGGATTTCATTCTGCATACCGCAGAAATGCCGAACGCGCCGTATCTCAAAGCCGCCAAGTCAATGGCTGAAGTGTGCGGAAGTGCGAGCGTGTACGACTACCTTCGAAGGGAATGCGAGAAAGCTTGGGATGAAATAAAGAATCGGGATGCGCGAATTGCCGATCAGTTCATAGTCACATTCAATCAATTCCTCCCCATACAGGCGCTCGCCTTTGCCTCAAACCGCATCGAAAACGCTGATTGCGCTGACGTATCGGAAGAAATTCTCGGCATGAATTCGACATCCGACGGATCTATGCCCCTGCAAATTTCTGTATCCCTGATGAACTCAAGCGAGTATTCGCAAACAGCCTCCGAGTTGTTCGTGAAGTGTGTAGAAAGAGGCACCGAGCGAGCGGCCGAGTACAACTGGGCATGCGGGCCGGACGGCGCTTTCGCTTACGATCTCGATCGTACGGGATTCGATTTGGAAAACAGCAAACTCGATGCCCTCGCTCAAAAATATCAACAATCGCATTCCCGCAATGTTGCAGCATGTCTGATCGTCTTGACGAGTTCATACCTCTCTTCAAGGGCCCAGCGCGTTTGTCAAAACGGCATAACGTACACATACAACACTTTGACCTTCAATTTCACATCAGAGCTGGCCGAGCTCCACGCCCATTGCTTCCGGGCGCTCTCCGTTCTGGTCGAAACCGAATTCAGCAGGCAAGTTAAATCCACTTTTCGGCAGCACTTCTCGTTCTATGGCAAAGAACCTGAAGCGGAGTACGCAGAAAACATGTATTCGGTGCTCTCGAGGATTGAAGAGCTATTCCCCAAATATATAACCGAAGACTCGACAATCGATCTCTTATGCAGCTTAAGCATCAACCAGATTTACGAAACATGCGCGCAGAATCCCCCTCTGAGCCTCGATGGGTTCCGCCAGAGCGCATTCGACGCACTTGGTCTGGAGAACTCCGAGTCTCTCGTAGAGAAAGAACCGAGGATATCCGCGGAAGAGTTACCGCTAGAACGACTGACCGAAGCCCTGGGAAAGCTAGCCGAAGATTATGAGATTTCCGATAAAGAGTGGGAGTCGGGCAGGGCTATCGGAAAAGTCCTTCTGGAAATCGCCAAAAGGACTCCAGATACTGCCTCAAGCATAATCGCACGCAATATCGCTTCGTCGCCCTCGACGATCCCTGTCCCGTACGAAGCACTTGATCATCTTGCTGAAACCATCGGCAGGAAGGTCCTTAGAAACGAGCTGGGCGCGGTGATCGACGTGAGTGACCATCCGGCCCTGTTTGACTATCTTGATTTGCTAGCAATAAAGAACGGGCCCGACAAGGAGGAGCTCGACGAAATTCTCGCAAGACTCGATGACGGCAGAACGCATCTCTGCTTGGAAGATTTGGAGATAGTCGAGCCAAAGCATCCTGGCTATATCCTCAAATATGCTTCTTGGCTTTCCGAACATATACACAATGATGGGGTTTGGCGGTTTTTCGGCAACTGCGGAGACGAAAAGCGCGTCTCCGCTCTAGATTCGTACTTCGAATCCAATCCCTCACCGGCCGTCAACCTGTATTTTCTCGCACTTGAAGGATATCCTACTTTCGACTATAACCTCGCTTTCCTACGCTGCCTTTTACGCCTTGACAGCTCAATGATTGACCGTTTTTTGGAGTACGTTGCCAACCTCGACTACCGACAAAGGCACGATCTCCTGCGAAGAATCAGCTCGTTTTGGACCGTCCAGGATGATCATGCCTGGAATCTGCTGAAAGCAATGATCGATGAAGCGCTGAGCGAACCACTCGGCAGGCTTGAAATAGCCGTTTTGTTTCCCGTTCATGACGCAAATGCGCTCTCGAGCGATATTTTTTGGGAGCGCTTGGAATATACCATCCGCGAAAGGATCGCCGACGCAAATAGCCTCGATAGAATTAGCTGGGCCTTGTCCGATTGCAATGACGAGACGAGGATTAGGGCTATCACCCTCATTCTGACGCTCGATAAAGACGGGATATCGATCAACCATTTGGATCTCCGTCGATCTTCAATGAGCGGGTCCCCTGAAAAAGGCTTTATTCCAGCAAAGCTCAAGGAGATTGAGGCGATTGACTCGATTGCTGCTCAGCTGCCCGCAGGTGTTGCATATTTAAAACACAGAGAATGGCTGTCAAAAGTGAAGTCATCAATTGAAAGAGACATCGAAGACGAAAAGTGGAGGCTATTCCACGGCAGGCAGTAATCGACTTTAACACCTAGAATTAGGAAAAGCCTCGGGGCTCCTGCCTAGCCCTTCGACCTGCACTGCGTGCAGAAGACGGTCGAGGGCGAACCGTGGTGCAGCTCCATGAGCTCGAGCTGCATCGCCCTGAACAGGTCCTCGGGCTTGTTCAGCAGCCGCTCGTCGATGTTTGTGTCAACGGCCTACTGAATACTGTTCAGTTTTACGCTACCACTGACAGCGAGGTCGAAGTGGCTCGTTGCTATTTCGAAGCCGCGCGCGCGGCGCGGAAGGGCGGCGTGGACCCCGAGGCCACTGCCTACAAGCTCGACAAGATGATTTGGTTGCTCTGCACAAGCGACTTTTACCTCGAAGGGGGTCTAAAGCTCTTTTCAACCAATGCACTTGTTGAATCGAACCTGAGCGCTTATTCGGGGGATGGCATTTAAATCGGAGCCACTTTCAGAAAAGCGGCGCTGCAAACGCATGCCAAAACTGGCAAATTATTATGAAAGGTAATCTTATGGCAAACGCAGAGGAATCAACTAAGGCCGGTCTATCGCGCTTGCAAGACGACGCAAGGCCGACTATTTGCAGCGACTCTCTCGAACTTATTTCGAATATCGCAGAGGTTGGCCTGGACGAAATTCTCCAAAACGAGTTCTTGAAGGACATCCCCGTCATCTCAAGCCTAGTGAGCATCTACAAAATCGGAAACAATATCCACAATGCGCATCTGCTGAAGAAGTATGCGTGTTTCCTCGATGAGTTCAACCGCGACTCTTTTGAAAATGGCTCATGGAACAAGTACAAGCAATACTTTGAAGAGTCAAATAGGAAGCGCGATATTGAGTACCTGCTTATCCTGCTCGAAAGATACATTGAGGAGGACAAAGCGCGGCGACTAGCAAAGATTTATGAGGCCTACCTAGATAAAGAAATTAGCTGGGACGATCTTCGTTTGTTTGCAGAGACTTTGGACAGATTTCTACCTGGAGACTACGAAATGCTTCGAGAAAAGGAAACTTTTCAGACGCTCAGAGGCAGAGATGCAGAAGTTCTTCTTCGATTAACCGGACTGGGATTGCTGATTGAGGATATCCATCGGCAGCAGTGGGACGTAGTAGATACGACGCTCATCTTCGACGATCCCGACGAAATTGAGAAAGAAGAAAGGGTTTATCGTAGGACCGAATTTGGAAACAGGATGGTATCTATACTTGGCTAGCTACTGCAGACAGCAATCTGAGCGCGCTCTTGTCGTCTTGGTTAAACTGCTCGGATCTACCAGTGATTTTTACTGCATTAGGCATTCGTAAAGGGAATCGGTTCTTCACGATTCGCATCCTTTCTAGTGCTGCCTTTATTTAATGATCGAGATATGCTCGGCGACTGCGGTGTTCTGCCCCTTAGGTTACAGACGGTTGTTTCTATTGAGCTTCCAGAGGAAATACATGGGGTTCTCTTTTGCCTTGGCTTCTCGCAAGAAATCTGCGGATTGAGATGCAACGGCCCCTATGCCGGCAGCCCCGAGGAAGGCCATGGCATCAGAAGGTGATGCGATTCCGTATTGCCCCAATGTAAAGCTCGCAATTCCGATAGCGGCTTCAATGCCTGCGGAGGTGACTAATCGGGATCGCTCGTTTTTCATCACTAAAGATATCTTGTGAAGCTCGGGCTCAATTAGGTCGTTCTTCAGGTCAGCTAATGTCGAGGTGTCGATGGGCCTTTCGCTCAGGCCTTTGGACAAGGTATCCCTAAACACAAGAAACGACTCTTCGTTTCTAATGCGGCAATCAAGGATGCTACGCAACGTTGCATTTTCAGCAATGGGGAGGGGGCAAGATAACCGGCGAATGGGTATGGTCTGATCTTTTCGAGGATAAAGGGTGGAAGTTGCGGACTCGAGGAACTCAATCTGAGCTGGACGAGTGGTTAAATACGAGCTATTCGAAAAATAGGGATTGACGAGGGCTTGAAAGCAATCGTCCAACAATGGCAGTAGGATAGTCAAGATGCCGCCTTTCTCCAGCATGTCTCTATCCAATCGCGTTTCGCCTTGGCTTGCATAGAGCGATTCGTATTCAGACGGGATTACCAGGAAATCGACATCCATCTCATCATGGGACCCATATGCATCCATTCCCTCAATCGCTACATACAGATTCCCATCTGGTGCTTGTTTTAAAGTGCACGAGGTAGAGGAACAGAATTGTCGTACGAGTTCATCCCAATAACTCGATATCAATCCTTTTGCTTTTGATTCTCTTTCGATTTGTCGCGCTAGGCAATCTTTGCAAAGAGGAATGTAATTGCTCGAAAATCCGAGTATTCCAGCTTTGACTATGTCTTCGACTCGCATGGTCAAATAGATCCCGAATGCAAGTTCATCGACTGAGACATAATCATCGTGCCCCATTTCGAATGCCGATTCTATAGGGCAATGAATCAGTGTTTTATCTGCATACAATGCTGAGAACTTTGCCAAATGGTAAATGTTTTGCTCTCGACAGGCATAGTCAGTGCAGGGGAATTTGCCTCCTTCAAGGGTGGAGTCAACAGAAAAATTGAACAGGGATTGATTTTCGATTTTTTCGATTGGGATAAGGGGTGCAAGGCCCCTAATAAAGGCGTCGAACCTCCTTTGCCCCAGTTCTTCTAGGTACGCAATTATTTCGGCAAGAGAGCTGTTCTTGAATGCGGCTAGATAAGAATAAAGGTCATCGTATGCATGAGTCGCCATTTCGCTCACCTACACTTTCGGAAAGAGTTTTGCGTCGTTATTTCCGAGGCGTCGTTGGGCTCGCAATCGACTCTAGTGTGCAGCTGCTTCTCGACGTACTCCCTCATGTTCTGCCTCCACATGTAACTAATTGATTTGCTATGTGCCATTATGAATGGTATATAGCAAATCAATTAGTTACATTTAATGGAGCATTGCGAGCGTGGCGCGCGCAAAGAAGAGTCGTTGTATGGAGGCTTCCGGCAACGGCCTTTTGTACGTCCGTGACTGTTGGGTGCTATCGCGGATGACGTCATTGTTGCCTGCACTCTCGATCCAAGGATGTAATTACGGAAGTGCGGGGAAAATCGAGAACCTTCGAGCACAACGCGATTTTTAGCACCAAAACCGCAGTTCGCGGAAGCGAAAACTGGGGCCTGGTTAGCATTTCTTCGATTTTCCCCGCACTTCCGAATTTGACCCCTTGCCGCACCTTGATCACGTCTTCAAGTGGCTGGTTCATCGCTAATGGAGTTTTCTGCGGTGCTTGAATTGCGGTGTTGTGATTAGGGCAAAAGGCTCTTGGCTCCGGGGAGGCTCATCGCACGAAAATTCAAGTTGCTGCTGAAGTAGGGCTTGCTTCGGCAGCGCTAACAATAAGGGCGGCTCTGCTAGTCTCGGGAGACCGCGGCATTCGGCGGGCCTGCCGAATGCCGCGGTCAGTAGCGGTCAGTAGCGGTCAGTATATTCTTCGGAGCCGTTTCTCTGGGCTTCGGCGGACTTGCCAACTCGCGCTTGGGCACTACTCAGTAGATTACTCAGCAGTGCCCAGTAGATTACTCAGCAGTGCCCAGTAGATTACTCAGTAGTGCCCAGCAGGGGGAGGGCAGCAAACGCAATGGGCCTGTTTCCCGGCTAGGACCTGCAGCCTCAAACTTCGCTTGGCATCCTGTAGAACTGGTGCGGGTCTTTCGGGCTTTTCCCTACCCATTCCAACAGGCCTCGCCCGGCAAGGTCTTTCAGAGTCTTCGAGGCCGTTTTCCTACCGACATTGGACTCCCGCGCGAGGTCGGAGGTCGTGATTTTCCCCTGAGCGGCGGCAATTGCCATCGCTGCTCGTTCGCGCTCGCTGAGGAGCGGTCGGTTGTCGGCCGCGGTTCTCCTGAAGGCCGCTTTCTGTAACCCAGGACGCTCGAAGACGACGACGGTGCTGTTGACGGTCTGCTCGAAGCGGAACCTCACGCCGGCTGCCTCGCAGGCCTCCTTGATGCGCGGTATGCCCGTGCCGTACTGCTCGATGACGCCGGCGCGGAACAGGGTGCGCGCGATCGCGGGGTTTCGGAGGCCGAACTCGCTCGCGGTACCGTCTAGGTGCTCTTGCGGCGAGTCGCCCTCGGGGAACAGGCCCGGGCTCACGATCTGGACGGTGTCCATGAACACGTTGACCTCGACGGCGGTGCCGGTGGTGTAGTCGCGGTGGCACAGCGCGTTGGCAACCGCCTCGCGGATGGCCTCGGCCGGGATCTCGGGGATCTCCTTGCGGTACATGCCCGTCTCGCCGATGACGAACTCGCGCCTGATGTTCGACGTCACGAAGTACTCGGCGAAGTCGAGCAGCTTGAGCATGGTGCCGCACTCGCGGCGCAGGTCGAGGATCTTGGCCTTGGTGTTGCCGCCCAGAAGCCCCAGCTTCATCCTGGGGTAGGTGTCGGATCCCTCGCAGAACAGCTCCACCGCGGCGTTTCTTAGGCTGCCGTCGGGCGCGACGAGGTCGAGCATTGCCAAGGTGTCCTCCACGCCGGCGAACCCGCCGCCCACGCGTCCGGCCCTGCCGCCGCGCGCGACGAAGTCACGCACCGCCTGCTCGTCGGCGTCGGAGACGGGCCTGCCGGACGGCAGCGAGTCCCACGGGCTACGGGCGCGCTCACGCTTGACGACCATGGCGCTCAGCTCCGAGGCCGACAGCGCTTTGTTCGAAGTCCCCACGCGGGTGAAGTAGCGTCCGTCGGCGGAGTAGGGGGCGTCGGCACCTGAGAAGGCAATTTTGATGTATCGCAGCCCATCATCGGCGTCGAGGCACTCGACCGTCGGGAACACCGCGGGCTCGATCTTGTCGGACACCCACGACGTCACCTGGCGCAGCGTTGCGTCGCTGACATCCTGGCCGATGACATCGCCGTTGTCCTTCACGCCGAAGTAGAGCTCGCCGCGGCCGTGCTTGTTCAGCATGGCGCTGATGGCTTGCGGTGCTTCTTTATGCTCGCCAGTGGACTTCTTGAACTCGACGGTCTCGCTCTCGCTGCCCAGGTTCATCCGCGCTGCCTTTCCCGTTCGTTGCTTGTCTCGTTGGATTATACCGTGGTCACCATGGGCGAAAACGTGGAAGCGCGCTTGCTTGCCTCTACCATGTTCTCATGCGCCTTAATGCCCTTTGTGAAGAATCATCCCATTGGGAAACGGGTCCCTATGGAACGATTTTGGTATCAGGCATAGGGGGGCGCTATCGTGGATGTCGTCACCATTGCCTGCGCCCTCGATCCAGAGATGTAATTACAGAAGTGCGGGGAAAAATCGAAAACCTTCGAGCACAACGCGGTTTTTTTGTATCAAAACCGCAGGTCGCGGAAGCCTAAAACGGGGGTCTGGTCAGCATTCCTTTGGTTTTCCCCGCACTTCCGAATTTGGCCTCTCGCCACATCCCGATTACGTCTTAAAGTGGCGCAAAAAGCCGTGTGCTCTGCTTGATTTTGCTCAGGAATTATGCCTGAGGGGTAGTGGATTCGCCTTTCTCCGCCGTGCAGCGGCACGTGTAGGGCTCTCTGGCTCAGGCGCGAGTCGCTGCCCGTCTGAAAAAGTTCTTAAAACAGCTTTAAAGTTGCCTTTGGCCTACATTGACAGCGTACAATACGCATGTTTACCATGGCAAAAGCTAAATTTGGGGAGGGGGAGCGCACGGTGGAAGTGCTGGTTGTTGGCAATACCGCGTATGTCGATGACGACTTTTGTGCCAAGGCGTTTCCCGGTGACCATGTTCAGGTCGTGGCGGCCAACGAGGCGCGCCGCGACGGGTCGTCGCTCCATGCGTCTTGGAAAGAGCTGCTGCAGCACCTGGACCAGGCTTACGAATTCGACCGTGTGGTCTACCTCTCTACCTATCTCACGCCGCATACCGAGGCCGTTGGCGACATCGAGCTGCTGCGCTCCGTCTTTCGAGCTTGCATGGGTCGCCAGATTCAGCTGCTGTTTGTGACTGGTCCCATGGGAGCGGACGGTGCGGTGGACGTTGCGGGGCAAAACGGCAAGGGCATCATTGCCCGTGCGGCCAACGACCTGTGCCGCTACTATGCGGTCCGCGACGGCATTCAGGCCAAGATCTTGCGCGTGCCGTATCTGTACACCGCCTCGCCCACGCTGGAAGACCCGATTTTGACCCCGCTGTTCGAGGCGTGCTCGCAAGGCTCTGCTGTCATGAGGGCTGGGGCGGACTCACCGCTCGGTGCCCTCTGCGCCGAGGAGCTGGCCGTTCTGGTGCGTCGCATCTTCGACAGCTGGGATGCCACATTCGAGGAACTCGAGGTTCCGGATAGCTTTGCCCACACCGTGGGAGACCTGGGCGAGGCGCTCAAGGGCTTGTTCCCGGGGCTCGACATTACCTACGACGGGGACGCCGTCGTCTCCATTGCTCCGAGCGATACCGTCCGCACGCGCTACGGGTGGTTCCAGCGCTATGACGTGCTGCGCGATCTTTCGACCATACACGCCCGCTGGGAGCAGACCCTCGCGGGCAAGCGCCATCCGCTGCGTGCCGCCATCGACCGCATGCGCGGGCGGACACTGCCCATCAAATGCCTGGAGACCGCGCTGGCCTGGGTGCTCTTTGAGGGCCTGGAGCTGGTGTTTTCGCAGTCTGCTCAGCTTAACGTGCTCGACTACCGCCTGCTCTACGTGGTGCTGATCGGCACGCTGTATGGCTTGGACTTTGGCCTGGTTGCGGCGCTGCTGGCGTCGGTGGGTTTGGCAGCCAGCTACTTTACTCAGTACGGCTATACCTTCCAGGGTCTGTTCTACGAGCCGTCCAACTGGCTACCGTTTATTGCGTACTTTGTGGTGGGTGCCGTGTGCGGCTATGTGCAGCTGCGCAACAGCGAAGCCATTAGGGCGGAGCGCGATCAAAACGAGCTCGTGCGCAACCGCAATACGTTCCTTACGCAGCTCTACCACGACGCGATCGAGGACAAGCGCGCGTACAGGCGCCAGATCGTGGGTCGCCACGACAGCTTTGGCAAGATCTTTGCCGTGACGCAGGAGCTCGACGTACTCAACCCTCGCGACATCTATCGCAAGTGCTGCGAGCTTCTGGGCGAGATCCTCGAGAACGATTCGGTGGCGATCTACCATGTTTCGGGCGGGGCATTTGCACGCCTGGTGGCAGCAAGTCCTGCGATTGCCGAAGATGCCGCACGCTCACTCACGCTTGAGCAGCTTGCACCTCTTTTGGGTGACGGGGGTCGTTCGAACCTGTGGGTGAACCGCGAGCTGACGCCGGGGCTTCCCATGTTTGGATACACGATCGAGCGCGACGGGGCACCCGCCGTGTTGATCTTTGTGCGTCGTGCGGCCGAAAACCAAATGACCCTCTATTATCAAAACCTGTTTCGCATCTTGTGCGGGCTGGTCGAAAGCGCGCTGGGCCGTGCCTTTGATTATGAGGCGGTGGCGCAGGATAAACGCTGCGTTGACGGCACTTGCGTGCTCAAGCAGGTGGCCTTTGGCCAAGAGCTCGCGGCGGAGCAGGCGCTGGCAGATAGCAAGATGGGGAGTTTTTTGCTCCTGCGCGTGGTACCGGGCATGGAGCCTGTCGGCGAGCTGGTGGGCGCAATCGGGTCGGCAATCCGCGAGAGCGACGCGGCGGGCTTGGTCGACGGCGACGTGCTCTACCTGCTTATGCGCCAGGCAAAGGCGTGCGATCTGCCCATTATCCGCGAGCGCCTGAGCGCAAAGCAGATTGCGGTGGAGCCCGTCGATGGCGAGGACATCGTGGCGCTGTTGCAGCACATCTCTTACACCGGTGACGGTGAGGGGGGTGCCGCTTGATCTCGCTTGTCGTTGCTGCCGTCTTGCTGCTGATTCATGCGCTGGTTTGCCTGATGCTGTGGACGCTCATGAAGCTGGGCCTGCTGCCGGTGCGCGGGCACATGTTGGCTGTGATAGTGCTGGTGCCGCTGTGGGGCCCGTTGCTGGTGGTTCTGCTATCGGCCCGCAGCGCGGTGTTTGGCGAGGGGCTGAAAGAGTCTGCGCTGGAGTCGCTGTGCTTCAACGACGACCTACATCGCAGCATCCTGGTGCACGACCGTGACGCCGATGCAGGCGTAGTGCCGCTCGAGGAGGCGCTCATCGTCAACGATCCGGCATGCCGGCGCGCCTAATGCTCTCCATGCTCACCGAGGAGCCCGACGCGTACCTGGCGCAGCTGCAGGCGGCTAAGCTTAACGACGACGTTGAGGTGGCGCACTATGCCGCGACGGCGGTGGCGCAGATCTCCAAGGAGTCCGACCTTAAACTGCAGCAGCTGGAGCGCGCCTTTAAGACGGACCCGAGCTCGCAAAACCTCATCGAATACTGTGATTTTCTTGGTGAATACTTGGGCTCGGGCTTGGCCGAGGGGCGCGTGGCTCAGATTCAGCGCCAACAGTACGCGCGCCTGCTTGCGCGTCGCTGCGAGCGCGAGGATACCCTTGAGCTGCGCATTCGATACGCGACGGCGCTGGCCGATGTCGGACAGATCGACGAGGCGCAGGCCGTGACCGACCAGCTGGTGCTCGACGTGCCCGAGGAGCAGGAGGTTTGGATGCTTTGCCTGCGCCTGGCCGTGATGCGCCGCGACGGTGACGAGGTCCACCGTGTGATCGATGCGATTGACAAGCAACATGTGTATTTGAGCGCCGACAACCGCGAAAAGTTGGCGTTTTGGCGCGACGGGGAGGAGGCCAGATGAGCGTGGCGCAACATATCCGCGACCGTGCAGGGCGCTTTCGTTGGATGGGACTCCTCGTGGTGTGGGCGGTCTTTATTGCCATGGCCGCCGTGCTGCTGGTGGAGCGTGCCGGCGTGCAGTACAGTGCGGGCCAGCATAAGCTGGGGATGCTTGCCGCCAACGATGCGGTGCCTGCCTCCTCGGCAATCTTTGGCCAAAAGCCCACATGCCTGGTCATTACCGATTCCGATCAAGCTGGCGTCGAGGACGTAAAGGAACAGTTCGACCAGATCCTGCTCGACATGAAGATCGCCCATCGCGATGTTGATATTGCCACCGACGGTGCGGACGCGATCCCATCGCTCACGTCGTTTGATCGCGTGATTGTGCTTATGCCCTCGCTTGACGGACTGGGTACGCATCTGACCGATCTGATGAGTTGGGTGAGTGTGGGCGGCTCACTCATGCTGGGCATGACGCCAGATAACTCGAACTGCCTGCAGGCTATTGCTTCCAAGCTTGGGATCGAATCGGCCGGATATGACTATGCGAAAGCCGAAAGTATCGTTCCGAGTGAGGACTTTATGCTGGGCGGGGGAGAGCGCTACGAGTTCTCGGATCCCTTCGATTCTTCACTTTCGGTTTCATTGCGCGAAACGGCGCACGTCTGGGCAAAGACCGGCGATGCGGGCACGCCGCTCATTTGGTCTAACGATTGCGGAAGTGGTCACACCGTGGTGTGCAACATTGGCATCTACGACAAGGTCATGCGTGGGTTCTATGCTTCTGCCTTAAGCTTGCTGGGTGAAGCCACGGCCTATCCGGTCATCAACAGCGCCGTGTTCTATTTGGACGACTTTCCTAGCCCTGTGCCCTCGGGCGACGGCACCTACATCAAGCGCGACTACGGGCTTTCCGTCGCCGATTTTTATGTCAAGGTCTGGTGGCCCGATCTGCAAAAGCTTGCGCAAAAATACGGCATTCGCTATACCGGCGTGATGATCGAAAACTACGAGGACGCGGTCAACCAGACCGAGCCTGCGCGCCAGGCCGATACCACACAGTTTCGCTACTTTGGCGGCATGCTGCTGCAGATGGGCGGAGAGCTGGGCTTTCACGGCTACAACCATCAGCCTCTGGCGCTCTGGGATACCGACTATGGCACGCTGTATGACTACAAGACCTGGAAGAACAAGGAAACGCTCGTCGCATCGCTCAACGAGCTTATCGCTTTCCAGGACGAGGTGCTGCCTAATGCGCACGGCTCGGTCTACGTGCCGCCGTCGAATATCCTTTCGGCCCGTGCGCGCAAGCTTATCAGCACCGACGTTCCGCGCATTAAGACTATTGCCAGTACGTACTTTGAGGACGGTACCGACCTGCCCTACGTGCAGGAGTTTGGCGTGGCGAGCGATGGTATTGTGGAGCAGCCGCGTATTGTCTCGGGCGGCATGGTCGACGATTCCTATATGCGCCTGGCTGCCGTGTCCGAGCTCAACATGCACTACGTGAGT
Organism: uncultured Collinsella sp.; assembly: GCA_902497025.1. Lineage (GTDB taxonomy): Bacteria > Actinomycetota > Coriobacteriia > Coriobacteriales > Coriobacteriaceae > Collinsella. Next base: position 30,135 of record CABVDJ010000012.1, on the reverse strand, counting down.
ACGCACTTTATGCACCCGGACGACCTGCTCGATCCCGATCGCGGCGCCAAGGAGGGCTGGGAAGTCTACAAGGGAGGCCTGACCGACTACCTGGACTGGCTCACCAAGTCTGCGCCCGACCTGCGCCGCCAGACCGGCTCGGAGTGCTCCGGTGCCATCCAGCGCTTTTCGTCGGTTACGGTGAGCGTGGATACCAGTGCGGATGCCTGGACGCTCAGCCTGGGCAATTTCCACGACGAGGCGTGGCTCATGTTCCGCGCCAATAATGGCGAGCCGGGTGCGGTGACGGGTGGCGAACTGACGCACCTTACAGGCAATCTGTATCTGCTCAAGGCAAATGATAAGACCGTGACGATCGAGCGCAAGGAGGGTGGCGACAAATGAGGATCTGCTTGGTACTCGAGGGTTGCTACCCCTATGTGCACGGCGGCGTATCTACCTGGATGCATGGCTATATCCAGGCCATGCCCGAGCACGAGTTTGTGCTGTGGGTGATCGGCGCGCATGCTGCCGACCGCGGCAAATTTGTCTACGAGCTGCCCGGCAACGTGGTCGAGGTGCACGAGGTGTTCCTGGACGATGCCCTGCGGCTTTCGGGCGAGCAACATGAAGCCAGTTTTAACGACCGCGAGCGCGAGGCGCTACGCCGCCTGGTGTCGCTCTCCAATCCGGACTGGGACGTGCTGTTCGATATCTTTCAGCGCCGTCGCGTGCATCCGCTCTCGTTTTTGCAGAGCCGAACGTTTATGGACATCTTCCGCGACGTGTGCCTGGCCGAGTACCCCTACACGCCCTTTGCCGATGCATTCCACACCATGCGCTCCATGTTGCTTCCCGTGCTCTACCTGTTGGGCGGCGAGGTGCCGGTGGCCGATGTGTACCACGCCATCTCGACCGGCTACGGTGGCCTGCTCGCCTGCCTGGGCTCAAGCGTTTCCCATGCGCCAGTGCTGCTGACCGAGCACGGCATCTATACCCGCGAGCGCGAGGAAGAGATCATTCGCGCCGATTGGGTGGTGCCGTCGTTTAAGGACCGCTGGATTCGCTTTTTCTACCTGCTTTCTGAGGAGATCTATCGCCGCGCCTTCCGCGTGACCAGTTTGTTCCATAACGCCCGCAAGACCCAGATCGATATGGGCTGCGATGCGGACAAATGCCTGGTTATCCCCAACGGCATCCAGTTCGACCGCTTTAAGGATATTCCCTTAAAGACCGAGGACGGCTGGGTGGACATTGGCGCGGTGGTGCGCCTGGCGCCCATCAAGGATGTCAAGACCATGATTTATGCCTTCTTTGAGCTGCACGAGCGCCTGCCCAAGGTGCGCCTGCACATCATGGGCGGCGTGGACGACGAGGAGTACGGCGCCGAGTGCCACGCGCTGGTCGAAACCCTGGGCGTGCGCGACCTGATCTTTACCGGCCGCGTCAACGTGGTCGAGTACATGGAAAAGCTCGACTTTACCATTTTGACGAGCATCTCCGAGGGCCAGCCGCTTAGCGTGCTGGAGTCGCTTGCAGCGCGCCGTCCCTGCGTGACGACCGAGGTGGGCTGCTGCCGCGAGCTGCTCGAGGGCGCCCCGGGCGACGACTTTGGCGTGGCGGGTTTTGTGACGCCGCCCATGTATCGCAAGGGCTTGGCTGATGCCATGGAGCGCATGTGCGTGAGCCGCGCCCGCCGTATCGAGATGGGGGAGCGCGGGCAGCGTCGCGTTGCCACGTACTTTTTGCACGAGCAGATGCTCGCCAACTATCGCGCGCTGTACGACGAGACGGCGTGTGCGTTTAACCTGCCCAGAGAGGGGGAGTAGCCGGTGGCCGGAATTGGTTTTGAGCTCAAGCGCCTGTTTAGGCGCAGGGGCCTGTTTGCCACGATGCGCGCTTATGGCTACGCCGGCATTGTGTGCACGGGTCCCATGCTGTTGGGCGTGCTGCTCCAGGTGGGTATCTTGGTGCTGTGCGGTCTGTGGGGTGTGGGCCGTGCCAACCAGGATCTGCTGGTGTGCATGGTGACCTACACACTGCTGGCCTCACTTTTGCTCACGAGCTTTTTCTCCATGCCGGTCACGCGCTTTTTGGCTGATATGTTGTTTGCCGAGCGCGAGGACGAGATTCTGCCTTCGTTTTGGGGCTCCAATGCTGTCATGCTCGTTGCGGGCACGGTGCTCTACGGTGTCTTTTTGCTGTTCTCGGGCGCCACGCTGCTGCAGGGGCTGCTATGTCTGTGGCTGTTCAACATTATGATCGTCAACTGGAACGGCATGAGCTACCTCACGGCCATCAAGGATTACCGCGGCATCCTGTGCAGCTTTGCGGCTGCCATTGGCGTGGCGTGCCTGTGCGCCCTGGCCGCGCTGGCGCTGGGACTGCCGCCGGTCGAGGGCTTGTTGGCGTCAATTGCTCTGGGCTACGGCGTCATGCTCGCCTGGGACGTGGTGCTGCTGTACCGGTATTTTCCTCAGAGCGACCGCAGCCCCTGGCCCTTTTTGCAGTGGCTCGATCAGTTTATGCCGCTGGCGCTCACGGGCCTGTTAACCAATCTGGGACTTTTTGCGCACCTGGTGATTATTTGGGCCGGTCCTATTGGCGTGCAGGTCAAGGGCTTGTTTTATGGTGCGCCCTACTACGATGTGCCGGCGCTCATTGCGTTTTTGACGATCCTGGTCACGACCGTCAACTTTGTGGTCTCGGTCGAGGTCAACTTCTATCCGCGCTACCACGACTACTACAGCCTGTTCAATGACGGCGGCGTGGTGGGCGACATTGTGGTGGCCGAGGAGGAGATGCTCTCCACGCTTAACAGCGAACTGCGCTTTTGTGCGCTCAAGCAGCTGTTTGTGACCGCGGCGGTCATTTCGCTCGAGACCACGGTGCTGTCGGCCCTACCGTTGGGCTTTAACAACCTGATGCACGGGTATTTTCGCACGCTGTGCGTGGGCTATGGCCTGTATGCCGTGGGCAATACGGTGATGCTCATCTTGCTGTACTTTACCGACTATAAGGGAGCCGTGCTGGCTTCGGGCCTGTTTGCCGGTGTGGCCGGGCTGGCGACTGCCGCTTCGTTGCTTTTGCCGCAGCAGTTTTACGGCTTTGGCTTTTTGTTGGGTGCGGCGGTGTTTTTTATCGTGGCGCTGCTGCGGCTCGATACCTATACCTCCAACTTGCCGTATCGTATCCTGAGCCAGCAGCCCATTGTGGCGACCGACAAGACGGGTCGCTTTACACAGCTGGGCCGCTTGCTCGACCGTGCCGAACAGCGCTATGAGGAAGGCCGACATAAGGGCGTGCCGCACGGCGCGTTTGAGCGCGCAGTAGTTCGCGTGTATCGCAAGCATTGGGGAGGTTCTGATGACCGATAGGATGATGTCTCGCCGTCGCCTGTTTGAGGCGGCTGCCGGTGCGCTGTTGCTTTCGGGCTGCTCGGTGCAGGAAGACTCCTCGACCAAAAAGGTCAAAAAGCAGGACAAGATTAAAAAGGCTGAGGCCTCGAATGAGGCCAAGCACCTGCGCGACAAGGACGAGCTCTACGAGGTCTACGATGACTCGGGCATTGTGACCATGTACTTGACGGTCTCACGCGGCAACAGCTCCGAGAACACCGACCACAGCTGGGCCGAGATCAACACGTACTCGGTGTATGACTATGCCGACATGGGCGTGACGCGCTATCAGGTTATGGGCCTGCTACAGCCGGGCGACGAAGACGGCCCGGTTGCCGGCGAGGTTGGCTATGGCGAGGAAGCGCCCAATGCTACCGTGCAGGTGCGCGGTCAGACATCGAGCATGAACTCGCAGAAGAATTACAAGGTGGAGCTCAAAAAGGGCAAGGGTACCTGGCGCCAACAGCGCGCGATTGCGCTCAACAAGCACATGGGCGAGGGTATGCGTTTTCGCAACAAGATGGCCTACGACCTTATCCGCGGGATTCCCCAGATGATGGGCCTGCGCACGCAGTTTGTGCATCTGTGGGTGTGCGACCAGACCGAAAAGTCCAACGATACCTTTGAGGACTACGGCCTGTTTACGCAGGTGGAGCAGCTCAACAAGACGGCGCTTAAGGCACATGGCCTGGATAAGAGCGGGCACCTGTACAAGGTGAACAGCTTTGATTTCCATCGCTACGAGGACACCATTAAGCTTGCCGATGATCCCGACTACAACCAGGCAAGCTTTGAAGGCATGCTCGAGATTAAGGGCGATACGGACCACACGAAGCTCATCGAGATGCTCGATGCGCTCAACGACGAATCGCAAAAGATCGATGACGTGCTCGACACCCACTTTGATTCCGAGAATCTGGTTTATTGGCTGGCGTTTCAGATTCTGACGGGCAACTGCGATACGCAGAACCGTAACTGCTATCTGTACAGTCCTCTCAACTCAAATACCTGGTACTTTTTAGATTGGGATAACGATGGCATGCTTCGTAAGCTGGAGCTTTCTCTTACCGGGTTTTCAGACTACGCGAGCTGGGAGCGCGGCGTAAGCAACTACTGGGGCAACGTTCTGTTCAATCGTGCGCTGCGCAGCAAATCGTTCCGCAGCGATCTCGACCGTGCCGTCAAGGACCTGCGCTCGTATATGACCGAGGCACGCCTGAGCAAGATGATCAAGCACTACCGCGAGGTTACCGAATCGCTGGTCTTTGCTTCGCCCGATATCGACCATCTGCCTGTCACCAAGGACCAATACGAGCAGATCGCCGCGGCGATTCCCTCCGAGATCGAGGAGAACTACAAGAGCTTTCGCGAGAGTTTTAAAAAGCCCATGCCGTTCTACATCGGCGTGCCGCAGATCGATAACGGTAAGCTGCGTATTAACTGGGATGCGTCCTACGACTTTGAGGCGCGCGACATTCGCTACACCGTGGAGCTTGCGCGTGACTATGCCATAAGCGACGTGGTCTTTAAGGCCGAGGACGTGCTGCTTCCCGAGGTGACCTGTGATGCGCCCGATACCGGCCAGTATTTTGTGCGCGTGCGTGCCACCAACTCCGACGGCTATACGCAAGATGCGTTTGACTACTATGTGACCGACGACGGCAAGCACTACGGCATGAAGTGTTTTTACGTGCAAGACGGCGGTAAGGTCGTGGAGGACACGTATGAGGAGGGCTAGCGCGCTGCTTGAGCGCTTGGCGGCCCCGCCTGTGCGTGCCACGCAGGAGCGTTACCGCCACGAGCTCAAATATCTCATTAACGAGGGCGAGCACGCCGCGCTTGCCTGTCGCATGGCGCCGGTTTTTAAGCTGGACAAGCATGCGCGGGCAGGCGGTTACACCATTCGCAGCCTGTACTTTGACGACTACTGCAACTCGGCCTACGAGGAAAAAGACGCCGGCATTCTCATGCGCAAAAAGTATCGCGTGCGCATCTATAACGGCAGCGACAAGGTGATTAAGCTCGAGCGCAAAAAGAAGTACGGCAGCTGGATCTACAAGGAGGACGCGCCGCTCACGCGTGGCGAGTTTGAGCAGATTCTGGCTGGCGACTACGACTTTTTGCTGAGGAGTCCTTATCCGCTCTGTCGCGAGTTCTATATCGAGTGCATCTGCAATATGATGCGCCCGCGGACCATCGTGGACTACGAGCGCGAGCCGTGGGTGATGGATGAGGGCACCGTGCGCATCACGTTTGACATGAACGTGCGTGCCGCGGTGGGAAGCTTCGATATCTTTGACGCGACGCTGCCCGCGCTACCGGTCCTGGAGCCCGGCAAGCTGGTGATGGAGGTCAAGTTTACGGAGTTTTGCCCGCAGCTGGTGCGCGATATGGTGCCGCCGGGAGCGGCCGAGCTTACGGCGGTCTCCAAGTACTGCCTGTGTTACGAAAAGACCGCCTACCTTCGCGGATTTAATTACTGGGAATCGGATTTTGAGAACCGAGGGGATATTTAGACCATGAGCACCAGGGACTTTTTTAAGAACTCCGTCTTGGAGGCGTTTGGCCAGGTCGATCCCGCCAAGATTGGCCTTTCGCTGCTCGTGGCGCTCGCCATGGGTATCCTGATCTACTACGTGTACAAGCGCTTTTTTACCGGCGTGGTGTATTCGCGCAGTTTTGCCGTGACGCTCGTGGGTATGTGCGTGCTTACCTGCATGGTTACGCTCGCGATCTCGACAAACGTGGTCATTTCGCTCGGTATGGTCGGTGCTCTGTCCATCGTCCGCTACCGTACGGCGGTCAAGGACCCGCTCGACCTGCTGTATCTATTTTGGGCCATTACCACGGGCATTACGGCCGGCGCCGGCATGTATGCGCTCGTGGGGCTCACGGCGGTGGTGATCGTGGTGATGATCGCCGGCTTTACGAGTCATCAGGATAAGGCGCGCGTGTACATGATGGTCATTCACTACACAGGCCAGACCACAGGCGACGATATCGTGCGCGCGTTTGGGCGCACCAACTTCACTGTCAAGTCCAAGACCATGCGCGGCGACAAAGTCGAGATGGCCGTCGAGCTGTTCTCGGACGGTGTGGATATGCCCTATGCCGACGCTATTCGCGCGCTTGACGGCGTGGAGGACCTCACACTCATCCAGTACAACGGCGAATACCACGGCTAATTATGTTCCGGCGTTTTAACAAACGCCGGACCGCTCGACGCTGCGCGGGCATCTGCCGGGCGATCTGCCGCTCAAACCGTCGCTCGCGTACATAAAGTACGCTTCGCTCCTCTTTCGCGGCACCTCGCCACGGCAGTTGCCCGCTCGCTGACGTTTGCTCGACCTGGGTGGGCCGATTTTGTTCGGATGCCGTCTTCACGGGTATCATGGTGAAAGCGATTTCAATGACAGGGGTGCTCGTGGTAAAGATGAAAGATGTGGCCGAGTTGGCGGGCGTTTCGAGCGCCGCCGTCTCGCGCTACCTCAACGGTGGCTACATATCGACGGACAAGGCCGAGCGCATTAAGAAGGCGATTGAGCTGACCGGATACGTGCGTTCTAGTCAGGCTCGTGCGCTGCGCACCGGCTCCACCAAGCTCATCGGCGTCATCGTACCCAAGATCAACTCGGAATCCGTGAGCCGCATTACCGCCGGTATTGGCCAGGTGCTTGGTCGCCGTGGCTACCAGATGCTGCTTGCCAATACCGATAACGCCCCCGATCGCGAGCTCGAGTACCTCGATTTATTCCAAAACCACCCGGTCGATGGCATTGTGCTGGTGGCAACCATGATCACCGACGAGCACCGTCGCGCGATTGAGTCGTGCCGTGTGCCCATTGTGTTGATCGGCCAGCATGTCGAGGGTGCGGCGTGCGTCTATCACGACGATTACGAGGCTGCCTTTGAGCTGGGCCGTGCGCTTGCGGGTCGCGTGGACGGCAAGATTGCCTACATTGGAGTTACCGAAGAGGACCGCGCGGCTGGTTATGAACGCCGCCGCGGTTTTGAAGCCGGTTTGCGCGCCGCGGGTAACCCACTCGATGCTGCCTTGATTCGCCTGGGCTCGTTTACGCTCGACTCGGGCTATCGCGCTGCGCGCGAGCTGCTTGCCGATGCCCCCGATGTTTCGTTTGTCGCCTGCGCGACCGACACCATGGCGGCGGGCGCGCTGCGTGCCATCGATGAGGTTCGCGGTATGGGCGAGGGCATACACCGCGTGAGCGGTTTTGGCGACAACGCGTTTTTGCGCGCGCTGACGGGCGGCATTCCCACCGTGCATTATGGCTACCTGACCAGTGGCGTCGAGGCGACCAATATGTTGCTCAACACGCTCGATGGCGTGGAGGGGGAGAGTGGTCTAAAGACGCTCAAGCTCGGCCATCAGCTTATGAATGTCTAGGCTTTGGGCACGTCTGCCTGTCTCTGAGCCGCCTCTTTTTGCTTTAAAACTACCTTTCGCCGGCTTTTTCCTACCGTTCACCCTACTGTGAAAACGATTACAGACATATGAGACTGAAAACGATTACAGTGTAACTGTCAAAGATGCCGGGTGCAAATGCGCCCGTTGGAGGAAAGGGAAGTCATGGACTACCGCAAATCAGCCCAAGAGGTGCTCGACAACATCGGTGGCGCCGGCAACGTTGTTTCGGCCGCACACTGCGCCACGCGTCTGCGCCTGGTGATTGCCGATAACGCCAAGGTCGACAAGGGAGCCCTCGAGAATATCGACGGCGCCAAGGGCGTCTTTGAGGCCCAGGGCCAGCTCCAGATTATTTTTGGTACCGGCACCGTCAACAAGGTCTACGAAGAGTTCATCGCGCTCAGCGGCGTCGAGGCTGCCACCAAGGCCGAGGTTAAGGAGGCCGCGGCGCAGCAGCAGAACATCTTTATGCGTGCCATTAAGGTGCTCGGCGATGTCTTTGTCCCCATCATCCCCGCCATCGTGGCCTCGGGCCTGCTGCTGGGAATCATGAGCGCCCTCAACTTTATGGCCTCCAACGGCTTTATCGCGCTCGACACCAATAACTTTATCTACAAGATTGCCGACCTGGTCTCGGGCACGTCCTTTGGTATTCTGCAGATCCTGATCGGTTACTCCGCCGCTAAGGCCTTTGGCGCCAACCCGTACCTGGGTGCCGTCGTCGGAGGTGCGTTCATCAACTCCTCGCTGCAGAGCGCCTACACGGTTGCCTCCGAGGGCGTTCAGACCATGGTCACCGTCATCCCCGGCGTCTACAGCTTTGAGTGGGTCGGTTATCAGGGCCACGTGATCCCCATCGTCATCGCCTGCGCCATTCTGGCCTTCCTCGAGAAGCGCCTGCACAAGATCGTTCCCGAGATGTTCGACCTCTTTGTGACCCCGCTCGTCTCGGTGTTCGTGACCGTGCTCGTGACGCTCGTTGCCGTCGGCCCCATCTTTGTCTGGGCCGAGAACGCCATCCTCGGTCTGATCCAGGCCCTTCTGACCCTGCCCTTCGGCATCGGTTCCTTTATCGTCGGCCTGTTCTATGCCCCCACGGTCGTTACCGGTATCCACCAGATGTACACCGCCATCGACCTGGGCCAGCTCGCCCAGTACGGCGTGACCTACTGGCTGCCCATCGCTAGCGCCGCCAACATCGCTCAGGGTGGCGCCGCACTCGCCGTTGCCTTTAAGACCCGCGATGCCAAGATCAAGGGTCTGGCGCTTCCTTCGGCCCTGTCCGCCTTCATGGGCATTACCGAGCCTGCCATCTTTGGTGTGAACCTGCGCTTCTTTAAGCCCTTCATCGCCGGCTGCATCGGCGGCGGTTGCGGTGCCCTGGTCTGCGCGCTCACTTCGCTGGCTGCCTCCGGCACGGGCGTTACCGGTATCTTCGGTATCCTGCTGTGCCTGGCCCAACCCGTGCAGTACGCGATCATGTTTGCGGTCGCCGCGCTGGTTTCCTTTGCCGTCTCGTTTGTCCTGTACAAGGACGAGCCCAAGGCTTCCGAGCAGGCCTAAGAGCTTTTGATTGAGGGGATGCCCACGGGTTGTATGCTCGCGGGCGTTTCCCGTATCTGGTGCCGATCTCTTGTGCCTTGTAACTTTCGATCCGTTAGGACTTTGATATGTCTAATGCACTTGGTCGCGACCTTGCAAAGCTGGTCGCCGCTGTTGACGCCGCCGCCTCTGAGTGCGGTCATGGCGCGTATGGCCAACGCTTCCATATTATGCCGCCGGCGGGTTGGCTCAACGACCCCAACGGTCTTTGCCAGGCGGGCGGCGTGTTCCATGCCTATTTTCAGTATGCGCCGTTTGATGTCGAGGGCGGCGTTAAGGCCTGGGGTCATGCGACAAGCCGCGACCTTATGAACTGGGAATATGTTGGCGCGCCGCTGCTTCCCGACGAGCCGTTTGACTGCCATGGCGTGTACTCGGGCTCCGCGCTTGCCGAGGATGGCCGCATTCGCGTGCTCTATACGGGCAACGTTAAGCTTTCCGATGCGGACGGCACGTACGACTACGTCAATACCGGCCGCCGCGCCGATACTGTTTATGTCGAGAGCGTTGATGGCCTTGCCGGTCGGGAGTTCAGCCAAAAGCGCGTGGTGCTGGCGTCCGAGGATTATCCCGAGGATTTGACCTGCCACGTGCGTGACCCCAAGGTGTGGCGCGATGATGATGGACATTACCACATGGTGCTGGGCGCGCGTCGTCGCGTGGACGGGCCGCATGTCGATAGTCGATTTTGCGCCATGCACGGCGAGGGTGCCGGGCGCGATGTGGGCGAGATCCTGGTGTACGGTTCGGCGGACATGATGAGCTGGGAGCTCGAGAGCCGTGTGTCTACGCCCGAGCGCTTTGGCTTTATGTGGGAGTGCCCGGGATACCTTGAGCTTGAGTCGGATGGCGGTGTACCGGCGAAGTGGCTGTCCTTCTCGCCCCAGGGGCTCGAAGGTGGTCGTTGGGACCGCGGTAATGTGTATGCTGCTGGCTATATGCCTGTAACGGGTGACATCACCGGTGATAATGACACTTATGAGCTGGGCGAGTTCCGCCTGTGGGACGCCGGTTTTGACTTCTATGCTCCGCAGGAGTTTACGTCCGAGGATGGTCGACATATTCTGATCGGCTGGATGGGCATGCCCGATGAGCCGACCTATGGCAACGCACCCACCGTGGCGTGTGGCTGGCAGCACTGTATGACGGTGCCGCGTGAGCTTACAGCCGGTGCTGGCGGCTTGGTGCTGCAGCAGCCGGCGCGCGAGATCGAGCGCCATTATGCCTCGGTGCGTGTGGGGGCGGGCTCGTTGGAGGTTGACGGCGATACCTGCTTTGACGTTGTTGCCAACGGTGTCGATGGCGCGTTTACCGCGACCGTTGATGGCGAGCTGAAGTTGGCGTTTGTGCCCGCCGAGGGCGAACTGCCCTCGCGCTTTGAGATGCGATTTACCGATGAGGGTCGCGCTTCTGCCGGCTGCGGTCGTACCGTGCGCTGGGAGCCCGTCGACGAGGTGCGCAACGTGCGCATTGTTGGCGATGTCTCGTCGGTCGAGGTGTTTGTGAACGATGGCTCGCTCGTGTTTTCGACGCGCATCTATCCCGAGGCCTATGGCGTGACCGTTGACGCTCCGGGCGCGAATGTGACCTATCACACGCTCAACATCTAGGCGATTCGTCGCATATCGGCGCTATACTGCAGCCGTTGCCCACGATGCGGGGAACACCCGCATCGTGGGTTTTTGCTTATGAAGGGGCGATGCCTTGTGGATGTACAGCAGCTAGAAGAGGCCTGGGCTGTAAGGACCGGCGCGCGTGAGGCGCGTCTTGTTGCGGCCCCGCATGTGCCGGCGGCTCTGTCGCTGCTGGGTATTGTGCGTCCCGGTGACCGCCTGGTGGCCTTTGCGGACGACTTTGTCGATGCGTTTGCGCACGGCTTTGATGCCTGCGACGTGGCTATGGTGGGCGAGCCGTCGGTTGCGGTGTTTGCTGCTGCGTCCGAGGGTTTTGATGCTTCGTTTGATGCCGAGGGGCCGCACCTGTGGTGGTTTGTGAACTCAATCGGTGGGTTTGGCCTGCGTGTGCCCGACCTTCGCGCTTTGGGCCGCACGGCTCGCGAGACGCATGCGCTGCTCGTGGTGGATAATACTGTGGCTGGCGTCTTTGGGTGCGATCCGTTGCGCTTGGGTGCTGTGCTGTCGCTCGAGGCACTCGACCGCGTGTGTGCTGGTAAGGCACCGCGCAAGCTCGTTGCCGCTTCGGTGGCGCGCTCGCAGCTCAAGCGCCATCGTGTGGATGCCGCTGCCGAGTGCGCGCACGTATTGTTTGCAGGCTGCGGTGCGTCGGCGCTCGACCTTTCTGCCGAGGAGACCGACGTGCTGGAGCGTGGGCTTTCCTCGCTTAACGTCCGCATGCAGGCGCATTTCGACCGCGCCCGTGCGCTGGCCGAGTATCTGGCCGCCAACGAGATGGTGCGCAACGTTCGCTATCCCGGGCTGAGTTCGCATCCCGACCATGCGGCTGCAACGGGAATCCTCGAGCACGGCTTTGGACCGGCAGTTGAGTTTGATCTTATCGAACGTAGCGCGGGCGAGCTGTTCGATGCTTTGCCCGGGGAGTTTCGCACATCGCCCGCCGGCGGCGCAACGACGCGCCTTTCGGCCCCACGCGGCAAGCAGGGGAGCACCATCCGCCTCTTCGCCGGTACCGACGACCCCTTGATCGTGGCCGCCACCCTAGACAATGCCCTCCGATGATTATTCTGGGACGGGGATTAAAAAATCATTAGGTACACAATGATTTTTTAATCCCCGTCCCAGAATAATCATCTATGGTGACCGACCAGCTAAAAAAGCCCCGTCCCAAATTGGCTACTCTTTGATGCTGGCGATGAGGGCGTTGGCTTTGGTGGCGATGACGTTGTTAATGTCGGCCTGCAGCTCTTCGTAGACCGCTATGGCTCGCTCGCCGGCGGGGGTGAGGGTGGATCCGCGGGCGCCGTCGCGCTCGATGAGCTTGCAGCCCAGCTGACCTTCGGCCTCGTTTACAATGCGCCAGGCCTTGGAATACGCCATGCCCATGCTCTTGGCGGCGCGGTTGAGCGAGTGCTCGCGGGCAATACCCTGCAGCAGCAAGACGCAGCCGTGGCCGAACACGCCCGGCAGATCCTTGTCGCACGCTTGAATGACCAACTTTGCCGTCGTCTTGTACTCCATGTGCTCCACGTCTCCCCGCTAAAGTGTTTGCTGGGCAAACGCATAGCCTGCGTCAAACCCTCGTGTGCTCTTCTTAAATCATGCATTGTAGCAGTCAAAGTGCGTTAAGATACTTCCCCAGTATTGGGCGCCCAAGGTTGGGCTGGGTCCTACGAGGCCTGCAGCCGACCGGTCGCATGGAAAAAGGAGAAACATGGCTACGTTCTTTCCCGGTGAGTCCCACACGTTTTCGGAGTATCTGCTGGTCCCTGGTTACTCGTCCTCGCAGTGCATCCCCAACAACGTCTCTCTTAAGACGCCGCTGACCCGCTTTAAGCGCGGTGAGAAGCCGGCAATCACCCTGAACATCCCCATGGTTTCCGCCATCATGCAGTCCGTCTCGGGCGTCGATATGGGTGTCGCGCTCGCTACCGAGGGTGGCCTGTCCTTCATTTACGGTTCCCAGAGCGCCGAGTCCGAGGCCGCTATGGTCAAGGCCGTCAAGGATCACAAGGCCGGTTTCGTTCAGTCCGATTCCACGCTGACCCCCGACATGACCATGGAGCAGGTCATCGAGCTTAAGGAGAAGACCGGCCACTCCACCATGCCGGTCACCGACGACGGCACTCCCAAGGGTAAGCTCCTGGGCATCGTCACCAGCCGTGACTATCGCCCCAGTCGTGATGACCACCAGACGAAGGTCTCCGAGTTCATGACCCCGCGTGAGCAGCTCATCGTGGGCGACAAGAACATCAGCCTCAAGGTTGCCAACGACGTCATCTGGGACAACAAGCTCAACGCCCTGCCGATCGTCGACGACAACGATCACCTTATGGGCATCGTCTTCCGCAAGGACTACGACAGCCACAAGACCAACCCCAACGAGCTGCTCGATGGCGACAAGCGCTACATGGTCGGCGCCGGTATCAACACCCGCGACTATGCCGAGCGCGTGCCGCTGCTCATCGAGGCCGGCGCCGATGTCCTGTGCATCGACTCCTCCGAGGGCTTCAGCGAGTGGCAGAAGCGCACCATCGAGTGGATCCGCGCCAACTACGGCGAGGACGTTAAGGTCGGTGCCGGTAACGTCGTCGATGCCGAGGGCTTCCGCTTCCTGGCAGACTGCGGTGCCGACTTCATCAAGGTCGGTATCGGCGGCGGTTCCATCTGCATTACCCGTGAGACCAAGGGTATCGGCCGTGGCCAGGCCACCGCGCTGATCGACGTCTGCCGCGCTCGCGACGAGTACTACGAGGAGACCGGTGTCTACGTGCCCGTGTGCTCCGACGGCGGTATCGTCTACGACTACCACATGACGCTCGCCCTTGCCATGGGTGCCGACTTTATGATGCTGGGCCGCTACTTCGCTCGCTTTGATGAGAGCCCGACCGAGCGCGTCAACGTGAACGGCCAGTATATGAAGGAGTACTGGGGCGAGGGTTCTGCGCGTGCCCGTAACTGGCAGCGCTACGACCTGGGCGGCGCCGCGAAGCTCAGCTTCGTCGAGGGCGTTGACTCCTACGTTCCCTATGCAGGTTCCCTCAAGGACGGCGTGGGCGGCACGCTCTACAAGGTCAAGTCCACGATGTGCAACTGCGGCGCCCTCTCGATCCCCGAGCTCCAGGAAAAGGCACGCCTGACTCTGGTCAGCTCCACCTCCATCGTCGAAGGCGGCGCCCACGACGTAGTCGTCAAGGACTCCCAGCAAAGCGTCAGCTATCGCTAAGCGGCTTTCCCAAGCACCGCACCTTGCCGTTCAAACCGTCGCTCGCGTACCAAAGTACGCGTCGCTCCTCTTTCACGGCAATCTGCGGCACCTGGAAAACCCGTTCGTGCTAGAACGGGTTTCAGACAAAGGTTGATTCCCAACCACGTTATTTAGATAAAGCGAGATGCCTGCAAGTCGCAGGCATCTCGCTTGTCGTATTTGCTATCATCATGCGAGTTAACGATGTGGCGGGGCGTTCTTACCTTTGCTCGCTGCAAGTTCCGCACGAGCCGAAGAGCACTTAATGTGCTCTTCGTGCGAGCAGGACTGTCCGCAGCAGCGAGTAAAGGTAATAACGCCCCGCCCCAACCGAGATAACAAAGGAGCTGATATGTGCGATTGCACAGATCATAAGGACGAGATCCCTGTCTACGACGCGCAGGCCATTGAGTCCAAGTGGATGAAGGCCTGGGAGGACTCTGACCTCTTTGCTGTCGACACCGACGACAGTAAGCCCAAGAAGTACGTGCTCGAGATGTTCCCGTATCCGTCGGGCGACCTGCACATGGGCCACGCGCGCAACTACACCATCGGCGATGCCATGGCCCGTCAGGCCCGTATGCGCGGCTACGACGTACTGCACCCCATCGGCTTTGACGCCTTTGGCCTTCCTGCCGAGAACGCCGCCATCAAGCACAACACGCAGGCTGCCGCCTGGACGTATAAGAACATGGATCAGGCGCTCGCCACGATGAAGCGCATGGGCTTCTCCTACGATCTGGATCGCATGGTCAAGACCTGCAGCCCCGACTACTACCGCTGGGGTCAGTGGATCTTTGAGAAGCTGTGGGAAAAGGGCCTGGTCTACCGCAAGAAGAACCCGGTCAACTGGTGCCCCACTTGCAAGACCGTTCTGGCCAACGAGCAGGTTACCGAGGGTAAGTGCTGGCGCTGCGGCACCGAGCCCGAGAAGCGCGACCTGGAGCAGTGGTACTTCAAGATCACCGAGTACTCCCAGGAGTTGCTCGACGATCTGGAGAAGCTCCCCGGCTGGCCCGAGCGCGTCAAGCAGATGCAGGCTAACTGGATCGGTCGCTCCGAGGGCGCCGAGGTCGACTTTACCCTGTGCGACAAGGATGGCGAGCCCATCGAGGGCGACGAGGGCAAGATCACCGTCTTCACCACGCGTGCCGATACGCTCTTTGGCGTCTCCTTCTTTGTCCTGGCTCCCGAGTACGCCGGCCTGCATGAGCTCGTCGAGGGCACGGAGTACGAGGAGGCCGTCACCAAGATCGTCGAGGACTCCAAGCATATCTCTGCCGTCGAGCGTGCCCAGGGCACCCTCGAGAAGCACGGTGCCTTTACCGGCCGCTACGTGGTGAACCCGGTCAACGGCGAGAAGGTCCCCGTGTGGGTTGCCGATTATGTCGTTGCCGACTACGGTACCGGTGCCGTCATGGCCGTTCCCTGTGGCGACCAGCGCGACTTTGAGTTTGCCCGTAAGTACGACCTGCCGATTGTGCCGATCATCCTGGACGATGACGATCGCGCTGCCGTCGAGGCCGGCGGCGAGACCATCGATACCTTCCATGCCGAGACCGTCGACTGGGATTGCGCCCACGCTGCCAAGGGCACGCTCGTCCAGTCCGGCAAGTACACCGGCATGCGCGGCGGCAAGCACTCCGAGGGTGAGGCTGCGATCGTGGCCGACCTCGAGGCCATGGGCTGCGGTCGTCGCAAGGTCGAGTTCCGTCTGCGCGACTGGCTCATTTCCCGTCAGCGTTATTGGGGCAACCCCATCCCGGCCATCCACTGCGAGCATTGCGGCATCGTGCCCGTGCCTGAGGATCAGCTGCCGGTGACGCTGCCCGAGAACCTGGACCTGGGCGCCGGCGAGACCCTCGCCGAGTGTAAGGACTTCTACGAGACCACCTGCCCGGTCTGCGGTCGCCCGGCCAAGCGCGAGACCGATACCATGGACACCTTCACCTGCTCCAGCTGGTATTACCTGCGCTATACCGACCCGCACAACACCGAGCTGCCCTTCTCCAAGGAAGCCGCCGACCGTTGGATGCCCGTCGATAACTACATCGGCGGCATCGAGCACGCTATTTTGCACCTGCTCTACAGTCGCTTCTTTACCAAGGCACTGCGCGACCTGGGCCTGCTGAGCGTGGACGAGCCCTTCACCAACCTGCTGTGCCAGGGCATGGTCAAGGACGAGAACGGCGACACCATGTCCAAGTCCAAGGGCAACGTCGTACCCCCGAGCTCGGTTATCGAGCCCTACGGCGCCGACACCATGCGTTTGGCGATCCTGTTTATTGCCCCGCCCGAGAAGGACTTCGACTGGGATCCCAAGGCCGTTGAGGGCGCCAACCGCTTCATCAAGCGCGCCTGGCGTATCGTTTGGCAGCTCGTCCAGTCCGGCGACGCCAACGTGGCCTTCGACAAGTCCGCGCTCGACGAGGTTGCGATGAAGCTCTATCGCGAGCGTCACCGCACCATCGCCAAGTGCACCGAGGACTTCGATCGCGGCCAGTTCAACACCGCGATCTCGGCCGTCATGGAGCTCGTCAACGCTGCGAGCGCCTACCTCAACGCCACCGAGGATACCGCCCGCGACAAGGCGCTGTGCTACGGCGTGGCTAAGGATATCGTGAGCGTCCTTGCCCCTATCTGCCCGTTCTGGGCCGACGAGCTGTGGCACGAGGCACTCGGCTGCGAGGGCAACGCCTACACCGCCGCCTGGCCCGAGTTCGACCTGGCCGAGTCCGTTGAGGACACGGTGCAGATCGTGGTCCAGGTGCTCGGTAAGGTCCGCGGCCGCGTCGATGTTGCCCGCGATGCCTCCAATGAGGATATGCAGGCTGCCGCCGAGGCCGCCGTCGCCAAGTGGCTCGAGGGCAAGACGGTCGTCAAGGCCATCTGCGTGCCCGGCAAGCTGGTCAACCTGGTGGTCAAGTAAGCGCTGCGCGCATAGCTGACATGTAATAAACGAGGGACGGCCCGGTTGGGTCGTCCCTCGTCTTGTGTTATATGCCCTTCTTAGTCATTGCGTCGCAACGTTTTCTATGGGATGTGTACCAGGTCCCTAAAGTAAACGTTGCCCGTTGCCTCTTCGAACATCCAAATGTTGAGGTCGATGTCGTTGAGGTCGTTGTTCACATCAAAGTTCGGATCGTCCAAGGTGCCCACAAAGGTGAGCATGGCGCGCGTTTCCTCTCCAGCGGCGACCGGTTGGCGCATGCGTACGTCGCGGACCACGCCGTTGACGTAGGCATAGGAGTCCACATCGCCAAACATCATGTCGACACCGGTGTTGTTGGACGCCGTAAAGACGAGCGCGGCGTCCCCGTAGCCGTCGGTGTCCTTGCCCACGCAGGTAACATGGACGTTCTCGTCTGCCTCAAGGTCGATGGGGAACTGTTCTTGGGAATCGGGACCCAGGCCCTGGGGATCGACGATGTCTTCGTTAATTTTGTCGAAGCTCTCCGATGGCGTCGTTTTCTCGATGGCTTTGGTGCTGCCAGGGTTCGGTTCGCATGTTCCGGTTTTGCCATTCGTGTTGCCGCAGCCCAAGAGGGCCAACGAGCACGTTGCGATGGCGAGTGCAGTTATGCAGGGGGTGCCTAGACGTTTCATGGGTGCCTCCTTGCCGTAGAGGATTTGGAAAGGTTCGTCGTTGTGCGACTTGCTGGCTGGCTTGTTGCAGAATGTCCCTTAGCGTAAGTCTGATCGATAGGGGCTCGGGGAGGAATGCCCTTGGGGTCCGAACGGGCCTGTGGATTGGGACGCATGGCCCGTTTTGGGGTTGTTGAGGGTGCGCCGCATGGGGCTCCTCGGCCAATTATCCTATTCTTGTGGAGAAGCTGTGCGCACGCTGACCTGCAGATTCGTACTGTGCTTGCACGTTTCCGCAGCTATTGGTATAGTTTGCTTGCAAATGAAGTTGTAATTAAAAGAAGT
This sequence comes from uncultured Collinsella sp., assembly GCA_902497025.1. GTDB lineage: Bacteria > Actinomycetota > Coriobacteriia > Coriobacteriales > Coriobacteriaceae > Collinsella. Next base: position 11,919 of record CABVDJ010000012.1, on the reverse strand, counting down.
GGGGTTTCGGCCCCGCTTCTTTTTTGTATGGATGGAGGTGCCGCAATGGTCAAGACCAAGACCGAGCAGGCGATCATTGACGCGCTCGAGGCCGTCGCTCCCCAGCACGATGTCGACATCGTCGACGTCGAGCTCGTGGGTGCCACCAAGGCCCCCTGCGTGCGCGTGCGTATCGAGGGTGCCGAGGGTCAGAGCCTGTCGCTCAACGACGTCACGGCCAACACCAAGTGGGTCGGCGATGTGATTGAGGAGCTCGACCCCATCTCTTCGAGCTATACGCTCGAGGTGTCGAGCCCGGGTATGGCGCGCCCGCTGCGCCGCCCGAGTGACTTTGTCCGCTTTGTGGGCGAGAACTGCGAGCTCACCTCCACCGCCACCGAGGGCCGTCGCAAGTACGCCGGCAAGATTGCCGCCGCCACCGAGACGAACGTGACCCTCGAGCTCGAGGACGGCGAGTCCGTTACCCTCGATTTCTCTGATGTTAAAAAGTGCAAGTTGAAGCCCACCTACGACTTCAAGCCCGCGAAGGAAGGAAAGTAAGATGGCAGCATCCGACATGATGTCCGCCCTGATGGAACTTTGCCAGGAGAAGCACATCGACCAGCTCTACCTGATCGACCGCCTGGAGCAGTCGCTCGCCAAGAGCTATGCCGAGATCCTGCATCTTGAGTGGGGCGCCAAGGTGACCATCGACCGCACCACCGGCAAGATCTACGTCTACCGCCTGGAGCCGATCGACGATTCCATGGACGAGGAGGGTAACTTCACCGAGTTCGAGGAGATCGACGTCACCCCCAAGAACACGAGCCGCATTGCTGCCCAGCACGCTAAGGCCGAGATCAACGCCATCGTGCGCAACTCCGCCCGCGAGCAGATCTACGAGGAGTTCTCCGGCCGCATCGGTGACCTCATCAGCGGTACCGTGCTGCAGTCCACGCCCGACTTCACGATCGTCAAGATTCGTGAGGGCGTCGAGGCCGAGCTTCCGCACTTTGACCAGCGCCGTTACGAGAACGAGCGCAACGAGCGTCCGATGGGCGAGCGCTACCTGCACAACCAGCACATCAAGGCCGTGATCATCGACGTTCGTGACCCCAACTCCAACCTGCAGCCGGTTCGTGGCGAGCACAGCCGTCCGCCGATTGTCATCTCCCGTACCCACCCCGAGCTCATGCGTCGTCTGTTTGAGCAGGAGGTGCCTGAGATCTATGAGGGCACCGTCCAGATCAAGTCGATCGCCCGTGAGCCCGGCCAGCGCTCCAAAGTCGCCGTCCACTCGCTCGACGACCGTCTGGATCCCGTGGGCGCCTGCGTCGGCCCCAAGGGCAGCCGTGTTCGCGCTGTCGTGGGCGAGCTCCGCGGCGAGCGCGTCGACGTCATCCTGTGGGATGCCGATCCTGCCGTCTACGTCGCTAACGCCCTGTCGCCCGCTAAGGTCACCCGCGTCCTCATTGACGAGGAGAAGGCCTACGCCGGCGTCATCGTGCCCGACGACCAGCTGTCCCTCGCCATCGGCAAGGAGGGCCAGAACGCCCGCCTCGCCGCGCGCCTGACCGGCTGGCACATCGACATCAAGTCCGAGACGCTTGCCGCCGACATCCTCAAGAACGTTCCCGTTCACGAGGAGCCCGCCGCCGACCTGATCGGTGACGGGGGGGACGAGGACGTCCGCCGCTGCGAGTACGTGTCCGAGGACGGCATCCAGTGCCGCAACCAGGCTCGTCCCGGCTCCCGTTTCTGCGGTGTCCATGACACCGACGCCTTCGATGATGCGGAGGACCTGATCTAGCGCGCGGTTGCGCCGGGCGGGTCCCGGCGCGTCTCCCACGCTCGTTCAGTCTCTAGGCACCCAAGGTGCCAGAAAGGGTAGGTGAAGTCATATGGCAAAAGTCCGTGTGTCCACCCTGGCCAAAGAGTTCGGCATGACCTCCAAAGAACTGATGGGTCATCTCGCCGATATGAAGATTCCCGCTAAGTCCGCTTCCTCCACCCTGGAGGACGCCTACGTTGCCATGGTCCGCAAGCAGCTCGCCTCGGTGATCGAGGCCCGCGCCCAGGAAGTCGAGGCCGCCAAGCAGGCCGAGGAGCAGGCAGCTGCCGCCGAGGAGGCCGCACGCGCCGCCGAGGCCGAGCGCGAGCGCATCGCTGCCGAGAAGGCACGCGAGGAGGAGCGCCGCCAGTTTGCCGCAGCCCAGGCTGCCGAGGAGGCCGCCCGTGCCGAGGCCGAGGCCAAGAAGAAGGCCGAGCAGGAGCGCCTTGCCCGCGAGAAGGAGGAGGCTGCCCGCGAGGCTCAGCGCCGCGCCGTTCCCGCTTCCGACTCCGGTTCGCGCTTCCGTTCGCTGCTCGACCAGATCGCCGCACAGGAGACCGTGCTCAAGGAGAAGAAGGACGCCGAGGACAAGGCCAAGGCGGAGCGCGCCGCTGAGCGCGGTAACCGTCGTGGCGGCAACAACGACCGCCGCGGTGGCCGTCGCAACGATCGCAACGCCTCCGACAACAACTCCGAGCGCAATGCTTCCGAGAGCCGTCCGCACAGCCATCGCACAAACGCCAGCAACAACGTCGCTGCCGGCATGGACTTCCCCAACCCCGACAAGCAGGGCAAGGGCAAGAAGCGCAAGGGCGGTCACAACAACGAAGAGGACCACTACAGCCGCATGGCTCGCGAGGCCGAGGAGTACAGCCGCGAGAAGGTGCTCGAGGAGGCTCGTGCTGCCGTCGAGGAGGCCTCTCGCGAGTCCACCGGTCGCCGCAAGAAGCGCAAGGAGAAGCGCGAGCGCGAGGCTGCCAAGGCTCAGGAGGAGCGCAAGATAGAGGAGGCGCTGGCCCAGGGCGTGAACCCCGAGGACCTCGACGCCATCAAGGTCTCCCAGGGCGTTACCGTCCAGGAGCTTGCCGAGGCGCTCGACGTTCCGGCCAACGACATCATCAAGCGCCTGTTCCTGCTGGGTACGCCGCTCACCATGACGCAGTCCATGTCCGACGACCTCGTCGAGCTCGTTGCCGACGACCTGGGCCGTCAGATCAAGATCATCACCCCCGAGGAGGAGAACACCTTCTCGTTCTACGACGATCCCGCCGACCTTAAGCCGCGCGCCCCGGTCGTCACCGTCATGGGTCACGTCGACCACGGCAAGACGTCGCTGCTCGACGCCATCCGTCACACCGGCGTTGCTGCCGGCGAGGCGGGCGGCATTACGCAGGCCATCGGCGCTTCGCAGGTCATGATCAACGACCGCAAGATCACCTTCATCGATACCCCGGGTCACGCTACCTTTACGGCCATGCGTGCCCGTGGCGCCAAGGTGACCGACATCGTCATCCTGATCGTCGCCGCTGACGACGGCGTCATGCCCCAGACGGTCGAGTCGATCAACCATGCCAAGGCCGCCGGCGTTCCCATCGTCGTCGCCGTCAACAAGATCGATAAGCCGGGCGCCAACCCCGACCGCGTGCGCCAGGAGCTCACCGAGTACGGCGTCATCCCCGAGGAGTGGGGCGGACAGAACATGTTCGTCAACATCTCGGCCAAGCAGAAGATCGGTATCGACGACCTTCTGGAGACCGTGCTGCTTCAGGCCGACGTTCTCGAGCTCAAGGCCAACCCGGACACCTTTGCCTCCGGCAACGTCCTCGAGGCCAAGCTCGACAAGGGCCGCGGCTCGGTCGCTACCGTGCTCGTGACCCGCGGTACCCTGCACGTGGGCGATACGCTGGTCGCCGGCCTTACTTACGGCCGCGTCCGCGCCATGCTCGACCCCAAGGGCCGCGCCGTCACCGAGGCCGGTCCCTCCGACGCCGTCGAGATCCTGGGCCTGCAGTCCGTGCCCAACGCCGGTGACGAGTTCCGCGTGTTCGAGGACGAGCGCGAGGCTCGCGCCCTTGCCGACGAGCGTTCGCTCAAGGCCCGTATCGAGGAGCAGAGCCGCGTCAAGCACGTCACGCTCGAGAACCTCTTCGAGACCATCGCCGACGCCGAGGTCAAGGAGCTCAACCTGATCATCAAGGCCGACGTCCAGGGTTCCATCGAGGCTCTTCAGGACTCGCTCGACAAGATGGATCAGTCCGAGGTCCGCATCAACACGATCCACTCCGCCGTCGGCGCCATCAACGAGACCGACGTTGTCCTGGCCGACGCCTCCAACGCCATCATCATCGGCTTTGGCGTCCGTCCCGACGGTAAGGCCCGCTCCGCCGCCGAGCGCGAGGGCGTCGAGATCCGTTGCTACGACGTCATCTACAAGTGCCTCGAGGAGCTCGACGCCGCCCGTATCGGCATGCTCAAGCCCACCGAGGTCGAGGTCGCCACGGGTACCGCGACCGTCCTGGACACCTTCAAGGTGCCCAAAGTCGGTATCGCCGCCGGTGTCCGCGTCGAAGAGGGCGAGATCGCCGCGACCGATTCCGTGCGCCTGGTGCGCGACGGTATCGTGGTCTTCAACGGCAAGATCGCCTCGATGCGCCACTACAAGGACGAGGCCAAGAGTCTCAAGAGCGGTTCCGAGGGCGGCATTGGCCTGGAGAACTTCCAGGACATCAAGCCCGGCGACCAGATCGAGGGTTACCGTATCGACCAGGTTGCCCGTACCGAGTAGGGGGTAGCGCTATGAAGCAAACGCAGGCAACCCGCCGACTGGGCGAGCAGCTTCGCGAGAAGCTCGGTTATATCCTGCTCTTTGAGGTTTCCGATCCGCGCCTCGACCTGGTCACTCTGACTGCGGTCGAGGTCGCGGTGGACCGTTCGTTCGCGCGTGTGTACGTGTCGTGCGATGCGAGCCGCTACGACGAGGTCATGGAGGCGCTCGCAAGCGCTAAGGGCCGTATTCGCAGCCTGTTGGCTCGCTCGCTCGATTGGCGTGTCACGCCCGAACTCGATTTTCGCATCGATCGCTCAACCGATGAGGCCGAGCGCATCACGCGTGCGCTGGAAAACGTTCCCGCCACGCTTGCGATCGAAAAGGACGAGGACGGCTATCCGATAGCGGATGCCGCCCAGGAGGCAGCTTTAGATGACTAATTCCGCCGACCTCGCCTCGTGCGAGTCTGCAGATATTCAGCGACGCATCCTCGAGCTCATCGAGGGTGCGTCCTCCATTGCGATTTCGGGACATACTTCTCCCGATGGCGATGCCCTGGGCTCCGTATTGGGTCTGGGCCTTTCGCTCATGAAGTTTTTCCCCAACAAGGACATTTCGCTGCTGCTGGCAGATGATGACCCGGTTCCGCGCATCTACCGATTTATGGAAGGCTCCGATCGCCTGGTGCCGGCATCTGCGTACACCGGCAATCCGGACCTGTTCGTCTCGGTGGACGTACCGGTCGTCGAGCGTCTCAATAATTCCGCCGAGGTGCTTCGTCGCTCCAAGCATGTGGTGTGTTTCGACCACCATCCGGCGCGCGAGGAGTTTGCCGAGCTCAGCCTGAGGCGCGTCGAAGCTGCAGCCTGCGCCATGATCATTGACCGTTTCTTGGACAATTGTGGCATTGTCGCACGTGATGGCGTTGCGACCTGCCTGCTGTGTGGCTTGGTTACCGATACCGGCCGTTTTCAGTACCAAAACGCCGATGCCGCCGCGTTCCATGCGGCCTCGCGTCTGGTTGCCCACGGTGCCGATCCGGCGCGCGTTGCGCTCGAGGTATACCAGAGCATGCGCGTTGAGTTTTTGCACCTCAAGTCCATCGTTATGGGCCGCATCAAGACGGTGGCCCACGGGCGTGTCGCGTATAGCTACGCGTACCAGAGTGACCTTGAGGCTTGCGGTGTCACCTCGGATGAGTGCGACGGCCTGGTCGATGTGGTGCGCTCGGTGATGGGCGTGGAGGTCTGCCTGTTCCTGAAGGGCATTGAGGGCGATACCAAGGTGCGCGGCAACCTGCGCTCCAAGGGCGACCTTAACGTGTCCGAGATCGCTGCTGCCTTTGGCGGAGGCGGACATCCCGCTGCCGCCGGTTTCTCCAACAACGGAACGATTCTCGAGACGCTCACCGTGGCACTTCCCATGCTGGCCGAACTGGTTGGGGAGGATCCCACTTCGGTGACCGTCGAGCTTTAACTTTTTGGATGGTACATGGCTCGTCGTACGCCTTCTCAACTGAATATGCTGCTCGCCGTCGATAAGCCGGTGGGCTGCACGTCCCACGATGTGGTCTCGCAATGCCGGCGCGCCCTCCATGAGCGGCGCGTCGGCCATGCCGGCACGCTCGACCCCATGGCATCCGGCGTCATGGTGGTGGGCGTGGGCCAGGCTACTCGTCTGCTGGGCATGCTAACCCTCGATACCAAAAGCTATGTCGCCGACATCTCGTTTGGCGCCGAGACCAATACCGATGACGCGGAGGGCGAGGCAGTCCGCACGGTGGCTGTTGCCAACGAGCTCCGCGATCCTGCCTATGCCCGTGAGCGCTTGGCCGCCATGCTGGGTCCGCAGATGCAGGTGCCGCCGGCGTTTTCGGCTATCTCGGTCAATGGCGTTCGCGCCTACAAGTCTGCTCGCGAGGGCAATGCGGTGGACCTACCTCCGCGCCCCGTCGAGGTCTATGCCGCCGACCTGATCGCCGTAGGCGGCGAGGGCGATTCGTGTGTGTGGACCGTGGCGTTCTCGGTGAGCAAGGGCACCTATATACGTGCGCTCGCTCGCGATCTGGGCCGCGCCTGCGAGAGCGCCGCGCACATTTCCGCGCTGCGCCGCACGGCCTCCGGTGTTGTTTCCATTGGCGCCTGTCATGCGGTGGAGGAGCTTTCTCCCGAGTCCGCCGCTGGCTTTGCCCTGGATCCCATTGCGGCCCTGGGCGCAACGCGTGTTGACTTGCCGGGCAATCTTGCCGACGACCTGCTCTGCGGCCGACGCATTCCCGTTGAGCGTGCGCTTGCCGATTTCGATGCCTCGAAGGCGCCGTTTGCGTTGGTGCTCGATGGGGGACTCAAGGCGCTCGCCCGCATTGAGAGTGGCCGCTTTGTCATGGAGCACGTGTTTCCGCAGGCAATCGGCGGTGTTCGATGATGTTGTCCGCTCACGAGCTCGCGCGTATTTTTTTCGCGGGCGAGTCGGACGAGGCTCGCATCGTTACTGCCGATACGTTTGATGAGTGCGAGCACCTGGGTGCTGCCTCGATCGCCATTGGCGTGTTCGATGGCGTGCACCGTGGACACCAGGAGCTCATTGCGGCGCTTGTCCGCGATGCCCGTGCCCATGGCTGCAAGGCGGTCGTAGTTACCTTCGATCCCGACCCGGACGTTGTGGTGAGCTCTTCGCCCGCTCAAAAATTGATGACGACGGCCGACCGTCTGCATACCCTGGCTCAAACCGGGATCGATGCGGTGGTGGCCGTTCCCTTTACGCCTGAGGTTGCGGCGCTTGACCATGTTGATTTTCTCTCGCTGGTGTCGCGTCTGGTCGACATTCGATCGATTCGCGTTGGCAGTGACTTTAGGCTGGGTCGTGGCGGGGCTTCTGGTGTTGCCGAGATGCGCGCCTGGGGTTCCGAGCACGGCGTTGACGTGTATGGTCACGACCTGCTTTGCGAGGGCGGTGAGGCCATTTGCGCCACCCGCATTCGTCATGAGCTGGGACAGGGCCATGTGGAGCTGGCTGCTGAGTTGCTCGGCCGCCCGTATATGGTGCGCGGCGGTGTTATTCGCGGCCGTCACGAGGGTTCTGGCATGGGCTTTCCCACGGCAAACCTGCAAGTTCCCGACGGCATTCAGGTGCCTGCCGATGGCGTGTATGAGGGCCTGGTGCTCGTCGATGACACCGTGTGGCCCGCTGCTGTTAACGTCGGACTGCCGCCGACGTATGCCGACGATGCGGCATCTGCGCATCTCGAGGCTAACTTAATTGGTTATATGGGCGACCTGTATGGCGCTTCCGTTTCGCTGGCGTTTACGCGCTGGCTGCGTCCCTCGCGTGTGTTCGATTCGCTGGATGAGTTGATTGCGATCGTCGAGGGTAATATCGAGGACATTCGTCACAACTTGGGTGAGCAGGGGGTGAGCATCCGTGATTAGCGATGAGGAGAAAGACCAGGTACGCGCTGCGTCCGACCTAGTCGCCATCGTGCAGGAAACGGTTGAACTCAAGCCCCGCGGCCACGAGTTTTGGGGTTGCTGCCCCTTTCATGGCGAAAAGACGCCGTCATTCCACATTATCCCTGCCACGCAGGTGTGGCATTGCTTTGGCTGCGGCGAGGGTGGCGACGTCTTCACCTATATCATGAAGCGCGAGAACCTGAGCTTTCCCGAGTCAATTCGTTATTTGGCCGATCGCGCGGGTATTGAGCTGCATGACACCGGAGATCGCCGCGAGCGCGGTACCAAGCGTGCCCGCATCTACGATCTGTGCGCCGAGACCGCCCAGTTCTACCACACCATACTTATGCGCGGTAAGGACGGCCGTCCGCGCGAGTACTTTGCCAGCCGCGGCATGGGTGGTGACGTCTGCCGCCGCTACTGCCTGGGTTTTGCGCCGGGCCGCAATATGCTGGTGTCGCACCTGTCTCAGGCGGGCTTTACCCCGCAGGAGATGATCGACGCCAATGTTGCTGTGAGCCGCGGGCGAGGGCAGCTTGCCGACCGCTTCTACGACCGCGTAATGTTTCCCATCTTTGACGAGCAGGGTCACAACATTGCCTTTGGCGGTCGCATCATGGGTGACGGCCAGCCTAAGTATCTCAACACCGCCGAGACGAGCGTGTTTCACAAAAAGCGAAACCTCTACGGCTTTAATTGGGCCAAGGAGTTTATCGTCGCGCAGGATACCGCCATTGTGGTGGAGGGCTATACCGACTGCATCGCCTGCTGGGAGGCGGGGATTAAAAACGTTGTCGCCACGCTGGGCACCGCGCTCACGGAGCATCACGTCAAGACGCTCACTCGCTTTGCCAAGCGCATCGTGTATATGTTTGACGGCGATGCCGCCGGTCAAAAGGCCGCTCGTCGCGCGATTCAGTTTATCGAGCAGGATTCGATGGACCTGCGCTGCGTGGTGCTGCCCGACGGCAACGATCCTATGGAGTTTATTACGGCACATGGTGGTCAGGAGCTGCAGACGCGCATCGACGCTGCCGAGCCGCTCATGGACTTCGTGTACCGTTCGCTGCAGGAGTCGAGCGACATCACTACGCCAGGCGGTCGCGCCAAGGCGCTGGAAGATGCGCTGACGCTTATCTATCCGCTTCGTGACAGCTATATGATCGATACGTACTTTATCCAGATTGCCGATCTGCTGGGTTTGGATTTGGAGACGGTGCGCGCGAGTTCGGGTCGCGTGTTTCGCGATGTCGCCAAGCGCGAAGATGCGGAACGACGTCGTGAGCAGAACTATGAACGCCAGCGGGCACAGGCTGAGCGGTCCAGCGGGACGGGCAGCCGGGCGTCGAGTTCTCGCGACGCCGGTCGTGGTGCCTGGGCGTCGGGCGCGACGCCGGCAGTAGCGGCACTGGTCGAAGAAGAGCCGTACGACTACGTCCCGCTCGATGCCTACGGTGCCACGCCCGTGGAGGTCGTCGACGATCTGCCGCCAATCGATGTGTCTGATGATATGGGCGCTGTGCCTGTGGCTGATGGTTCGGGCGCACCGGCTGCGGCGGCGCCGATGGTTCTTACCGATCTAGAGCGCAAGTCCTTGGCAGGGGAGCGCGAGCTGTTGACGATGCTCACGAGCTACCCCGACTTGTTCCGCACGTATGCCGACCGCATCTGCTCCATCGAGTGGGTTGACCCACGTCACGAGTCCATCGCATGGGCCGTTCTGGCAACGCCGCCGGGAACCGATCCTGCAGCCTGCATGGATGCGGCACGCTCGGTGTGTCCCGAGGCGGCAACGCTTGTGAGTGCCGGGCGCATCTCGGCGACGAGCAAGCACCCTACCGAGACGAACATCGTGTTTATGCTCGATACGCTCGAGCTCTACACCATCAAGCGCCGCATGCGTGCCGCACAGGCCAAGCTGCGCCAGGACCGTTCGCTCGATGATGAGGCCCGTCGCGCGCTGACCGTGCAGGCCGCGCAGGATTCGCAGCGTCAACGCGAACTGCAAAAGTCGATCGGCGGCGTGGCGGACCCGTTCCGCTTGATCGGCCTGGAGGCCGCGGGCACCGAACAAGCCTAGATGTTGTGGTCAACCAGCGTATTCTCGCCTATATCCAGTCCTCTTTTTGGGTATAGACGTCAATGTGTGTGCTAAAGTATTGAGTCCTGTGGACTATGAAGGGAGAATCTGTGCCAAAAAAGACTGAGAGCACGGGTACTGGGCTGGAATCCTACGTTGCAAAGCTTATGGGCAACGGCTCAAACAGGACTTCGGTAACCGAGGACGAGATTCAGGTCGCCCTGAAGGATATCGATGTTTCTGACGAGCAGCTCACCGCGGTGTATTCCGCGCTGCGCAACAGCGGCATCCAGATTATCTCCGCGAGCGGTAACGACGACGCCCCCATGGACGTCGACGATGACGATAACGATACCGATACCGACGATTTCGATGACGACGACGAGCACGATTCCGGCTCGCTCGACGATCATGAGCTCAAGATGGCCCGTCAGGCCGACGCCGAGATGGGTTCTTCCAAGAGCAAGAAGAAGCGCACCGTGCGCACGTCCCGTTCACGCTCCCGCGTGCGTGGCATCGATGCCTCCACGGTGATGCTGACCGGCGATCCGGTCCGTATGTACCTTAAGGAGATCGGTAAGGTCGACCTGCTGACCGCCTCCGAAGAGGTCGATCTGGCCATGAAGATCGAGGCCGGTCTCGAGGCCACCGAGAAGCTCGAGGCTGCCGATGCTGGTGAGCTCGAACTCACGCGTGCCGAGATGCGTCGTCTTACGCGCATTGAGAACGTGGGCCTCGAAGCCAAGCAGGCGCTCATCAGCGCAAACCTGCGTCTGGTCGTCTCCATCGCTAAGCGCTATGTCGGCCGCGGCATGCTGTTCCTGGACCTGATCCAGGAGGGCAACCTCGGTCTGATCCGCGCCGTCGAGAAGTTCGACTACCAGAAGGGCTTTAAGTTCTCCACGTACGCCACGTGGTGGATCCGTCAGGCCATCACGCGCGCTATCGCCGACCAGGCCCGTACCATCCGTATTCCCGTGCACATGGTCGAGACCATCAACAAGCTCGTCCGTGTGCAGCGCCAGCTCCTTCAGGACCTGGGCCGCGACCCGACTCCCGAGGAGATCGGTGCCGAGATGGACATGAGTGCCGACCGCGTCCGCGAGATCCAGAAGATTTCGCAGGAGCCCGTGTCGCTCGAGACCCCCATCGGCGAGGAAGAGGATTCCCAGCTGGGCGACTTCATCGAGGACTCCCAGGCCATCGTTCCGCCCGATGCGGCCAGCTTCTCCATGCTGCAGGAGCAGCTCACCCAGGTGCTCGACTCGCTTGCCGATCGTGAGCGCAAGGTTATCGAGCTGCGCTTTGGCCTTGTCGACGGACATCCCCGTACGCTCGAGGAAGTCGGCCGCGAGTTTGGCGTCACGCGCGAGCGCATCCGCCAGATCGAGTCCAAGACCCTGGCCAAGCTCCGCCACCCGAGCCGCTCGAGCAAGCTGAAAGACTATATTGAGTCTTAACCTCGCAAGCAAGAAGCGCCCTCAAGCACATCCGCTTGGGGGCGCTTTCACGTAGTCATTGGGGACGTTCTTGAATGACTAGTCGTTTAAGAACGTCCCCAATGACTGGGTCGGAAAATTTCTTAAAAAAGTTCTTGCCCTAAGCTGATTCGTCCGTATAATAAACTTCGTTGCTTGAGAGCACGCACCTATTCCTCGGTAGCTCAATGGTAGAGCACGCGGCTGTTAACCGCGCTGTTGTAGGTTCGAGTCCTACCCGGGGAGCCAGAATTTTCCAGCCCTTTCCGTTGGGCTTTAAATTCCTCGGTAGCTCAATGGTAGAGCACGCGGCTGTTAACCGCGCTGTTGTAGGT
>CABVDJ010000011.1 GCA_902497025.1 uncultured Collinsella sp. | reverse complement strand
CCCCCGCCACCGCCGAGATGGTCGAGCACATCACCAACATCGCCGACATCCCCGTCATCGCCACGGTCGTTCGTTGCGACGACGATGCTCACGCAAAGGTGCGCGCCGGCGCCAAGATCCTCAACATCGCAGCCGGCAAGAACACGCCGCAGGTCCTGCGCGAGCTGCGCGAGCACTATCCCAACCTGCCGCTCATCGCGCCGGGCGGCAAGACGCCCGAGAGCATTCGCGAGACCATCGCCGCCGGCGCCAACGCCATCATCTGGACGCCGCCTTCGGCCCAGCAGCTACAGACCGACATGATGCAGCGTTATCGCAAGATGAAGGAAGACGCCACGCCCGTTATTTCGCGCGACGATGTGCCCATTATCGACCAGGTCGCCGCCGCCGAGGTCAGCCAAGTCGAGAACATGAATCCCGACGTGCCGATTCCCGACGAAGTCATCGAGCGCGTCGCTTCGATCCACGAGCGCGTCGAGGAGCATCGCGCCAACCGCGGCCTTAAGCCATCACTGCACGGCTTCTTCTTCCGCGGAAAGAAACGTTAGCCGCAACAGCAAGGCCCGCCCCACAAACGTGAGGCGGGCCGTTTTCGTTTGAGCAATCACGCAGCGACGTGATGGGGCAAGTTAATCCACGCGCTTGTCGCCCATAAAGAAGAGCGCCACCGTACCAGGTCCGGTATGCGAGCCAATCAGAGTACCGATGTCATTGATCTCAATCTTGCCTTTAAGCTGCGGAACCTGTTCCTCAATCAGCGCCGCAACTGCCTCGGCATCCTCGCGGCACGCCGAGTGCGACATGATGCACTTACCCGAATAATCCGCACCGTCCTGCACGTGTGCCAACATGGTCTTAGCCATCTCGGAAATCGCGCGCTTCTTAGTGCGAATCTTCTCACGTGGCGACAGCTTGCCATCGCAATCGACCGTCATAAGCGGGCAAATCTTAAGCGCCGTGCCGATGATCGCACTCGCAGCCGAAATGCGACCGCCTCGTAGGTAGCTCGACAGATCGGTCGAGAAGAACCAGTGGTGCAGGTTGAGTTTGTGCTCCTCGATCCAGGCAGCCGTCTCGTCGAGTGAAGCCCCGCTATCGCGCACGTCGGCGGCATATTCCAGCAACAGGCCAAAGCCCGAAGACGCCGCCAGCGAATCGATGACGCGCACCTTGCCGCCCTCGGGATAGCGATCCGCAAGCATCTGCGCCGCGACGCAGGCCGATCCATACGTGCCCGAAATACCCGACGACAACGTCAGGTGCAGCACGTCTTTACCCTCGGCAACAAACGGCTCCCAAAACTCCTCGTACTCACCCACGCTCACCTGAGACGTCTTGGGCATGGCGCCCGCGGCAATCTGGGCAAAAAACTTGTCCGGCGTAATCGACTGATACAGATCGTCCGTATAGACAACATCGTCGATCTCGTAATGAAAATACGCGACAGGAATATTGCGCGAGTCAAAGAACTCCCGAGTTCGGTCGGCGGCAGATTCACAGGTCAGGACAAAATCACTCATATGAGGCTCCTTACGTATTGCTGCGCAAATTATCGCACAGTGAGCCTACATACGGTACATATGTCCACTATTTACCAAATCGAACCAAAAATAGCGAACATCTTTACCACCATCGTCTCCACCGACCCCACGCATAAATATCTGAGAAAACACCCTCTGTCGTCTCCACTCAACCGCCATATCTACCTCAACTAAATCGATTTACCAAACCGTTCAGCCGACAATTCAGCCGCTGGCGCAAAATCGAAACAAAAGCGGCGCATACTGATAAACGTTTGACGCTGTTTATCAGTTTTACCAGCCCCATCGGAAGGTGTTTCATGGTCGCATTCGATCGCAACCCGCAAGACTTCAAGTATCTGCGCCTGCTGTCGAGACAGTTCCCCACCGAACAATCCGCATTTACCGAGATTATCAACCTCTCAGCCATCCTCAACCTACCCAAGGGCACCGAGCATTTTATGAGCGACGTGCACGGCGAGTACGAAGCCTTTATGCACATCCTCAACAACTGCTCGGGCGTCGTGCGCGAGCATGTCGACGAGATTTTTGGCGACACGCTCTCCTTTGACGAAAAGGGCGAGTTGTGCACGCTCATCTACTACCCGCGCGAGAAGATTGAGCTGGTCCGCAGCCAGCGCGAGGACTCGCCAACTTGGTACAAGACGATGCTTGACCAGCTCATCATGGTCGCTCGCTCGCTTTCAAGCCGCTACACGCGCTCCAAGGTGCGTAAGGCCATCCCGCGCGACTACGCCTATATCATCGACGAGTTGTTGCACACGCACCCGGACGAGAACAACTATCGCGTGCGCTATCACGAGCGCATCGTGGAGTCCATCCTGGAGACCGCCAGCGCCGACGACTTTATCGAGTCGCTCGCTTCGCTCATCAAGCGCCTGGCCGTCGACCACCTGCACCTGGTGGGCGATATCTTCGACCGCGGCGGCGGCGCGGCCAAGATTATGGACCGCCTGCTCACCTACCATTCGCTCGACATCCAGTGGGGCAACCACGACCTGCTGTGGATGGGCGCCGCTGCCGGCGAGCCCGCCTGCATCGCCACGGTATTGCGCAACAACCTACGCTACGACAACTACGAAATTCTAGAGAACGACTACGGCATCTCGCTGCGTGAGCTTGTCGCCTTTGCCGATGCCACCTACACCGCCGGTGAGTCCATCACCCCGCTGATCAAGGCCATCAACGTGCTGCTCTTTAAGCTCGAGGGCCAGATTATCCAGCGCCACCCCGAGTTCGATATGACCGACCGCTTGTTACTCGACAAGATCGACCACGACACCGGCACGGTCACGCTCGCCGACGGCAGCATGTGGCCACTCACGACCAATGACTTCCCCACCGTCGATCCAGCGGACCCCTATACGCTCACGTCTCAGGAGCAGCACATCATCGACAAGCTCGTGTCCGAGTTTGTCACCGCCGATCACCTGCATCGCCATATCGATTTCCTCTATTCCCACGGCTCGATGTACAAAGTCGCCAACGGCAACCTGCTGTTCCATGGCTGCGTGCCGCTCAACGAAGACGGCACCTTTAGCAGCATGAACTGCCTAGGCACCTGGCACGCTGGCCGCGATTACCTCGATTTTTGCGACCGCATCGCCCGCCGCGCCTGGCGCGTGGGCGACCGCGACGCCCTCGACTGGATGTGGTACCTGTGGATTGGCTTTAACTCACCCGCCAGCGGACGCCTGGTGCGTACCTTTGAGCGCGCCTATATCGCCGATAAGAGCACCTGGGTCGAGCCGATGGACCCGTACTTTACGCTTACCAAGTCGCCCTCGGTCTGCGATGACATCATGCGCGAGTTTGGCGTCGCGCCCATGGCATGCTCGCCGACCGGCCACATCATCAACGGCCACACGCCCGTTAAAACCACCAAGGGCGAGCAGCCCATCCGCGCCGAGGGCAAGTTACTGGTCATCGATGGCGGCTTCTGCCGCGTTTACCATCCCAAGACGGGCATCGCCGGCTATACGCTCATCTCGAGCTCGCGCGGCTGCCGCCTCAAGTCGCACCGGGCCTTTACGACGGTTGCCGAGGCACTCACGCGCAACGTGGACATCGAGAGCGAGACCAACCGTTTTGACCAAGCAGACCGTCGCCGCATGGTGAGCGACACCGATACTGGCGCCAAGATTCGCAGCCAGATCCAGGACCTGCGCCAGCTGCTCGATGCATATAGAAACGGTGCTATCGAGGAGCACGCCTAGCACCACCCGCGGGGATTGGCTAAACTTGCTAAGTTTGTCATCCCCGCGGCGCTTCGGCGCCAGCTTAAGGCAGGTACTATGCAAAAGCTCCTTGCGCAGATCATGAAATTTGGCGTCGTCGGTGTCATTGCCACGGTTATCGACTTTGGCATTATGAATCTGCTCCACTACGGTCTGGGCCTCAACATCCTAATCGCCAACACCAGCGGCTTTATCATCTCACTCATCTTTAACTACCTCGCAAGCATGAAGTACGTGTTTGCGCACAAAGAAGGCATGAGCCGCCGCCGCGAGTTCATCATCTTTGTCGTGCTGTCCGTGATCGGTTTGGTGCTCAACGACGGCATCGTGCTGGCGCTCAACGCCGGCCTGGGACTCGAGGCCAATATCGCCAAGATCTGCGCCACCGCGCTTGTCATGGTCTACAACTTTGTGACCCGAAAAATCTTCCTGGAGGGCGACGAGACAAAATAGCTCGAAACCCCTGCAGCATTACGGCGCCCACGGACGACGCGCACTCAGCGCAGTATCGTCCGTGGGTGTCGCTCGTTTACGGGCAAATTTTCAACGTTTGCGGATTAGCTCTTGAAAATTTGGCGAGTTCATATAGTTCTTGGCAAAGACCTTACGTTTCCCTTGTAAAAGCTCTAAAGTATCCTCTGCTCGATTCATCAACGCATTGGATGTGATTACGTGCGCAAGGCGCTGGCACAACCTCATACCAAGCAGTTCCTCAAGTTTGCCGTCGTGGGTCTTATCTCCTTTGGCATCGACTGGGGCATGCTCATTGCGCTCGTCGAGCTGTTCCACCTCGACTTTTTGATGAGCACCACGATCTCGTTTATCACGTCCGTCGTGGTCAACTACTGGCTCAGCATGAAGTACGTGTTCGACCACCGCGAAGGCATGAGCCGCAAGCGCGAGTTCACGATCTTCACCATCCTGTCGGTGATCGGCCTGGGCCTCAACGACCTGTATATGTTTGTGGGCGTCACGTTTTTGAGCATCGGCTACCAGGCCATGAAGGCCATCGCCACGTTCCTCGTCACCTGGTACAACTACTTCAGCCGCCGCTTCTTCCTCGAGGGCGCACGGTCGTAGTCGATTCACTATTTGCTTGAATGTATAACCGGTTGGAATTCCTGTTCCAACCGGTTTTTTGTTTGCCGAGAG
This sequence comes from uncultured Collinsella sp., assembly GCA_902497025.1. Classification (GTDB taxonomy): domain Bacteria; phylum Actinomycetota; class Coriobacteriia; order Coriobacteriales; family Coriobacteriaceae; genus Collinsella. Next base: position 48,249 of record CABVDJ010000011.1, on the reverse strand, counting down.
ACCCAGCGGCCAGTCCCATTCGCATGAAAAACGGGCGGTCCGGATGTTGGTCCGAACCGCCCGTTTGATGCAATATGTCGAGGCTCCTAGCCTGTCACGTAATACCAGACCACGCTGTCGCCATTGGAAAGAACGTAGTTACTGCAGGCCGTCATGGGCGTTGTGCCGTTGACGGAGTACATCCAGCCGCTCGTGCCGCCGTACTGTTTCTCGGCCAAACCGCCAATCGCGGAGACATACGTGCCGTACGATGAGCCGCGTGCGTTGACAGAAAGGCCCAGCGCGCACAGGGCATCGTAAACGGTGGCGCCTTCGTTAAAGGTAAAGGTGCCGCCAGAAGACACAGGATTGCCCACAGCGCTCGATGTGACCGAAACCGTCACCGTTACGTAGTTGGACTCCTGCGAGCCGCCCTGTCCGCCCGAGGGAGCGCTTCCGCCATTAGAGCTGGAGGCCCCATCAGACGACTGACCGCCGCCCGAAGAAGCACCGCCAGACGCATTGGGAGTAACGCCGGCTCCCGTATTCTGGGCAGCGGATTTATCGCCAGACTTCTTGCCGTCCTGGTCCTCGGACTTCTTGCTATCCGAGTTTTTGTCCGATTCCTTGTCCGAAGACTCGGAATCGTCCTTGCCGTCGTTCGAACCCTTGGACTCATCTTTTGCGTCATTCGATGACTTGGAATCCTTGGAACTGGCCTCGCCCGAAGCGGTAGACGAGCCAGACCCATTGTCATCCTTGGAAACGACGCTCTCCCCCGTCACGGACTGAAAAATCCAATCAACGGACCAGGCGCCGCTCTCGGAGGGATGGACAAAGCCCAGCGAGACGACGATCAGAATGGTGCACGCGGCAGTCAGAACGCCAAGGAGCGCTTTGTGCCGTGGGGCGGGCGCCGCCGAAGCGGCGCCCTTTTGCTTTGGATCATCGAGCTGGATAAACGAGGAGTCGGGCTGTTGCCCGCTGGTCTCCTTGGGCTTATCGGGCATTACCGTCACCCTTGCCGCGCTTGGTCAGCACGAAGACGGCGATGAGCGCGAGGCCAATCACGCCGGCGGCGATGCCAACGATGGCGAGCGGATTGGTGCCAGTCTCCTGCTCGGCAGCACTAGAGGACTTCTTAGCGGCGGTCGTGGAAGCAGCACCCGTATCGGACTTGGAATCGGACTTCTTGTCGGACTTGCTGTCCTTCTTGTCAGACTTCTTGTCAGACTTCTTCTCGTCCTTCTTATCGGACTTATCGGAGTCCTTCTTGTCGGACTTGTTGTCCTTGGTCTCGGTCTTGGTCGACACCGTCGTCTTGGTCGTTGGCTTATGACCCGGGGCGACAGCGCCGCCCTTCGAGCCGGAGCCGGAACCCGTGCCAGTGCCAGCGCCAGTGCCGGAACCAGTACCGGTACCAGAACCGCCGCCGCCATTCGAACCTGCGCCGCCATTACCGCCAGGGTTAACGGCATTCTTGGTCCACTTGGCATACAGCGTCAGATCGGCCGTCACCGGCGTGCTAAAGTCATACGCCTGCGTGCAAGCCTCATCGGTATACCAACCGCCGAAAGTGTAGCCATCGCGCGTCGGATCGGCCGGCTTGACCAGCTTGCCATCGGCCGTAGCAACAAACTTAGTGTCGCAAGCAGACCCGCCGTTGGAGTTAAAGGCAACCGTCCAAGACTCGACAGCTCCAAGTTTAAACAGCGTGCCCGAATCATTAATGTAGTAGAGATTGCCAGAAGCATCGGCAATGACCGAAGAGTCACAGTACTGGTAATGGCCAGCCGCATCATAAATCTGCGTCGCCTCTGCATCGCCGAGCGTATAGCGATACACGCCACCACCAGAAGAGTAGTTGACGTAATCCTTGCTATCCGCGCTGTTAACGGTGAAGTACACATAGGTCTTGCCGCCCTGAACACTCACCAGCGGAGTAGCAGCAATACCGTTGAGGCCAGCCGGCAGCGCCTTGCCGTCGGCAGCAGCGACCATCGTGGTCTTACCCGTCTTCAGGTTATAGAGAACCAGAGCAGAGCCAGTAGCCGTCTGTCCGCCGACAATCAGATTGTCACCAGACACCGCAGGGGCGCTCAGATTATTCGTAAGGCCCAGATCGACCGTCTTCTGCTCGCTCAGCACGCCCTTCGCCGAAAGCGAAATCACATGGAGCTTTCCGTCGTGCGTCATCTGATAGAAGGTCGAACCATTGGACGGATCGGCAATGCAATCGGCATTTGCGACAGCGCCGAGCTCCATGGTCGAAACGACATCGCCCGTCGTCTTATCAATGCACTTAAGCGTACCCGCGCTCGTAGGAACGATGGCATACTTATCCGTCAAAGCCGCACCAGTCCAGTAATAGCCCTCGGTAGGGTCGATGTTCTGCCAAGAAACTTCGCCCGTGGCAATCTTAATGCGCATAAAGGAGCCGTTGCCGTAGGTCGCGTTGTAATTCTCGTCATACGAAATATCGACCGAGCCTACATAGACGTACTCGCCGTCCGAAACGACGGTGCAGGAGCTCTGCGTCAAGTCCGTCAAACCAGGCGACAGCCACTTGCAGATCAGCTTGTCTGCAGTAATCGCCTGGACCGCACCGCCGTTGAGCGGAACGATGATAAGGCCATTGGTATAGATCGGGCGAGAGGTATAGCTCACCTTAGAGGCAAGCGGCGCAGAGGCAACCTTTTTGCCCGTGGACGAATCGATCTTAATGAGCTCGTTCTCGGTCGCGATGTACACAAAGCCGTTAGCGATGACAGGCTCGCTGCAGTTGGCATACTGCTGGCCAGACTCGGCCTTCCAATCGAAGGCCCACTTAAGACCGGCGGCCTGCGCAGGCGTCTTGGCATCCGTTACGGTCGAACCGTTGCCACTGTTGCCGTAGCCGGCCCACTCGGCATCCCAATTAGGAGTCGTCGCACTCGGGTCCACGACAATCTTGTCGGGATCGGGCATGGGCGATTTTTCGGTGGTGTAGGCAAATGTAACCTTGTCGCCGCTCTTGAGCGTAATCTGATTGGCGCAGAATAAGGAGGGCTCTCCATTGATATACAGGTGCCAATATTTATTGGTCGCAGCATCCTAGACATACGGCTTGTGATCGAACGGCGAAGTAACGGAATTGAGGAACCAGTATGCACCACTCTGGGAGGCTTTGTAATCAACGCGCTTTGCCTTCAGAACCGTCTCGATGAAATCCTGAGCCGTAGAGCCTTCGGGCAGAGAAACGTTGCTTGCCGAGCCCCAGCGAGTATTGTTGCCGTTGACATCGGGACCGATAACATCGACAGAACCAAGAACCTGGCCAGGAAGGGCATCGGCGTCAGCACCATACATAAAGGTGACGGCGTCACCCTCTTGGAGCTCATAGGCACCGGCGCCAACGTCGGCGAACTTGCCATTTACGTAGAAGCGCCAATAGCTATTAGTCACAGCATCCCAGCCATAGGACTTACCATCGAACGGCGAAGTTATGCCGTTGAGGAACCAGCCCCAAGACGATTCGCCGGCATCGAGAGTAAGGCCGGCCTGCTCAAGGAGATCCTTGGCAGTAGAGCCCGCCTTGAGACTCGTCTGGCCCGTCGAGGCCCAAACCTGCTGCTTGCCGTCCTTGTCCTTGCCAAGCACCTGAACGGAAGCATGGACAGAATCGGACGGCAACTGGTCTCCCCAGCCACCGTAGAACCACGTGATGGTATCGCCAGCATGGATGGTGACATTGTCCGCCGTATAGTCACTCGACTTGCCGTTGATAAACAGCTGCCAATAGGTCGAATAATCTTGGGGCGTACCCAGCTCAACACCGTTGTACTTAAGGCTCAGAATGAAGGAGCCCGCAGCAACGGCGTCAATATCATTCGCCTCAAGCGCGACCTTCGTAAGATCAAGCGCGCTCGAACCGGACGTCACCACATACTGCGCGTTGTCGACCCAGGTCTGAGTCTTGCCCTGGGCATCGCGACCAATGACGGTCACATTCGCAGCAAGCTGGTCCTTAACGACAGGGGACGCGCTACCAGCCGTATAGGCAAACTCAATCTTCTGCCCCTGGGTGAGTTTGACGCTGCTCGCGCCAACCGAGGAAGACGCGCCGTCGACGAACAGCTGCCAGTAGGCATGAGTCGTCGGATCGTAGGCAAGCGTGCGGCCATCGCTCGGGGAGGTGATGCTTTCGAGGTAGAAACCGTATGCCGTGTTCGGATCGTACTTCGCCTTGAAGCCCGTCTTCTCCTGCAGCTTAATGAAGGCATCCGCAGCCGTCGCGCCCTCGTCGAGCTTGAGCTGCGTAGGCGCCACCCAGGTCTGAGCCTTGCCGTCGGCATCGGTGCCGATAATCGAGAACGAGACCTCGATTTGCTTCTTGACGACATCGCCAGTTTCTGTCGGGTTCTCTGTCTGGACGGCAGCCGCGGCGGCAGATCCCGCTTGGCCAGCGGATGCCGTCGAAGACTGCTCGCTCGTGGCAGGGCTCTCCCCCGTCGCCGAGCCTTCGTCGCCAGTCGCTGCCTCTGTTATGGCTGCACTAGCTGCAGGCGCGCCCTCGGAATCCGAAACCTCGGCGCCGCTCTGCTCAGCGGTACCGCCCGCAAGCGCTGCGTCCTCGCCTGGCGTCGCAGTCTGAGCCACAGCGTCGGTAATGCCCTCGGCACCCTCGGCCCACAGCTGAGCCGGCGTGGTGCTGAAGGCCATCGCGAAGGCCAGGAATGCCACCAGGCAGCGCTTTGCCACGCCGCGCGCGATTACGCCACGGCGACGAAGCGAGGCACGCTGGCACTCGTCCTCAAACATATCCATTTGTCTCCTACTGTCTGTACTTGGAGCGTTTCCTTGAAGCTGCCCCACGTCATCGCGCATGTTGCGCTCGAGTTCCCCCATCGGGGTCCCCCTTCCCTCCAGAGCCCTATGCACACCGGCGGCATACGCCGCAGCCGCATGCAAGATGGGAGGCGATCCGACTTAACCTTAACGACTCGGGCGCGCCGTCCGATCTGCGACGCGAACATCCCGAGCCAAGAGGAATTACGGTTACTGGTACAGCCGGGGACTTGCACCCCGATTCTCCCAAACGCGCAGGAAAACCGCGCATTCGTGCGTCTCCGCACCACCATCTAGGCCATCGATTATTACCGTCAATATGCTATCACGCAAAAGGGCCTCGCACGCAGGCGAAGCCCAAGGTAAAAGCTATTGTTTGCGAAAGGAAAATGCGGTGACGGCCGCAGCCTCTAGTGCTTGCCGCCGTGGCTGTTGAGCCAGATATTGCGGCCCAGCATAAGCGCCAGCACCAGCGCGCTCACGTAGCCCATAAAGCCAATGACCGGGATACCAAACACAACCGGCTCGATGCGCGCGTAGTACACCACCGACGAACCGATAAACAGACCGGCGATAACGATAGCCATCGACATGCGGTCGATAATCCCACCTAGCTGTCGCAGCGCCTTATCGCTGCTCATGATCTGCGTGTTCACCTTAAGCTGGCCGCGCGTGAGCATGCGCGAAGCCAAGCCCAGATACTCGGCTGCCTCAAGCGAGCCTTTTGCCGCGCGATAGCTGCTCGCGGCAAGATCGCGTCCCATATCACGCACGCGCGCATAGGTGCTCTTCTCGTTTTTGATGTGCGTCTGGATAATCTGAATCATGTTGACGTTGGGCATATACTCGGTCAACAGGCCCTCGAGCGTCACCATGCCGCGCGCGAACATCGTCACCACGCTCGGCAGCTCAACGTCATTTTTGCGCGCCAGATTGAGCAGCGAGGTCAAAAACTCACCGATATCAAGATCCTTCAGGTCAAGGCCCGCAAAGTCGGCGACGATAAAGTCCAAATCGGACAAAAAGGCCGAATGGTCGAGCTCGGCAGAGTCGCCGCGCGTCACGGCAAAGCGCATGAGCGAATCCTTGAGCTTGGGCACGTCACCCTCGGCCACGGCGAAAATCATGTCCTTGACGATACCGCGATCGTGGCTCGACATGCGTCCAACCATGCCCAAGTCGATAAAGTAAACGATGCCGTCCTTGAGAATGATGTTTCCCGCATGCGGGTCGGCATGGAAAAAGCCGTCATCGAGCACCTGCGTCGAGTAGTCCTCGACGATTGCGGCACCGATCTTTTCCAAGTCATAGCCCTCGGCCACCAAGCGTTCAGGATCGGCGATCGAAATGCCGTCGACGTAGTCCATAACCACCACGTGCTCGGTGCACAGGTCCAGATAGGATTTAGGGCACGTCACGCCATGAACGCTCTTATGGAACTCGTAGAAGTCGTTGAGGTTTTTTGCCTCGGCCAAAAAGTTGGTCTCCTCGCGAAACGAGGTCCACAACTCCTCGACCACGCCGTGCAGATCAACGAATTGATCGGTGTTGACGAACTTGGAAACGATGCGCACCACCGAGCGGATGATATCGATGTCCTGCGCCATAACCTGCTGCGCACCGGGGCGCTGCACCTTAACGGCCACGTCCTCGCCCGTCACCAGACGAGCGCGGTGCACCTGCGCGAGCGATGCGCTACCGAGCGGGTTGGGGTCGATCGCATCGAACATCTCCCCCAGGCGCAGGCCGTATTCTTCTTCCAAACAACTGAGTACGACCTCGTACGGCACCGGCTCCACATCGGAGCGCAGACGACGCAGCTCGTCACAAAAGCGTTGCGGCAGAATCTCGGACCGGTTGGCCAGAATCTGCCCCATCTTAACGAACATGGGGCCGAGTTCCTCGAGCAGGCGGCGCAAACGAACCGGCGTGAGGTTATCCCACACGCGGTACTTTTTGACCAGGCGAACAATCTGCCCGATGCGCTCGCGGCGACCCGCCGGCGTGAGCTGGTATTCCTCATCCGGCGCCATCGCGTCGGGCTCCTCGGGCACCATATCGACAGCGCGCGGCTTCTTGCGAGCGCCCGAGACGGCGGCGTCGACCTCATCGACAACCGCCGCCTCGTCACCCAAGGGATCTAGATTGTTGTAATCGGTGGTGGAATCTGCCATCTGCGCTGCTACTCGGCCTCTTCGGTATCCTTCGCATCGTCGGGCTCAACGGACTCGACGGGCACCGAGGTCACGTTGTCCTCGACCGAATCGACGATGTCGCGTACATGGGCCAGGAAGGCCGTGCGCTCGGGGGCGGTCATGACGCGGACGCGAGCCAGAATGAGCTCGTCGAGCACGCGCTGGGCCGCGGTCTCGCCCTGCGTGCCCAAGCGCTCGGTCAGATCGGAGATGGTACCGCCGGCCTGCTCGAACATGTCGGACACACTGCGGGCGATATCGGGGGTGGCGGTGTCCTTGCGGACCTGCTCGCCCTTGGTGTTAAGGTCGTCGAGGACCTTCTTGCCGCCTTCGACAGCAACGGCGGCAGCGCCAAAGCCCACGTTAATGGCGCCGTTAACAAGCTGATCGAGTTTCATAACCATGGTTATCTCCAATCACAAACAACTGCATTGGCGTTCTTGTACCCAAGATTGAGCGAAAGCGACAAAGCGTTTTAGCGCTATTCGATCGATGGGAAATCCCTACCTCACGTTGTCATTCATCGCGAAAGAGTTCTTCATGGCGCAGCTCGTGGTGTAGAGCACCTTGCCCAGCAGGGCATCGGTCTCCACGCGAACACGCTCGGCAAAGGCCTCGTTGGCGCGTGCAAGCTCGGCAGGCACCTCGACCTCGGGCAGAGCGGCTACGGCAGCGTCGACGTCATGGATCTGCTTGTGGCCCATGCCACCGACCTTCTCCTGATAGTCCTCCACAGCGCGGCCGCACTCATGGAAGCGGACGTCGGCCAGGGCGCCGATCAGGCGGTTGGCCCAGTAGAAGTTTTCGGACGTCACGCGAGCCTGCGTGTCGGCATAGTACTCGGGCATGGTCTCGACGTTGGCGTACAGCGGAACCAGCGCGTTAAACGAGTTGGAGCCAAAGGCCATCCACTGCACGGCGCGATAGGCCGGCTGCGCATAGGGACGCAGCTGCAACACGGCGAGCTGGCTGTTGCGGTTGATGCCGATGGGGCGATAGGCGCCGCGCGTGGCGGGCGTGCCCTTGCTGCCGTAGCAGTCGTACTCCGTGCCCTGGTAGTGGCTCGAAAGCACGTACTTAATGTCCTCGATGGTCACCTTGCGCTCGGGCACGCGGCTCCAAGGGATGTCGTCGCTCTCGGGCGTGAAGTCGGCGTCGGGGCCATCCCACACGTCGCTGGGGTTGAGGCAGCGCTGCATGTACCAGGCGCGCGGCGTGTTGTAGACATGGTCGCTGTCGCTGTGCGAGCCAAAGGCCTCGCGCGGGTTAAAGACGGCAGCCGGGCCGTCGCTCTCGACGCCCAGCGTCAGGTCCAGATGCCACTCGGCCATCCAGGTGCGCAGGTCGGCGGAGCACATGTGGTCGGCCTGGGCGCCCTCGGCGTCATCCAGGTCAAAGCTGTCGATACCCAATTGGTTGGGCATGGTCACATAGGCGTCATCGGGCACACGCTTGGCAATCCAATGGTGGCCGCCGATGGTCTCAAGCCACCAGATCTCGTCCACGTCGCTAAAGGCGATGCCGTTGTTCTCGTAGGTGCCGTAGCGCTCGAGCAGGTCGCCCAGGATACGAACGCCGTCGCGGGCGGACTTGGCGTACGGCAGGACCAGGGTAACCATGTCCTCCTCGCCCAGGCCACCAGGCTGCGCCGGAACGTATCCGTCCTCGCCCTCGTTGCCCTTGGCGGGCACGTAGTCCACAAGCGGGTCGGCACCGCGGACGCGCTCGTTGGTGGTGAGCGTCTCGGTTGCGGACATGCCCACATTGAGCTCGTTGAAACCGGCCTCGGCCCAGATGCCGTGGCCCGGGACAACATCGGGGACGCTCGTGTAGCGCATGGGGTTATCGGGCAGCTCAACGGTCAGGTGACTCAGGACGCTCGTGTAGACGCGCGGCTGCTCGTCGGGATGCACTACGCGCATGCGCTTGGGCTCAAACACCCCGTTGGACGAGTCCTCGTTACGCGCGACAAGCGTCGACCCGTCGTAGCTCGCGTTCTTACCAACCAAAATCGTTGTGCACGGCATGCGCATCCTCCTTGAGCGAAGAAATCAAACGGCAACAGTGTATCGCTTCGACGCAAAAAGGGCGAAACCACGGCCTCGGCAGCCCCCGTGGTCAAAAAATGCCAAATATGAGTACTGTCACAAATTTAGTGGCAGCAAATTGCACTGTTCCGGGCGCCGGGAATCCTCACCTGTCCAAAAACTGAGTCTAGTAATTCCCCATACGTCCAATAAAATTGGCTCTTTAACGATATTACTTATCGCTAAAGAGCCAAAATGATCTCAAACATATGTGACTAACTTGGCAACAGTACTCATATTTGGCATTTTTTGACCACGGGGTATCTAACCAACCCCCTAAACAGCCTCCAAACGCCTATTTTACCGCGCGCTCAGCCGCCTCGATCACGTGCTTGGCGAGAATTGCTGTCGTCACGGCACCCACGCCACCCGGCACGGGGGTGATTGCGCCAACAACCGGCTCCGCGGCATCAAAATCGACGTCGCCGACCAGCTTGCCAGCGGCTTCGTCCCAATTAATGCCAACATCGATAATCGCCTGGTCCTCGCGGACCGCATCTGCGCCAATCGTGCGCGCGCGTCCAACGGCGGCAACCACAATGTCGGCAGCACAGCACTCGGCGGCAAGATCGCGCGTATGCGTATGGCACGTCGTCACGGTTGCGTTGCGCGCCGTAAGCATGGCGGCAACGGGGCGGCCAATTACCAGTGAGCGTCCGACCACGGCAACTTTGGCGCCGTCCAGCTCAACGCCGTAATGATCCAGCAAAGCAAGCACGGCTTCAGCTGTGCAGGGGGCAAAACCCTCGCCGCGCCCCGAAAGCGTGGTGAGCAGCGAAGCCGGCGTCATGGAGTCAACGTCCTTGGCGGGATCGAGCGCTGCGGCGACGGCGTTCTCGTCAAGGCCGGCGGGCAGCGGGCGAAACATCAGACAGCCATGAACAGCCGAGTCGGCATTGATGTCCTCGATGGCCGTCAACAGCTCGTCTTGCGAAACACCGGTAGGAAGCAACACGCGACGCGCCTCGATGCCAACCTTTTCGCAGCGTTTAAGGGCGCCGCGCTCGTAGGATAGGTCGTCCTCGCGTTCACCCACACGCACGATAGCAAGCGTCGGAACAACACCGCGTTCGCGCAGCGCAGCGCAGCGGGCAGCGAGCTCCTCAGTCAAAGCGCGGGCGACGGGAGCACCCTTCAGCAGTTCAGCCATGGCTATCCTCTCTTCCTTGCAGCGTCGGAGGCGCGGCGCGCCAGCGCATCGGCGCGCGGCAACCATGTGTCGAGCAACTCATCACACGCCGTCTCGAGCTCCTCGGCGCGTGCACGATCCTTCATAGACGTGGTGTTCGCAAAGAGCGTCAAGCTCGCGCCCTGCATGGCGGCGCGGCAGAACACGGCGCCGCACGCCACATCGGACAGCAGCTGACGCGAACCCTTGTCGGCCATGTCCTCGAGCAGCGCCAGTGCGCGCCCGCAGGCATCCATAATGCGATACGGCGGCATAGCGGCCACATGCAGCGCATCCTGAATCGCAGCCGGTCGGGCCGGATCGTCACGCGGAATACCGTACGCAGCGGACACCTGGCCGTAGGCACGAACGTCCTCGGCAACCAACTCGACAAGCTCCTGGGCCAGCTCATCAGCCTGGGTAAACGCGCGCGTCAGGTCATCCGCACGATCAGCAAGCGCGGGATTGGTCGCACCGTAGCGGGCAACCATTCCGCACAGCGAGGCGCCCAGCGCGCCCACAAAAGCGCTCGCGCTGCCACCACCGGGAACCGGCTCGCGCGCGGCCAGCGCCTCGGCAAACCCGCGGCAGGTCTTGTCCATCATCTCTTGGCTCATACGCATGCACCTTCAAGTCATATACATCGGTCGGGCGGCAACCACCGACCGACCGCATCGATCACATAATGGTGCATAGTCTAGCCCATAAGTACATAAGCGTCAGCGCACCTGGTCATCGCGGATTTCTATGACGAACGATAGGCGTCGGCACCGCAAACATGGGAAACATGGCCCGCCTTTCGGGACTTCCGGACGTCACAAACTGGGGCATATCTATAAACAAGGAACCTGTTGGGGCAACGCCCGCGTACACGCGCCCCTTTAAAACAACGGACACCTCACCCCGGGGAGAGCCGACAGCACCGGCCCTCCCCTCTTTTGGACCTGTGCATATTGCCACTTAACGGCGCAAATCCGGCCCTCAGAATGGGACACATGGCCCACCCGAGCGAGCCGTCCACGCGTACAGTAAAGGCAGGTAATCCATGGGCGGTTACAGATCGAGGAGGACACGACCATGAAAAAGAAGGCCTTTGCGATTCTCACCCTCTGCATCAGTCTCTTTGCCGCGGTTGCCCTGGTGGGTTGTGGCGGAAACGGCGACGCTACCGGCAGTGGCGGTGACGGCGGCGCGGAAAAGCCAGCCGTGGATATGAGGACCGACTTCATTTGGTTTAAGGTCGAAGTCCCCGAGGGCGTCGAAATCACGGACGTCGCAGGCGATACCGCCGACAGGGCCCAGTTTAAGTTCACCGAGAGCGAGCATGCCAGCGACCGCTTCATCCCCGTCTTCGATCCTGACAAGAACGCCGATGAACTGTTTGACTACGAGGCAAAGTGGAAGGCCAACTCCGGATGGACCGAGAGCGATCCCGTTAAGTACAACGGCAAGACCTGGCGCAGCGCCTACTTTACGCACTCGGGCGGCGTGACGACCGAGTACTTCACTGACGTTGACGGCGGCAGTGTGTACGTACGTATCGACAATGTCGAGGAGCACAAGGACGCCGTCGAGACCATGATGAAGTCTCTGGAGTTTGCCGACGACATCGCCAAGGCCAAGACCGAGGCCATGGACGTCAAGCTCGAGGATATCGAGATCAAGCGCTAAGCGACTGGCGAGCACAACGGGAAACACGGACGCAGTGCAAACAAGCGACTGTATCCCAGCGCTTCGTACCCAGGGAGGGCCGGTAAGCCGACCCTCCCCATTCTTATGCCGGTAGCCGACGAACGCAGGATGCCGGGCTCCAAAACCATCCCAGACGTGATAACAGCACAAATAGACAAGTGCCCCAACACGTCCGCCCGCCGATTTATAGCGCCGCGCAGGCAATTTAAACCGGCGTCTTTAAACATCTGGGCAGTATAGTGACCAAAACAAGTGCATAACCGCACCCTGCGAACGGAGGAGATATGACCGAACACCATGCCATCAGCCGCCGAGCGTTTACGCTGGGCCTAGGGCTTGCGGCGTTGTCACCACTTGCAAGCCTGCCTGAAACCGCAGCGCCGGGCATTCCCCTGCGAACGGCATTTGCAGACAACACACCCGCACCGTCGGACAGCCTCGACAATTTCGTCATTCGCCTTCGCCCCGCGGGCTATTTTCGCACCGCGAGCGTCAACCAAGACGGCAACGTTCGCGGCAACGTCTGCCACCTGTTTAACGACGGCACGTCCAGCAAGCTCATCCTTGAGAACGTAACGACCAAGAATGACGATACAAACTGGTATGCTATCCGCACCTTGCTCAATTTCGAAGAGCATAAAAAGACGGGCTACAGCATTTGGTCGGTCGACGACGACTCGGACAAAGATGGAAAGGTCATCCACGTATGGGGCGGCGAGTATGACAACAAGCCCAGCCGCGCTTTTGCGTTCGAACGTCAATCAAACGGAACCTATATCATTCGAGACCGCACGGTCGAGAAAGAAACCGAGAAAAAAGACATTAAGTACCTGGCAATAGAATCGGACGGCAAAGACCAGGACAACAATAAGATCTGCCATAAGAGTAAGAGCATTCCGTGGGAGCTAGAACTTGTCGGTTACGACATGGGCAAGATCAATACCACAGTTAGAAGTATCGACTGGACCACGTATAGCAGCTACGTCGACGGACCATGCTGGATGAAATACGTCGACGACAACAAGTACCTCGACGAGCTGAGTATCCCGGGCACGCATGATTCGGGCACCTGCAGCGTGGACAACGACACCGAGCCCCAATCCTCACAAGCAAAGTGCCAGCAGGATTACATCCCGACGCAGTTGCTCGAAGGCATTCGCTATTTTGATATCCGACTCGGAAGGAACGACGAGAACGGCGACCCCGGTATCGACCATGGAAGATGCTACCTGCTCAAAAAAGACGGGGGCTTTATGCATCTCTCCGATGTCATCGGTTACTTCAAAACATTTTTGAACGAAAACCCGTCAGAAGCGCTCATCATGCTTGCGTCACGAGGCAACGACGAGGCTACCGACGAAAGCGTTACGACGGCTTTCGCCAAGGTTATGCACGATAATCCCGATCTGTTCTACACGTCGAGCCGAATCCCCACACTGAACGAGGTGCGCGGAAAGATCGTCCTGCTGCGTCGATTTGTACTCGCCGGCAACAGCGTAAGCAGCCACACGTGGGGCCTCGATCTCACCCAATGGGACGACAAAATCAAGGCGCATTCCGGGCAGTCGATGTGCCTCGTCCAAGACGCGCGAGGCTTTGAGACTACGGGCAATGCGGGCGACAAAGAGCCCTATTGCACCAAGGTATACGCCCAGGACCATTTTGAATGCACCGGAACCGACAAGATTAGCTGGGTCGATATGGCGCTGCGAGAGACGACCAATCTCACGCGCAACAAGGTGGACGTCGAGGACAATGATGGCGCCAAGGTGCAAGTCCTGGAACGCTGCTGGTCTATCAACTACACCAGTTGCACGAATTACAAACAAGGAAGCAATCCTTTTACCGCGGCGCGAGTGGTCAACGAGCATCTGTACAAGAGCCAGTACATCAATCCCAGCGGCAGCGATAAAACAAAGTCAGATTGCCTCAAGCACGTTGGCATTATCGCGTCCGACTTTGTCGATTCGGCACTGGCCCGGAGCATCTACCAACGCAATTACGACGCGAAGCACAAGCCAACAGTTTCATGCTGCCTCCCGGACCGCATGCACATGACGTATGGAGACTCGCTGAGCGATGCCTCGCTCCAAGATGGCAAGACCGTTGGCGAGGGCCATTTCCGCCTTGTCGACAGCAGCAACGTACTCAACGTGGCCGCTTCTGGCAGCGCGTTTGCCATCGAATACGTGGATGTCGACGCCCTGGGCAACGAGACCGTTACGGGGCTGCAGGGCTCTGTGCCCATCGATATCGATCGACGCGCGCTGACGCCCCATTTTGAGGGACTCGAAGGCCTTAAGGCCGGCGAAGACGTGCGCGCCAAGATTGCGGCATCACTCGAGGGCAAGCTCGAAACCGATGCCTGCACGGCCCAGCTCGAGTTTGTGCACGACGCGAACGGCGCTCCGGGCACGGCAATGGCCGAGGGCGAAACATTTGCCGCAGGGACGTACTGGGTGCGCGCGAAAGACCTTTTGGGCGACGCGGCACAGAACTACATGCTCGCCAGCGATGGAGCCGTAAGCTTTACCGTAGCGGCCTCGGGCAGTGCAGGCGGCACCGGCAGCGGCACGGGTTCCAACGCAGACGGCGCCGACAAGAACGGCGGCGGCAACAAGAGCAAGGACTCGGGCGGAAAACTCGCCGACACGGGCGACGGCTCTGGTATCGCCGCCGGGCTCGCCGCTGCCGCCGTGGCGACAACGGTCGCCGGCGCGGCGATGTTTGCCAGTGACGGTGAAAACAACGAGGACGTTGTCGAATAGGCAAGCCGGCCTTTTAGACACATCGACTCAATCGGGGGCGCAGAACACCGTTCTGTGCCCCCGATTTTTACCTTGGCCCGAACGCCGCTATCGGCTACATCACCATGTTCAGCGCGTTAACAAACTCCTGGGCCTTCGCACGGCTGCTCAGGCTAAAGACGCAAGCGGTCAACAGACGATTGCGCAGAAAAACATCGCGGCCTTTGATTCCATTGACGCCCGTAATGTCCTTAAGATAAACAATCTCGGTGTGCTTGCCGCCAAAAGTGCCCTTCTTGAGTACCTCAATGCGGTTAGGGTAGATCTTGACGTCTTTAAACCTACCCGAACCTTTGTCCTGGAACAGCAGCGTGTTGTTGTCCATACGCGTCACTCCCGCGAGGTTCGCTAAAACTGCCTCTATGGCCACATTTTAGTCACCGCAAGGCTCCCATGCGAAGGTGCCAGACAGCAAAGCAATTCGTGTCCGCGCGAGGCTTTAAACTAAATGCGATAAAGATGCATTCCACAAGAGGAAAGTGGGGCGACAGTGATGGGCGAACTGGTAAACCGTGGAGAATCGGCAATCGTGCCCGAAGGTTTTTACAAGCAGGTTTCCTCGATTCTCAACGCCGCTCGCGACAAGGCCTATACCGCCGTTAACTTTGCGATGGTTGAGGCATATTGGGAGATCGGCAAGAGTATTGTTGATGAACAGGGCGGAGAGGAGCGCGCCAAGTATGGCGATGCACTGATCGACGAACTTGCCGTTAGATTGACTAAGGATTTTGGCAGAGGCTTCAACGCCAGAAGCTTAAGATACATGCGTCAGTTTTATCTTGCGTTCCCAATCCGGAACGCGCTGCGTTCCGAATTGAATTGGACACATTACCGCAGGTTATCGCGTATAACCGACCCTGATGCTCGAACATGGTACATGAACGAATGTGCCGATTCTCGCTGGAGCACGCGTCAGCTCGAACGCCAGATCAACACCATGTTCCGCGAGCGCCTACTTGCCAGCAAAGACAAAGAGGCCGTCACCCAGGAAATCCAAAAGAGCGCCCCGACCCATCGCCCCGAGGATATCATCCGCGACCCATATGTACTGGAGTTTTTAGGTTTCTCGGACGATGCTGCGTTTCGCGAGAGCGATCTAGAGCAGGCGCTCATCACGCATCTTCAGAAGTTCCTGCTGGAGCTTGGCCGTGGCTTCGCTTTCGAGGCGCGCCAAAAGCGCATCACCTTTGATGGGCGCCATTTCTATATTGACCTTGTTTTTTACAACTATCTGATGCGCTGCTTCGTGCTCATCGACCTTAAGACGGACGATCTTACGCATCAGGACCTGGGCCAGATGCAAATGTATGTGAACTACTACACGCGCGAGCTCATGAACGAAGGCGACAATCCGCCCATAGGCATCGTGCTCTGCGCGGACAAAAGCGATTCGATCGTCGAGTACACGCTGCCCGAAGACAACGACCAAGTGTTTGCCGCCAAATACCTGCCGTATCTTCCAAGTAAGGAAGAGTTGGCACGCGAACTGAGTGCCGAGTACCGCGCCATCAACGAAGCGACTAATGGCGAAACGCAAGGGTAGCAGCACGTTGCGACCGAAACCATCGCAGCCGTCGCAGGCGCACTCGCGGTTGCGACGGCTGCTACGAAACAATACCGGTCATGGACGCCGGCAACGACATTCTAGTCGTGGCTGGCGAGCGTGACCTGACAGGCAAAGACGCGGCCTTCGTCTGATGTGGCTCCATTGGCTGCCACAGAAAAGGGCCGGTTGCAGCCGACCCTTTAAGACGATAGCACCTGCGTTGCCCGCGCTTCCAAAGTTGACCGACTGAGGAGCGGGTTCCGCGGCACATTTTGATTTTACCCGGTGGGGCGGCTCTTTTGCAGCCGTTCCACCGTTTATTTATATCTGGCACCCTCAAACAATCAGACGGCAGCCCGCACTCCTGAGAGCCGCCCCATACCCCCGGCCATCACGTTACGGTGCCAACCGGCACCGCTCCCCTACTTCCCAAATAGCGCACCCAGCAGGCCGCGGCGTTTGGGCTTCTCCTCTCGGCAGGAGCCCTCGGCCACCGCTGCAACCTGGCGCGGTTGCTCGCCGCCTCCACGGCGCACGATCTGGTATAGGAACGGAGATTTAACATATTTGACCTCGATGGGCGTGGCGTGTACGGTGCTCTCACCGGACAAATGCAGGCTCGGGCTGAGCGGCGCCACGATATGCGTTTCGCGCTTGTCGCCAAACACCACCGCGGCCGCGCGACCCGTCTGGCCGTTCACGGCGATGCGCACTTGCTCGCCGTCGCGGCTATCCGACGCCGGGCGATCGACAAAGTAGACCGGTACCATCACCAGGCCGTCCTTGTGCTTGCGAGCCTTGCGCGCCCACGTGCGAATGCTCTTTTTATTGAGCCCCAGGGTCGCCTCGGCATCGTTGCCGGCAATATCGAGCGCCAGCTTATCAATGACCACCTGATCCTTGGTGGACGCATCGACGGAAACGACGCGGAAGTTACCTTCCTGCATGGCCGGGTCAAACGGCCCAACCTTGGCAAAGTCCCATGGCTCCAAAATGCCCATGAGGCGAACGTCCAGGTAGTTTGCCCTGGGGTATGCCCAGTCGAGCACCTCGTAGTACACCAGGGTCTCCTTGCTCAGGCCCTTACCCGGGAAGCTCGCCATCATGCGCAGGTCCGCCAGCGCCATGGGGAAATAGAAGAGCATCATGTCGTTTTGGATCGCATCTTCCACGTCGTGCTCGGCAAAGACGTCGGGGTACTGGCACACCAGCTGCAGTGCGTTGGCACGTGCCTGCTGCGGCGAGATTTCGCAGGGAACACCCTGCCCAGGTACATACTCCGCACCAACGCCCAAGGTCAGGCGCTTGCTGAAGGTACCGGGCTTGAGTAGGTCGGCAACGCCGATCTTGTTGCCGCAGGACGGGCACTCAAACACACGCTGCGTTGACTCGCCCTCAAAGGACGCTCCGCAGAAGGGGCAAGGAATGCTCACATGCGTGGCCTCTTGGAACTCTTGCGCCGTGCCGCGATCCTCCCACAGCAGATGTTCCAGGACCGACTGATTGCGCCAGTGCGAATTGAAGAAATACCAGTCCGGGTCCTCCGGGCGCTCGAGTTGCGACACATGCGTGAGCTTGAGCAGTCCATCCACCACCGTCAACGGCGTATGGCGAATGCCCAAAGCGCTCTTGGGCTCTCCAGCGTCCGCCTGCCACGGAATGACCACACCGCAATAAGCGCACTCAAAGCTGCGCTTAGCTTGGTGTGAGTACATAGGGCCGCCGCAGTTTTGACATTTAATGGCAAACATCTCGTCCATGGAAACGTCCTCCTTTGCACAGGGGCTGTCGACATTAAGTATGTCGAGCAAACAGGCACATGCCCATACCCATGTGTCCCAAAATGGACCACCCAGGCAGACGAGAAGGCTCGCTCGTTAGCGCCGACAGACTATTGCTGCATTTTCTGAGCATCGGTGCACGGCGCCCCCGCGCGAGCTACACTATCCCCTTAAACATGATTGTGAGGACGACCGCTATGCTATTTGTAAATCGGCTGGTGCATACGCTTGTTCCCGGCAGCGAGGACGAGCCGGTCGATGCATCTTGCCGCACCAACGCGGGTTTTGCCGCAAGCCTCATCTGCATTGGCCTCAACATCACCCTGTGCCTGGCCAAGGGCATCGCGGGCCTGCTCGCCGGTTCCGTCTCCCTCATCGCCGACGCTTTCAACAACCTCTCCGATGCCTCGAGCAACATCGTGAGCCTGCTCGGGTTCCGCCTTGCCAGCCGCCCGGCAGACGAGGGCCACCCTTACGGCCACGGCCGCTACGAGTACCTGGCTGGTCTGTTTGTCGCCGTCCTGGTTTGTGCCGTCGGCATCAACCTAATCCTCGAGTCGATCACCAAGATCATCAAGCCCTCGCCCACCGTGTATTCGGCGCTCTCCATGGCTGCCCTTGTTCTGTCCATGCTCGTCAAATTCTGGATGGCAGCGTTCAACCGCACGCTGGGCGATCGCATCGACTCCGAAACGCTCATCGCCACGGCGCAGGACTCCAAAAACGACGTCATCACCTCGGGCTCGGTCTTGGTGGCGGCGCTTATTTCGCAGACGACCGGCTTTGACCTCGATGGCTGGGCAGGCCTGGGTGTGGGCATCTTCATCTGCATCAGCGGCTTGGGCCTGGTGCGCGACGCCATCAGCCCGTTGCTGGGGCAAGCGCCCGACCCCAAGCTCGTCCAGGCAATCCGCGACAAGATCATGTCCTATCCGCAGGTCTTGGGCACACATGACCTGATGGTGCACGACTACGGCCCCGGTCGTCAGTTCGCCAGCGCCCACGTGGAGATGCCTGGCGAGGGCGACGCGTTTGAGCACCACGAGATTCTGGACACCATCGAGCACGATATCAAGCGCCAGATGGGCATTGGTATCACGCTGCACTGCGACCCCATCGCCACCACCGGCGACGACCTGCGCGGCTGGGTCAAGCGCGGCGTCATGCAGATCGATCCCGCGCTCTCCATCCACGACCTGCACGAGCACGACGGGTTCGTTTCGTTTGACCTGGTGCGTCCCGACGGCTTTGACATATCCGACGAGGAGCTGCTGGAGCTTGTCACGCGCATCGTGCACGAACGCAGGCCCGATGCCTCGTGCGTCGTCACGTTTGACTCAGGCTTTAGCTCGCCCGAGCGTCCGGCCGAGCAGCTGTAGCCCCGCTCCGCTCGTCCGCTAGTTTCCCTGCGCGCCCGAGATGCCGTTTTGCAGGGCGTTCCAGGCATCCGTCGCCATGCCGCCCAAGTTCTGCGCGGTATCGCCCAGGTTTTGTGCCGTGTCGCCCAGCTCTTGCGCCTTGTCTCCCAACTCCTGTGCCTTGTTGCTCAAGTCCTCCAGCGTATTGGAGCTCGAACTGTCGGTACCGCTTTGGCCGTCGGACGAGTTGCCCGAGCTGTTCTTGTGCGTGAGTTGAATTTCGAGGTTGCCGTTGTCGTTATAGTAGGCAGAAGTAACGACCCAGTTGGCATCGACGACGGGCGTTGAGCCATCATCAGTCAGGACCACGGCATTCGAAAGATCGGCGCCGCGCGACTTGAGGATCTTCTTGGCGTTGGACCAGTACTGCCCCGGGATATCGCTCAGATCGACGGCGCTAGACGAGGCGGACTCAGTTTGCTCGGCAGTGGTATCGGCCGTTGAACTCCCTCGCTTGTTGAGCATGCCCGACACGATGGCAAACACAACCGACAGCGCAAAGAAGATCGCCAGCACGATGAGGATCTTCTTGATCACGCTCGACGAACGCGACGGCTTCTTCTCCTCGTCCTCGCCATATTGCGGAATCGACTTGGGGTACTCGCGATACGGTTGGCGCGACTCGTAGCGAGGCTGCGCCGTGCGAGGCATATACGTCGTCTGCTGAGGCTGCGGAATGGGATTCTGCGGCAGGTCATCATAGGGATTCGGCGTCGAGGCGGCATAAGAATCCTGCGGCGCGTAATCAAACGGGTCCGGAGCTGCGTTGCTATAGGGGCCTTGCGAAGATGCAGCGTAAGAATCCTGCGCCGTGTCGCCATAGCCCATAACCCGGGTGGGCTCGACAGAAGGCTGCGTCGCGGCGGGGTCGGTATAACCGGGGTTGGGAACAACGCGGGTCGCATCGGCGCTATCGCCAGCCTGCGCGGAACCGTAGCCGCCCATCACGGTTGTCTTGTCCTGATCCATGCAACGATTCCTTTCCGTCGCGCGTGAGCCTCAAGTTATCCATGCATTCTACCCGCGCAAAAGCCTATGATGGACGGAGCCCGCCGGTATCTACAAGACATGCGCGGGCCTAAGGATCAAAAAGCCCCGCCGGGCCTTGTGGGCGCGGCGGGGCAAGCAAGCAGCTATGCGCAGCGAGCTTAGAACAGGCCGGTGATGTTGCCGTCGTTGTCGACGTCGATGTTCTCGGCCGCGGGGACCTTGGGCAGGCCCGGCATGGTCAGAACACTGCCAATCAGTGCGACCACAAAGTGGGCACCGGCGGAAACCTTGAGCTCGCGCACCGTAATGCGGAAGTTCTCGGGAGCGCCCAGGGCCTTGGCGTTGTCGCTAAAGCTGTACTGCGTCTTGGCCACGCACACCGGCAGGTTGCCAAAGCCGTTCTCGCGCAGCTCGGCGAGCTGGCGCTTGGCAGCCGGCGTAAAGTCGACGCCGTCGGCGCGGTAGACCTTGGTGGCAACAGCCTCGAGGGCATCAGCGACATCAGCGCCGTCCTCATAGGCAAACTTGAGATCGCTCGGCTGCTCAATCAGACGCATGACCTCATCGGCCAGGTCGAGCGCGCCCTCGCCGCCCTTGGCCCAGACCTCGGAAAGCTTAACGTTGACGCCGAGCTTCTGGCACTCGGACTCGATGAGCGCAAGCTCGGCCTCGGTGTCCGTCGGGAATCGGTTGATGGCGACCACGCAGGGCAGACCATAAACGTTCTGGATGTTGTCGACGTGACGCAGCAGGTTGGGCATGCCAGCCTTGAGCGCCTCGAGGTTCTCCTCGTTGAGGTCGGCCTTGGCGACGCCACCGTTGTACTTCAGCGCACGAGCGGTCGCGACGATCACGACGGCGCTGGGGCGAACGCCCGTCATGCGGCACTTGATGTCGAGGAATTTCTCGGCGCCCAAATCGGCACCGAAGCCGGCCTCGGTAATGGCGACATCGCCAAAGCGCATCGCCATACGCGTGGCCATGATAGAGTTGCAGCCGTGGGCAATGTTGGCGAAGGGACCGCCGTGGACAAACGCGGGCGTGCCCTCGAGCGTTTGCACCAGGTTGGGCTTGAGCGCGTCCTTAAGCAACGCGGCCATGGCACCCTGGGCCTTAAGGTCGCGGGCACGGACGGGCTCGCCGGCAAAGCTGTAGCCGACGACGATCTCGCCCAGGCGCTCCTTGAGGTCGCTGATGCTCGTAGACAGGCACAGGATTGCCATGACCTCGGAGGCGACGGTGATATCGAAGCCGTCCTCGCGCGGCACGCCCTGGGCCTTACCGCCAATGCCGTCGATAACGTGGCGCAGCTGACGGTCGTTCATATCGACGACGCGCTTCCAAGTGATGCGCTTAACGTCAATACCGAGCTGATTGCCCTGCTGAATATGGTTGTCGAGCATGGCGGCCAGCAGGTTATTGGCAGCACCGATAGCGTGGAAGTCGCCGGTAAAGTGCAGGTTGATATCCTCCATGGGGATGACCTGAGCCCAGCCGCCGCCGGCAGCACCGCCCTTAACGCCAAAGACGGGGCCGAGCGAAGGCTCGCGCAGGGCCACGGCACTCTTGACGCCGCGACGACGCAGGCCATCGGCCAGACCGATGGTCGTGGTGGTCTTGCCCTCGCCCGCAGGCGTTGGGTTGATAGCGGTCACGAGGACGAGCTTGGCCTGGTGATCGGTCGGCTCGTTGAGCAGTGAATAGTCAACCTTAGCCTTGTCGAAGCCGTACGGAATCAGGTGCTTTACGTCGACGCCGGCGTTCTTAGCCACCTCGGTAATGGGCAGCGGCGTGACGGAACGTGCGATTTCGATGTCAGTAGGCATGGGCGGTCCTTTCGTTACCGAATGAGAAAAAGACCAATTCAGCATAGCACGGGCGCGCAATAGTAAAACGCCCATAACCGATGAACGGCGATATGTTTACCCGATGCCCAGCGATAGCCCAACAGCCCGCCAAAACAAAGCGCCCTAAACGGTAGGTTCAATCCCCAGGTGCTCAAAGGTGCGAAGGGTTGCCTGACGGCCCTGCGGCGTACGAATCATCAACCCGCATTGCAGCAAATAGGGCTCATAGACATCCTCGAGCGTGCCCGGGTCCTCGCCCACCGCGCTGGCAAGGGTCGTAAGTCCCACGGCACGACCGGAGAACGTCTTGGCGAGCGTCTCCAAAATGCGAATATCCATCCAGTCCAGACCGAGCTCGTCGATCTCGAAGAACTCGAGTGCCTGACGGCAGATATCGAGCTCAATGGGACCGTTGCCGCGCACCTGCGCATAGTCGCGCACGCGCTTGAGCAGGCGGTTGGCAAGACGTGGCGTGCCGCGCGAACGCGAGCCGATCTCGAGTGCACTGGGGTGGTCGATCGTCACGCCCAGGATAGTCGCCGAGCGCGTCACAATCTGCGCGAGCTCCTCGACCGTGTAGTAATCCAGGCGATATGAAATGCCAAAGCGGTCGCGCAACGGGCCTGTCAACATGCCTGAGCGGGTCGTTGCCGCTACCAGCGTAAACTTGGGAATATCCAGGCGAATCGAGCGCGCCGCCGGACCCTTGCCAATCACGATATCGAGGGCAAAGTCCTCCATCGCGGGGTACAGGACCTCCTCGACCGAACGGTTGAGGCGGTGGATCTCGTCGATAAACAGCACATCACCCGGCTGCAAGTTAGTAAGGATGGCCGCCAGGTCGCCCGTGCGTGCGATGGCAGGGCCACTCGTGGTCTTGATCTGAGCGCCCAGCTCGTTGGCGATAACGGTGGCCAGCGTGGTCTTGCCCAGGCCCGGAGGACCCGAGAAAAGCACGTGGTCGAGCGTCTCGCCACGGCTCTGCGCCGCTTCGATCAACACGCGCAGGCTCTGCTTGATGTGCTCCTGGCCGCAGTAGTCGTCCAGGCGCTGGGGGCGCAAAGTGCGGTCGACATCGAGGTCCTCGGCCGTCAGCTCCGAGCCCACCATGCGCTCGCCGTGCGCCATGGATGCCGCCGGCGAGTTGCCGGGCGTCGCCCACAGGTCCTGAGAGTCATCGGCTTCCCACATCACGCATCCATTCCGAGTCGCTTAAGCGCCGCGCCGAGCAGATCCTCGACACGCATATTCTGACCATCATACCCGCTCAGGGCAACATCGGTCTCCTGCGGGCTAAAGCCCATGGAAAGGAGTGCCGCACGGGCATCATCAATCGCCGAAGGAGCGGCGGCGGGAACCGGCATCGCAACCTGGCCGGGAATCACGTCGACCGGCACAAAGCCCTTATCCTTGGCAAAGGTGCTCTTGAGTTCCAGGATCAGGCGCTGAGCTGTCTTTTTGCCCACACCGGGTACCTTGGCCATGCCCTTGTCGTCCTCGGCCATCACCAGCGAATACAGCTGCCCCACGGTATAGGTGGAAAGCACGGCGAGCGCCAAGCGCGGGCCAACGCCCGAGACGGACACGAGCCGGTCGAACATCGTGCGCTCATCCTTTGAGGAAAAACCGAAAAGTGTCATGGCGTCCTCGCGCACCTGCATACGCGTGTAGAGGCGGACCTCGCCGCCGGGCGTCGGCAACGTGGCCGCAGTGCTGCCCGAGATGCCGAGCTCAAAGCCAACGCCCGACACATCGACGACAGCAGAACTCATCGTGGACTCGACAAGCGTTCCGTGGAGCTGGGAAATCATCAGTATCCGGTTCCTCTCTGTTGATAGAACTCGCCACCGGTGAGGGCGCGGGTGCGGCTGAGGTTTACGTGGCATATGGCGCAAGCCAGGGCATCGGCGGCATGGTCGGGATGCGGGTCGTGGTCGAGCTGCGTGAGCGTGCGTACCATGTAGGCGACCTGCCGCTTGTCCGCGGCGCCGGTGCCCACCACAGCCTGTTTGATCTGCATGGGCGTGTACTCGCCAATCTCGAGCGCGCACTCCGAAAGCGCCACGAGCGCAGCACCGCGGGCATGCGCCGTGGGGATGGCCGAACGAACGTTGGCGCCAAAGTAGATGCTCTCGACAGCAGCCGTGTCGGGTCGATAACGCTCGACGACATCCTTAAGGTCATGGGCGATATGCGACAGGCGCACCGCGAGCGGACTTCCGGCACTGGTCTCGATGCAGCCGTAGGCACGGCAGCGAACCTCGCCACGCCGCTCCTCGATAATCCCCCAACCCGTATGAGCCAAACCGGGGTCGATGCCCAAGATAACCAAGCCAACCTCCCCTCGCCACAAGCACAGCGCAAGACAAGGCCCCGCGCATCATTCACGAACGTCTGTTCTAGAATAACACAACGGGGCCAAGATGCTTAAAGCAAGATTGCTTCTGCCCTAGTTCTGGCTAAAGAATGGGAACTGCCTCGGATCTACTGGCGGATGCGGCATCGGCGTGCCCTGGGGCCCACCCTGCGAGCCGCCCTGACCGCCCATCATCTTATCGATGGCGTCCTGAACCTCGCCCTCGAACTTTTTCATTCCCTCGTGCAAACGACGCTGACCGTCCTCAGAGCGCAGCTCCTCCATTTGCTCGGGCGAAATACCCAGTAGCTCGCCCAGCACGCCCATCATCTCGTTTCGCACGCGCTCGCTCGTATCCTCGTCAGCAAAACGGCGCACCTCGGCGCGCGCCAGCGAATCGACCGTCATACGCTCCTTGCCGTTAAGCCCCAGGTCGGACCACGCGAGCATATACGGCCAGGCACGCTCGGCAAACGAACGGGCCGAGACGATCGGCGCCGTCGGTAGCATGCGACGGGCAGCCTCACCCTGTCGAACGAGCATCAGCAGCAGCGAGCAGGCCTCAGGCTTGCCAGCGGCCATCGGGATGTCGTCGAAAGGTCGATTGCGGTCTACGTGCGCCTCGAGCGCGCCATCGACCTCACCCGGCTCAAGCCCGCCGAGCAGCTGTGCCGCACGGTCGAGCATATCGACCGGACCGTCGAGCGTCGAGAGCGCCTGCGCCAGCACGCGTTCCATACAATCTTCCACTGCGTTGAGCGTCACGAGCTCTTGGGGCACCACGGCAGACGTGCGGTTGCGCACACGCGCCACAAACTCAAGCGTCGACAGGTACACATCGCCAAAGGGCGCAAAGTCGCCCTGGTAGCCGCCGCAAAGCGCCGGCGCCGCCAGCGCGTACTCGGTTTTGGACAGCGGGCTCAGCGCCATCGCACCCAGCTCGAGCGCCGTATCCTCCAGCATCAGGCCCAGCGTGCGCGAGCGCAGGCGCTCGGCATCGCCCGCCGACACGTCGCGATCGAGCACGCGCGCCGCATCCGGTGCATCGCGCTCGACGGTGCGAATGTGCAGACGCTCGGCGATGGCGCGGACGGCGGCACAGCGGGCAGCCTCGGCTTCTTCCTGCGCCGGCGTAAAGATACGGTTGCGCCCCAGCACCAGGCCAATCACATTGCGCGGGCCCAGAGCGTCGACGGCCAGCGCCGCCAGCAGGGACGACGGCAAGTCGCCCTCGAGCGCCACCACGGCGCGCGACGCACCGCGGGCGCGGGCGTTATCGCGAACGGCAAGCACCAGCGCCTGCCACAGCCATTCCTCGGAGCGAAACTCGGGCAGCTCGTGGTCTTCCAGGGCATCGAGCATCACGCCGCGCTGAATCTCCTGAACCAGCAGGCTCTCCTCAAAGCACGGCGCCTGGGCCACCACGCGACCGCAGTCGTCGAGCACAAACGAACCGCCGGTATACACCGACTCGTCATAGGCACCGACCGGCGCCATGCAGGCAAACCACACGCTGCGCTTGGATGCGATCTTGCGGTAGGCGCCGCTGCGAACGGCGGCAATGGCGGCAGTCTCACGGTCGGTCATGTCAAACGCGTTGAATTGGAAATACGCAATGAGGTCAACACCGGTCGGCAACATCTCGAGTTCGCGGTCCAAGTCAAAAATCACGGCGATGCGCACGCCGTCCACGTCGAACACCGGCGGCGCCCAACGTGTGTCGTTGTTCTCGCCACGCTGCAGGGCAATGCTCGAACGCGCCGGCACCACATGACCGTCCTTGAGCATCATGTAGTCGAGCAACGGCTGGCCCTCAAACGAAACCGCCGCGGGCACGATGCAGATCATGTCAAGCTCCTGGATACGCTCGGCGACACCAGTCAAGCCGGCAAGCATGTCGTGCTCAAAGTCGGCAGCGCCCACCAGGCCACCGGGCATGGCGCCCATAAAGAGCGGAGCCGGAACGCACAGCACGCGCGCCCCGCGCTCGTGGGCCAGACGAGCCTGGTCCTCGATGCGGCCGCAAATGCCCTCAATATCACCCAGGCGCATATCGATCTGTGCAAGCGCGAGCTTCATGGCCCAGCCCTTTCCGTCGTAAACCATCGAAATCGTAGTAAAAGCGCCGGCCGCATAATGCAGCCGGCGCTTGCATGTGCATATGCTAGCTATGATACCCCGAGCGGGGGCGCGCTCCTAGAATGTCGCGGACCACAGCCCGTGCAGGTTGCAGTAGGCATAGACGGTACCGGTCTTGGAGCCGCCCGCGAAAAACGTCGCGGGTTTCATGCCGGGCTCAAGGTAATGGACCTCTAAGCGGCCCTCGGCCTCAAGGGCGATCCACTCAATGTAGTGTTCGGGCAGGCTGGGATGCTCGACCGAGCCAACGCGTGCGCGAATCACGTGACCGTCGCGCTCGGTCTCGACAACAGGCACGTGTTTCTCGTGCGCCGCGTCCTCAGTGTTTGCGGTCAGTTCCGTGCAGCCGGCAGGGGTTGCAACGTCGTTGCCAAGGGCGGCAATGAGCTTGCCATCGGGGTCCTTAAAGAATTTCGCCATGATGTTCTCCTTTGCTGATGTGCCGATGTTCTTGAGGTTCTTATGCCCAAAGGCAGGCGAACCATCCACGGCATGGCAAATGAACACATAACGGATCAGGCAAGCGGTCGGACCAAAATGCGTCGACCGTCCTGCCCACTCCAGCAGTCCCACCCCGCGCGCGGCTAGCGCCCGTCGCCGCCGAGCAGCGCCAGAACATCCTCGCGCGTGAACAGTGCCGACGAGATGCCGTCGCCGCCGAGCACGCTGTTGACCAGGTCGCGCTTGGACTCCTGCATCTGCATAATGCGCTCCTCGATCGTGTCCTTGGCGATGAGCTTGTACACGGTCACGGTATGTTGCTGGCCAATACGGTGTGCACGATCAGTTGCTTGGTCCTGCGCCGCCACGTTCCACCACGGATCGTAGTGGATGACCACGTCGGCAGCCGTCAAGTTAAGGCCCACGCCGCCCGCCTTGAGCGAAATCAAAAAGACCGGAACCTCGCCCGCTTGGAACTGCGCGACCATCTTGGCGCGGCTCTCCTTAGACGAAGCGCCCGTGAGCTTAAGGAAGGCGATGTCCTCCTTGGCCAGGCGCTTACCGATAATATCGAGCATACCCGTAAACTGGCTGAACAACAGGATGCGATGTCCGCCGTCGAGTGCGCCGTGCACGAGCTCCATGCACGTATCGAGTTTGGCGCTCCCCGCCTTGTAATCCTCGTAGTGCAGACGCGGGTCGCAGCAGATCTGGCGCAGCTTGGTGAGCTCGGCGAGCACCTTGAGCTTGTCCTTCTTAAACTCGGATGCCTCGCGATGCTGCACCTGCTGGGCGATGCGGTCCTGGTTGGCCAGGTAGAGTTTGCGCTGCTCGCCGGTGAGCTGCGCCATGACCGTATCCTCGATCTTCTCGGGCAGGTCGGCCACCACGTCTTCCTTGACACGGCGCAACACAAACGGCGACACGAGCGCTTGCAGGCGAGCGGCACTGTCGCCCTCGGCATGCTCGACCGGGCTTTCGAAGCGCTTGGCAAACGACTCGCGCGTGCCGAGCAGGCCCGGCATTAAAAAGTCGAAGATGCTCCAGAGCTCGGATAGGCGGTTTTCGATGGGCGTGCCCGTCAGGGCAAAGCGCACGCCGGCAGGCAGGCGCTTTGCGGCGCGCGCCACCTGGGTGAGCGGGTTTTTAATGTACTGGGCCTCATCGAGCACCACGCGGGCAAAGTCCCGCTCGGCATACTCGTCGATATCGCGGCGCATGAGGTCATACGACGTCACGACCACGTTATGCTCGTCGGCGCCTGCTATCTGCACGCGGCGTTGAGCCTTGGCGCCCACGATGGCGCACACATCCAGCGAGGGCGCAAAGCGCTCCAGCTCGGCAGTCCAGTTGTACACGAGTGAGGCCGGGCATACCACGAGCGTGGGCTTGTTGTCCCCCGCCTCCACGCGCACCAGGATATGCGCGATCATCTGGAGCGTTTTGCCCAGGCCCATATCGTCGGCCAAGATACCGCCGAGGCCCAGATGCTCAAGCGAGCCGAGCCACTGGTAGCCGTCGACCTGGTAGCCACGCAGCGTGGCCTTGAGCGAGGCGGGTACCGTAAAGTCCATCTTGCCGAGCGTGTCCAGGCGCTCGACGGTACGGCGGAACGCAGCGTCGCGATCGGCCTCGAGCGCGGGCGTGCGCGCGAGCATGCTATCGACGAACAGGGTGCTCGATGCGGAAAGCGACACGCCGTCGATCAGGTCGACGGCATCGACGCCCAGGTCCTTGGCGAGGCCAAACGCGGCTCGAGCGCCCTCGTCCAGGCGAATGATGTCGCCGGACGTAAGGCGCGCAAACGTTTGATGGCGCTTGTAGGAGTCGAGGTAGATGGCAAGATCTGCCGCCGAAAGACCGCTCGCGCCCAGTTCAACATCGAGCAGGTTGCTCTTGACGGTGGCACGCACCGAAAGCTTGGGCGCAGGGCGCACCGAGATCTGGCGTAGGTGGTCGCTGAGCATGACCTCGCCCAGCTCGGACAGGGCAGACAGGCCCTCGGTCAGCAAGCAGAACAGGCTCTCGTCGTCGCGCTCCTCAAACGCCAGGCCGCCCTCGTAAAAGTCGAAATACAGGGCCGCCGTGTCCATAACGCGAAACTCTGCTATCTCGTCGCGCGGCGGCACGCCCGGGCGCTGTTCTTCGAAGGGGCTTCCCGGAGCACCCAGGCTAAAGAGATCTGCCGACCAGTCGCCGTAGGAAACCGTAATCTTGCAGGTCACGAGCCCGTCGTCGACACCGATTGCCATGGCAAAGCTCGGCTCGGGCGCCACGGTGTCGAGCACGGCGGGCGCGGTAAGGTCGGTGTAGTCGCGCAAAATGGGCAGCGCCATACGACAGAACTCCCCCACCTGGTCGACAGCGATATGGATCGGCGTGCGACAGGGCAGTAAGCGCGATAGGAACGGCGCCGCATGCTGGGCAAACGCTACATCGGCGCGGCGCGCACGGCGGGTGTCGACCAGATAGGCAACGTCGCCCGAAGCAAAGCAGTATGCATCGGCCGGCAGGCGTAGATCGTAGCTGCCGCCAGCCGCCGGCGCGATTTTGGCGGCAAGGAGCGGTGGGCGCTTAGACAGAGCCTCGTCCTCCCCTTCCGGAGGCATCTCAACCGCCACGTCATAGGCGCGATGCGTCGTCGTCCCCCGCGACCAGGCGGGCTCAAAGGAGATGGTCTGGCCACGCAGCAGGTCCAGCACATATACGATGCTATGCTCGGACAGCGGCAACTGACGCTCGGCGACAAAACCGCTGCGGGCAAAGTCGTACGACGCCGAACGCGAGCTTGTGATGTCATCGAGATAGGCAACTGTCGTCACAACAAGGTTGAGCAGCTTTGTCGACACGTCCTCGAAGGCTTCGGGCGTATGGACAAACGTGAGCTTCTTGCCGTACGAGAAGGTGCCGCCTCGGACATAGGCGTCGGCCATGCC
Source organism: uncultured Collinsella sp. (assembly GCA_902497025.1). Lineage (GTDB taxonomy): Bacteria > Actinomycetota > Coriobacteriia > Coriobacteriales > Coriobacteriaceae > Collinsella. The sequence goes on along the minus strand of CABVDJ010000011.1, from coordinate 18,040 downwards.
GTCGATATCCTTGACCACGTAGGAGACCGATCCACAACGAATGCGAAGCTCGAGCGCCCAACTAAAGCGGTCGGCAAACAGTGGATTGTAGTACGGCACCAACGAGGGCTCCAACACCGCCTTGGGGGCATCGGGATCCACACTGCCAGCGAGCTTGCGGCGCATGCTCGCCAGCTCATCCATGCGTGCGTCCGAAAGATCGGAGAGCGCCGCCATGAGGCTGGGACTCGTGGGGACGGGCGCCGGAAAGGGAAAGTTGGGATTGACGGCCGGCGCTTTGAGCGCGGTGCGCGCGGGCTGTTTCGGCTGCGCCGTAAACGTGCGGACCGGTGTGCGCAAACCCTCGACGGGCTCGGCGCCGCTGGCATCCAGATACGCCAGCGCCGTGGCGATGGCGTGCTTGCACATGCCGGAATAGCGGAAGGCAGCGGGGCAATCGCAGTCGTAGTCGATAACCTCGTGCTCGTCCATGTCGAGCGCCACGTGCGTCTTGTACAGGTCGCCGCGCGAGCCGCGCACCGAACCCTCGATGTTCACGTTTTTGGAGAAGCGCGAGCCGGAGTCCTCAAACGACAGCACGGCGCCGTTGAGCATGAGCGAACGCCCCTTCATAAAGGTGCTGCCAAGCGCCGCCTCCTTACGAAGCGCCTGCACAAACGTCCCCTGCGCCATCACTTCCTCCAATCTCGCGCGGACCAGCAAGGTCGCTCTTAGATCACCGTCACTCTGCCTTGGTTACCAACGATGGCCTTTGCCTCTGCCAGCAGCGGAATCGAGCGTGCGTTGACCTTGGCCGGAACCTCGGCACGCAGCACACGCCCGTCCACCTGCTCGATAAAGATCTCCACGCGGTCGCCGCCCGGGTTGGCGGTAAGCACCGTGGCAAGACGCGCCATATTGCCCTGGCTAAAGCGGCTGTTGGGCACCATGACCTCAAACACCTTGGGCTTGTTGTTCTCCTCGTTAAGCTCCAGCGGCACGATCTCCTGCGCGATGATCTGGTCGCCGCGGTCCGAGCGCTCGAGCTTGCCCTTAATGCGCACAAACGCATCGGACAGCTGCGCGCCGGTCTCGGGATCGACCTCGCCGTACAGGTACCCCTCGGCCTCCTTGTAGGTCTTGGGGAACACCACGACCGTGGCCTCGCCTTCCATGTCCTCGAGCTGCACAATACCCATGGGGTCGCCGTTTTTGGTCACGCGCTTGGACACGCTCGAGACCATGCCGGCCCACCACAGCGCCTTACCCTCGGGAATCTCCTGGTTGATGGTGCCGCCCGTAGGATTCTGAACCTCGTAGCCGGTGTCGATCTGCGAGAACGAGAAGTCGCGCGCTTTGCTAAGTGCATACTCAAACGGGCGCAGCGGGTGGTCCGAGACATAGATGCCCAGGACCTCCTTCTCCTGGCTCAGCTTAAGGTGGCGGTCCCACTCCTGGCCATCCGGATCGGGTACGCTCACCTCAAAGCCCGAGCCCTCAACGTCGCCAAACATATCGAAGAACGACGTCTGGCCGCTCGCGCGGTCCTTCTGGCGCTTTACCGCGGCATCGATGATGTTCTCGGGGTTGTTCTTGTCCACAAAGTGCATCATCTGGCGACGCGGATACCCCGTGGAGTCGAAGGCGCCTGCCTTGATCAGCGATTCGATCACGCGACGGTTGGCCTGGCTCGAGTCCACGCGCTCGACAAAGTCGTGCAGCGTCTTAAACGGACCGCCCGCCTCGCGCTCGGCGATAATCGCCTGCGCCACGCCGGTGCCCACGCCGCGGATACCGGCCAGACCAAAGCGCACGCCTTCCTTGGTAGCCGTGAACTCGGTACCGGACTCGTTGACATCTGGCGACAGCACGGGGATGCCGTCGTGACGGCACGCCGAGACGTAGTGCACGATCTTGTCGGTCTTACCCGTATAGGACGTCAGAACGGCCGCCATGTACTCATGCGGATAGTGCGCCTTGAGCCATGCCGTCTGCATAACCAGGATGGCGTAACCGGCGGAGTGCGACTTATTGAAGGCGTAGGACGCGAACTCAAGGACATCGTCCCAAATCTTCTGGGCGACCTCGCGCGTGTAGTTGTTCTTGATAGCGCCATTCATCCAGTGGTCGTAAGTGGTCTCGTCCGAGCCATCCTCCCAGTGGAGCACCGTCGACGTGAGCAGCTTAATCTTTTTCTTAGCCACGGGCTTACGGATACGCGAGTCCGATTCGCCCTTGGAGAAGCCGCACATCTCGACGGAGATGAGCATAACCTGCTCCTGGTAGACCATGGTGCCGTAGGTTTCGCCCAGGATGTCGTCCAGACGGTCGTCGTAGGAGACGGCCGGCTCCTTGCCGTTCATACGGTTGATGTAGGACGAGACCATGCCGGCGCCCAGCGGGCCCGGGCGGTACAGGGCGATCAATGCCACGACGTGTTTGTACTCGGTGGGCTTCATGTTCTTGATCGTGGCCGTCATGCCGGCGGACTCGACCTGGAAGACGCCGGCGGTGTGGCCGGAGCCCATGAGCTTAAAGATCTCGGGATCGTCAAAGGGAATCTCTTCCTCTTTGATGTCGATGCCGAAGTTCTTTTTGATGTTTGCCTTGGCCTTGGAGATAACCGTCAGCGTGCGCAGGCCCAAGAAGTCCATCTTGAGCAGGCCCATGTCGGCGACGGTATGGCCCTCGTACTGGGTAATCTCGACGCCGCCCTTGGTGTCGAGCTTGGTGGGCACGTGCTCGTTGACGGGGTCGCGGCAGATCAGAACGGCGCACGCGTGCACGCCCTCGCCACGGGTGAGGCCCTCGATCGAGAGCGCCGTGTCGATGATGCGGCGAGCGTCGTCGTCCTTTTTATAGGCCTCGGCAAAATCGGGGTTAAACAGATCCTCTTTGCCGGGTTGCTTTTCGAGCACCTGCTTGAGCTTGACCTTGGGGTCGCTCGAGACCATCTTGGACAGGCGCTGGCCCATGTAGACCGGGTAGTCCAGGACGCGCGCGGCGTCGTTGATGGCCTGCTTGGCCTTGATGGTCGAGTAGGTGATGACGTGGGTGACCTTCTCGGGGCCGTAGAGCTGGCGAACGTGCTCCACGACCTCGAGGCGTCGCTCATCGTCGAAGTCCATATCGATATCGGGCATCTCGGTACGTTGCGGGGACAGGAACCTCTCGAACATCAGGCCGTTCTCGAGCGGGTCGAACGCGGTGATGTTCATGGCGTAGGCGACGATAGCGCCGGCGGCCGAGCCACGGCCGGGGCCGACGCCGATGCCGTTGTCCTTAGCCCATTGCACGTACTCGGCAACGATCAAAAAGTAGGCGGCAAAGCCCTTGTCGCAGATGACCTTGTATTCGTACTCAAAGCGCTCTTTGATGTTGACGCCACCGATCTCGCGCGTGGCCCAGTCGTCGCCATAGTGCTGGCGCAGGCCCTTCTCGCACTCGCGGCGGAACTGGCTCTCGTGCGTCTCGCCGGGATCGAGCAACGGAAAGCGCGGCAGGATGATAGAGTCCCAGTCCAGCTCAACGTAGCACTTGTCGGCGATCTCGAGCGTGTTGTCGCAGGCCTCGGGGCAATACGGGAACATCGCCCGCATCTCCTCCTCGGTCTTCATGTAAAACTCCGAGCCGGTCATGCGCATGCGGTTGGGGTCATCGACCTTGGCGTTCATGCCAATACACATGATGACGTCCTGCACGGGCGCATCCTCGCGGCGCAGGTAGTGGAAGTCGTTGGTGGCGATGACCTTGACGCCCACCTGCTTGGCGATGTCGATGAGCGTGCGGTCCATCTGCTCGTCAGTCAGGCCGTTGTCGGTGGTGATGCCGTGTTCCTGGATCTCGATGTAGAAGTCACCGGGCTCGAAGGTATCACGGAAGGTCTCGGCCCACTTGATGGCGCCCTCCATGTCGCCGCGGTCGATGTATTTGGGGATGATGCCCGCGATACAGGCGCTCGTGCAGATCATGCCCTTGGCGTGACGGCGCAGGTTGTCGAGCGTCACGCGCGGCTTGTAGTAAAAGCCCTGCACGGCGGCCTCGGAAACCGTCTGCATCAGGTTGACGTAGCCCTCCTGGTCCTTGGCCAGGAGAATCATGTGGTAGAGCTCGGGCTTGTGGTCGCGGGCGAGCGTCTCGTCCGGCGTAAAGTAAACCTCGCAGCCAAAGATGGGCTTAATGACCAGGGGCGGCTTGAGCTCGTCGATGTTGCCCTTCTCGTCCCACATGGCCATGTCCTTCACATACTGGGCATGCTCGCGCGGGTTTGACTCAGGATCGGGCTCCACCAGCTCGTCGCGGCGGTCCTTTTCCAAGAAGGCCTTGTCGTGGCTCCAGGTTTTGTACTCGGGCGTGTTGTGGTTGACGGCGTCGCAGGCCAGCGCCAGGTCGGGTACGCCGTACATGTAGCCGTGGTCGGTAATGGCCACGGCGGGCATGCCAAGCTCAACGGCACGATTGACCATATCCTGGATACGGGTTGCGCCGTCGAGCATGGAAAAGACAGTGTGATTGTGCAGATGGACGAATGCCATGTGATGAGCTCCGATGCGGGTTCGTGTTCTGACTGAACGATTTTACCGCACGGCACGGACAGCACCCGAACCTAGCCAAACCAACACGGCTCCTCTTGCAGTTGCGGTGAAATGCGGACTGTTTGGCGGCTTTTTTGGCCAAAACAGCCCGTATTCCACCGCAAGTTATCTGAGGGCTAGAGATTGTAGATGACTACTTGAGGTTCGGCGGGTTCGACGAAGATGGCTGGATTCGCCTGCTCCACGCGAACAAACTTGACCGTCACCGTCTCAAAGCCCGCCTTGTGCAACACGTCGGCGTAAACGCGCGCCTGCAGGGCGTGCTTCTCGAGCAGCTGGTCCGGCGTCTCGTCCGGTGTGCCGCCCGTCTTGTAGTCGATGACCAGCGCGCGTGACGAATCCGCCGGGTTCGTCGCCAAAGCGTCGATGGCGCCTTCGGCATAGGCACCGTAGCGAGCGATGTCCTCGTCCTCGCAGCCCAGTGAAAAGAACGGCACCTCGGCGCGAACGCACGGCCACGCGAGCAGGTCGGCACGAACAGCCGACTTGAGCCAGCGGTCCAGGGCAACATCGAAGCGTTCGCGCTGCTCCGGCGTCAGGCACCACAGGCGAGCCAGGGCGTCGGCACGCTCAGCAGGCAGCGCATCGGCACCCATCTCGATGAGCCACTGGCAGGCGGCGTGGAAGGCCGAGCCCAGCGCCATGGGATTGCCGACAGGCTCGACAGCAGCCACGTCTGCATCGGCCATCTCCGAGCCATCCGACTCCGCATCATCGCCGGACTCGTCCATGGGCACACGCGCCTCGGCGGCACGGTCTTCTGTCTCGGCATGGAGCGCCGCGGCGATTGACGAGTAGCTATACGAGTCACGCGCCGGGAACGGACAGATGCCCATGCGCACGCCCACTGCCTGGGGATACACAAGCTCAAACGAATCGGGCTTGGGGTCGGCAGGACCGGGGACGATTGTACTGGCCGAATCGTCGGCAGCATCTGTATCGGCATCGCCACGAACAAGCCTGCCCTCGACATCCAGCGAAGCGTTGGCCTCAAACGCCTGCTCGCCAAAGGTAAAGTCCGAAAGCGAAATGAGCTCGTAGTCGCCCGGTTGGGAGTTGTCGAACACCAGGCGGTCGGCATCGAGCTGCGGCATGTCCAGAGCGTCCGTCGGCAGAATGCGGCGCAGGACATCGTAGGTCAGATCCGTCTCGACATCGAAGGTCGGCGCCGTCACCTTGCCACGGCTCACGCCGGCATCCATCGCCAAGATCACCAGCTCGCGCGCACGCGTCATGGCGACATAGAGCAGACGAGCCCGCTCCTCGAGCGAAAGCTGTAGGTCGTCGTTGCGCAGGCGAGCAAATGCCTCGGCGGGAGAACCCGTCGCACAGACGTCCTCCATGAGCTCCGGCGGCAGCCACAGCGACGTGCCCTTGCCCTTAAACGCGTGCTCAAACTGCTTTTTGACGTCGTCGCCCTTCACAAAGGTACCGTCGGCAAGCTTAACGCCGTCGAAGCGTGCCGGCAGTGCCACGACCTGCGCTCCGCCCTCGACGCGACCCATCTGTGCCGCACCCGAGGACTTACGCACGCCAAAGCACTCGGCGACCGCCACGACCGGATATTCCAGACCCTTGGAGGCATGCACCGTCATGATGCGCACCGCGCCGTCGCCCTCCTCGTTGAGGGCACCCGGGGCCTCCTTGCCCGCCAAGAAGCGGTCGAAGGCCAGCGCGATGGAACGCGGCGAGTTGCCGAACTCGGCCTCCTCCTCGGCCACGGCGTCGAGCGCCTTGAGCACGTTGGCGGCGATGGCCTTGCCCTCGGGGCCGCGCTGCGCCAGGCGCACGAACCAGCCGGAGGCATTGACCGCGTCGCGCGCGATGGCGGCGAACGAATCACGCCCCACGCGACGCAGTGCGTAGCGCAGCACCTCGCGGGCACGCGTCACAAGCGGCAAGCCCTGCAAGCCCGGCACATCGGAATCGCTCATGATGCCCATGTCGATATTCCGGCGCGAGGTCTCCCCCGTCTCGCCATCGAGCTTGGTCGCCAGCGCCAGGAACTCCTGGGCGCCGAGCGCAAACATCGGCGAGGCGAGCAGCGGCATAAGGCCCTGCGCCGTATCGGCCGGATTGGCGAGCGCGCAGACCAGGGCACGCACCGTCTGCACCTCGGCTGCCTGGGCAAAGACCGAGCCGCCTGCGATGACGCAGTCGAGCCCCTGATCGCGGAAGGCCTGGGCGTAGACATCGGCGTTGGTCATGCGGCCCAGCAGCAGTACCATGCCGCCCTGGGGCTGGCCGGCATCGGCAAGCGCGCGGAAGCGCTCGGCGATCGCGCGGGCCTTGGCCTGTGTGCGCTCCTGCATACTGCCGCCGGCAACAAAGAGGGCCTGGCGGCGCGAGGCGTCCGCCACCAGCGTGTCCTTGCGGCCGTCGCTCGCCTCAAGATCCAAAAAGCCCTGCATCAGGCCGCCGTCATCGCCGTCGAAGACGCGTGCCACGTAACGCAGCACCTCGTCATGGCTGCGGAAGTTGCGCACGAGTTTGACGAGTTCGCCGGCAGGGGCATCGGCCACGGCAGTCGCCTCGGGCGCGGCAGACGAGCCCACCTTGCGCTCCTGACGACGGAACACCTCGACCTCGGCGCCACGGAAGCGATAGATGGACTGCTGCGCATCGCCCACGGTGCACAGCGCGCGCTCCCCCGCACCCGTCAGGTAGCGTATCAGATCGACCTGCATCTGGTCGGTATCCTGAAACTCATCGATCATGACCATCTTAAAGCGGCCCTCGTACGCAGCACGGATGGCAGGGTAATCGCGCAGGGCCTCGTAGGCCATACGCAGCAGGTCGTTATTATCGAGGGCGGACTGGGCAGCCTTCAGCGCGCGATACTCAGCCTCCACGGAACGGGCCAGGCCCACCAGCGCATCGAGCGCCGGGCCACCGCAGGCAAGCACGATATTGATAAACGCATCGGCGGCCTCGGCCTTGAGCAGCTCGACCTGCTCCTTAGGGAATGCCTTGCTCGCGCGCGGCATGGTGCACGACATCATGAGTCGCGCTGCATCGGCCATGGTCTTGCCGCTCGCCTCGAACGCGTCAATGGCGTCGAGTGCCATCTGCGCCTTCTCGGTCGCGGCCTTGCTTGCGCCCAGCGCCGCGCGATAGGCATCGGCGAGTGCCGAGGTATCGGCCTGCCCGCGCGCCACGCACACATCGTCCATACCGCCCGGCAACTGGCTCGACAGCTCCAGCAGGTCGCGCACCAGGCCCTTGATGGTCGCGCCAGCGCCAAAGGAACCGCCCTCGCCCGCCATGGGATACCAGGCATAGAGGGCCTTGAGCGATGCCGCGAGCTCGGGGGCGGCATCGGGCGCCGTCGCGCGGGCCAACACATGCTCAACAGCCTGGTCCATGAGCTCGTCGGTATCGGTGAGCACCGTGAACTCGGGGTCGATGCCCAGCTCCAGCGCATGCGCGCGCAGGATACGCGAGCACATGCCGTGAATGGTCGAGATCCACGCGTCGTCGACGGTCAGTGCCTCCTCGTCCATGCCCTCGTCGATAAGCGCACGGCGCACGCGGTCGCGAATCTCGGCCGCGGCATCTTTGGTAAAGGTAATAGCGAGCACCTGATCCAGATGTTCAACGAACGGACCGGATTCGGGCGAGAGCGCGTAGACGATGCGGCGCGTAAGGGTAAAGGTCTTGCCCGAACCGGCGCCCGCCGAGACAAATAGCGGACGGTCGAGCGTTTTGACAATCTGCAGCTGTTGCGGCATCAAAGTCGAAAGATCCATGGTCTACACGTCCCTCCTTACAAACGTTCCTTGGTGGTTATACGAACAGCGCGCATGCGCGGCTTGCGCCGATGTCGGGTCGACAGCGGCGACGTCACCTGCCTCGAGCTCGCGCAGGCGCTCGGCGATGCCGGCCTCCACGCGATCGAGCAGGGCGTCGAAGTCCATGCTGCCACCCTCGCCGGGGAAACCTTTCTTAAGGCCCGGGATGCGACCGTCGCCGCGCTCTTCCTCGAGCAGCTCGGCGCTCGCGGCACCGCGCAATGCCGGCTTGCCGCCCTTGGTCGAAAAGTAGAGCGCCGCGCGGGTGTCCAAATCCAGCGCCCGGCGCATGGCCTGGGCGTAGATGAGCGTTTGGGTATGTGGCGGCAACCAGCGCGGATCGTCGATGGGCGCCGTGCCCGATTCCTCGTCGCGCACCGTAGGGTCGGCGAGCTTAAACTCCTCAACGCCCGTGCGATGCTTGTAGTCGATCACCACGGCACGATTCTCGGCGTCCACGTCCACGCGGTCGATGCGCCCGCCAAGCGGCCAACCGGCATACTCGACCTTGAGCTCGTTGAAGGCGAACTCCAGGTAGCGCGGAGCAAAGGGGGCAAGTGCCTCGGACTCGTAGGCAAGCACGCCCTCCAGCTGCGGCAAGATCTCGGCCACCTGGCGCTCCTCCACCGCAGAGAGCGGCACCAGCGGGCCCTCCGTGCCGCGCTTGCCGGCGTGCTCGGTCAACGTCTCGTCAAAGACCTCGCGGAGCAGCTCCTGAACGCGCGGCAGATTCTCGGGCGTCACGCGCTCCATGCCCTCCTGGGGCAGGCGGGCATGCAGGTGCTCCAGCACATCGTGGACAAAGTTGCCCTTCTCCATATTTCCAAAGCCCGCGTCGATGGACTGGGGCTTCACGCGATACGACACGAACCAGCACAGCGGGCACGTCGAGTACGCCTCAATCTGCGAGGCGGACGTCAGGCGCGGCACGAGCGGCGCGTTCTCGCCCTCGCCATCGCGGCGACGCAGGACCAGGTACGGCACAGCCGCTTCACTCAAATGCTGAGGAGCCTCGCACGCGACGCGCTTGCACTCGATGCCCTCGCCGGCCGCTGGATCAAAATCGGCGACGATACCGCCCTCGCCCACGCACGCAACCTTGACGGCGCCAGTGGCCTCGGCGTGCGCCCGCAGCTCGGTCCACACGGCAGCCGGGTAGCACTCGCGCGCCTGGCGATCGTGGGTCACGCGGGCGAGCGCAACGGGGCCGCGTGCCGCCTGCATCGCGCGGCCAAAGCGCACGCGCAGCAGGGCCGCGGGCTCAAGCGTCACGCCGCTGCGCCCCAGCTCGGCCGTCAGCGTGGCCAGCGGGCCCTCCTCATGCGAGAGCGGATAACTGTCCAAGTCGACGTCGGCAAACAGCACGGCATCGTAGCTGTCGGGGCGCAGGGCTGCCGCATCGGCAAGCGACGTAAAGCGCACCTGGGCGCGCGGCGCGCGGTCGACCTCGTAGGTCTCGTAATCGTATGCGGTGCTGCGCGTGTCCACCTTGGTACGAACGTCGTCGAGCACGGGCACGGTCGCGGCCTGCGACACGTCGAGCGCGCGAGCATCGTTCATAAGGATGTCGATGACATGTCGCAGCAGGGCGGTCTCCGCCTGGCGACGAGCCTGACCGTCAAGGCCTCCAAGGGCGCGATCGGGCAACGCCTCGGCGACGGCGAGCATTGCCTTGAGCGCCGTCACGGGTTTGTCGCGCCACAGCGCTTGGAACACGTCCGAGACCACACACGGCACGTTCTTAAACCAGTTGTCATCACTGGCAGCCTTGCGCGTGCCCCTGACCTGGCCCTGCACGCTCTGCAGCAGGCTCTTGACGGCCGTGGTGGTCTTGCCGCGCGACAGGCGCATGTTCTTGTCGAAGGTGCGCGCGCTGGCAGCATCGGCACCCGAAAGCGGACTGTAAATCCAGTCGGTAAGCTCCGGTGCGGGCCACCACTCGGTCTTGGAGGCAGTGCCCTCGTCGGCGGCCTTCATGCGCTCGATCAGATTGGCGAGCGCCGTGAACTGCCTGCCCGCGATGGATTGGGAAAACGCCGTGAACTCGGTTGTCTCGGCCGCAATATGACGTGCAGCCAAACGGGCAGCGAGTTCACCAAACAGCTGGGGCGCCCGGGCAGACACCACGAGCACGCGCACGGGGTCCGCGGACGCCGTGACACCGCCGTCGACCGCGGCGTCCTCACACGTTTTTACCAGCTCATCGATTGCATCCACATAGGCGTGGGCGCGGGCGTGAGGGCCGGCAACCTCTACAAAGGCAGGCTGAGCGGCGGACTTGGAGGCAGTCTGGGGCGCAGCGGCACCCTCCCCCAGCGGCGCGACCTCAAACAGCACACCGCGGGCATCAAATGCCGCGGCAAGTTCCTCGCGCATTGCCGCCTGCTCGCGAGCAAGCAGCACAACGACCTCTCCCCCGTTGTTCGCCACGGCCGACAGCAGCTCGAGCAGGCCGTGCGTAAACGACGTGATACCGCGCACGCATACGGCGCGGGTGCACGCCGGAAGGTTGTCGGCCAGCGCCTCGGCCATAAGGTCAGCCGCCTCGCAGGGCTCGACCATGTCTCGACAGTCCAAGCCGCTCGCATAGGCACTCAACAGCTCGAACACGCGAGCCTCGGCGTCGCTCTTGGGATCGGGCTGGCAAACGTCGCCGCAGCAGCGCTCGGCACCCGTTCCCGCTACGCCCGGCAGCACATCGCGGGCCATGCGCGCGAGCATGCGCACCGTGCCCTGACTGCGCGAAAGCGGCTGCAGGTCGGCATCGTCGCGACGGGCGATCATGTCCGAGAACAGCATCTGGCGTTGCATTTTGTCGACAAAGCTGCGTCCATCGCCCATAAGCTCCCACAGCGAACGAAGCCACGACGCGGGGGTTTTGTAGTCAACGCCCAGCGAGACGCCAGCAACCGCAGCATCGTGACGGCACAGGTCGAGTTCGGCAAACGAGGGCGCCAGCAAAACGGCACGCCCGTGGCGGGCAACCAGGTCGGCGAGCAACGCCGCCTCGGCGTCGCTCAAGTCCGTACCGGTATTGGTGGTATAGATTCGAACAGGCATGGTCCTCCACTCAAACCGTTCGCAATAATCAATGCATCCATCCTACCCGCCCACGCGGACAGATTTGCCCCACGCCAACAGATTTCCCCCGTCCCCAAGGGATCAAAAAACCGCCCCCGAAGGGACGGTTCTGCACAATTCGTTTTTGCCGCTGGCCTACTCGCCATCCTCCAGTTTGATGAGGATCTTGCGATAGCCACCGTACTCGCCATTAAGCGCCTTGGATACACGGCTCACCGTGGTGGACGAAGCGCCGGTGCGGGCTTGAACCTCAACATAGGGCTCGCCCTCGTCCAGATAGCGCGCGACCTGCAGGCGCTGAGAAAGATCGCAAATCTCGCGCGGCGTGCAGATATCGGTTAAAAACGCCTGGATATCGTTCTCGTCGTCCAAAAGACTAAATGCGTGGACCAGCTGCTTGACATCAGGCTTGTCAAACATGTTCTCGATATTCATCGATCACCGCCAAACCCGCCATAAGGCATCGAAGTTGATACTGACATCGGGCATCGTTCGCCCGTAAATATGCAATAAAACTATGCATGGGCCATTTGCCCGTAGCAGTGTAGCACACCACCAAACTAAAGTGACAAGACTCTCTGTCAGCGGCACGTTTTTCAGGACGAACGCCGTTTAGAAACCGAATGCGCACGTAAGCTCCACGAATATTTGAGACAATGAGCGCCCAAACACCGCGGCGCGCCCGCGCAACCATCCAAGTCGCCGCCGCAAGCCGCTTCACGCGACGCCAGCAACCCCGGCGCAAGAAAGGATTCACGCCATGCGCTTTATGCTTAACTGGCTCTTCACCTCGATCGCCATCGCGATCGCCACGTTCCTCGTCCCCGGTATCCAGCCCTTCGGCTTTGCCGAGGCCTGGGTCTGCTTTGCCTTTGTGGGACTGTTCCTCAACATCGTCGATTCGTTCGTCAAACCGTTCCTCACGGTCATCTCGCTGCCGCTCACGATCATTACGCTCGGCATTTTCCAGCTCGTGCTCAACAGCTTTATGCTGGAGCTCGCCAGCTACCTGTCGGTCAACCTGTTGGGCGTCGGCATCTCCATCGCCGGCTTTGGCTCGGCCTTTATGGGCAGCATCCTAGTGTCCATCATGCGCAGCATCCTCGATAGTATTGCCGAAGAGTAGAACGCCCCGACACACAAACGCATCGGGCCAAATCAAAGGCCGCCCATCGCAAAAATGGGCGGCCTTCTTATTTGCCAAGTCTCAGAGGGCAAGAAAATCTACCATTTCCATCCCGTCCCCAAATGGCAGGTATGGGTTAGATGACGTAGTCGTAGCCATGGTTGGGAGCGACAAGTTGATCGAGCGTCACACCGTCGAGGTAATCGTTGATGAGCTTGTCCAGGTTCTTCCACACGTCGAGCGTGGGGCACTCATCAGATCGCGAGCAACCCTTGCAGTCGCCATCCAGGCAGGCGACCGGGGCCAAGCTGCCCTCGGTCAGACGCAAGATCTCGCCCACCGTGTACTGTTCGGGCGGGCGCGTGAGCACGTAGCCGCCGCCCTTGCCACGCATGCCAGAAAGCATGTTGGCGCGCACGAGCGTCGCCAAGATGTTCTCGAGATATTTCTCGGAAATCCCCTGTCGCGCCGCGATCTCTTTGAGCGGGATGCGACCGGCCGCCTGGTGCTCGGCCAGGTCAACCATAACGCGCAGGGCGTACCTGCCCTTAGTGGAAATCAACATATATAGTGCTGCCTTTCGGTCTTTTAGTCCGTTGAAATTCTAGCCGAAAAATTGGGTTTGAAAATACCCGTTCCGGTCAAGATGGTTAATCGACTCGTAATAATCTTCTATTTCCTATTGCATTACTAGGCTTTAGTGTCTACTATGCTTGCCAACAGCTAAACGAACAACCTATAAGGTTTATGGGTTTAGCTGCTAGACACGCCGTAAAACCACACGGCAACCAGCAACTTGAACACTTTGGAGGTTCACCATGAGCAAGGTTTACACGTCCATCGATCAGCTTATCGGCCACACCCCGCTTCTGGAGCTCACCCACTTTGAGGCCGACGAGGACCTCAAGGCCCGTGTGCTCGTCAAGCTGGAATACTTCAACCCCGCCGGATCCGTTAAAGACCGCGTCGCCAAGAACATGATTGACGAGGCCGAGAAGGCAGGCAAGCTCGTGCGCGGCGGCGACTACACCATCATCGAGCCCACGAGCGGCAACACCGGTGTCGGCATCGCCTCGGTGGCGGCCGCCCGCGGCTACAAGGTGATCATCACCATGCCCGAGACCATGTCCGTCGAGCGCCGCAAGCTAATGCAGGCATACGGTGCGCAGCTCGTGCTCACCGACGGCTCCAAGGGCATGAAGGGCGCTATCGCCAAGGCCGAGGAGCTGCAGAAGGAGACTCCCAACAGCATCATCGCCGGCCAGTTTGTGAACCCCGCCAACCCCGCCATTCACAAGGCCACGACCGGCCCCGAGATCTGGGACGACACCGACGGCCAGATCGACATCTTCGTCGCCGGAGTTGGCACCGGTGGCACCGTGACCGGCGTGGGCGAGTTCCTCAAGGAGCAGAACCCCGAGATTAAGGTCGTCGCCGTCGAGCCCGCCACCTCCCCGGTGCTCTCCAAGGGCCAGGCCGGCCCGCACAAAATCCAGGGCATCGGCGCCGGCTTTGTGCCCGACGTCCTCGACACCCAGGTCTACGACGAGATCATCCCCGTCGAGAACGACGACGCCTTTGCGACCGGCCGCGCCGTGGGCCACAAGGAGGGCGTGCTCGTGGGCATTTCGTCCGGTGCCGCTGTGTGGGCCGCACTACAGCTGGCCAAGCGCCCCGAGAACGAGGGCAAGACCATCGTGGCCCTGCTTGCCGACACGGGCGAGCGCTACCTGTCCACGGCACTGTTCCAGGACTAGAGCTTCTCGTTCTTAGAACGAGTCCAAGGCACGCCGGTCTCCCCTCTCTTCTGGCAGCCTGGGCTCATCCCAACAGGGTGTCCCACATGACGCCCGAACTTGCTACAATGTCTGCGGCGCGGAACCAGCCTCCCGCGCCGCTTTTCTTTTTTGGCCACATGCCACCAAGGAGAACCTCCCCATGCACAACAAGCGCGTGCTCGTCGCCATGAGCGGCGGCGTCGATTCCAGCGTGACCGCGTACCTGCTCAAAAGCCAGGGCTACGAATGCGTCGGCGCCACCATGCGCCTCACCTGCCCCGCGCCCGACCCCGCCACGGGTATGAGCAAAGTCGACCGCGACATCGCCGACGCGAAGGCCGTTGCCGAGCGCATCGGGATCCCCCACCACGTGCTCGACTTGCAGCAGACGTTCGACCACAGCGTTATCGAGCGCTTTGTGAGCGCCTACCGGGAGGGGCTGACGCCCAATCCGTGCATTATCTGCAACCGCCACATTAAGTTTGGCGCGCTGCTCGATGCGGCGCTGGACATGGGCTGCGACTACATTGCAACGGGACATTACGCCAAAACAAGCCAGGCGGCAGATGGCACCTGGCAGCTACATCGCGGCGAAGATCCCAAAAAGGACCAAAGCTACTTTTTGTATTCGCTTACGCAGGAGCGCCTGGCGCACACGATCTTTCCGCTGGCAGGCCTAGACAAAGAGCGCGATGTGCGCCGCATTGCCGCCGAGCAGGGCTTTACCAACGCTCAGAAGGCCGAAAGCGAGGACATCTGCTTTATTCCAGACGGTGACTACGCGGGCTATATCGAGCGCCGCTGCGGACATCCCGCTGCACCGGGCGACATTGTGTGGCGCGACGGCAGCGTGGTCGGGCGCCACAACGGCGCGCTGCGCTACACCATCGGCCAGCGCAAGGGCCTGGGCGTCGCGATGGCGCATCCCGTGTATGTGACGGGCGTCGACGCCGCCAACAACACCGTGTATTTGGGCGAGGCCGAGGACCTGGCGGCCACAGCGCTCACGGCAAACGACTGGATCTGGAGCGCTCCGGCAGAGCGCATGGAGGCGGAACTCGACGCCGGCGGCATTCGCGTAGGTGCCAAGTACCGCTACCGTCAGAAAGACCAGGCAGCGACCCTTACGCGTGATGAAGACGGGCAAATGCTGCTAACTTTTGACGAGCCGCAACGAGCCATCGCCCCCGGCCAAGCCGTCGTAGTCTACCGCGGCGACGTCGTCCTCGGCGGCGGCACCGTAACCGCCGCCCTCAAATAGCCGTACCCCCAATAAGTTGCGGTGAAATAGGGACTGTTTAAGCGTTTTAAATGCGAAAACAGTCCCTATTTCACCGCAACTTTGTTAAGTATTATGCTCTGTCTAAATGCTAAATTTAACATTGTAAATACTTAACGAGACCAGCAGCTTAAGGCCAACGATTTCTCGCTATCGAGACCCAGGTATCGCCAGCGGTATTGAAGTGCCCGTCCGATGCCTGGGTTTTTCGCTTTCGGATTGCTACTGGCTAAGGCCGGTCGACTGCGACGAGCTCGATTGGCAGCACCTCAATTACTTCGAGAACGATTTTGAACGGTCGGCGCCCGAGCAGCGTTCAGGCTGGCTTGAGGGCATCGGACTCAAAAATCCTGACAATACGTCCGAGGGCGAGCTCCCCAAATCCTGGATGATCCGCAATGGCGTCCGTATCCTGGTCAAAGGATGCGGAATGGACGATCAGCGACCGTTTAACGAGGCGGTTGCAACAGCTCTACATCGGCGTCTGCTATCCAAAGGTGAGTTTGTTCCCTATACGGTCGAGCGCATGTTCGACGGGCCCGTATGCCTATGCAATGACTTTCTGAATGGCCGCGAGGAATACGTGCCGGCCGCTTATATCAGGGATGCACTCGGTGGCCAGCGAGGAAGCTCAACATACGATCGATACTGTCGCTATCTTGGCAGACACGGGGCAGACGAAGCTGCCGTGAGAAGATCTATGTCGCAGATGATCGTCTGCGATGCCCTCTTGGCCAACAGCGACCGCCACTGGCGAAACTTCGGCATCATCCGCAACGTCGACACGCTGGAAATACGGCCTGCACCGCTGTTCGATAGCGGCAATTGCCTGTGGTACAACGTGCCAGCCGCCATGCTCGTTACCGGGGAGTTTGGGTTTGCCGCCAAACCGTTTGGGCCGGACCCTTCCACTCAGCTGGCATTTGCCGACTCACTCGACTGGTTCGATGCATCGCACCTCGATGGGTTCGTCGACGAGGCAGTAGAGATCCTCTCGCAAAGCGCATGGGCAACGGCAGACAATCGCCTCAAGGCCATCCGCCGCGGTCTCGAGCGCCGCACGATAGAGGTAAGCGCCGCCGTTGAGGTACTACGGCACGTGCAGAGATAACGGTCTGCCTCCTAAGTTGCGGTGAAATAGGGACTGTTTTCGCATTTAAAACGCTTAAACAGTCCCTATTTCACCGCAACTTATTGAGAGTGGGTGACGCTGGCTTTCTAGTCATACTTGCCAGCGCCGTTATCGGTGCGTCTAGCGCTGGACGTAGGCGCGGACCAGCTCGTAGGTGTTGCGTACGCCGTCGATGTGGCTGCGCTCGTAGTTGTGGCTTGCGTACACGCCGGGGCCGATCAGGCCGTGGCGAATGTCGTAGCCGGCAGAAAGCGTGGCCTCAACATCGGAGCCGTAGTGCGGGTACACATCGATCGCGTAGTCGAGCTCCAGCTCGCGCGCGATGTTGGACAGCGTCGTCACCAGGTCGTAATTGTACGGACCGCCCGAATCCTTGGCGCAAATCGAAACCATGCGCTCAGTGCAGCCCAGGTCGTCTCCCACGCAGCCCATGTCAACGCTGATCATCTCGCGCGTGTCGGCCGGCACAAAGGCACCGCCGTGGCCGACCTCCTCGTACACGGTAAAGAGCAGCGAAACCTTGCGCGAAAGCGTCACCTCGCCGGCAGCGACGGCACGCGCCAGACCCAGCAGAATCGCCGCAGACAGTTTGTCATCCAGGAAGCGGCTCTTGATGTAGCCGCTCTCCGTCACCGTGGTGCGCGGATCCATGGCAATGATGTCACCGGTCTGAATGCCCAACTCGAGCACATCGTCCTTGCTGTCGACATTCTCATCGAGCAAGATCTCCATGTTCTTCTCAATGGTCTTGACCGGCTCATCGGCCACATGCGCCGAGGGCTCGGTGTTGAGGACCACCCCCGTATAAACATTACCGTCACGCGTGTAGACAGTGCAGTTCTCGCCATCGGCCGTAGACCACTGATGCCCGCCGAGCGTCGTGGGGCGCAGGCGACCATTGTCCTTAATGGAGCGCACCATGGCGCCCAGGGTATCGACATGGCTCGCCAGTACGAGCGGCTCACCCTCGCCACCAAGCTCAACGAGCACGTTACCCTTATTAGAACGCTCGGGCCCAAAGCCCATATCGCGCAGGGTCTCCATCAGATAATCAGTCGCCGCACGGGTATAGCCCGTAGGCGAAGCAATAGAAGTCAGTGCCTTCAACTGGTCAGTAATATAGGAGAGCGTAGAATCCATCTTGGACACCAAAGTCACCCTTTCATATCGAATTAAACCCACAGCAACAATACCACCGCGAACCATCTTTTTACCTAGCGAGATGACCCATCGAGCTCGCCAGGACTGCGCCCGCCACGATAACGAGCCGGCGGCCCCC